>JAJDVQ010000026.1 GCA_022826045.1 Acidimicrobiia bacterium | reverse complement strand
AGAGGCCGCGCGGATAGATCGGCTCTGAACGATTTCGAGCCGTGGAATCGCCTCTGGATGGGTCTCTGACCTGCAGCATCGACACGACAGACGATGCGATTGCATACAGTCGTTTTATCAATCCGCTAACGCTCTAAGCCCGGACGAGAACTTGATCCGCAACCACAGTTCGGCAGGACCAAGCGCCGGGGCACTGGACTACGGGATTTGCTACGTCGCGCTCAGCCGACTCGCCACTCGGCGGTCCGGAAGGCGCCCATGCCGTCAGGGTCGGTGAGCGCGGCTGCTTCGTCGAGCAGCCTTCGGGCGGCAAGAGTCTCGGCCGTCGGGTGGGATCGGCTTCGCTGCCACAGTGCCCGAGCGTCCGCTGTCATCGTGTCGATGCCGGCCGCCGCAAGCCATTCGGCCTGGGTGCTCAACGTGGCACCTGGCGGCAGCTGGTCGAACGCGACATCACAGGTGATGTCCGCGGTGCCTGGTGCTTCCAGCGGTTCATGCCCTCGGCGTTGGGACCGGTAGGTGCGCAGCCACTCGCTCTGCGGACGCTGTGCCAGCTCGGCGGTACAACGCACGCCGTAGTCGAACGTCAGCAGCCGACCTCGCTCGAGCGATCGCAGCGCCCGGCGGACCCAGACCGCGGCTTTCAGCTGCAGCGGCACACGCGCACCCGGCGCGGCGTCAGGGGCCAACGCCTCGACCATCGCCGCCGCATCGGCCGGCCCATCGCGCAGCACTTCGACGGCACCTTCAGGCGCAACATGTATCTCCTGCCAGCCAGTTTCCGAGCGTTCGAGCAGGCGGAACGGCAGGTTGTCGAGCAACTCGTTGGCGAGCACGACACCCACGAACGGGCCAGCGGGAAGATCAGGCACTGCGGCGACGCGCTCCGACACGTCAGCATCGGCGATCCGGGCGAGCCCGTCGTCGCGCTGCCAGTCCACCCGCTCGACCATCACGTACCGCACGGCATCGCGGCACGCCGCAACCTGCGCGAGCACATCGCGGCACAGAGTCCCCCGGCCGGCGCCGCCTTCGACCACCACAAACGGATCGGGCCGGCCGAGTTCATCCCACGTGCGGTCCAGGTAGCCGGCGACGCATCGGGCGAACAGCGTGCCGAGCTCGGGCGACGTCGCAAAATCACCGCCCCGAGCCGCCGGTCGTCCACCGCGCACGTAGAAGCCCGAAGCGCCGTACAGCGCCTCATCCATGAACTCGTCAAAACGGCGGACGGGCGGTCTGCCGTCAGAAAGCGCCGAGGCAGGCGTGTCTTGCGACCTGCTCCCAGCGGCGACCACTATGTCGTGGCAGCCGGCGCCTCAGCCGACTCAATGTCCGGCGCGGCGCCCAAGCTCTCAAATGCTTGGGGATCTTCCCCGAAGAGTCGCCCGATGAGCCCAGCGACCTGAAGCTCGACCACGCGCAAGCGCTCTTCAAGCCGGTCCATGCGCTCTTCAAGCCGGTCCATGCGGGCGTCGAGCCGGTCCATGCGGGCGTCGAGGCCGTCCATGCGCCGCTCAAGCCGCTGCGCGATGTACATGATCATGCCGGCCAGCACGGTGAACTGGGCGATGATGATGGCGCTGAGGATCGCCGTCTCGGTCATGGTCACTATCTCCAGTCTGCCGCACGAGCGCACCGCTCTGACGCGTTGGCGAGGCAGCGATGGTTCTAGCGCTCCTCTGCAGGTGATATCAATTCATTTATATCGAAAATACACGAAATTATGGACGCATAAGGGCAGTGTGTCGGGTGCGCCGCCAGCGAATGGCAGGCGGCGGCCGGAATCAGCCGCCGAAGTGGAACGTTGCGACTTCGCCGAAGTGACTCACCAAACCTGGAAGGACGCCGAATGCCAGGGTGGCGATCGCCGTGATCGCCAGTGCTGCCGCCAATGCTCCGGTCATGGGGATCTTGCCCGGGGTGAAGCGCACCATCGTGGCCTGACGGGTCTCGGTGGCCAACCATGCATCGCCGTGCTCGTCCTGCTCGGCCGTCGCATCGGCTGCTTCGGCGAAATCGAGCTCGTCGTCGCCTCCGGAATCGACCCCCAGCGCCACCATCTCGGGCACCGGCTCGAACCACATCTGCTGCAGTACCCGGGCGTAATAGCCGAACGCGATCACTGCGTTCACTGCCACGATGACGGCGAGCACCCAACCGGCGGGCGTACCCGCACCAGCGAGGGCCCAGAAAACAACGAACTTGGCGAAGAAGCCGCTCGCCGGCGGTATGCCCGCCAGCGCCGCCAGGAACAGCGTCATCAGCACCGCCATGCCAGGCGCGTAGCTGAACAGCCCGCCGTAGCTCGAAATCTCGCCTGAGCGGGTCCGCCGCGACACTGCCAGCACCACGCTGAACGCCCCGAGATTCATGAAGGCATAGATGACGGCATACACGACAATCGCGAAGTAGGGCGTCGTGGTGATGTCGGTGCCCGGCAATTGCCAAGCGTCGTCTTCGAACGCCACAGCGAAGGGCGCCAGCATGAAGCCGCCTTGCGCCACGCCCGAGTACGCCAGCATTCGCACGATGTTCGTCTGGCGCAGCGCGATCAGGTTGCCGACGGTCATCGTCACCGCGGCCAGCACCCAGAAGAACGGCTGCACCACATCGGCTGCACCCTCGAAGGCCACGAACACCAGGCCCAGCAGCGCCACAAAACCCGCTGCCTTCGACGCCACCGACAGGAACGCCGTCACCGGCGTGGGGGCGCCCTCGTAGGTGTCGGGCGCCCACGTGTGGAACGGCACCGCCGACACCTTGAAGGCGAAGCCGATCAGCACGAATAGGATCGCCACGATGACGATCGGGCTTGCTCCCTCGCCCCTCAGCGCGGCGGCAATGGTGCCGAAGTCGGTGTCGCCGGCCACGCCGAACACCAGCGACATGCCGTACAGCATCACCGCCGAGGCGAAGACCCCCATCAGGTAGTACTTCAAGCCGGCTTCGTTGGAACGGGGCCCGCCCTTGCGCCAGGCAGCCAGCATGTATGCCGGGATCGACAGCAGCTCCAAGGCCACGAACACGCTCACGAGGTCGCGCGAGCTGGCCATCATCACCATGCCCAGCAGCGATGTCAGCAGCAGCGTGTAGTACTCGTTCTCGTAGTAGTCGCCCTCGCGCACGTAGTCGACCGACATGAGCACGACCACGTAGCCGACCAGGATGAACAGCGCCTTGAGCACCAGCGAGAAGTCGTCGACCACGTAGGCGCCGCCGAACATGGGTCGCTCAGCGCCGTCCACCGCCAGCGTCAGGATCGGCACGAGCGTGACCAGCAAACCGATGCCGGTCAGCGTCGGCATCATCCGCTTGGCCTTGTCGTCGAGTGCGATGTCGGCGACGGTCACCAGCGTGCCCACCGCCAGCAGGGTCAATTCGGGCGCGAGCGCGTGCCAGTCGAGATCCGGCCGCACAAACGCGAGAAGTGCCCCGAGGTTCATGCTCAGCCTCCGCCTACCGCTGTGCTGATGCTCTCGGCGATACCGATGGACACGTCATCGACCACGCCGAAGATCAGCCCGGGGACCCAGCCGAAGAGCACCATCGCGATGATGAGCGGCGTCCACGCGGCCCACTCGTAACGGTTCACATCGGCAATCACGTGGCCTTCCCATTCGGGCTTGGGCTCGCCGAATGCGCTGCGCTGGAACAGCCACAGCAGGTAGCCCGCAGCGAACACCGTGCCCACGGCGGCGATCACCATGTAGGTGCGGAAGGTCTCCTCGGACAGACCTGCGCCGGGGCTGTAGGCCGACAGGATCGCCGGGAACTCGCCCCAGAAGCCTGCCAAGCCAGGCAGGCCCAGCGACGCCATCGCCGAGATCGCCAGGATCCATCCCATGCGCGGAGCCGACTTCAGCAGGCCGCCCAGCCGGCTGATCTCGAGCGTGTGGTAGCGCTCCTTCACCGAGCCGGCCAGGAAGAACAGCATCCCGGTGATGATCCCGTGGGCCACCATGCCGAACACGGCGGCATTGATGCCGATCGGGGTCAGGGTGGCAATGCCCAGCATCACGAAGCCCATGTGCGCCACCGAGCTGAAGGCGATGAGGCGTTTCATGTCGGTCTGCGCCAGGCAGCCCAAGGCGCCATAGATGATGCCGATCACCGCCAGCAGGCCGATCCACGGCGCCCACGCCGCAGCGCCTTCGGGCAGGAATGGCAGCGCGATCCGCACGAAGCCGTAGGTGCCGAGCTTCAGCAGGATGGCCGCCAGGATCACCGAGCCCACCGTGGGCGCCTCGGTGTGCGCGTCGGGCAGCCACGTGTGGAACGGGAACATCGGCACCTTGATGCCGAAGCCCATGAAGAGGCCGGCGAAGATGATCGCCTGGGTGCCCCGGGCCAGGTCGCCGCCCGCCGCAGCGGCGAGCTCGCTCATGTCGAACGTGTTCAACGCCGCGCCTGCGTCGTTCGTGGCCACGAAGTACAGCGCAACGAAGCTCACGATCATCAGCGCCGAGCCGAACAGCGTGAACAGGAAGAACTTCAGCGAGGCGTAGCGACGGTTCTCACCGCCCCACACGCCGATCATGAAGTACATCGGCAGCAGCACGACCTCGAAGAAGACGAAGAACAAGATGAGGTCCTGCGCCACGAAGGTGCCGTTCATGCCCGATGCCAGGATCAGCATCAGGATCAGGAAGGCCTTGGCGTTGCCCGGCTCGGGGATGTGCTCCCACGAGTAGATCACGCACAGCGGGATGATCACCATCGACAAGATCAGCAGCGGCAGCGACAGCCCGTCGAGACCCAGGATGTAGTCGGCATTGATCGCGTCGATCCAGCCCTTGTGCACGCCGAACTGCAGCGTTCCCGCGTTGCCGTAGTCGAAGGCGAACAGCAGGTACACGCCGACTGCCAGCGTGACCAGCGAAGCGCCGAGCGCGATCATCTTCAGCTCGAGCTCGCGAGCGCGCGGCACCGCCATCATCACCAGCGCGCCGACGGCCGGCAGGAACACCGCGAGCGTCAGCGTCCAAGCGTCGAATCCAGTTGCGTCCACTACGAAGCTCCCTCTCGATTGCGGCCCGATGTCACAGCGGACGGGCTCTCTGCCTGCGTCATCTCACTGCTCACAGGACGATCACGAACACGATGGCGACCACGGCTGCGGTGCCGAACAGCAGCGAGCCGTAGTTCTGGACCTTGCCGGTCTGCATCACCCGCAGACCCTGACCGCCCGAATCGGCGCCAGAGCCGAGCGCGTTGACGGTGTTGTCGATGGTTCCCTGGTCGATCCAGCGGTACACCCAGCGGCCGCTGTCGCGTGCCCCCTCGCCGGCGGTGTTGACCACCTTGTCGATCACGTTGTCGTTGACCCAATTGGCAGCACGGGCAATCGGCGCCTTGATCGAGCCCACCACGATGTCGGTGTAGAGGTGGTCGAGGTAGTACTTCTGCTCGAGGAAGGTGTACCCCGCCTTGGCGTAGCGGTTGCGCTCAGTCAGCCCGTGCGGCCCGGCGTTTCGCCAGAAGTACATGAACGTGATGGCGATGCCGGCCAGCGCCAGCACGAGGCCCACGACTGCCAGCCAGAACGACGGGGGGGGGTGCGACAGGCCGATCGCATTCAGGTAGTGCGTGGGCTCGGCGTAGGTCTGCACCAGATGCGCCAAGCCTTCGAGGCCGACGCGCTCCAGCACCGGTGTCGGCAGGTTGAACGCACCGGCGATCACCGCCATCACCGCCAGGATCCACAGCGGCACGGTCATCACCTTGGGCGATTCGTGCGGGTGGCCATGGCCCCGGTACTCGCCCCAGAACGTGTACCAGATCACCCGCGTCATGTAGGCAGCGGTGAGCAGCGCCACCACGCACCCGAACACCAGCATCAGCGGGTACTTGCCGAGAAACAGGAATGAGCCGGCACCCTCCTGGCCCTCGTATGCCCCGAGCAGGATCTCGTCCTTCGACCAGAAACCCGCGAATGGGAAGATGCCCGCCAGCGCCAGCGTCGAGATCACGAACGTCTTGTACGTGTGCGGCATGTGCTTGCGAAGGCCGCCCATCTCCCGCATGTCGAAGGTGTGGTGTGCGGCGTGGCTGACCGAGCCGGCCCCCAGGAACAGGCATGCCTTGAAGAAGGCGTGCGTGAACAGGTGGAACATGGCCGCAGTCCAGGCACCCACGCCCAGCGCCATCACCATGTAGCCGAGCTGGCTCACGGTGGAGTACGCCAGCACTTTCTTGATGTCCCACTGGGCGAAGGCCAGCCCGGCGCCGATCAGCGCGGTGAAGCCGCCGATGAACGCCATCAGGTTGATCGAGGAGGTGCCGATGGAGAAGCCCTCGAAGAAGACCGGGTACAGCCGGCCGATCATGAACACGCCCGCCACGACCATGGTCGCGGCATGGATCAACGCGGAGACCGGTGTGGGCCCGGCCATGGCGTCGGGCAGCCAAGTGTGCAGCGGGAACTGTCCCGACTTGGAGCACACCGCCGCCATGAGGGCGATCGACGCCATGAGCATGGCGAAGTGGACTTCGCTGCCCATCTCGCCGACCATCCGGTTGATGGCGTCGATGTCGAACGTCTGGAACTCGCCGAACAGGATGATGACGCCGACCAGCAGGCCGATGTCGCCGACCCGGTTCGTCAGGAACGCCTTGAGCGCCGCGTCGGTGTTGGGCCGTTCCTCCCACCAGTGCCCGATGAGCGCGAAGCTGCACACGCCCACCAGCTCCCAGCCCACGATCATCTGGACCAGGTTCTGGGCCATGACGAAGAAGAGCATCGAGGCCGTGAACAGGCTCAGGAAGGCGTAGTAGTGGACGAAGCGCCGGTCGCCCTTCACGTACTCGCTGGAGTAGATGTGCACCAGCAACGAGATCGACGTCACCACGATCAGCAGCAGCACCGTCTGGCCGTCCACCAGCGTGCCCACGGCGAAGTCGACGCCGCTGCTCGACCACCAGCCGTCGACCTCGGAGATGACCGGCTCGGTGGTGGCGTAGCCGCCCCCGTCGCCGCCGTAGCCGTCGTCTTCGGCAGCGAGATGCAGCTCGCCGTCGAGCCCTCCGGCGCTTGAAGCGCTCAGCCCCTCGGTGACCGCAATCTGGGCGTGCTCGGCGTCGTCGTACTTCGACGAGGTGCTGTCTTCCACCCGGGTGATCCACGAGATCGCCGCGATCATCGAGAGCACCCACACGATGCCGACCGCGGTGATGCCCACCTTGTGGACCCGCTCGGCGCCGATGACGCTGCGGCCGAACAGCAGGATGACGAGGAACGAGACCGCCGGGATCAGCGGGATGAGAAACGCGTTCTCGAGAATCCAGTCCATACGCGCGCGCTCAGCCCTTCATCAGGTCGAACTCGTCGACCGCGATCGACTTGCGGTTGCGGTACAGCAGCAGCACGATGGCCAGGCCAACGCCGACCTCGGCCGCCGCGACCGCGATGATGAACAGGGCGAAGACCTGCCCCGAC
Organism: Acidimicrobiia bacterium; assembly: GCA_022826045.1. GTDB lineage: Bacteria > Actinomycetota > Acidimicrobiia > Acidimicrobiales > Poriferisodalaceae > Poriferisodalis. The sequence goes on along the minus strand of JAJDVQ010000026.1, from coordinate 54,764 downwards.
ACCACGTCGTGCTGCAGCCCGAACGCCACCAGGTTGAGGTTGACGGCGTTGAGCATCAGCTCGATCGACATCAGCACCATCACGCCGTTGCGGCGCGCCAGCACGCCATAGACGCCGACGGCAAACAGCAGCGCACCGAGCAGCAGGAACTGGTTCAGCAACATGAACTCAACCCCCGCCTCAGTCCCTGCGCGCCAGCACGACAGCGCCGATCAGTGCGGCCAGCAGCAGCACCGAGACGGCTTCGAACGGGATGATGTATTGGGAGAAGACCGAGTCGGAGACATCGGCCGTGCGGAACACCGTGTTGTCGGTGGCCAGCGAGTCGGTGCCGAAGCGGTCGATGAGGGCGTAGACGGTGATGCCGCCCAAGGCCAGTGCCGACAGCGCGGCAACCGGCCAGGTGGCCCCGGTCATCTGGGGTATTCGCCCGATCGGCGCCCGGGTGAGCATGATGCCGAACAGGAACAGCACCATCACGGCGCCGATGTAGACGAGCACCTGCGTGGTGGCAATGAACTCGGCGGTGAGCAGCACGTAGTTGGCTGCGAGACCGCCCAGCACGGCCACCAGGAACAGGGCTGCATGCACGATGTTGCGCGTCGTCACCATCCCGAGCGCGGCCGCCACGGTGATGGCCGCGATGATGCCGAAGGCGATGTTCTGCGCAACCATCGGGCGTCCTAGCTCCCCGCTCCAGACGCGAGCTCGCGAGCGCCATCGGCCTCGAGCTTGCGCGCCGGCGCGAAGTCATCGATGCCGAATTCGGGAACCTTGCGCACCTTCTGCTCCGAGCCGGGCTCGTAGTCGAGGAACTCCGGCACGGTCTCCATCCACTCGCTGAGTCGGATCCGGTCGTGCAGCAAGTCGGCGATGTGCGGTTCGGAGTACTCGTACTCGGGCGACCAGAACAGCGCGTCGAACGGGCACACCTCCACGCAGATGCCGCAGTACATGCACAGCGCGTAGTCGATGTCGAACCGGTCGACCACATTGACCGAGCGCACCGCGCCGCCGGCCCGGCGGGGCGGGGCCTTCACCTTGTGGCCCTCGATGTAGATGCACCAGTCGGGGCAGGAGCGGGAGCACAGCATGCAGGCCGTGCAGTTCTCCTCGTGCAGGGCGATTACGCCCCGTGCACGGTCGGGCGGGGCCTCCTTCTCGTGCGGGTACTGCACGGTCACCGAGCCCTGCTGCGGAGCGGGAATGAGCGTGCGTATGCCCCGCTTGGGGAACAGCGTGCGCATCGCGGTGCGCGCCGTCACGCCGAGGCCTTTCAGCAGTCCGGGAAGTTGTGGCATCTAGAGCACCACCTTGAAGATTCCGGTCACGACGATGTTCGCGAGCGAGAGCGGGATAAGGACCTTCCAGGCGAACTTCTGGAGCTGGTCTTCGCGCAGGCGGGGGTAGGTGAAGCGGATCCAGAAGATGATGAAGGCCACCACCAGGATCTTCACGAGCATCACGACCGGGCCGAGCACGTTGAGCACCGGCGCGTCGAAGTCGAAGCCGGGGATCCACCAGCCGCCCAGGAACATCACGGTGGCGAGCGCCGAGAAGGCGAACGCCGTGGCCACTTCGGCCATGAAGAACAGCAGGAAGCGGAAGCCCGTGTACTCCACGTGGAAGCCGCCGACGAGCTCGGTCTCGGCCACGGGCATGTCGAACGGCGTCTGGGTCAGCTCGGCCTGGGCGGAGATCATGAAGATCAGGAAGCCGATGAACTGCGTCAGGATGAACGGGTTGCCGATCAGGCCGAAGCCGAAGATCTCGCCCTCGGCCTGGGCACGCACGATCTCCTGCAAGTTGAGCGAGTCGGCCTGGATGACCACGCCCATGACGGCGAGGATCAGCGGCAGCTCGTATGCGATGAGCTGGCCAGCCGCCCGCAGGCCGCCGAGCAGGGCGTACTTGTTGGCCGACGCCCAGCCCGCCATCAGCACGCCCAGCACCGACAGCGACGAGACCGCCATCGCGTAGAAGATCCCCGTGTCGAGGTTCTCCACCACCGCGTCGGGGCCGGTGGGCAGCACCACGAAGAGCAGGAACGACGAGGCCAGCACCACCACCGGGGCTGCCCGGAAGACTCGCCGGTCGGCGGCGGCGGGGTGGATGTCTTCCTTCTGCAGGAACTTCACCGCGTCGGCGATGAGCTGCAGCGTGCCGTAGGGGCCGACGTCCTGGGGGCCGAGCCGGCTCTGCATGAACGCCATCATCTTGAGCAGGAACAGGTAGCCCAGCATGAGCGCGGCCGTGGGGATGACGATGAGCGCCACGCCCAGCTTGATGCTGGTCTCGGCCCAGTACGCCAGGCCCAGTGCCCCGGTCATCGGTCGATGTCCCCGAGGATGAAGTACAGCGAGCCGAGGATGGTGATGATGTCTGGCACGTACGTGCCCCGCATCACCCACGGCACCACCGAGATGTTGCTGAAGCTGGGCGTGCGGATCTTCACCCGGAACGGGCCCAGACCGCCCTTGGACACCACGTAGTAGCCCATCTCGCCCAGCGGGTTCTCGGTGGAGACGTACGCCTCGCCGGCGGGCACCTTGATGATGCGCGGCACCTTGGCCATGATCGGGCCAGAGGGGATGCCGTCGAGCAGCTGGTCGACGATCTTGGTGGCCTCGCGGGTCTCCTGCAGGCGCACCCAGTAGCGGGCGAACGAGTCGCCGTCGGGATGGGTCCAGACCCGCCAGTCCACCTGGTCCCAGGCGAGGCCCGGGTTGGCATCGCGGCGCAGGTCCCAGTCGACCCCGCTGGCGCGGAGGTTGGCGCCCGACAGGCCGTAGCTCAGCGCCACGTCGCCCGGGATCACGCCCACACTGCGGCAGCGAGTCTGGAAGATCTCGTTGCCCATGAGCAGGTCTTCCATCTCGTCGCAGAAGCCGCGCATCTTGGCCATGACGGCGTGCGTCTCGGCAATCCAGCCGCGGGGGATGTCGTCTTTGAGGCCGCCGATGCGGTCGAAGTTGGGGTGGAATCGGCCGCCGGTGACTTCCTCGATCTGGTTGAGGACCCGCTCGCGGTCACGGAAAGCGAAGAACACCGGGGTGAGCGCGCCGACCTGCACACCCATGTCGCCCAGGAACAGCGACACGTTCGCGATGCGGCTCAGCTCGAACAGGATGGTGCGGATCCACTGCGCACGGGGCGGGGCCTCCACGCCCATCAGCTGCTCGGCCGCCAGGATGAACGGCACCTCGTTGGCGAAGCTACCCAGCCAGTCGATGCGGTTGATCAGCGTGGTGCACTGGGGGTAGGTGCGGACCTCGCAGAGCTTCTCGTAGCCGCGGTGCATGTAGCCCATGAGGGGCTCGGCGGAGATGACCTGCTCGCCGTCGAGCTGGCAGGCGATGCGCAGCGTGCCGTGCGTGGCAGGGTGCTGCGGGCCGATGTTGAGCGTCATGTCGCCGGTGTCGAGCTCGACATTGACGCGGGCATCGGCGGCTTGGGCCGCCACGTAGGCCTGCTGTTCCCGCAGCGCAGATGCCGTCGGCGGGGGGCTCATGCGCCCGCTCCCGACGCTTCGAACTCGGCCATCACCTCGGCCTCGAGCTGGGCTTCGAGCTCGGGCGGGATCTCCTCGATGTCGACCACGCCGGGCCACGGCTTGACCGCACGAGCCAGCAAGGGGAAATCCTTGCGCAGCGGGTGGCCCTCAAACTCGGTGGGCAGGTAGATGTGCTCCAGGTTCGGATGGCCGTTGAAGACGAGGCCGAACATCTCGTGGGCCTCTCGCTCGTGCCAGTCGGCCCCGGAGAAGATGTCGATGATCGACGGCACCGATGCGGGAGCGCCGTCGGCCTCGGGCACGTCGGCCTTGATGAGCACGGCGGCGTGCCGGGCCGGCGAATGCAGTTGCGCAAGCAATTGGAATCGGGTTTCGCCGCCCCCTCGCCGGACCGTCTCCTCTGCGGTGGCGCTGGAGGCGTCGTCGTCCTCGCCGGCACCGGCGGCGTCGAATTCAGTGTCCTCGTAGCGTCCCTCGGGCGCATCGGTCCAGTCGATGGCCGACAGGAACCCGAAGTAGGCGAAGCCTGCGTCGCGCAGCGCTGTCGTCGCGGCATGCCACTGCTCGATGTCGACGCGCAGCCAGAGGTTCTGGCCGGCTTCCACATGAGATTCCACCACCGCATCGCCGAGCAGCTCGGACAGTTCGGCGGCGAGCGCTTCACGCGCCTCGTCGCCCATCTGGTCGTCAGGCCGCTCGTCGCCGGTGCCGTCGGCCATGGCTACGCCTGCGCCGATCCTGCTGAAACTGCCGACGCAGTGCTCGATGCTCCCGGTGGTGCCGGCACCCGAGTCGATGATGGTGCCGAGGTCGGCACCACTATCGGCTCGCCGCGCCAGCGTTCTTGCATGTCCTCGCGCTGGATGCGCTCCTGCAGCAGCACGATGCCTTCCAGCAGCGCCTCGGGCCGCGGCGGGCAGCCGGGCACGTACACATCAACCGGGATGACCTGATCCACGCCCTTGGTCACCGAGTAGCTGTCCCAGTACGGCCCGCCGCAGTTGGCGCACGAGCCCATCGAGATGACGTACTTGGGCTCGGGCATCTGCTCGTACAGGCGGCGGATGACCGGCGCCATCTTGTCGGTGACGGTGCCGGAGATCACCACCAGATCGGCTTGGCGCGGGCTGGCCGGAAACGGGATGACGCCCAGACGCATCACGTCATAGCGGGGCGAGCCGAATGCGGCGCCCATCTCGATGGCGCAGCAGGCGAGGCCCCACTGGTACACCCACAGCGAGCGTGCCCGGCCGAAATTCAGCAGCCAGCTGAGCGGCTTGGGCAGTTTGACCTTGTCGACCAGTGCCATCGCGGGATTCCCTCAGCCCCTCACACCCAGCGCAGGACGCCTTTGCGCCATGCGTAGAACAGGCCCAGCACCAGGATGAAGATGAAGATCGCCATCTCGACCAGGCCGAACAGGGCGTACACCTCGAGTCGCGTCGCCCACGGAAAGATGAACACGGCCTCCACGTCGAACAGCACAAACAGCACCGCGAAGACGTAGTAGCGGATCTGGCTCTGAGTCCAGTCGCTGCCGACCGGATCGACGCCGCTCTCGTATGCGATGAGCTTCTGGGGCGTCGGTCGCTGCGGCCGCAGGACCCGTGCGACTCCGAACATCGTGAAGGCCATCAAGACTGCCGCTGCGCCGAAGATTGCGACGGTCAGATAGCTCCGCAAGAGGTCGGACACGGACCGCAACGCTAGCGACTTCGCGCCACCCTGCGCCGAATCTGCGACGTTCCGCTGCGAACGTGCCCAAGCGGAATCGCGAAGGCTTGGGGCGTGCGATCAGACCTTCCTGCGGGGTATGTCCGCGTTCTTGAGAATCTCGCCGTGAGCATCGATGATTCCGGCCTTAGACCCAAGGGAGAGCGGGTTCGCGCCGAACAGATCGGCGCGGTTGATGGCCACCCACCGGTAGCCGTCGATCTTCTTGACACGCTTGAAGGCACCCTTGAGCTCGTCCACGCTGGCCGCGACGACGATGGATCCCTTGTCGAACACGAGATCGGCTGCGCCCGAAACATCGGTTGACGCGCCGCGGTCCTGAGTCACGCAAGTCCATGAACAACCAGAAACCGACTGCCGACCATCTTTGGTAGCCGTCGAGGCGCTGAACAAGCGCGCGATTGCGTGAAGGTTCGGCCATGTGCGATACTCGCGCCTGCCTAATCAACCGCGGCCCGTCTGGGCCGTGCCAGCCGACTCGCGAGAGCCGGGCACATGGTTCCTTCCTGTCGGCTGGCGCGGTTGATTAGGCAATCAAAAGCCCTCATCCCGATTGGAAGGAACCACCATGTCCACAGGGACAGACCTCCTCAGCAGTGACGCATGGCGGCACGATGCAACCGCGCTCGGCCGCGTCGCGCGCAAGTTGTGGCTCGCAGCCGTAGCGGTGCTGCTGGCATTCGCCGTCGCGCTCGCATCATTTGGGTTGCCCTCGATCGGCAGCGAACCCGCTGATGCTGCGCCCGTCCACACATACTGCATGGTCGTCGGGTACAGGACTGTGCAGGGCAACTTCAGTTGGAACAAGCACGAAACCTGGCAGGAGCCCATCCACAAGTGCACGTACATTGAGCACAATCACTCCCCATTCCCAGATTGGCTCTACACCCTCCTCCGTGGGGCCTCCGACGTTGCGGGGACCGTTGCTGGTGGCGCCCCGGCACCGAAGGGTGCGCCCCAGCTTCCGTCTGCCGGCTAGGTGGTCGTAACAAAGCCACTGACGAGCAGCGGCAGCGTGTTCGGGATCCTTGCTTTGTCCGCGGCAGCGCTGCTGGTGTCGTGTTCCACACCAAGGAACGGTGCTTGCGAGCGAGCAGCGGGCGCGCTGGCTTATGCGGAACTGCGCCTTACCGAAGCAGTCGCCGCGCATAATGCAGCGCACGAAATGGGCGAGGACCACGACGACGACCGCATAGCTGCCCGTGTGGCGGTGGTGCTTGCTGATGCAGATGTACGACGGCACTGTTGATGCGCGAGTCGTGGGCTAACCGGCCATCGAGCATCGCCTGCACGCCGTCCCGCCCGGCTTCGATCCCGCCAACCGCGGCCAGATTCAAGTCAGGCGACAGCGAGCCCTGTGCCGTCTTGTCGAGCACCAGCGCCTGATCATCCAGTGTCGAACCCGACGTGCCCGTGTATTGAGCATTGCTCAGATACACCGGGCTCATGTCGAGCGGCCCAGTGGTGCCGTTGGCGACGCCAGCGAAGAACACCAGCATCCCGTCGGGGCTCATCAATTGCGCCGCCGAAGCCATCACCGATGCCACTGGCACCGTGACGATGACATCGTCGGCACCAGCTCCGGCTGAACGCTGATCGACAAGCTCACGCACGCCCGGATCGGACGCGTCGGCATTCAGCACGATGAGTTCGCAGCCAGAGCGTTCCGCGAGCGGGCCGAGCGAGTCGGCCAGCACGTCGAGGCGCCCGCGGTCGGGGTCGATGCCGATGACAACCGCGGGGCCATCGGCCTTCTCGAGCGCGCGCTGCACGTGCATCTGACCCATCGGCCCGCCTGCGCCGACGAATACCGCCAAACCGCCGGGACGGAGATCACAGCGATTGCGCTGCTCGCCGTATGCCGCCGCAATCTTCGGGCCGCGTGTGCCCACAAAGGCCGTGTAGTCGTAGTGCAAACGACCGAAATCGATAGACGACGGACCGTCCAGCGAGCGTTCGCTGACGAGATTGAGCGTGCCGCGAAACGCGATGTGCCGCGCGATCTCGGTCACCTCGGAGGCAGACCTCGGGTCGAGGAGAATGATGTCGTCGAAGCCCTCTCCATCGGTCTCACGATCGACAAGCGAGGAGTACTCCGCCAACTCCAAGGCATCGACGACAGATGTCTCGGTACGCGGACCCGTGGCCTTGAGTACGGCCGTGACGGTGCTCGGGCTCACACCAGTGAGCACGACGCGAGCGGTGTCGCGAAGCGTCTCGCCGAAGTCGTAGCTGCGCTCGTCGTCGGGGTGGCCGATGATCCAGGCCGTGCCGCCGCTGCGCGGCCACAGCCGTCGGCGCTGCGTGTATGCAGCTTCCACGCATGCCCAAGGCTCAGACAGCGCCGCTGCCGCGTAGCCGATGCCCTCAGCAACCGGGATCACATACGAGACACCGTCCGCTGCGAGGATCTCGGGACCGATCAGGTGGTACTGGATCAGGCCGCCGGGGATGGTGTAGCCGTAGGCCACACTGCGGCCGTTCAAGTAGATGTCCGGCTGGATGGCGAGACGATCACCGGTGCGGTACGTGTCGGCGAGATCGTCGCCCACCTCGATGACCGTCACCGTCGCCTCGTGGCCGAGACGAATGGGGTCAACCGACAGATCGCGGCCGTACAGCTTGGGATGCTCGGAGCCCAGACGGATCAGCTTCACGTCGGAGAAGCAGAGCCCGACAGCGTCGACCCGCACCAGCAGCTGATCGGGCGCCGGCGCCGGCACATCGACCGGTTCCGGGTGCCCGTCGCGGCCGATGCTCTCGACGCCTCTGCCGTAGGTATTCCATGCCAGATTCGGACGCGGAAGGGGCACCGTGCCCTCGCGGTACCGGTCGTATGACCACTCGCCGGTCGCCGTCACGGGCAGGTCCTCCCTGCAGGAGCTTCAACCCCAAGCTCCGCAGGCACCATCGTTCACGGGTGCCCGGTTCGCCGCAACCGGCAGTTTGGCCGATGGCAGTTAGGCCAAAGTGGCACGACAGGTCGCTTCTGTCACACCAGCGGTGCGAATCCCGCGAAACACCGCTTGGGCAGAAGGACTCGGCAGGCCGCTGAAGGAGTCTGTTGCCAGCAGCCGGCCAACGCTCCGACCAGCGGTGTTGCCTTCGCGAATCTGCAATTTCGGGGCTTTTCAGCAGCCTGTTGGCGGCTGCGCCGATGTCCGAGCTGTGTGACCACTACGCCACGACGGGGGACGAGATCGCGAAGCAACAACGAGTCGCTGATTCGGGACAAACGAGCTGTTGCGTCATCCAGCGCGGGGCGCGATTACCGGAGAACAAGATCGCTACGCTCTGGGTATCAGATTTCCTACAGTCAGGAAAACCAATTGATCATACTCACAAGGATGAATTCCCTACATTCTTGGCGATTGCCAGCGCAACGAGATCACAGGCCGCATGGTGCCGGCTGATCTGGGGTCTGCGTCGGTCGGCTCCGACACAACGTTGACGCCGCAGGGATACCGGCAGCGCGTCGCGGATGCGCAGGTGGACGAGCTGCTCCGCATCATGGGCGCGGTGCTCATCGAGGGACCCAAGGGATGCGGCAAGACGTGGACCGGGCTGCGGCACGCCCGCAGCGTCGTTCGCTTCGATGCCGATGCGTCGGCCCGCGAGCTCACTGCCATCAGCCCCGATGCAGTGCTCGACGGCGCCCGGCCCCGGCTGCTCGACGAATGGCAGCTCGCGCCGACGATCTGGAACCACGTTCGCCATGCCTGCGACCGCGCGTCCGAGCCGGGTCAGTTCCTGCTCACCGGGTCGGCCGTGCCGGCGAATGACCGGATGCGGCACTCCGGCGCAGGCCGCATCGCGCGGACTCGGCTGCGGCCGATGTCGCTCTTCGAGTCGGGCCTCTCTACGGGCCAAGTGTCGCTCGCGACGCTGCTCGCGGGCGAGACCGCTCAGGCCGCGGCCGTTGAACCGGAGTTCCGCGACGTGCTCGACGCGCTGTGCATCGGCGGCTGGCCGTGGCTCGCCGCCGCCACGCCGGCTGAGGCACAACGACGGCTGCGTGAGTACCTCGACGAGGTGAGGCACGTGCAGATCAATGGCGAGTCGGCGCGCAGCCGCAACCCGGTGCTGGTGGAGCGGCTCATGATCTCGCTTGCCCGCAACTCGGCCGCGACAGTGCCGGTCGCACGGCTCGCCGCGGACAGCGGTGGCGGACGCCCGCTGAACCACCAGACCGCAACTGCCTACCTCGACGCTCTGCACCAGATCTTCGTGATCGAAGACCAGCCGCCGTGGCCGACGCATCTTCGTTCGCGGTCGCGCCTCACCAGGTCGCCGAAGCGGCACTTCACCGACCCGTCGCTGGCCGCCGCGATCCTGCGCGCAGACCCCGATGCCCTGCTGCGCGATCTCGAGACCTGCGGGCTGCTGTTCGAGTCGCTCGTGGTGCGGGACCTGCGCATCTACGCCGAGGCCGCCGACTGCGACATCACGCACTACCGCCTCGACAGCGGCATCAAAGCAGACGCCGTCGTCAGCAGACGATTCGGCGGGGAGTGGATCGCCGTCGAGGTCAAGCTCTCGCCCAGCCCAGCCTCGATCGACACAGCCGCAGCATCGCTGCACCGAATGGCCGAAAGCGTCGACACTGACCGAGCCGGTTCCCCAGCAGCGCTCATGGTGGTGACACCCGTCGGCTACGCCTACACACGCCCCGACGGCATCTCGGTAGTGCCCATCACCGCCCTCGGCCCCTAACGGCCCCCGTACGCCCGACTCACACGCCGCACCGCTGGGAAGGCGCGCTGAGCCGAACTGCGTTCACTCGAACACCGGTGGTGTTCCGTCGTGGACAGAGGGCTCGCAGCACCAGTTGCGGGCAAGGTCACGCAGAGACGTTGAGTCGGGGATTCCGAGCAGGCGGGCCGCTGCTTCGTCCAACGCCGCTCGGGCAGGATCTCGGTACGCATCACGGGCCGGCATGAGCGTCGTGCGCAAGAGTTCAGACTCGGCTTCCAGCAGTTCTCGGGCCGCTCCGTGCGCAGTCGCTTCGCTGAAGTCCGGGCAGGGCATCTGTCGGATGCCTTCCAGTTGCGTGCTGCTGCGTCCATGCTGCTGGCGCTGCGCACGCGACCAGTGGACGACCATCCCGAGCGTCGAGTTCGCCCAGATTGCGAAGCCGAAACGAACGACGGGGTCGTCGTGCAAGAGCGCACACCAGGCCCGTCCGCCCATGACCGGCTTGTCGGTGACCGCGGCGAGCGCCACCTGTGACGGCCAGAAGATGCCCCGCTGGTAGAAGAGCGTGGACCGGCAGCGTCGCATCTCGTCGAGCGCGCTCTGCGACCGGGAGCGTTCGGCGGCCTCGGCTTCTGCTTGGGCCTCGGCGGTGGCTGCGTCGCTGGGCTGGCCGCCGTTGGTACGAGACAGTTTGCGTTGCAGCTGCATGAGCGCTTTGTCGCGCGCAGCGGCCAGTCGTGGGCCGACGGCGAGGCCATAGTGCGTGGGTTCGACCGTCAATGCGGTCTGGGCTTCGGCATCGGATGCCCATAGCGATGTGTCGGGTCGCACCTGATCGTCAGTGATCGGCCACAGTTGGAATGCCCCTCGGCCGTCGCCGCCTGCAGGATGACCGATTCGATCGTGCGATGGGCCAAGCTCGAACAGCTCGCCGATTGTGGTCATGGCAACCTGGCATACGGGCTCGTGAGCGTCGAGGGGCATGAACTCGCCGCGCCGCGTCAGCCGCTCCGCAACGGCGACGGCGCCGAAGCTCGCCGCGCCGACTGCCGCCCATGGCCCGCCTTCGGCGGCGGGCAGCATGGTCCAGCGACCGGTCACCGCGGTTCCGACGGTGACGTTGCCCTCCCGCTGTGCCTCCCGGCCGCGAAGCGCGGCGTCGACTGAGCGTCCCGTCTCGGCGGCAACGGCAATGCTGCCGAAAGGCTCATCGAGTGCCACCGTCATGATGTCGGCCTCGGAGAGGTCGGCGCGGGGCTCAGATCGCCTGGTGCCGACGATGATCATCTCACCCATGGCGGTGTCGGCCGAGAGCGTCTTGTCTCCGCCGCGTGTGGCGCCGGGAAATGCCACGAGCAAGAGGTCGTCGAAGTGTGTCTCGAACATGGCCCTGATGGGCGACCACGCGGGAGAGGCCGCAGCGGTGATGGGAAGCACCATGCCGACGCGCCCGCCAGGGCTGAGCTTTCGGCGCGCGAGCTCACAGAAGACTGCCGCAAGCCCGGCCTTGAGATCGGCCGGCGTGTCTCGCACCAAGGCTTGAGCCCGCTTCTGGGCGCGCTTGCGCTCGGCTTCTGTCGCCCCGGCGATGTCGAAGAGGGCTTGGCCGCCGCGTGAACGCGAGTACGGCGGGTTCATCATCACGATGTCGAAACGCTCTTTGGGCGCGTAGAGGCCTCGTGCGTCCGCTTCTGCGCCAGCACGCGGTGCCGACCCTGTCGACGACGCCTCATAACCGAAGAGGTCGGCGAGATAATCGGTCTCGAGGTATTCGACCGAGCCGGTTGCGCCCGTCGGCCCGCATGCCTGTGCGACGCCGATGTTGGTGTGGCGGTAATCGGCGGCGGGCTCGATGTTCGAGAGGCTCGATGCAGTCAGGTGGGCCGCTATCGGCGAGATGTCGACGCCGCAGAAGCCTTCCTCCATCAGGTGCGCATGCAACGCGGCCAAGCCTTCCGGCTGCGCTCCTGCAGCTCGTGCAAGCGCACGGACTCGGCGGTACGCGGCCCGCAGCAGCGTCCCCGTGCCGCAGGCGAAGTCAGCGATGCGGAAGACCTCGCCCAGGTGATCCGACTCGCCCAGCGCCACTGCGCGGGCCGAGCGCGGCAGCCGCACACTGTCGTTGACCGTGATGTGGGCGAGGAACTCCGCGACTTCCGGGCGGGTGTAATAGCTCGCTGCCTCGGACCTGTCCGAGATGAGCCGCTGGAACAGCTCGCCGCCGATGTCGAACACGCCGAGCACGCCCGATTCGACCCGTCCGGCGATGAGCGCCGCCCGCCCCAGCAATCGAGCGGTGCGCGCCGTTCCGAGATCTCGATAGACGATTCGCAGAGCAGCCTCCGCGGGGTCGAACACTGATCGGTAGTCGATCCTGCGGATCGCCTGCCAAGCCTTTCCGACCAACTCGGGAATGGGGTCGTAGTCCGGTGCCGCCTCCGAACGCTCCGGCACATCGGGGTGCGCCCGCGCGATCCGATCCTGGAACAGAAACGCATTCAGCCACACCACGCCGACCACGTTGAGGCTGTCCGAGCCCGACGGCCGCCCCATCGCAGCCGCCAGCCGAAGCTTGGCGTCGTCGCTGAGGTCGGCGGCGAGGTCTTCTGAGATGCCGCGCATCTTGTCGGCAGCGTCGGCGGCTACCAGTTCCAGCTGACCGGGCGGAACCGACACCATGACGGCAAGCTCGGCCAGCGACTGCGCCGTGCCGGTGAGCCAGCCCGCCCGAGGCCAGCGGCCCGGCGCCCCCGCATCATCTGACCGAGAGAGGACGGCGTACTGCAACTGCGCTCCGCCGACGAGGCGGCTCACGGCGTCCTCGTGATCGGTCCACTGCTCAGCCAGCGGGGGCGCGAGCACCGAGATCGCCGAGGAGATCACCCGACCGTCGCCGACAAATTCGAGGCCCAGCCGTGCCTCGGCATCGCGGTCGGGCTTGGCGCCCGGGCGGTCGTACTCGACCTCGACAGCAACCGGCAGGAGATTCTTGGCTCTCACCAACACGTCCACGCGGCGCGAGCCGCCGCCGGAGACGGGTCTGAGCACGCCGACGCGCTCGTGGCTGAAGACGACGCGGTCGTCGGCGTGCATCCGCTTCATCGCCTCGGCGAGCGCGGCGTTGAAATCGTGCTCGTGGAGCTTTCCTTCGGGCATCGAAGCATCCCCGCTCGTTCTGGAGGGCCTGCGAACTGTGCGTCTTGGTTGCTTCAGAGAACTCGCCGCTCACTCTACGGAGCACCGCCTGCCGCGCTGTGCATCCCAAGAGGCGGATGCCGCCGCGGGGTCGCACGGAGTCTCATCGTGAGCTACGGGCGCACCTCGACAAAGCCCGCAGCGCTGAAGTCTCCGTCGAAAGCAAGCGCCTCGGTGATCCGCTCGCGACGCATGATCTCGAAGCTGGTGGCATCGACGTAGGAGTAGGCGCGCTCGTCATGCCGCCGAAGCCATTCCCACGCCCGCTCGTCAATCGACTCCCCGACCAGCGCGACCGAGACACGCCCAGAGAGGCGCACTTCGGCGATGGCCCGTGCTGCGACCGCGTGACCGGCACGGCTTCGCAGCCAGGTCCATGTTTCGCCGAGCACGACGTTCGAGGTCCGCACTGGTCGCCGATTGCTGCGCCACAGGGCCGCAGCGGAAGCGTGGTTGCGATCGCGTCGGACTTGCAGCGCGATCCAGAACGAAGTATCAGCGAATCTCACGTGTCCGTTTCGTAGCCATAGACGACAGCATCGATATCGTCGCTAGGTTCCACGTCCAGCCATCCCACAAGAGCATCGATGGGATCGGGTTCCGTTGGACCATGGGTATCAAGCAGCGCACGCACGGCGTCGCGCATCAAGGCCGAGCGCGAGACGCCTCGCTGCGAAGCCACCGCTGTCAAGGCGTCGTCGATGTCAGGTTCCATGTAGAGCTGTATACGCCGCATGCCCAGACTATACACCACATGCTGAGATGCAGCCCGGCGAGTTCAGGCTGGGGACTGCTGCAACGCCGCTCGCTCGCTTTCCCGCCGTTTACGCGTCCATACACGCGAGCCGACCACGAAGAAGCAGCGCTCGGGCGGATGCGCACCGGCCGGACTCGCCACGACCACGACGAGCACGACAGGCAACGCAAGCAGAGCCAGCAGGGCGGCAACTCGTCGCGCGGCAGTCGTCGTCATGGGATCCCGGAGCCGCCAGACTATTCCAGAGCGGCGCGACGGCTCACGTCAGGGGAAGATCGACAGGGCGGCATCGGCGCTCCATTCGAGGAGCGTCTGCGGGAGGACGCCGACGACGAGCGTCACTGCCACCGCGAGGGCGATGGCCAGCACCGTCGTCAGGGGCAGGTTGCCCCAGCGCGGGCGGCTGACACGGGCGGTCGGAGCATCGTCCTCAACTGCAGATGCGCCCTCCGGTGCGTACATCGCCAGCACGACGCGCAGGTAGGCGAAGGCGCTCACCACCGCCGTGACCATCGCAACGGCCGCCAAGACATAGATGCCCTCGCCGACGGCTGCGCGGATGACTTCGAACTTCGCCACGAACCCCGCCGTGAGCGGCACGCCTGCTTGCGCCAGCAGGAGCACGGCAAAGGCGAGCGCCAGCACCGGTCGGCGGCGGGCGAGCCCGCTGTAGCGGCTGAGATCATGGCGGCTGGTGCCGTCATCGGGATCGGTCGACGATCCGACGACCGCCGACAGCACGGCGAAGCTGCCCAGCGCCATGAACGAATAGACGACGAGGTAGAAAACGGCCCCCGAGACACCGTCGCCGAGATCGGCGGCAGCGCCGACCGAGCCGGCGAAGTTCGCCCAGAGCCCGTCCACGATGTCGGGATCGATGGCTGCCAAGCCGACCAGGACGAAGCCGGCGTGGCTGATCGAGCTGAACGCCAGCATGCGCTTCACGTCGTTCTGGCAGATGGCCATGACCGCGCCGACGGCGAGCGTGGCGAAAGCCAGTCCGATGACGATCGGCGCCCACGCATCGCTCTGCTGCGCGACCGCCACGTACAGCACCCGCGCCAGCGCCGCGAAGCCCGCTGTCTTGGCGATCGACGCGAGGTAGCCGGTGACCGGGCTCGGGGCGCCCTCGTACACATCGGGTACCCAGAAGTGGAACGGGACGGCGGCGATCTTGAACCCCAGGCCCACCAGCAGCAACGCGACGCCGACCAGCAGCAGGTAGTCGTTGTCGCGGACCGTCCCGAAGAGGAACTCCGAGATCCCGCTGAGATTGGTGCCGCCGGTGGCACCGTAGACCAGCGCAATGCCGTACAGGAAGAATGCCGAGCTGAACGCACCCAGCACGAAGTACTTCATGGCGGACTCGCGGGCGCTCGCACGCCGCCCTGCCAGCGCGATCAGCACGTACAGGGCGATCGAGAGCGATTCGAGGCCCAGGAACAGCACGATGAGGTCATTGGCGCCGGCCATCACCACGGCGCCCGCGGCAGATGCCAGCAGCAACGCCGCGAACTCGGGCGGCGCCATGGCATAGCGCCCGAGGGCGGAGTGCGCGACCAAGGCGGTCATCACCACACCCGCACCGACGAGCACGGTGATGAGCAGGCTGAAGCCGTCGCTGACGAATGCGCCCTTCAACGTGGCGCGTGGCGCAGATCCCCAGTCGGCCCACTGGATTGCGGCGGTGATGGCGGCGGCAGCGCCAGTGGCGGTCGCGACAATCGTGGACGCCCAGGCAGGCAGCGCTCGGGGCGCCAGCGAGGCCGCCAGCAGCAGCCCGAGCGCGGCGCCGACGAGGATGATCTGCGGGACGAGCACCCACCAGTCGACGCCCGGCGATGCGAACGTCTCGTCGAACAGCTCGTCGATCGGCGGCATCAGTGGTTGTCCCCGGCTGTGTCATCGACGCGATCGCCGATGCTGTCACCGGCCGATCCATTGCCGTCACGGACTTCGCATCTGTCGAAGACAAGGACGGGATCGGCAGGGTCGCTCGGCTCGCCAGAGCCGTGCACAGTGACGTGCATCACCAAGCACTTGGCGGCGGGCTCGGTAGCGGTCAGCAGCGGCTTGGGGTACACCCCGAGCGCCACGGCCGCTATGACGAACGGCGCCAGCGTCGCCAGCTCTCCCTTGCGCAAGTCGGCCGTCTGGCGGTCGGCTGCTGCCGGGGGGCCGTGGAACACCCGCTGGTACGCCCACAGCAGGTACAGCGCCGCCAGGATCACGCCGGTCGCGGCGATGACCGTCCACCAGCGCCTGGTCTCGAACGAGCCGATCAGGATCAGGAACTCGCCGACGAAGCCGTTGAGACCGGGCACGCCGATCGACGACAGCATGATCAGCGTGAAGACACCGGCATAGACCGGAGCAGCCGACTGGATGCCTGCCAGCTCGTCGATTCGCCGTGTCCGGCGCCGCTCGTACAGCATCCCCACCAGCAGGAACAAGGCGCCGGTGCTGATGCCGTGGTTGACCATCTGGATCACGCCGCCGCCGATGGCCTCGGCGGTGAAGGCAAAGATGCCCAGCACGATGAAGCCCATGTGGGCCACCGAGGAATACGCCACGAGGCGTTTGAGATCGCGTTGCATGGCTGCGGTGATCGCGCCCCAGATGACCCCCACGACGCCGACGGTGACCAGCACGGGCGCGGCCCAGTCGGACGCCTCGGGGAACAGGTACAGGCCGAACCGCAGCAGGCCGTAGGCGCCCAGCTTCAGCAGCACCGCGGCCAGCACGACGGAGCCGGCCGTCGGCGCTTCGGTGTGCGCATCGGGCAGCCAGGTGTGCAGCGGGACTACCGGCACCTTCACCAGGAAGGCAATCGCGAAGGCCACGAAGCAGAGGCGGGCGGCGTTGGTGGTCAGCCCCTGCCCTTCGGCCAGCGTCACGAGGTCGAACGTGATGCCGCTCTCGGGCGAGCCAAGCACGGCGGTGGCCACGATCGCCACGAGCAGCAGTGCCGAACCCGCCATCGTGTAGATGAAGAACTTCGTGGCGGCGTAGCGGCGCCCCTCGTAGCCCCATCCCGCGATCAGCAGGTACATCGGCACCAGCACCACTTCGAACATCACGAAGAACAGGAACAGGTCGAGGGCGACGAATGCGCCGACCGAGCCGGCCTGCAGCAGCAGCATCCATGCCGTGTAGGGCTTGGGATCGTGGTGCGGGTCGACGCCGGCCAGCACGATCGGCACGATCACGCTGGTCAGCACCACCAGCCACAGCGAGATGCCGTCGACGCCGACATGCCACGAGATTCCCAAGTCCGGAATCCACGACTGCTGGCTGACGAACTGGAAGCCCTCCCCGACGGACTCGGCGTCCGCCGCCGCTGCGGTGTCGAATTGCCAGGCCGTCGCCAGCGCCAGCGCGCCCCCGATGCCGGCGAACAGCGCTCCCACCGGGCGGGCCAGATCGGGCCGGCTGCGGGGCAGCAGGGCGACGATCAGCGCCCCGACCGCGGGCACGAAGATCAATGCATTCAGCAGCGGGAAATCGGTTGCGCCCGAAGCGCCGAGCAGGGAACCCATGGCTATGAAGCGCCTCGAAGCGCGAGCCAGATGACGAGGATGACCGCGCCGACGGCCACGCCCGATGCGTAGTGCCGCAAGTAACCCGACTGCAGCGGCCGCACGGCTTCGCCGAGCATCCGGACGAGCTTGGCCACGCCGTTGACGGCACCGTCGACGAAGCGCCGGTCAGCCGTGGCTGCGGCCTCGAACGCCTTGGTGCCGGGGCCGCCGACGAAGTTCGAGATCGTCGAGTCGACGTAGAAGGCGTTCTCGAGCAGCGCAGGCTCAAGCCGGTCGGTGGGGATGCGGGAGCGCAGCCATGCTGCCGCCGCGACCGCGATGCCGATCAGCGCCGCGACCACCGCCACGCACGCGAGCACCCACTTCAGCCAAGTGTCGCTCCCGAAGTGGTGCGGGTGGGCTAGCACGGGCTCGAGGAAGTGCTCGAGCACCAGCCAGTCCTTGACCAGCGGCAGGTTCATGACGCCGCCGATGGCCGCCGCACCTGCCAGCAGCACCAGCGGCAGCGTCATGGTGGGCGGCGACTCGTGCGGGTGTGCGCCGTCGTCCCAGCGCCGGCCGCCAAAGAACACCAGGAAGGTCTGGCGGCTCATGTAGTAGGCGGTGAGCAGGGCGGTGACGAGGCCCACGGCCCACAGCAGCCAGTGTTGCTCCCACGCGGCCAGCAGGATCTCGTCCTTCGACCAGAAGCCCGACAGCGGCGGGACACCGGCGATCGCCAGCCATCCCACGATGAAGGTGACGGCGGTGACGGGCATGACCGCGCGCAGCGCGCCCATCCTGCGCATGTCCTGCTCGTCGCCGAGACCGTGGATGACCGAGCCAGAGCCCAGGAACAGCAGGCCCTTGAAGAACGCATGAGTGACGACGTGGAAGATCGCGGCCACGTACGCACCCGAGCCGATCGCGAGGAACATGTAGCCGAGCTGGCTGACCGTGGAGTATGCGAGCACCTTCTTGATGTCGTGCTGTGCCACCGCGGCGAGCGCCGCGAAGAGCGCCGTCGCAGCACCGACGATGGCAATGACCAGCAGCGCCCCCTCTGACGCGTCCAGCACCGGGTTGAGCCGCACCAGCAGGTACACGCCGGCGGTCACCATCGTGGCGGCATGCACCATGGCCGAGACCGGGGTGGGACCCTCCATGGCGTCGGGCAGCCAGACGTACAGCGGCAGCTGGGCCGACTTGCCCGCTGCCGCCAGCAGCAGCATCAGCGACACGGCGGTGGCAGTTCCGGTGGCCAGCGCCGGCGCCCCTGCCGCCAAGCTCTCTGGCCCGGCATAGGACACCGTGCCGAGCGTGGTCCACAGCAGGAACGTGGCGATCATGAAGCCGAAGTCGCCGATGCGGTTGGTGACGAATGCCTTCTTGCCGGCGGTGGCCGCGGTGGGCCGCTCGTGCCAGAACGAGATGAGCAGGTACGAGCAGGTGCCGACCCCTTCCCAGCCCAGGAACGTCACCACCAGGTTCTCGCCCAGCACCAGCATGAGCATCGAGAACAGGAACAGGTTGAGGTACAGGAAGAACTTGGAGTACTTCGGGTCGCCCCCCATGTATCCGACCGAGTAGAGGTGGATCAGCGTCCCGACGCCGGTCACGAACAGCGCCATCGTCATCGACAGCGGATCCACCAGCAGCGCCGCGTCGACCTCGAGGCCGCCGATTGGCATCCACTCGAACAGCGTCGAGACGAACCAGCGCCCGCCGTGGCCGCCCGCACCGCCTTCCGCGGCCGAATCCAGCCCCAGCAGCCCGCCGAACGTGACGAGCGTCAGCAGGAACGACCCTGCGCTGGCCGCCGTCGCCAGCCAGCCGGCGCGGGGCTCGCCGAGCCGCGGCCCGGCCAGCAGGAGGATCGCGAACCCGGCCAAGGGCAGCGCGGGAATGAGCCACACGAGTTCCACCATCGCTGTCAGCTCCCCGCGCCGGTCGCCGGGCTACGCCTTGGCAGTGCTGGACGTCGCGCTCTTCGAGGTTCCACCATCGATTCAGCCCTTCAAGGCCGACAGATCGTCCGCCGTGGCGTGTGGCGAGGCCCGCAGCACCGCGACCACCAATCCGAGGCCCACCACGACCTCGGCGGCGGCAACCACCAGAACGAACAGCACCACCGTCTGGCCGTGCACGTCGCCGAAGCGATCCGCGAACGCGATGAAGCTGAGGTTGACGCCGTTCAGCATCAGCTCGACGCACATCAGCATGATCAGCGGGTTGCGCCGCACCAGCAGCCCGGTGCCCCCGATGATGAACAGCAGCGCTCCGAGAATCAAATACCAGCTCGTGACCACCTCGAGACCGTTCATCGACCGGCCTCGCTCGACGACCCAGCCATCGCCGCATCGGCGCCGTGCTGGCCGACGCGCCGTCCATCGGCGCCGTGCTGACCGACGCGCCGTCCATCGGCGCCGTCGCTGCGGCGAGCCAGAATCACCGTGCCGATGACGGCCACGATGAGCAGCAGCGAGGTCAGCTCGAACGCGTACACGTAGTCGGAGAACAGCGACCGAGCAAGGGCACTGACATCCGCGACATAGTCGGTGGGATCGCTGCCCGCACCGGCACCCGCGGCACCTGCGGTCTCGAGCGCCAGCGACTTCGCACCCTTGAACAGCCGGTCGACGGCCGCCACCAGCCAGATCAGCACGGCTGCACCGCCGAGGCCGAACGCAGCAGCAGTCCAGCGCTGCGCCGGCAGCGCACCCAACGACAGCTCAGCGGCCCGGTCGACCCCGAGCAGCATGATGACGAACAGGAACAGCACCACGATCGCGCCTGCGTAGACGATCACCTGCACGGCCGCGATGAAATGCGCCTCCTGGGCCACGAACAGCACCGCGATGCCGAACAGCGTCATCACCAGCATGAGCGCTGCGTGCACCGGGTTGCGCGAGAGAACCACGCCGATCGCGCCGACGAGGCACGCGGCAGCGGCAACCGCGAAGACGGCCACTTCGACCATCAGTGGCCGCTTCCGTGGCCGTGCTCGTGGCCTGCATCGCCGTGATCGGCGGCGGCGGACGATTCCTCGGGTTCGTCGTCACTGTCGAGCTCGCTGTGCTGACCCTGCTCGGGCGCCCGCACGCCGTACCCCAGCTCGCCGCTCCACGCGACACGCCCTTCATAGGCCGGCTGGCCGGAGGGCGACGTCGCCCGCATCCAGCCCGAGGTGTGCTCGTCGTCTCCGTCGTGCCACAGCTCCCATGGCTGGCGCCGGGGCTGGCCGTCGTCGTCGGTGAGGAGTTCGTCCTTGGTGTAGATGGCGTCGCGCCGGGTGGGGAAGCTGAACTCGAAGACCTTCGTCTCGGTGATGGCCTCGGTTGGGCAGGCCTCCACACACAGATCGCAGTGGATGCAGCGCAGGTAGTTGATCTCGTAGACGTAGCCGTAGCGCTCCCCTGGCGCGACCGGGCTGTCGGGGGGGTTGTCGGCCCCGCGCACGTAGATGCAGCGGGCAGGGCACACCCCGGCGCACAGCTCGCACCCGATGCACTTCTCCATGCCGTCGGGGTAGCGGTTGAGCACATGACGACCGTGGAAGCGAGGCGGCTTCGGTCGCTTGTCGTGGGGGTACTCGGTGGTGACACGCTCGTCGAAGAGCTTGCCGAAGGTGACAACGAATCCGTCGAGGTAGCCCATCAGCTCCTCCCTGCAGTGTGAGTCGGGAGCGGCTCGGTGTCGTCATCGGCAAAGTTGCGCTTGGCTGCTTTCAGCGCGGCCGCCAGCAATGCCCAGCCGAGGGCGAAACCGATCGCTGCTGCGATGAACACCCAGATCCTGTTCCAGCCCTGAACGCCCGCCAACTGCACGAGACCCAGGAACATCAGCCAGAACAGCATCACCGGGATGAGCACCTTCCATCCCAGCGACATGAGCTGGTCGTAGCGCAGCCTCGGCAGCGTGGCCCTGAACCAGACGAACATGAACAGGAACGCGACGACCTTGGCCAGGAACCACACCGTCGGCCACAGCCAGGTCCAGCCGAAGAACACCGGGCCGGCCGGCCCGCCGAAGAACAGCGTGACCATGATCGCCGACATCGTGATGACGTTCATGAACTCGGCCAGGAAGAACAGCGCGAACCGGATCGAGGAGTACTCGGTGTGGAAGCCGCCCACCAGCTCCTGTTCGGCTTCGACGAGGTCGAACGGCGGCCGGTTCAGCTCCGCGGTGGCAGAGATGAGGAAGACCAGGAACGGCACGATGCCGGTGGTCAGCAGCAGCCAGTTGTTCACGCCGCCTGCTTGGGACGCCACGATGCTCTGGGTGGACAGCGAACCCGCCACGATCACGACCGCCACCACCGACATGCCCAGCGCTGCCTCGTAGGAGATCGCCTGCGCAGAGGCGCGCACCGAGCCGATCAGCGGGTACTTCGAGCCCGACGACCAGCCCGCCAGCATCACGCCGTAGACGGCGACCGAGGACATCGCGAGCAGCAGCAGGATGCCGACCGGCGGGTCGGCCACCTGCAGGATGGTCTCCTTGCCGAACAGCGTGACGGTGCCCTGACGGCCGCCATCTCCCGACGGCCCCGTGTCGGCGAACACGCCCCCGACGGGAACGATGGCGAACGCCACGAACGCGGTGACCGCCGAGATGTACGGGGCCAGCCGGAACACCAGCGGATCTGCATTCGCGGGGCGCAGGTCTTCCTTGAAGAAGAACTTGACCCCGTCGGCGAACGCCTGCAGCAGCCCCCACGGCCCGGCCACATTGGGGCCGATGCGGTGCTGCATGTCCGAGATCAGCTTGCGCTCGAACCAGATCATGAACATGGTGGCGACGAGCAGCGCGGCGAAGGCCACGACGACCTTGACGCCCATGACCGCGATGTCGCCCCAGTCGACGCCGTCCGCAAAGAGCGGGTCACCGGTCACGACGCAGGCTCCTGGGTGCCGCGGGTCTCGATGCGCACATCGGTCACCGTCGCCGTCGCGTCGATGAGCGCCCCTACGTCGAGCTCCGGCGACGGGAACGCCAGGACGGCGTTGTGGCGGCCGACACCGGAATCCGCCACGATCAGCAGACGCAAGGCACCGCGCTCGGAATGAACCTCCACCTCGGTGCCCGATGCAACGCCCACCCGCTCGAGATCAATGGGGTGCACGCGCAAGGCCGTCTCGGCCCGCAGCGACGCCAAGGCCGGCGTCTGGGCGACCGTGACGCCCCCGTCGTAGAGCTTGCGGTTGCACACCAGGCGCAAGCCGTAGGCGTCTCGGGGCGGCGCCACGTGCGCGGGCGGCAATGCAGGCTCGAACGCGGCACCGCTCACCAGCACGCCGTCGCCGTCGACAGGCGATCCCATCGCTGCGGCATGCGTCTCGCAAACGGCAGCAATTTCCGCGGTGATCTCAGAGACCGACACGAATCCCAGATCGGCGTCGCAGAGCATCGCCAGCCCGGCGGCAATCATCCAGTCAGGGCGGGACGACCCGGGCGCAGTCACCAACTCGCTCAGCTCAGAGACGCGGCCTTCGAAGTTCGTGGTGGTTCCGGACTTCTCGCCGAATGCAGCAGCGGGCAGGAAGATGTCGGCCTCGATCGTCGACTGGTTCAGGAAGGTGTCCACTGCGACGACGGTGCGCGCGCCCGCCACGCCGAGCCGTGCGAGCACACTGTCGGGAAAATCGGTCAGCGGGTCGGCCCCGAGCAGGAAGAGCACATCGATGTCGCCCGCGGCGGCTGCCGCCAGGATCCCGGCCGCGTCGTGTCCCGGTTCGGGCGGCAGCTCGCCCCACGCTGCTGCAAGCGCGGGCGTCGGGTCGGCGCTCAGGCAGCGCCCGGGCAGCAGGCCCGGTGCGAGGCCCATGTCGAGCGCTCCCCGGATGTTCCCCCGCCGGGCGGCCACCAGGAACTTGGCGTGAGGCACGCGATCGGCCAGGACCGATGCCACCTCGGCGGCTGCGTCGGCAGACTCCGCAACCGAGGAGCGCCCCAGCACCACCACCACTGATCCGGCCGCCAGCTCCTCGCTCAGCGGGTCATCGCTGTCGAGCAGATCACGCAGGACTGCGGCTGCTTCGCCGCCCCGGCACCGCTCGCTGCGTGCGGCATCACGCGTGAGTCCCGTCTCGGTCGGGGAGATCTCGACCAATCGTGTCGAGCCCGACCGCGCCGCTCCCCGCAGGCGCAGCTGCAGCACGGGCAGTTCTTCACGCAGATCGCCGCACACCAGCAGCGTGGTGTCGGCAGTGCAGGCGTCGTCGATCGTCGCGGTGCCGAGGCCGACGGTGATGTCCGCGGCCAGCCCGTCGCCGAGCTGCGCGTCGACGTGATTGGTGCCCAGCACGGTGCGAGCCAGCTTGGACCAGGCGTACGCGTCCTCGTTCGTGCCGCGGGCGCCTCCGAGCACGGCAATCGCCCCGGGCCGAGCGGTCTTGATCGCGGCGGCTACCGCGTCGAGCGCTCTGGCCCAGTCCGACGGCTCGAAGTTGCGCATCGGCTCGACTGCAGCGATATCGGCGACCCGACCCCCCGAGCGCGCTTGCAACGGGCTCGTGACGCGATCCGGGCTGCCAGCCGATCCGTAGGCGAAGCGACCCTTGTCGCAGAGCCAGCCGTGGTTGACCGGATCGATGTCGACCCCCAAGCAGCGCACCAACTCGTTGCGCGACGACTGGACTGCAATCCGGCAGCCGACCGCGCACGTCGTGCAGGTGGATTCGGTCTGGGCGAGGTCCCAGGGCCGCGCCTTGAAGCGATACGGCGCTGCGGTGAGCGCGCCCACAGGACATATCTGCACCGTGTTGCCCGAGAAGTACGACGAGAACGGTTCGCCGGGGAAGGTCAGCACCTGGGTGTCATTGCCGCGCTCGGTGAAGTCGATGAGCGGGTCGCCGGCGATCTCGTCCGCAAACCGGGTGCAGCGGTCGCACAGGATGCAGCGCTCCCGGTCGAGGTGCACCAGCTCCGAGATGGGGATCGGCTTGGGGAAATGCCGTTTCTCCTCGACAAAGCGGGACTCGCCGGGGCCGTACGCCATCGTCTGGTCCTGCAGGGGGCATTCGCCGCCCTTGTCGCACACGGGGCAGTCGAGCGGGTGGTTGATGAGCAGCATCTCCAGCACGCCCTCTTGGGCACGCCGGGTGCGCTCGCTGGCGGTGTCCACCACCATCTGCGGCGAGACCGGGACCATGCAGGAAGCCTGCAGCTGCGGCCCGCGGCCGGTGTCGATCTCGACGAGGCACATGCGGCACATGCCGACCGAGCTCATCCGCTCGTGGTAACAGAAGCGCGGGATGTGCACCCCGGCTCGCTCGGCTGCCGCGATGACGAGCTCGCCCGGCTGTGCGTCGACGGCGACGCCGTCGATGGTCACCTCGACCGTGCTGGGTGCCGCCTGCGCAGCAGTCGCGTCAGACACTGACCGGCACCTCCGAGACGGGATCTCCCGACAGCTCAGCGTCGAGATGGGCGTTCGCGACCACCCGGGCCTCGAACTCCTCGGGAAACAGCGTCAGGGCCGAGTGCACCGGAGCAAATGCCGACGGGCCCACGAAGCAGATCGTCGTCATCTGGTACGGGAACGGCTTGGCCTCGAGACCGCGCTCGGGCACCGCTGCATGCGGAAAATCGCCCGGGCTGATCGAAGCACCCACCTCGAGCAGCACGTCGAGATCACGCGGTGTGCCGGTGCCGTCGCACACGCGCCGCAGCACCCGCTCCAGCCAAGTGGCGCCCTCGCGGCAGGGCACGCACTTGCCGCACGATTCGTGCGCGTAGAACTTCGTCAGGGTCAGCGCCGCGGCCGGGATGTCGGTGGTGTCGTCCATCACCATCACTGCTCCCGACCCCAGCATCGAGCCCTGCGGGCCCACCTCGGAGGCCTCGAAGGGCAGGTCGAGCTGTGCGGGCGTGAACCAGGGCGCTGAGCCGCCGCCGGGCACGAAGGCCTTCAGCTCGCGGCCCGGATGGGGGCCGCGGCAGTAGTCCTCGCCGTAGATGAGGTCGCGGAACGTGGTGGCGCCGTTGGTGATCTCGTACACGCCGGGCCGCTGGACGTGGCCGCTGACGGCGATCATGCGCGTGCCCGGCGAGGTGGAGGTGCCGATGGCGGTGAACGCCTCAGCGCCGTTGCGCATGATCCACGGCAGGTTCGAGAGCGTCTCGACGTTGTTGACGATGGTGGGCTGGCCGTACAGCCCGATCGCTGCGGGGAAGTAGGGCGGCTTGAGGCGCGGCATGCCGCGGTTGCCTTCGAGGCTCTCGATGAGCGCCGTCTCCTCGCCGACGACATACGCACCGGCGCCTGAATGCAGCACGATGTCCACCGAGAAGTCGGTGCCGCAGATGCTGCGCCCCACCCAGCCGGCCTCGTAAGCCTCGTTGAGCGCCTGGGCCACACGCTCCTGCGCCAGCGCCATCTCTCCACGGATATACAGGAAGCACTGCGACAGGCCTACCGCGTAGCAGGCGATGAGGCACCCCTCGATGAGCTGATGCGGGTCGAGCTCCATGAGGAGGCGGTCCTTGTAGGTGCCCGGCTCGGACTCGTCGCCGTTGACGACGAGATAGCGGGGCCACACTCCCGGCGGGCAGAACCCCCACTTCACTCCGGCGGGAAAGCCGGCGCCGCCGCGGCCCAGCAGGGTCGCATCGCGCACCTCGCTGTGCACCTCGTCAGGCGGCCGCTCGAGCGCAGCCCGCAGGCCGTCGTAACCGCCGGTGGCCAGGTAGCGCTCGAGCGTGAAGCCGGCGGGATCGTCGAACCGCTCGGTGACGATGCGCGGCGCGTCGTTCGCCACGAATCCGGGAGCGTGGGGAATCGTGTACGACGCCATCAGCTGAGCCTTCCGCCGTCGGACGCGAACCGCACGCCAACGCGGCGGCTGCCGGCCCTCATGCCGGACCTGCTCCGTTGGGGGCCGGCGCTGCGAGCCACACGGGTGCCTCGTTCACCTCTGCGGGAGGCACGGCCCCGACCGCTCGGTCGGCCGGAATGTGCTGGCGCACGCGAGCGGTGATGCCGTGCTGCGGGATCTCGCCCGCGAGGCTGCCCGATGCCAGATCGTCGATGAGCTGATCGAACCCCTCGGTGTCGACCCGGTAGCGGTACCGGTAGTTCACCTGCAGGCATGGCGCCTCGGTGCAGGCGGCTTGGCATTCTGCGGATGCCAAGGTGAACATGCCGTCCGGCGTGGTGCCGCCGGCGCGGACCCCGAGGCGCTCTTCTGCGTGTTCCATCAGCTCGACCGCCCCGGCGAGCGCACACGACATGGTGACGCAGATGTTCACGAGGTACTTGCCGACGGGCTCACGCTTGAACATCTCGTAGAACGAGCAGGTGCCGAGCACTTCGGCAGGTGTTGTGTCGACCAGCTCGGCAATCTCGGTCATCGCCTCGGGCGTGACCCAGCCGGCCTGGCCTTGCGCGACATGCAGCAGCGGGATCATCGCGGAACGGCGCTTCGGGTAGCGGCCGATGATCTCGCCCGCGAGCGCGCGGTTCTCCTCGGTGAAGAAGCTCACTTGGCGGCCCCTCCCTTCACCGGTCTTCTCTTGTGCCGTCCGGCATGCAGTGGACACCGACGCGGCGGTCGCAAGCTCTCACCGGTCTACCTCCCCCATGATCGGGTCGACGGAGGAGATGACGGCGATCGCGTCGGCGATCAGGCCGCCGTACATCAGATGAGGCAGGCTCTGGAGGTTGACGAACGAGGGCGCCCGGATGTGCACTCGTTGCGGCTTGGGACCGCCGTCGGACACGAGGTAGCAGCCCAGCTCGCCACGCGGCGACTCCACCGCCACGTAGGTCTCGCCGGGCGGCACGCGGAATCCCTCCGTGAAGATCTTGAAGTGATGGATCAGGGCTTCCATGGACTCGTCGATGCGGGCCCGGGGCGGCGGTGTGACCTTGCGGTCCTCGGTGCGGTAGGGACCCTTCGGCATCTTGTCGAGGCACTGGGAGACGATGCGCATCGACTCGCGTATCTCGTTCAGCCGGATCGCGTAGCGGTCGAAGGTGTCGCCGTACGCGCCGACGACGACATCGAACTCCACCTCGTCGTAGGCCAGGTACGGCATGGTGCGGCGCAGATCCCACGCTTCTCCGCTGCTGCGCAGCAGCGGGCCCGTCGCTGACATGGCGATGGCCTCATCAGCCGTGATGACGCCGACGCCCTGTGTTCGGTCCCGCCAGATCGGCTGGCCGGTCATCAGCGTGTCGAACTGTTCCAGCCGGTCCGGCAGCACGGCCAAGATGTGCTCCACATCCGCCTGCCACCCGTCCGGCAGATCCGCCGCGACGCCTCCCGGCCGGATGTAGTTGTGGTTCATCCGCAAGCCGGTGACGCTCTCGAAGAACCGCAGGATCTCCTCGCGCTCTTTCCACCCGTAGAGCATCATCCCGACCGCGCCGAGGTCCATGCCGTTCGTCGCCAGGAACAGCAGGTGCGAGCTCATGCGGTTCAGCTCGCACATGAGCATCCGGATCCACGTCGCACGCGGCGGGATCTCGGCGCCGAGCAGATCTTCGACCGCCAAGCAGAACACCAGCTCGTTGAACAGCGGCGAGGCGTAGTCCATCCGGGTGACGTTGGTCGGCCCTTGCAGGTAGGTGAGATCCTCGGCGGTCTTCTCCATGCCGGTG
Organism: Acidimicrobiia bacterium; assembly: GCA_022826045.1. Lineage (GTDB taxonomy): Bacteria > Actinomycetota > Acidimicrobiia > Acidimicrobiales > Poriferisodalaceae > Poriferisodalis. Next base: position 26,739 of record JAJDVQ010000026.1, on the reverse strand, counting down.
TGGAGGTACCCGATGATCGGCTTGGACCGCAGCACGGTCTCGCCCTGCAGTTCCATCGCTATGCGCAGCACGCCATGGGTGGAGGGATGCTGGGGACCCATGTTGATGAGCATCGGCTCATCGGCTGGGTCGGTCTCGGCAGTGATCGGGTCGGTTTCGTCGTCGACGACAGCGGCGGCCAGCGCTGCCTCCTCGGAGATGCGCAGCACGGCATCGGCCGGTCGGCGTGCGGATGTCGTGGCGGTGCTCATCGGCCTTCGACCGCCTTGAACTGCACCGGGATCGCGCCGATCGCGTAGTCCTTCCGCAGCGGGTGGCCGACCCAGTCGGGCGGCATGAGAATCCGGCTCGGATCAGGGTGATCGATGAAGCTGATGCCGAACAGGTCGGCCGCTTCTCGCTCGGGCGCTTCGGTGCCCGGGTACAGACTCACTGCCGAGGGCACCTGCGGATCGTCGGCGGGCACCTGCGTGCGGATGCGCAGCCGTCGCCGGCCTCGCATGTCCAGCAGATTCACCACCACCTCGAAGCGCTCGGGCTCAACGCCCGGGGGCATCACCCGGCCGCGATTCGTGAGAGCGTCGACGGCACACAGGTCGACGCAGAGCTCGAAGCCGTCTGCCGCAGCCAGAGCGAGCACATCGGGATACTCCTCGCGGCTCGGATAGAGCACTGTCTGGCCACGCTCGTCCGTGCAGGGCACGCCGAACATCATCGGCTGATCGCTCGCCTCCCCCTCGGGCGCGGCATCGTCGGTCTCTGCGGCGGCGTCGGCCATCAGTTCGCCGCTAGGCCTGACTGCGGCACCCCATGCGCCGCCGTGCCCGACTGCGGCACCCCATGCGCCGCCAAGTCCACCGCAGCGCCGCCGCCGTGCTCGGCGCGGCGCTGCATCAACTCGCCGGTGCGGATCTTCTCGTGCAGAGCCAAGATCGCGTGCAGCAGCGTCTCGGGCCCCGGTGGGCAGCCAGGTGCGTACATGTCGACCGGCACCACCTGATCGACGCCCTGCACGATGGCGTAGTTGTTGAACATCCCCCCGCTGGAAGCGCAGACACCCATCGACAGCACCCACTTGGGCTCCATCATCTGGTCGTAGATCTGGCGCAGCACCGGCGCCATCTTCTGGCTGACACGACCCGCCACGATCATCAGGTCGGCCTGGCGAGGCGATGCCCGGAACGTCTCCATGCCGAAGCGCGCCAGGTCGTAGTGCGCGGTGCCGGTCGCCATCATCTCGATCGCGCAGCAGGCCAGCCCGAACGTGGCCGGCATCAGGCTCCGGCGCCGAGCCCACTTCACCAGCTCCTCCACCGGTGCGGTGAAGACGTTGTGCCCGAGCCCGGCGAGACCGTCGTCGATGCCGAGGCGTGACTTGAGGTGGTCGATCCCCGCCATCAGCTCGCCTCCGCCATCGCCGCGCCGGATTGATCCACGCCGCCCAATGCGGCGCCGGGCTGATCCACGCCGGCAGGCACGAACTCGCGTCCGGCCAGCCCGACCGTTCGCACGCCGGTCACGCCGCTGCGAGTGGCCGGCGGCAGCGGCACCACGCGGCGCTTGCGCGGGCCCCACTCCAGCCCGCCCATCGCCAGCTCATAGACGAACGACAAGAAGAAGATCACGACGAAGATCAGCATCGCCATGAACCCGAAGAGCCCCAATTCGGCGTTCGCGACCGCCCACGGGTACAGGAAGACAATCTCGATGTCGAACATGATGAACAGCATCGCCACGAGATAGAAGCGGACCGGGAATCGCTCGGGGATGGCCGCCTGATCGACGATGCCGCACTCGTAGGACGCCAGCTTGGCGCTGGTGGTGCGCTGGGGAGCCAGCAGTCGCGAGGCGACGATGCTCAACAGCACGAACACCACGGCAAGCACGCCGAGCACCAGCACCGGCAGGTATTCCGCCAAGCCGCTGTTCATGACCCGGTCCCCCTCTGCGCGACGCCGATCAGATGCCGGACCCAGTCTGGCCCATGCGAGGCCAGATGCTCACTGGCCCGCAGCTTCGCGTACCGCCCAGATGGCCTGGTCCCTGCGATGCAGGTGATAACAGCCCAAACCGAACAGCAACGCCGAGAAGATCGTCAGCAGAGCCGGTCGCAGCCTGACGCTGCCGTGGTCTCGCACCATCACCACGGAGTACACGGGTGCGTCGTCGTCGATCTCGGCCACCGGCAGGACCAGCGCGCCCTCATCGTCGAGCAGGTTCGGATCGATGTCGGCAACCGGCGCGTATGGCTGGATCTGCACGACCGCATAGTTGGGCCGACCACGACTCGGGAAGAAGTACTGGGTGATGACGTTGTCGGGGACGCCGAGCGGGCGGTACCGCTCGCCGCCGGTGACCATCACCCGGTGCGTGAAGTAGTCGGTGGCAGCAGTGAACAGGCACGAGTTCACGGCCAGCAGTCGCCGCGGATCGGCATCGGCGCAGACCACATGGCTGTCTGCCGCTGAGCGGGCATCGGCCTCGTCGACCTCGGTCCACTCGGTCGGCACCGGGGCCAGCGCGCTGGCAGGCAACCGCTGCACCTCTTCGACAGGCACGACAGCGGGATCGGTGGCAACCTGAATCACGTTCCATCCCGGCTGGCTGCCGATCCAGCCGATGCCGAACACCCACCACACGATCGCCATCAGCAGCATCCAGCCCCACAGGCCAGTCCACGCGACCAAGAAGCCGAGCCGGACGCCGAGGTTGGTCGCCAGCAGCAGGTACACCGACCCGCACAAGACCAGCACACCGATGATGACGGCCAAGTAACCGGTGAGAACAGGGTCCCAGCTGACGATCCCGAGAACGTGCGCGGTGCTCATTCGGCGTCCTCCGGCTGGTGCAGCTGCTCGAAGCTGGGCAGCACTTGATCCTCTGGGCTGAGGCTGCGCTCGTACTCGGCTATCTGGCGGATCTGGTCGTCGCTGAGGACCCGTCCGAAGCCCGGCATGCCGTAGTTGCCGAGCCGTGCAAACTCACCGAAGGGAACGTTGTCGGCCGCGCCGCTCTCGATGAACGAGAGGTGATCGGCGATGTCGGGGAACAGCCGCTCCAGGCTCACCTTGTTGAGCGGCGGTCCGTAGCGGCCGGCGCCGTCAGGCCCCGGCTCGACCTCGATGGTGCCGCCGTTGTTCGGCAGCTGGGCGGGACCGCGGCCGGGCCAGCGGGGCGTATGGCAGCGGGCACAGTGCAGGTCGAACAAGATCTTGCCGTCAGAGGCGTCGGCGTACTCCTCGGAGGCCTGGGCGGCGTCGAAGCGGGCCTGGGCGCGCTCCTGTGCCTCCTCGTCGGAGATGCGCTCGCTCCACAGCCAGGCCACCAGATCGTCGATCTCCTGATCATTGAGAGGGCCACCGCCTTCGAGCCCCCACGACGGCATGACTCCCCGGCCGTACACGAGGATCTGCCGCACCTCGCTGACCTCGTCGAGGGCCTCGGCGTCGGTGTCGAACCGGGTGAACACATCGTCGAGCGAGGGACCCTCCCACGTCGTGTTGATGATGAAGGAGTCCCGGTCGGCGACTTGGTCGCCGATGTCGAGCACCACCGGCGCGAATCTCGCACCTCCCAGGTCGGCGCCGTGGCAGTCGGTGCATTCCTGCTCGGCGGCCAGCGCCGCGCCACGAGCAATGGACGCCTCGGAGAACGAGGTCTCGGCGCCGGAGCGGCGCCCGCCTTCGAGCATCCAGTACACCGGCAAGACCAGCGCCATGATCAAGAGCATCAGGACGCCGAACGCCTGCACCTTCTCGAGCCGACGGCCCTCCAGCTCCTCGTCGTCGGGCAGGTTGCCGCGATTGGGCGCCAGCTCGATCTCGCTGCCGACCTCGGCCTTGGCCTGACGGATGTTGATGAAGACGTAGATCGCCCAGCCGATCACCACGATGGCCAGCAGCACGATCGCTATCGAGCGCTCGGTGCTGACACCCAGCAAGTGACGGGCTCCGTGCCCGGCTGACGCGATCGCGCTCACTTCATGCACAGTGCGGTCCCTCGAGGCCCTGGCCCGTGGTGTCGACGCCGATGGCGGGACCCTGAGACACCCGTCCGGTATCGACGAAGACACTCCCGTCTTCGATCGTCAACGGGAACCGGTCCATGCCCCGCGGCGCCGGACCCGACTTCTTCTCGCCCACACGGTTGTACTTCGAACCATGACAGGGGCACTCGAACCACTGCGAGCTGCCGCACACCGGCACCTTGCAGCCCAAGTGCGGGCACACCTGCCAGAGCGCCACGTATCCCTGCTGCATGCCTTCGAGCACAGCGCCGCCATAGGTCGCCTCGGCGTTGGACAGCGTCGCCGCGTCGGTCGGGTACGGCTGGATGTAGCTCCGGGCCTCGGAGAAGTACGAGAAGTTCTCCGCGGGAGTCCCTGACGCGATCGCCTCGTCCACTGCATCGACCGTGCCGATCTTGATCTTCGAGCCGAAACCGCCTATCGGGCGCGGCCAGAGGAAGGCGATCATGGCGGCGTTGAAGGTGCCCAGACCGGTCGCCATCAGCAGGACCGACGAGCGGTTCAGGAACTGCCGGCGCGTGACCCCGACTTCCTCGGCAGGCGGCGGCGCCCAGTCCTGCGGCAGTTCGGGCTCGTCGACCGCGACAGGCGGCGGGCGGCGTTCCAGCGCCACTGAGCGCTCGAGCTCGCGTGCCTCCGAGCTCACGCCGAACGCGCCGGCGGCGTCGGGGAGCGCCTCGCCTGCACCGGCGGCCGCCATCTCGTCACGCCGACGGGTCTCACGCGACAGGTAGCCGAGCCCCGAGACGTCACGGCGACGCAAGGACACAAAGCTGACCACCGCACCGAGCACGACGATGACCGGTATGGCAATCGCGAGGACGGTTCCGGTGGACATGCCGACGTGCTCCTACAGGTGGAAGATGCCGTGCAGACCGGTGTCCCACGGGTAGGTGAAGTTGAAGCCCTGCCCGCGGAAGAACGAGCCGATGATGACCAGCACCGCCCAGAACATGAGGTGGATCGTCTGGACGGAGATGGCGAACTTGCGGTCCTCGGGCCGCTGCGACGGGTTCTTGTCGATGTAGGGCGCAAACCCCAGCAGCACCAGCACAACGCCGGGAATCGTCACGCCCGCGATCATCGGGTCGAACATCGTGAGCAGTTCCTGCAAGCCCAGGAAGTACCAGGGCGCCTTGGAGGGGTTGGGCGTCTCGTTGTGGTTGGCCAGCTCGAGCAGCGGCGCGTTGATGAACAGCGAGAACACCAGCGTGAAGGCCGTGATGAACAGCGCTGCGGTGAACTCGGCGGCCAGCAGGTGGGGCCAGACGTGAACCTTGTCGCCCGGGGAGGCCTTGACGTCTTGAATCGAACCCGACTTGACGACCGTCAGCAGACGGTGAGTGTTGCCCGCCGGTCCCGCCATCAATGGCGGGAGCGTCGTGGCCACGCCGCCGCCGGCCGCAGCCGGTCCGCCGGCGCCGGCTGATCCTGCCTGCGCCGTTCCATACGGCGCCATGCCAGCGACAGCGGGCGCTCCGCCCGGCTGCTGGCTGGCCTCGAGCAGCGAGCGCGGGATCGTGACGCCGTCGTCGTCACCGGGCTGCGCAGCAGCAGGAGCGTCGCCTTCGCCGGGCGCGGGCGCGCCCGTGGCACGAGCCCTGGCTTCGGCGCTGCGCCGCAGGAGGTGTTCGGGGATCTCAGTCATCTGCGTGTACTCATCGGCCTGTGTTCACCAAGGACTTACAGGGGTCCCGATATGCCGCCGTCCTTTCTGACTCTCCAGAAGTGGATCGCCATGAAGATGACGATCACGAACGGCAGCATCAAGACGTGCAGTACGTACCAGCGCAAGAGCGTCTCTGATCCGATGTCTTGGCTTCCCAGCAGCACGAATCGGACCTGGGACCCGAAGACGGGCGTGAAGCCCATCATGTTCGTGCCCACCGTCACCGCCCACAGGGCCAACTGATCCCACGGCAAGAGGTAGCCGGTGAAGCTGAGCAAGAGCGTCAGCTTCAGCAGGATCACGCCGATGACCCAGTTGAACTCTCTCGGCGCCTTGTAGGCGCCGTGGTAGAAGACCCGGGCCATGTGCAGGAACACGGTGAGCACCATGAGGTGCGCGGCCCATCGATGCATGTTGCGCACAAGCAGGCCGAACGCGACCTGCGTGTGGAGGCTCTCGATGTCGGCCCACGCGGCCGTGTCGGTGGGCCGGTAGAAGAACATCAGGAAGATGCCGGTGATGGTCAGCAGGATGAACAGGAAGAAGCTGAGCCCGCCGAGGCACAGCGTGTAGCTGACCTTGACTGCGTGCCGCTTCACCTTCACCGGGTGAAGGTGGTACAGGACGCTGTTCATGATGACGTAGGAGCGGTTCCGCGGGCTGTCGGTGTAGCCCTTGCGGAAGATCGACCCCGGTCGGAAGATCGATGTCCAGAACTGGCTGTCCTGCATCCAATCGGCCGCCTGCTGCTGCGCGTTCTGCATGCGCTGCGGCAGGTTCGGCTTGCTCTTGGGAGACTCGAGGGTGTTCGCCATATCTGTTCGATCTAGGTGGATCGGATCCTTCGCTGTCGCAGCACTGCAAGCATCGGGCCCGGACTACAGCCGCATCCCGTAGGCGTAGCCGTGGGTGTGCGTCCTGCCATGGACATCGCCCGACGGCGGTGGATTATTGCTGACCCGCCCCAGCGTGATCACACCGGTCGGGCAGCGGTCGACGCACAGCGCGCAGCGGGTGCACACGTCGTCGTCGATGATGAAGATCGCGTTGTCGGTGGGATCCAGCCCCGGCAGGTCCACGCCGACGGCTTCGTCGACCGCTTCGGTGGAGACGTACCAGATGCACTTCCACGGGCAGATGTCGACGCAGCCCTCGCATTGGATGCACTCGGACTGGTCGATGTTGATGAACTGCTTGGGCTTGACAGCAGCGTCGAGGTAACCGGCATCAACCTGGTGCAGGACGTAGTCGTCCCGGAACTTGGGCATTGGGGGGTTTGCGTCGGTCGAAGCCATCCGGTCGCGCTCTCAGTTTCCCTTGATGAGGGGACGGCCGTAATCCGAGGTCGGCTCGGCAGTCGGCTGGGCCTTGTCGCGCCGCTGCCACCACAGCCACAGCACCGGCATGCCGACCAGCGCAGCAACGTGCTCGATCACGACGACCATGTCGCTGACCTTCTTGAGGTCGATGCGCATCGGCGGAAAGGTGATGGGCGAGGTGAGGAACTGCCCCTCCGTCACCAGGAAGCGCTCGACGGACCAGCCCCACTCGTTGTCGGTGAGACGGACCCAGCGGTCGGGAACGACCCCGAAGACCATGAGCAGGATCATGAAGACGTAGGCGGCGCCGAGCATGGCTTCGCCCCACGTCGTGGGACGGTCGGACGGACGGCGCTTGCCGTACCACACCACTCCGTAGATCATCAGCCCTGTGACGAGGATCGATGTGACGAGTGCGACCACTCCTGCGCTCCTCCCACGTTCTCCCGTCGGCGACTGCCGGCTGCTGATCGCCGACGCATCCGATCATGCATCGGGTGCGGCGGCGGCAGCAAGACCGGGGCAAAGATTACCGGCGCCCCGGCCATGGCGCGTGATGTTCTAGCACGGAGGCGTGCGGTCGCCACCACGACGGCTCATGCCCAATCGGGTGACGCAGTCTGCGCCATCGGCGCGACTGCATGGCAGACTTGCGCCTCGGTGTGCCGGGGCGCGTATCGTGCCCTGCGAACCAGGCGCCGACGCCAGACCCCCAGGGGGCAACCCCGCGGAGGAACCCGTGACCGAAGTTCCCGAGTACCTGCTGGAGCGCTCGCGACAGCGTCGAATCGCCTTGGGTGTGCTCGAAGACGACGGCAGCGGCGAGGGCGGTGCGGCGGCACCGGCGGCCGCAGCGTCAGCAGAAGCTGCAGCAGCGGGGTCCTCGCAGGCGCAGATGATCGCTGCCGCCAAGGAGGCCGCTCTGCTCGAAGTCGAGCCCGAGCCCCCTGCTGATCAGGAGTGGGTGCTCGCGGCGCAGACGCGGCACCGGATCCCGATCTGGGTGCTGCCCGTGCTGTTCTGCCTGCCGCTGTGGGCGTTCGTGTACGTGAAGCTCACCGAACCGCCGCCCGAGCCGATCACGGCCATCAACGAGGGGGCGGCAACCTACGCGGTGCGCTGCGCGAGCTGCCATGTCGGCGACGGCTCCGGCAGCGACGGCGGCGGTGTGGGACGGCCGCTGTGGAACGGCGAGGTGCTGCTGACGTTCCCGAGCCTCGACGACGCGTTCATCGAGTGGATTGCCGTGGGCTCCGAGGGCATCGGATTGGGGCAGCCCTACGGCGACCCGAACCGGCCCGGCGGTGCTCACATCTCCGGCGACACAGGCTCCAACATGCCTGCATTCGGCGAGGTGCTCAACGACCACCAGCTCTATTCGGTCGCGCGATACGTGCGCGAGGTGATCGGCGGCGAGGACATCAGCGACGAAGCCGTCGCCGAACGCGACGCAGAGTGGGAGGACCGCGGGGGCGGCGCGGTCACTGGCGGGAGCGGTGGCGGGGGCCACTAGCGCCCGAAAGCGGGCGCGACAGCCCTGCTGTCACGCCGCTCGCGATCCCGAACCGACATCGTGACGCAGACGCTCTCATGCGATGTGCTCGTCGTGGGCGGCGGCCCTGCCGGCTGCGCGGCCGCGTACTGGTCCGCGCAGCAGGGACGTGATGTGCTGCTCATCGAGCGCTCGTCGCACCCGCGTGAGCGCGCGTGCGGTGATGCGCTCACACCGGTCGCCGTCGGCGAGCTCATCGCCATGGGCTGCGATCCGGTCGCTGCGCGCTGGCATCTGCACCGGGGGCTGCGCATCACCGCGCACGGCCAGAGCCTCGAGGTGCTGTGGCCGCAGGATGCTCAGTGGCCCAGCTACGGCGCGGTCGTCCGCCGACCGCGGCTGGACGCGCTCATGTTCGCCCGCGCCCAGGCAGCCGGGGCGCGCACCCTCACCGGCACCGAGGTCACCGCGCCGCTGATCAGCGATGGACACCTGCGCGGCTGCCACGGGATTGCCCGCCAGGGCAATGACGGCAGTTGCAGTGAGCTGACCGCGCTCGCCCGCTACATCGTGATCGCCGACGGGCCGCGTTCGGGCTTCGGCCGTGCGCTCGGCACCGTGCGGACGCGCACCTACGCGCAGGGCTTGGCGATGCGTGCGTACTACCCCACGCCGCGACACGCCGAGCCGTGGATCGAGTCGGTCTTCGCCCTCACCGATTCGGGAGGCGAGCAGCTGCCCGGATACGGCTGGGTGTTCCCGGTCGGCGACGGCACCGCCAACGTCGGCATCGGCCTGCTCAGCCATCACTACGGCAACGAGGCCATCTCCTTGGAAGGCCTCTTCGACCAGTGGTCCCGGCAGATCCCCGACCGCTGGGAGATCGACCCCGCTGGGCCGGCGAGTCCACCTGTCGGCGGTCGGCTGCCCATGGGGGGCTCGGTGCGACCCCGCTCAGGGCCGAATTGGGTCGTCGTCGGCGACGCATCGGGCAGCGTCAACCCGTGGAACGGTGACGGCATCGGGCCGGCGCTGGCAACCGGCCGGCTGGCTGCGGAGGTCATCGGTCAGGCGCTCGACGCGGATGACGGCCTCATGCTGCGCGGCTACGAGACCGCGCTCACCGGCCGCTGGGAGCGGTACCACCACCTGGGCCGCCTGACGACCCGCGCCCTGGGCCGCCCCGGGCTGATGCGCAAGCTGACCCAGCTCGCGATCCGCTCGCCTCGCATGGGCGACCTGGCGATGCGCGTCTCGACCGATCTGCTGCAGAGCAACACTGGTCCGCTCGGACCCCGCGGCGTCTACCGGGCGGCCTCCGGCATGGCGCGCCTCTGGCGAGACCGCACCTGAGCGCTCCGGCAGCCACCAACAAATCCTCTTGGGGCCATCTCCACGCGGGCGCTAGGTTCAACGCAGATGGCCGGCAGGGAGATACAGGCGTGCGCACCACGAAGTTCGTCTACTGGCAAGAGGACGAGTGGTGGCTCGGCTACCTCGAGGAATTCCCCGATTACTGGACGCAGGGCACGACGTTGGAAGACCTCGAGGAGCACCTGCGCGATCTCCACGCAGACCTGACGAGCGGTGAACTGCCTGGGGTTCGTCACGTCGCTGATCTCACGTTGGCGTGAAGCGGGCCGAACTGGTCAGACGGATCCGTGCGACCGGATCGATCTTGGTTCGACACGGTGCCAAGCACGACTGGTATCGGAACCCCGAGACCGGCGACGCTATGCGAGTCGCTCACGCAGGTTCACGGCTTGGGCGATGCCTCGTCGTCTGCACTGCCGCACGCACACCTGTGGCTATGCGTCGGCCAAATTGATGCTTCAGATTGTCATGATAATCTAAAGTTTATGTATCAGCGGAAGCTGGCGTTGCCCCCACCGGGTACCGAGACGTTCTTTCTGTGGGGGCCTCGGCAGGCGGGAAAGAGCACCCTGCTGCGCCAGCAGTACCCCGACGGCGTGTGGGTGGATCTGCTCAAGGCCGACGACTTCCGCCGTTACGCCACCCGACCCGAGCGGCTGCGCCAAGAACTCGAAGCGGCCAGTGCCGCTGGCCCTGACCCAACCCTCCAGGTGGTCATCGACGAAGTCCAGAAGGTGCCGACACTGCTCGACGAGGTGCATTGGCTCATCGAACGCTACGGGCTGCATTTTGCGCTGTGCGGATCGAGCACACGAAAAGTCCGCCACGGTGCGGCAAACCTGCTCGGCGGTCGAGCGCTTCGCTACGAGCTCCGCGGCCTCACTTCCGGCGAACTCGGCGACGCGTTCAGCCTCGACCGGATACTCAATCACGGCTACCTGCCGCGCATGTACGAATCGGAACGGCCCCACCGCCTGCTGGATGCCTACATCGCCGACTACCTGCGGCAGGAGATCGCTGCCGAGGGCTTGGTGCGCAATCTGCCTGCGTTCTCCGACTTCCTCGACGCCGCGGCGCTCAGCGACGGCGACCCCGTCAGCTTCGCCAACATCGCCCGGGAGTGCGGTGTCTCGGGGCCGACTGCGAAGGCGCACTTCGGCATCCTCACCGACACGCTGCTGGCCCGTTGGCTGCCTCGCTGGCGCCGACGGGCCAAGCGCCGTCTGGCTGGGGCGCCCAAGCTGTACTTCGAAGACGTCGGCGTGGTCAATCGGCTCGCCCGCCGCGGCACCGTCGAACGGGGCTCGGACGCGTACGGCAAGGCGTTCGAGAACTGGGTGTTCCACGAGCTGTGCGCGATGACGGCGTACCACGAGACCGGCGAAGAACTCAGCTACTGGCGGCTTCCCAGCGGCATCGAGGTGGACTTCATCGTGGGAGACATGCGCATTGCGGTCGAAGCCAAAGCCGCCACCACGGTCACCGCACGCCATCTGCGAGGCCTGCGCACGCTGGCCGAGGAGCATCCTGAGCTGAGCACCCGAATGCTGGTCTGCCTCGAAGAGCGGCCGCGCCGTACTCACGACGGCATCGACATCATCCCCGCGAACCACTTCGCCCGCCGCGTCTGGCAAGAAGACCTGGCCCAACATCAGCCGACTCCACCGAGCGATTGACGTCTGAGCCGTCAGACGACCGCGATGCGAGAGCACGCAGTCGGGCGGTGACTGTGCCCGGGGGCTGCTGGCTATGTGATCGCAGTTGAGGCGGCGGCGATGGCGGTCAGGGATTCGTCGATGATGTCGGGGGTGTGGGCGAGGCCGACGAAGATCGCCTCGTAGGCACCGGGGGCGAAGGCCACGCCACGGCGGAGCAGCTCGGCGTGCAGGCGTGCGTAGGCCTGCTCGTCGGTGGAGCGGGCGTCGTCGTAGTCGACCGGAGCCCAGCCGGCTTCGGCTGCCGGGCCGCAGTACAGGCCCACGAGAGTGCCGACCTGGGTGACGACGGCATCGAAGCCTGCGGTGGCCAGCACATCATGCAGGCCGTCGGCGAACTGGCTGGCGCGAGCCTCGAGCTCGCCGTACGCGGCGGGCGTCAGCAGGTCCAGCGCAGCGAGGCCTGCTGCTGTCGCGAGCGGATTGCCCGACAGCGTCCCGGCTTGGTACACCGGACCGGTCGGCGCCAGCGTCTCCATGATCTCTCGTCGGGCGCCGAGCGCGCCGATGGGCAGTCCGCCGCCGATCACCTTGCCGAAACAGGAGATGTCCGGCGTGACGCCGAAACGCTCTGCCGCGCCTCCCAGGCCCAAGCGGAAGCCGGTGATGACCTCGTCGAAGATCAGCAGTGCTCCCGCTTCGGTGCAGGCATGCCGCAAGCCCGCCAGGAAGCCCGGCGCCGGCGGGACGAGCCCCATATTCGCCGCCACTGGTTCCACCACGACCGCGGCCACCTGATCGTCGAGTTCCGGCACGATGTTGCAGGGCGCAACGATCGTGTCGGCCACGGCGCTGGGCGGGACCCCGGCTGAGCCCGACAGACCGAGCGTGGCGACTCCGCTGCCGCCCTCTGCCAGCAGCGCATCTGCATGGCCGTGATAGCAGCCGGCGAACTTGACGATCTGCGGCCGTCCGGTGAAGCCGCGCGCGAGCCGCACCGCGGTCATCGTCGCTTCGGTGCCGCTGCTGACCAAGCGCACCTGCTCGACTCCCGGCGCGGCGTTCGCGATGCGCTCAGCCAGCGCTACCTCGCGTTCGGTGGGGGCTCCGTAGGACGTGCCGTCGGCTGCAGCTTTGGCTATGGCCTCGGTGATCGCAGGATGGGCGTGACCCAAGATGATCGCCCCGTAGGACTGCACGAAATCCGCATACCGGCGGCCTTCAACGTCGAAGACGTACGGCCCTTCGGCTCGCGCAACGAAGTACGGCGTGCCGCCGACCGAGCCGAACGCACGCACAGGCGAATTGACGCCACCGGGAATCACCCCGCGCGCAGCCTCGAACAGTTCGGCGTTCGTCGTGTTCGGCCCGGTCACGGCCTCGCAGCGTAGGCCACGCCTCTGCGAGCAGTCATCGTCGGACTATGGGGCCAGCCGCGAGCCGAAGCGGGACCCACGCGTCCTTTGGTCGCCGTCCCACCGGGGACTGCATCAGCCATGCACTACGGCAACGACGGCCTCGACGAGACCTGCGTCGGTGGGGCCGTCGGCAACTGCGGCGACCGGAACCTCGGCTTCACGGCAGGCCGCCGCGGTGGTGCGACCGATGCACACCACTTTGCCCGTGAGGGGATCGCCGCCGAGCTGCGACAGATGGCCGCGCACGGCGGAGGGCGAGGCGAATACCACGGCATCCGCGTGGGACACATCAGCGGCCAGATGATCGGACAGCGTGGGCGTGACGGTGCGGTACGCGTTCACGGCATCGACGCTCCAGCCGCGAGCGCGCAGGCCGTCGACGAGCTCGGGGCGGGCCTGTGCCGACTGGGGCACGAAACACCAGTCGCCGGGGCCGGGTTCGGGGAACGCCGAGGCGAGCCCGGCAGCATCATGTCGTTCCGGCACCAGCGTGACCGGGCGGTTGATCTCGGCCTCGACGCGGGCGGCCGTCGTCGGACCGACGGCCGCGGTGCGGATGCGGGCGAAGCGGCGGCGCACACCGCGCCGGTCCGCGCGAGCGAAGGTGGCTGCCACGGCGTTCGAGGAGGTGAACGCGACCCAGCTGTACTGCTCGAGCCGCAGCAGCGCGTCGTCGAGCGGCTGTCCGCCGTCGAGCGGCGGCACCACCGCAATCGCGGGCGCCACAACCACCGTCGCCCCTCGCTCATGCAGCGCCGCCGCCAGCGAAGCGGCCTGGTGCGACGCACGCGTGATGACGACGGTCTTGCCGACGAGCGGGTCGGAACGGCTGTCAGCCATATGCGCCGCCGGTGCGAGCGATCAGCTCACGCGCCAGGGCGATGCCGAGCGCGTCTCCATCGGCACCAGTGCCCGAGGTGCGCTCGATTGTGCTGCCGTCGGGTGTCGCCAGCAGTGCCGTCATCTGCACGCGCCCATCGGCGTCGACAGTGGCGTGAGCCCCGGTGGGCAGATCGCAACCGCCGCCGAGCGTCCGCAGAAAGGCGCGCTCGGCTCGGACGCACCGTGTCGTCACGGCGTCGGCGATGGCGCCGACTGCAACGGCAACGTCTGCGTCATCGGCGCGATGCTCGATCGCGATGGCGCCTTGACCGACCTGCGGCACCAACTCGTCTGGGCTGAAGCGCTGCGCGATGCGATGGGATTCCCCGAGACGCTCCAGCGCCGCCGCCGCCACGACCGCTGCGTCGATATCAGGATTGTCGGCCGCGCCAATGCGACGGGCCATGTTGCCGCGCAGGCCGACAAAGCGCAGATCCGGGCGCATGGCCGCGAGCTGGCACTGGCGACGCTGCGAGCCGGTCGCCACGGCGCCGCCGCGGGGGACTTCGCCGAGCGCCAGCCCGACGAGCGCGTCGCCTGCATCGCCTCTCGCGAGACAGCCCGCAAGTTCCAGTCCCGGGGTCGGCTCAGAGCGCATGTCCTTGGCGCTGTGCACCGCCAGGTCTGCGCGTCCATCGAGCACCGCCGCCTGCACTTCGGTCACGAACACCCCCCGACCGGACATCTGCGAGATCGGCGTGGACAGGTCCTGGTCACCGGAGGTGGACACCGGCACCAGCTCGATGGGCGATCCGGACCATCCGGCCGCTGCCAGCGCCGCCTGTACGGCGCGCGCTTGCCAGGTTGCCAGCGGGCTCGATCGTGTCGCGATCCTCACGCAATCGCGATCTACAGGTCGAACAGGTCGCGTACCGAGTCGGCGAGCCGGTCGCCCTTGGCCTTGCCCGCGGCGGAGCGCATCGCCACCGTGGGCTGATGCAGCAGCTTGTTCACGAAGGCCTTCGTTGCCAGCTCGAGCGCCTCGTGCGCGTCATCGTCAAGCTGGGGATTGGCCGCAAGCGCCCGCTCGACTTCGTTCTGGCGCATCGCCTCGGCCCTGCCGCGCAGCGATTCGATCAGCGGTGCCATCTGGCGGGCGGTGCGCTCAGTCGAGAAACGTTCCGTCTCGTCAGCCAGGATCGACTCGACCGCTGCAACCTCAGCCTGCCTGCTGGCTTCGCCTGCATGAGCAAAGCGGGCCAGGTCGTCCATGTCGAGCAGGGTGACGCCGGCGATACGGGCAACTGCCGGATCGACGTCGCGCGGCACCGCAATGTCCACGATCAGCAGCGGGCGCCCGGCACGACGTGCGATGACCTCTCCCACGCTGGCGTGGTCGACGATGACCGAGCTGGCGCCCGTCGACGTCAGCAGCAAGTCGACCTCGACGAGCGCGTCCTCGAGGCTGCCCAGCGGCAGATGACGGCCGCCGACACGAGCGGCCAGCGCCTCGGCGTGCGACGGCGTGCGGTTCGCGACCTGCACCGACGCAGGGCCGGCTGCTGCGAGCGCAACGACCATGCCGTCGGCCATCTCGCCGGCGCCCACCACCAGCACGTGGCGATCTGACAGCGATCCGAGGTGGGTGACCGCCATGTGGACCGCTGCGTGGCTGATCGATGCGGTGCCGCGTGCGATCCCAGTCTCCGTGCGAGCGCGCTTTCCGGTGCTGATGCCATGGCGGAAGAGCTGATTCAGCACTGCGCCGACGGTGCCCTCAGCACGGGCCACGTCCCACGCAGTGCGAACTTGGCCCAAGATCTCGTGCTCTCCGAGCACCGCCGATTCGAGGCCGCTGGCCACCCGGAACAGGTGGTGCGCCGCGGCGTCGTCGTAGTGCACGTAGAGATGGTCGGACAGCTCCGCGGGCGCAGCCCCCGACAGGGTGCAGAAGAAGTCGCGCAGCTCGCCGAACGCAGCATGGAATTTCTCGGCGAAGACGTACGCCTCGGTGCGGTTGCAGGTGGAGACGACGACCGCCTCGCTGACGTGCTCGCAGGAGGCGAGATCGCTCAGTCGTTTCGGCACGTCGGCGGCGGCAACCGTGCAGCGCTCCAGCAATTCGAGCGGCGCGCTGCGATGGCTCACGCCCATGACAACGATGGACAAGTGGATTACCCAGGGTTCGGGAATGCGACCCGCACAGTCTCGCTGATGCAGCACCCGGTTTCCACGCGTTCTGCCCAACGTCGCGGGGCAATGTTCGCTCGGCCGCTCAGGCGAAGAAGAAGACCAGCCTGATCGTCGCCGCAATCAGGATGAGGGCCGCGAGCGCGCCGAGCACGATCGCCGTGCGCAGGCTCATGTCGCCCGGCGCAATCGCACCTCGGTGCCCGCGGCAAAGCCGAGGTGCGACGCACTCCCGCCGGCGACCGTGAGCTCCAGCAGGCCGTAGGGATCATCGGACAGTGCCAAGCCGGCGGCTGGCGCCGAACCCGGCGATGCGAGATGGACCGTCTGGGAATTCGGCTCCGTCGCGACGCCGGCGGCGGCTGTCGAGGTCCATTCCGCAACCAGCACGGCGCCGAGCGGGGCCAGCACCTCGCGGTCCACGTTGAGCTGCACCGTGCCCCAGCGGGTGATCGACAGGACCTCCGCCGTCACCGATCCGTCGTCGGACGTGCGGGGAACGGCAACCAGGGACGGCAGCAGCAGCGTCGGATCGATCGGCTCGCCCAGCGCTTCGAGCGGCACGCCCGCTGCCAGCCGGCCCGCAGCGGGCGCCAGCACGTCCCGCGCGGGGTGCAGCGCCTGCCCGCCAGCAGTGCCTTCGCCTGGGCCGAGGCGGACTGCCGCATCCGCGCCGCCCACGGCCGCCGCGGCCGCGGCCAGCACCCCGTTGTCGGGGCCCACCAGCATCGACTGTCCTTCCCCGACAGACACGGCGATCGCCCCTCGATCCAGCCGCTGACCCACCGATGCCAGCACCACGCCGGGCGCGAGATGCGGCACGCTGCGCACGAGCATCAGCGCTGCGGTGCGGGTGTCGTGCGGATCGATGTGGTGGCACAGGTCGATCACGGTGGCCTGCGGTGCTGCCTGGCGGATGATCGAGTGGATGAGGCCCACTGACTCGTCGGCGGCGCCCAGGTCGCTCAGGCACGTGACGGTGTCAAACCCGCTCATCTCGGTCCGCCGCGCCGGGTCCGCTGCGAATCGGGGCTCGCCTTCGGTCACGAAGCGCCGAGCTCGGTGGACCGGCGCGTTGCTGCCTCGACTGCGGCAGCGAAGGCCGCCCGCACGCCGTGGCGCTCGAGCTCGCGCAGACCGGCTGCGGTGGTGCCGCCCGGCGAGGTCACGTCGGCGCGGAGCGCGGCCGGCAGCCGACCGTCGGCGAGCAGCGTCGCAGCGCCCAGCAGCGTCTGGTTGGCCAGCTCGGACGCCACGGGCCGAGCGAGGCCCATGAGCACGCCCGCCTCGATGAGCGCTTCGGCCACGAGGAAGACGTAGGCGGGCCCCGAGCCGGACAGTCCCGTCACGGCATCCATGAGGTGCTCGGGGACTCGCACGACACGACCCACCGATCCCAGGATCTCCTCTGCCCACGCGAGGTCGGCGTCGGTGGCGTCGCTGTTGCCGCAGATCGCTGCGGCGCCTTGGGAGACGAGGGCCGGCGTGTTGGGCATCGCGCGCACGATCGGCGTGCCGGCGCCTGCCGCGCCGTCGAGTGTTGCCAGGGTCACCCCAGCGGCAATCGACAGGATCCGCTCGGTGCCTGCGGCTGCGACCTCCGCCGCAACCGACCCGATGACGTCGGGCTTGGTAGCCAAGATGGCGCCGGCCGACGCGACGACATGATCCGAAGTCGAGACGCCGTAGCGGCTCGCCAGCTCATCTCGACGAGCAGCGATGGGCTCGGTCACGCCGATGCTCTCCGCGGGGCGGCCGGCCCCCAGCAACCCGCCCAGGAGCGCCTCGCCCATCTTCCCGCCGCCCACGATCAGCAGTTCGACCCCAGATGCCATGCGCGTCACGGTACTGGACCGCATCCGGGCCGCTGCGGGGAATTCGCCCGCTGCGGGGGAATCTCGGAGGCACGCCGCACTGGATCGCTCCAGACTCCTCACCCGACGTCCCACCTATCTGGTGGTGCCGGGGCATTCGCTGAGAACGGGGCACGTCCCTGCATGCCTGCCGTCGAATGCCCCGGCGAGCACAGAATCAATCAGAACTTACTGAGAACAGTCAAACGATTTCACTGCTGCTGGGAGAAACCCAGCCGCAGCAGCGTCGAGAAGTCCCGTTCGATATAGGCCCACAGCGAGCCCACGATCCGGTCCAACTCGTCCTCGTCGACGAAGTGCGTCCCGATCTCGCCGGTCAGGAACAGGGCGTCCTCGGGTCCGGTGCTGTACTGCGCGCCGACCAGCGAGTAGTTGCGGCGCAGGACGAAGTCAGCCACCTCCAGCGCTCGTTGCGGCGGTGCTGGCAGCACGTAGGACTCGTAAGCGAGCGTGCGCTGGCGCAGCGTCAGCCATACGGCGATGACATCACGGGAATCCCCTGCCAGGCGCACGTACCAGCGGCGGGGCACCTCGTCGTCACGTGTCACGTCGAGCAGCAGCGGGCGGTCGTCGGGCGCGCCGGATTCCTGCGAGCTGGCCCACTCAGCCAGCCATGCGTCCATACGCGCCTCCAGCCGGTCGAGTTCGGCGTCTGTGGCTGGGCGGCATGTCATCTGAGCGCAGGCATGCGGCTCATACGCAGACGACGAGCTCACGACGCGCGGCAGCGTCCAACGCGTCGAGTGCCGCTGCGGCGCTGGCCGGCCAGCTGAAGCGTTCCGCGCGTTGCGAGCCTGCATCTCCCAGCCGGAGCGCCAACAGCGGATCGCTCAGGATGTCGGAGACCCGTCGGGCGTACGCGTCGCTGTTGCGGCCCGTCACGAGATACCCGGTCCGGCCTTCGTCCACATTGTCACGCAAGCCTCCGACATCGGAGGCCACGACGGGCGTCCCGCAGGCTGCTGCTTCCAAGGCAACGAGGCCGAACGACTCCGAGCGGCTCGGCACGAGACAGACGTCGGCCGCCCGGTAGTAGGTGGACAGCAGGTGGTGCGGGAGCGGATCGACGAACCGCACGCAACCGGCAACTCCCAGCTCCTCGGTCATCGACCTCAGCCGGGCCAGCGTGGCGTCGCCGTCGGGTCCGCTCGGACCGCCAACGATGACGAGCTGGGCATCTCTGCCCGCCGGGGTGCTCGCCCTGGTCGCTGCGAGGGTCTCGACGGCCAGCTCGGCGCCTTTGAGCGGCTGGAGACGGCCGACGAACAGCAGGACCGGCCCAGGCGGAAGACCGATGGCTGCGCGCGCCGCGTGACGCTGACCCGGTGCGAACATCGCCCGGTCCACGCCCGGCGTCAACTGGTGAACCCGCTCCGGCGGCAGGTCGTAGAGCGAACCCAGCAAGGCTGCTTCCGCGTCACCGGAGGTGAATACGGCATCCGCGCAATCGATGATGTGCTGCTCCGCGTCACCGCGGCGGCGCGGCTCGAGATCGCCGGTGCTGGTCTTGACGCGACCCAGCGTGTGGAACGTGACTGCCAGCGGGATGTCCAGACGGTGCTTCAAATCGTGGCCGGCCAAGCCGCTCAGCCAGTAGTGCGCGTGGATGGCATCGACGGGCCGTCGAACCAAGTGCTCGCCGACGCGATCTGCGAAGGCTGCGGCGGCGGCGGGAAGATCGTCCTTGGCGAGTGACGGCCCCCCTGCGTCGACGTGGGTGACGCGCACGCCGGGCTCGACGTCGACGGTCTCGGGCTGTGAGCGCTCGGTGCGCCTGGTGAAGACTTCGCAGCTCACACCGTGGTGCGCGAGCGCGGCGGTCAGCTCGCGTACGTAGACGTTCAAGCCGCCTCCGTCGCCGCTGCCCGGCTGATGCAACGGCGAGGTGTGCATGCACAGCACCGCAACCGATGAGACGCCGAGAGGGTCGCGCGCCGCACGCAGGCTGGCGGGATCGCGTCGGGGGTCATCCGGTGCGGTGCGGGCCACAGCCGACAACGCTACGCAGATCGCCGCACACCCACGATCTGTCGCCCCATCACGACCGATCTAGATCGCTGAGAACGCTCAGATGACCAGCAATCCCAACCCCCACATCCAGGCGGGCGCAGTGATGCTGAGCGAATCGAGTCTGCGCACGGCCCAGGGCGCCCCCAGTCGCGACCGTGCGAGCGCTGTGCGATGCCCGCGCCCAGCCGGATCGCCGGAGGCCCGGGCAGTGGCCTGCGCATCGGCGCGTCGCACGCTAGGTCGAGCCTCGGGGGCAATGATGCAACGGGCCAACGCGGGTCCCAGCGGCAGGGTGAGTGCGGCAAGTGCGCCGTACCGCATGACGTCAGACGGCGCGAAGGGCGGCACGCTCACGCCGGTCAGCGCGAAGACGGCCGCGGCCGCCGCGACTGCTCCCGCGACGGGGCCTCGCAATCCCGGTCGACGGTCGGCCGCGGTGACGTAGGCACCGGCGTCGTAACAGGCCGCTGCACCTACCAGTACGAGGGCCGCTCCCGTCGAGTACCGGGCCACTGCCGCCGCGCATGCCGCAGTCACGCCGACCTGCATCCAGCAGCGCACCAGCAGACCCGCCCGCGCCAGCACCGACGGCGGAGCGGCCTGCTGAGGCCGCGCGGCACCACCCGCGGGACGGCCGCCTCCCAACGAGGAGGCCACGATGAAGCTGGCGACAGCAGCTGCACCGAGCACTGCGCCCGCCAAGCGGGTGTCAATGACGCCGGCAATTCCGACCGCGCCCGCAAGCACAGCGGCCGGCAGTCGATAACGCGTATCGCCTCCCGCAGCCGCGGCTCCGCTCTGAGATGCCCGCGTCCGAGAGGCTCCATCGCTGCCGCTGCGCACGCTCACTGCCTGCCAGGCGCCGAGTGCAGCGACAGCCGACACTGCCAGGCCGAACACTGCGGCGCCCGCCCACAGCGCAGCGATGAGTGCGGCGAGCCACACCACTCCTGCCGTGATGCTGGCGTCGCCCCTCGCAACAGGCGGTCCGAGCCACAGCGCCGCCGAGAGAATCCGCGGCGGATCTGGCTGCGGCGACGCAGGATTCACCCCACCGCGGTCGCCGCTCAGCCGCCCGACACGGGCGGCAAGACGGCGATCTCGTCGCCGGCGCTCAACGGCGTCACAGGATCGGCAGGCTCGCCGTTCAGCCAGACGCGACTGGCTGCGAGCACAGCGCTGAAACCCTCGCCGAAATGCGCCTTGGCCCAATCCAGCGCATCCGCGACCGATGACGCCTCGGTTTGCGTGGTGCCGACGCCGGCCGCCTCGCGCGCCCCCGCGAACAGGCGGATCGTGACGGTGGGCATCGCCACGATGCTACCCATCTGTGCTGGTCAGGCCAGCTACGGTCGGGTGCCGTGAGGGCGCATTCAGAGTTGCTGGCGGTCCGCCACGGGCAGTCCGAATGGAACCTGCGCGGGCGCTGGCAGGGGCAGGCCGATCCGCCGCTGACGGGTCTGGGCGAGCGTCAGGCCGAGATCGCCGCTGACGCCTTGGCGAGACGGCTCGCCGAGTCGGACAACAGCTGGCGCACACCCGCCATGCGCGGTCACGATCTGCACACCGCCCGGCATGCCTTCGATCTGCCGCCGTTCGATCTGATTGTCTCGAGCGACCTGCAACGAGCGCGCCGGACGGCCGAGATCATCGCGAAGCATCTCGGCGTCAGCGAAGTGGCCGCCGACGAGTCGTTGCGAGAGCGCAGTGCGGGTCCGTGGGAGGGTCTCACCAGAGCCGAGATCGACGAAGGCTGGCCGGGCGATGTCGCTGCTCGGAGGTGGCCGCCCGGCTTTGAGTCAGAGGAGAGCATTGCTCGTCGGCTGCTGCCAGCCCTGCGCCGCCACCTCTCTGTCTGCGGCCGTGTGCTGCTCGTGGGTCATGCGGGCGTGCTGAAGACGATCGACGCGCGTGTCGGGCTCGGCGACGAGCGCGTGCCCAATCTCGCTGGTCGCTGGTTCTGGCTGGACGGCGCCGCTGCGGACGCGAACTGGAGCTGGGATCAGCTGGCGCCGCGCAACCGGGTCGAGCTCGTTGCGAGTGACATCGACCTCATGATCGAGTAGCCACGCCCGTCGCGTCCTGGGTGTCGGGTGCCGAGGGCGCAGCGATCCAGTCAGACGCAGCCGCCGGATCCATGTCGTCGTCCGCAAGCAGGCTCAAGGTTCGCTCTGCCCGTGCGAGGTCGTCCTCGATGGCGTCAAGCTCGTCGTCAGTCAGGAACTCTGCAGAGTTCTGCGGTTCGGCTGGGGACATCTCGTCGGGCACCGCTGCAAGGCTAGGGCAGCGAGGCCGGACCAGATCGGTGCATCCCGCTCTAGCCTCGGGACGAGTGCCGGAAGCGCCGCAGCGGTGCTTCCGGATGTGGGGCCGCTAGCTCATCGGGTAGAGCAGGGGACTTTTAATCCCAAGGTGCCGGGTTCGAGCCCCGGGCGGCCTACCGCACCCCCAGACCACAGGGTGTCGCAGCCATCAGCGGCGTTCGCCAACGCCATACAGAAGGAGAGGGACCCGATGCGAAAACTATTGACTGCTGGGCTGGCAGTGGCGCTGACCGTCGGAGCATCGGCATCAGCGGCCGCTGCGCACCCGACATCACCAACTGGCACCGGTCACATGTCACCAACGGACCCACCGAGGCAGCCAACAACCCCGCAAAGCTCATCAAGCGCGTGTCGCTCGGGATCACCAACTTCGACCACTACCGCACACGAGTCCTGCTGTATGCAGGCAAACCCGACTGGACCCTCCTCGACGACCTCACCCCACGCTAAAACGCGAAGAGCCCCATTGCTGTGTCCAGGCGCCATGCCTGTCTGATCACCCGCAGCGCTCGACGCCTGGCGCTGGATCGGATGTTGCGAATGTGCCACATGATGTAATGTGTGGCGAAATCGCCACATTCGCTCCACTTAGCGGGATTCGAGCGTCATGAACACAGAGAAGCCGGCTACCTCAGGCATTGTCCCATATATCGGCATGCGTTCGCCACGGAGAATCGGGCGCTCAGTGGCCGACGCTCGCATATCCGCTGGCATGCAGCAGGCCGATGTGGCAGAAGCATCCGGAGTTTCGAGGGAGACGATCTCAGCACTTGAGAACGGCACTAGGGATATCCGTGTCAGCACGCTCTCAGCAGTTCTCAAGGCTGTCGGATACGAGATCGACTTCAACCCGATCCCTGCCCGCAGGAAGAACGTGGCGCACGATGCCTGACCTAGACGTCTTCATCCACGGGAAGCTCGCGGGGACGATCACGGACGCCAACGGGAGCGCGACCTTCGTGTACGACGAGAAGTACGTGGCAGCACAGGGCACGCCTCTGTCGCTCAGCACGCCCTTGTCGCTTCGCCCCTACGAAGTCGGACAGTGGATCGACGGACTGCTGCCGGATAACCATCAGGTACGAGAAGTGTGGGCAGCCCGCAGCGGCGCAGCGAGCTCGGAGCCGATCAATCTGCTCGCCACCGACATCGGCCACGACTGTGCCGGAGCTGTCCAGTTTGTTCCTGCGGGAACAGCACTGCCGCAACGCCCAAGCGTGACGCACGAGCTATCGGAGCACGACATCGCTACATGGGTTCGCCAAGCACGGCAAGACTGGAGCACTTGGGGTGGGGAGATCATTTTTGGGCAATTCAGCTTGGGAGGGGCCCAGGCGAAATGCGCCCTCAGCCGAGAAGATGACAAGTGGGCGATGCCGCACGGTGAACGCCCCACGACCCACATCATCAAGCCCGGACTCGACGACTACGACGACGCTGAAGTTGTCGAGCATGTGTGCTTGACGGCTGCCCGCCGTCTGGGCCTCGACGCTGCGCACACCGAGCTGGCGTACTTCGAAGATGAGCGAGTTGTGGTGGTCACGAGATTCGACCGAAGGCAACCGATGGTCGGTGGACCATTCCAGCGAGTTCATCAGGAGGACTTGTGCCAAGCGCTCGGCATCGCACCGGACCGAAAATATCAATCGGAGGGCGGTCCTTCACCCTCGCAGGTTTCCGACTTGCTCTGGGCTGAGTCAAGTGACTCACATCGAGACGTTCGCAGATTCCGAGATGCCCTCATCTACAATTGGGCGATCGCTGCTCCTGACGCTCACGCGAAGAACTACAGCGTTCTGCTTGAAGGAAGAGGCGTTGATCTCGCCCCGATGTACGACGTGATCTCCTATCTGCCGTATCTCGAAGGTCGACCTGCGTGGAAACTGCGGACCGCCATGCGAATTGGCAAGGACTACACCTTGCGGAAGAGCGACCGTCTTTCGGCGTGGGAGCGCACCGCTTCATCGCTTCGACTCGATGCCGCCGAATGTGTCGAACGGGCAGAGAACATCCTGCGACGAGTGCCGACGGCAATCAGTGACACAATCGACGGTCTATCCGCAGTGGACAGAGCATCATCTGTGTTGCCGGATCTGGATCGAGGTGCCAAGAGGCGGTCCGTTGGAGTGCTCAACGAACTAACATGGCAGCAATCCGCCAAGCCACGCAGGTCACCGTCGAGAACATCCACGCGGATTCGCCCCAGAGTGATGGTGTGTGGGGCGAAAACGCCAACAGGCACATGTGGGCGCAGACTCGTCAACTTGCCTTGCCCGCTGCATCCCGGCAGCCCCGGCAGCCAATCCGTCCGTGCGACCATGTCCGAGCAGAAGTCGGCCGCTGTGCGTGAGGCACTGGATCGAGAGCGCCAAGACGGATCCGATTGGTGACGATTCTGCTTCGCTGGTCTGTGGCTGCGTCGACGCCATTCATGGGCCTCGTTGATCGCACTCACACTGTGATCCTCCATACTCACAACATTCCCCGGTGACGGGGACTGTCAGTTTTTTGTGTATCCGGCTGTGGTGGTGTCCGTCGGATGTAGTCGGCAGACCGTATTGTCCCGTGTCTGGGCCTGTCTAGTCTGACAGCGCCCGCCAAGCCAAGGCCGGTGTCGATGAGATGCTCAGGAGGCGGTTCTGGAGGCGTCGCGCCAGTCGTCGAATGTGTGCTTCGTGAGCACTGTGGCCTGCCGGTCACGAGGGAACCATGCAAGCTCCCGATCCCCTCCGGTTGCTGCTGATCGGCAGTCGACTCCGTCGAGTCCCACGTCGAGAACTGCTTGCCCGACGGCTTGGCATCGCTGATGGGGAACCAGGCTCCCGCTGTGATCGAGCGGGTAACTCGACGGCAGTCCAACCTCGGACACACCTTGAGGGGTGTAGACGTCCGCCGCCACACCGGGAGGAAGCTCTACCTCGAGCACTACGGGCGCAGTCGCAGGGTCGAGGAACTGTGCATACGGGTACGGCCCGATGACTCGGCGAAGGTTGGCATCGACGGTCGGACGATCCCCGTTGAGATAGAGACACGGGATGCCAGGCGGATTCCATCGCTGCCCTGTGCCCCTCGCCGCATGGGATGCGTCGAGCGGATCGGTCCAGTGTGCGTCGGCGATGCGGAAATACGTCTGCTCGCCGATTTCGACTGTTCGCACGGTCACGCCACGCTGGCGAAGTCAAAGCTCTGGCGGACACTGTCGAGCAGCCACGCGTGCTCGTCGTCGGCGAACAGCTGCAGCATGCTGCGGTCTCCGTATGCCTCTGATGGCATCCGCACGGCGGTCGGCGGCGTTCCTGGCCGCAGCCGGTAGTGCAAGATGTCGGCGATGTCGGCGAGCGCGCCGATCTTCTCGATCCGGTCAGATGGAGGCCCGCCGATCAACCACTTGTCGACCGCTTGGCGCGACACTCCCATCGCATCCGCGACCTCACCGCTCGAGAGGTCGAGCACCGCCATCGCACGTTGCAGCGGTGCGCTGTAGGCACGTTCGAGCTCCACGCTCGCCAGCGCCTTACGCACCCAGTCGAAGTGGTGCCCGTCGATACCGTCGCGAGTCCTCACGCACTGGTTCGGGATCCCGCCAAGATGCCCGCGCAGCCGGTCGACGACGACCTTGACGAACCCGATTCCGTCAGGTGTGGGCGCGAGCCAGACAAGCACAGGTATGTCGCGTTGCATCAACTGCCCGATGATCCTGCCGCGAGCCGTGTCGGGTTGCGAGGCACCAGCGGGGGCGGCGACGACATCGGCACCCTCAAGCAGCGTCCAGATAGCAGCATCGGCCAGTGTGTAGTAGCGCCTCAGCGCGGGGATGCTGCACTCGGTGGAGACGAGCGGCACCATGAGGTCAAACGCGGCGACGACATCGGGGACCGCTTCAGCAGCAGCAGCCACCGCCTCGTCCAAGTCGCCTCCGAGCATGTGTTCCGCTGAGAACATGCCTCGACGATAACGGCACGAAGAGCGCTGCGCTACTTATAGTGTTTGCCAAAAGGTTGCAACCTTGTCCAAACGTGTCGGCATACTCACGACATAGCCTGACCCTGCCGAGCCCAGCGCCCCATCCCACAAGACGGCGAAGACTCGATCGCCTTATGCCGAAGTATCGAGCGCTGTGCGCCCTGTCTGCCGCGCAGCCCGGCCTGCCGACTGAGATCAGCAGACCGCCAAGTCCGCGGGTGCTCCGAATGCCGGCGCGGGATCGTCTCGGGCAACGATGGCGCTGAGCACCACTGGACCAGAAGCGGAGGCGTGCACCGTGTCGAGACGGCCGGGCCACAGAGCGCTGAACGGGCCGAACACATTGCCGGTCACGTCTACGCTCACCCAGCCTGGCTGGCCTGCTGCCGGGCGCAGAGCGACGTCCGCACCGGCATGGGGGACTGTCCGGTTTTTTGTGTATCCGGCTGTGGTGGTGTCCGTCGGATGTGGTCGGCGATGCGGTCGCCGTAGTGGACGGCCGGTGTGTTCAGGATGGTCTTCCAGCCGTTGGTCTTGCCGGTGAGGTTGCTGCGGTTCTTGCGTCTGGCGGTGGCGACAAGGCAGCAGGGCCTTCATGGCGG
>JAJDVQ010000013.1 GCA_022826045.1 Acidimicrobiia bacterium | reverse complement strand
TGGTGATCCCGGCCGGGATCGCGCCGAAGCCCATGACGAAGGTCTCGTAGCCCTCGATCTCGCCGTCCGCCGGCACGGGCAGGCTGAAGGTGTGGCTGGTCACGCCCGCGGGCACCGTCACCGAGTGCGCGGCGGAGACATCGGTGTCGCGCACAAACGAGCTGTGTTCGGCGTAATCCACGCTGACGTCATTGCCCAGGTCGGCGTCGCAAGTCTGGAAGACGATCTCGAAGGTCTGCTCCTGCGCCGTGGGCGAGCCGAAGGTCAGCGTCGGCTCCAGCGGGTCGCCCTCGCGCACGTTGTAGCCGCCGCGGCCGAACCCCACCGTGTTCGCCGCCGCGACCGGCCCGATCGGGCCGACGATCGGCGAGTAGACCCGCGTGGAGACGTTGTTCCCGTCGGTGTACTCGACACGGAGCCGGAAGTAATGGCCCGAGGCCGCCTGCGTCAGGGTGTAGCTCTGGGACGTCGCGCCGGCGATATTGGTGAACGCAGCCCTTCCGGGACTGCTTCTGCTCTGCCACTGGTAACCGGTGACCGTGCCGTTGCCGTCGGCGTCGTCGCAGACCCGATGCCCCGTCAGGGTGCCGTTCACCTGGGGCAGGCCGCCGATCCGGAACGCGGCCCGGCCGGAGTTCTCAACGATCATCGCCGTTATCGCGGTGCCCGAGCCCAGGTTGTAGCCGGCGCCGTCGACGAGGGTCAAAACGATGGTCTCGCCGTTGTCGGGGACCGCGTCGGCCAGGATCGTCAGCGGCAACCGAACATTGGAGAACCTCTCCGTGCCCGCCGGGAAGGTGAACGTCCCGGTCATTTGGGCGCAGTCCGCGCCGGCGATGGTGTAGTCCGTCCCGCAAGTCGCCGTGCCGCCAATCGTGTAGCTGACAGTCAGCGGCGCGGTCAGATCCTGGTTGACCTGGAAATTTGCCGCCCGTATTTCTGACGGCTCCAGCGCCGGGAAAGTCCCCAAAATGGAAAACCACACGTTCGGGACACTCTGCGCCCCGGCCCGCTCAGCCGGCGCCACCGCCACGACCGCGACGCACAGCACCGCGACAGCCGCAACGCGCCGCCCCCAAGCACGCCTCACGCGCCCCGGCCGCCCAGCCGAACCAAACAGGGGGGGGGGGAGGCTCCTCAGCCCAGCCCGAACACTACGAACAACCATCACCAGCCTCCCTCGCATGTGCCGACGCACACTCACAGCCACCACGATAGACAATCAGCCAACAGAAAACGAACCTCGAACGCCCCCGACCCCGCCCAAACCGGCGGAACTGACCGGACCCGAACCCGCGACCCCCTGCCTGCAAGGGGGCTATACGACGGGGCACAGACCGCCGTCGATGTTGATTGCGGCGCCAGTGACGTAGCTGGCAGCGTCGCTGGCGAGGAACAGAGCCAAGTTGGCGAACTCCTGGGCGTCGCCCATGCGGCCGATGGGAATCCGCTCGCCGACCGCTGCGGTGTACTCCTCGAACGTTTCGGCGGGCTGCATTCGCTCCCAGCGAGCCCGCCACTGGTGGGTCACGAGCAGGCCTGTGTTGAGCGCGTTCACGAGCACGCCGTCGGTCGCGAACTCCGACGCGAGCGCCTTGGTCATCGCCATGCCCGCGGCGCGGGTCGCAGAGGTCGGGCACGTCTGCGCCCTCGGCGCTTTGGCCTCGGCGTTCAGCGAGTTGATGATCCGCCCCCAGCCCTGACTGCGCATGTGCGGGATGCAGAGCCGGCACAGTCGGATCGCCGAGAACAGCTTCAGGTCGAGATCGTCGTGCCAGTCGTCGTCGGTGATGTCCAGGAACGGCTTGGCGTGCGACGTCCCGGAGTTGTTGACGAGGATGTCCACCGGCCCGCAGACCTCCACCGCTTCTGCGTGAGCTCGGGAGACCTCGTCCGCCACGCGTACATCGGCCGAAATCGCTGTGTGAGCGGCATCTGGGTTCGCATCTCGGAGCGCTGCGAGCGTCGCATCAAGCACCGCCTGGTCTCGGGCCACCACGGCCACCGCGGCACCCGCAGCAGCGAACGTCTCGGCCATCGCCCGTCCCAGACCGCGGCTGCCCCCGGTGATCAGCGCTGTGCGACCGTCAAGTCTCAATTCCATACGCGCACGATATGCGAAGGCGATGATCTGTACGTGTTGCCGATCGGCTGGCTCGGCTTGGGTCGGCGCTAGCTGGGCAGCGCCTCGAGGGCGCTGGCTGCAAGTGACTTGTGCATCGCCGACAGGCGCCGCCTCTCGGCCTCGGGAAAGTTCTTGCCCGATCCGTACTTGCACCAGAGTTCGGCGTAATTCGGGGCGCCGCCGACGGCGATGACACGGTCGATCTCGGCGGCCGGCACGGCGACGCGGCGGTCCGGGTCGGGTCCCCCGATGATCTCGCCCCACTCGATCATGCAGTAGATGTCGAACAGCTCGACGCCGAGCCGCTCCGCAGCGATCCCCGCTCGCACGGGGTCATCTTCAGCGACGAGATGTCGCATGGTCGGGGGTCTAGCCATCGTGATCTCCGTTCATTTCGAGAATGTCCGCGAGCTCGTCCCAGAGCTTACGCGTGATGAGCAATTTGGCGGCCTCTGCAACCCGCTCTTCGTGTGCGCTTCGAGCTCTCGCGATTGCAACGTCGAGCGCGTACAACACCGCCAGCGCCTCGTCTCCATTCAATTCGATGAGGCCGGGAAGCCACACGTACGGCTCACCTGCTGACATCGCTGAGAGAATAGATTGAAAATTATCTAAATATACTATTATTTTCTGACAGGCGCGGCGATCAAGCTGCTGGTCGATCCCGCTGCTGGCTGAAGCGGGCGGGATGCCCGTCGGGCTCGGCAGGCAGGCACCCCGAGCGCAGCCGTACCCTTTGTGCGGGTTCGCTGCGTCGGGGCGAGCCGCCAGAACGGGGGTTGCATGAGCTGGGAGCCCGAGATCGCAGAGCTGCGTCGGCGCGAGGAGTTTGCCGAGGCGCTGGGCGGGCCCGACAAGGTCGAGCGGCAGCACTTCTTCGGCAAGATGACGGTGCGCGAGCGCATCGATGCCATGGTGGACAAGGGCTCGTTCCACGAGATCGGCAAGACCGCCGGCGTCGCCGAGTACGACGATCACGGCAATCTCGTCCACCTGACGCCGTCGAACTTCATCTTCGGCCTTGCTCGTATCGACGATCGGCCTGTGGTCCTGTCCGGCGACGACTTCACCGTGCGCGGCGGCTCCTCGGACGCCACCATCCCCGAGAAGCGCAACGCGGCGGAGTCAATGGCGTACGAGATGCGGCTGCCGCACATCCGCCTGGTGGACGGCATGGGCGGCGGCGGCTCGGTCAAATCCATCGAGATGGCGGGCCGCACCTACATCCCCGAACTGCGGGGCTGGGACGTCATCGTGAATCACCTCTCGGTCGCCCCATCGGTGTCGCTGGCGCTGGGCTCGGTGGCGGGCATCGGCGCCGCCCGGGTGGCCACTGCGCACTACTCGGTCATCGTGCGCGACACCGCCCAGATGATGATTGCCGGGCCGGCACTCGTCGAGCAGGCGTCGCTGGGCGATCACGGCAAGGAAGAACTCGGCCACGCAGACATCCACACGGCCAACGGCGCAATTGACGACGTGGTGGACAGCGAGGACGAGGCGTTCGAGCGGGCACGCCGGTTCCTGTCGTACCTGCCTGCCAATGTGGACGAACTGCCCGAGCGGGTGCTGAGCGGCGACAGCCCGCAGCGGCGCGACGAGGAGCTGATCTCGATCGTGCCGCGTGAGCCACGGCGCGTCTACAAGATGCGCTCGATCATCGAGTCGGTCTGCGACCAGGGCAGCTTCTTCGAGATCGGCAGTCGCTGGGGGCGTTCGATCATCACCGGACTTGCACGCCTCGACGGGTGGCCGGTGGCGATCTTCGGCGAGGATCCCTACGTGTACGGCGGCGGCTGGACAGCTGACAGCTGCCGCAAGCTCATCCGCCTGCTCGACACTGCCTCCACGTTCCACCTGCCCGTGGTGCACCTGGCAGATTGCCCGGGCTTCCTGATCGGCAAGGAATCCGAGGAGAGCGGGACGATCCGCTTCGGATCGGCTGCCCTCGCCGCACTGGGACAGCTCACCGCCCCGTTCGCCTGTGTGGTCGTCCGCAAGGCATTCGGCGTCGCCGGCGCGGCCAACAACCAGCCGGGCGCCCGCAGCTTCCGGGTGGCATGGCCCTCGGGTGACTGGGGCTCGCTGCCC
The DNA here is from genome assembly GCA_022826045.1 of Acidimicrobiia bacterium. Classification (GTDB taxonomy): domain Bacteria; phylum Actinomycetota; class Acidimicrobiia; order Acidimicrobiales; family Poriferisodalaceae; genus Poriferisodalis. The sequence continues at coordinate 80,632 of JAJDVQ010000013.1, read as the reverse complement.
ATCGAAGGCGGCCTCGAGGTGGCCTACAAGCAGGACCTGGCCGACAGCGACACGCCCGACGAGCTGCTCGAAGAGATCCGTGAGCGGCTCAACAGCGTGCGCTCGCCGCACCGCTCGGCCGAGTTCTTCGAGATCGAGGAGATCATCGACCCGCGCGACACCCGCCCGGTGCTGTGCGAGTGGGTGGACCTCGCCCGCCGCGCCCTCCGGCACGGGCCGTCTACCTTCGGCTACCGGCCGTAGGCCGGGACCGGAGCGACCAGCACGGCGGCTGCCGGCCGTAGGCCGGCGCCGGAGCGACCAGCGCAGCGGGTATCGGCCCTGAGCCAACCACCCTGTCGCGTGGCAGACTCAGCGACGAGCTGAGCTGTCAGCCAAGCAGGGGAGCGCGCCCATGGATCCGACCTACACCGACGAGGCCGAGGACTACCGGGAGAAGATCCAGGCCTTCCTGGCAGAGCACCTGCCCTCGAACTGGTCCGGCATGGGCGCCCTCGACGAAGAGGCCGCCGACCGCTTCACCGATGAGTGGCGGACGCTGCTGTCGGAGAATCAGCTGCTGGCCGTCTCGTGGCCGGTCGAGTACGGCGGCGCCGGGCTCAGCGAAGTCGAGCGTGTCGTGCTGGCCGAGGAGTTCGCCAAGGCCGGGGTCCCCACCGGCGGCAACAACGACGGCTTCAGCATCACGATGGTCGGCAACGCCATCATCGAGTGCGGCACCGAGGAGCAGAAGCGCCACTTCCTGCCCAAGATCATCTCGGGCGAGCATCGCTGGTGCCAGGGCTACAGCGAGCCCGACAGCGGCTCCGACCTCGCCAACCTGGGCACGCGCGCCGTGCTCGACGGCGACGAGTGGGTGATCAACGGCCAGAAGATCTGGACCTCCAGCGGCCACACCGCCAACTGGATCTTCGTGCTGTGCCGCACCAACCCCACCGAGGCCAAGCACCGCGGCATCTCCTTCCTGCTGGTGCCGGTGGACCAGCCCGGTGTGGAGATGCGCCCGATCATCAACATCAACAACCGGCACGACTTCAACGAGGTGTTCTTCACCGACGCCAAGACGGCGAAGGAGAACGTGGTCGGCGACGTGAACGACGGCTGGCGGGTGGCGAACGTGCTGCTGGGCTTCGAGCGAGGCCATGGCGCCACCACCGACGCGCTCCGCTTCCGCGATGAGCTTGACCGCATCACTGCGGTTGCATTGGAGCGGGGCGCCAACGACGACCCGCTCGTACGCCAAGATCTTGCGCGGGCCCACACCAAGGTCGAGATCATGAAGTGGATGGGCCAGCGAAACGTCACCAACGTGCTGGCCGGCAACGCACCTGGGCCCGAGTCGTCGCTGCACAAGCTCCTGTGGAGCGAGTACCACCACTGGGTCACCGAGTTCTCGCTGGATCTGCTCGGCATGGAGGCGACGGCGCCCAGCGGTCATCCTGCGGCGAACGGCATCAACACCGACGCCGTGGGAGCGGAGTTCTCGTCGCTGTCGTGGGTCCAGACGTTCATGGGCGCCAGGCCCGGGACGATCTACGCCGGCACGTCGGAGGTGCAGCGCAACATCGTCGGCGACCGGGTGCTCGGGCTGCCGCGTGAACCGCGTTCCGACGGCGGCCCGTGGAACCAGATCGGCAAGAGCTAGGGAGTTCACCATGGAATTGCGACTGGACGGCAAGACGGCGCTGGTGACCGGCGGCTCGGCCGGCATCGGCAAGGGCATCGCAAAGTCGTTCGCCGATGCGGGCGCGAATGTGATGATCACCAGCCGCAAGGCCGACAAGTGCGAGGCGGCAGTGGCCGATCTGGCCGAGACGGCCAGCGGCGAGGTGAGCTACATCGCTTCGCACATCGGGCATCTCGACGAGGCCGAGCGGGTGATGGACGGCACGATCGAGCGCTACGGGTCGCTGGACATCCTGGTCAACAACGCGGCCACGAACCCGTGGGCGGGCCCGATGATGGACTGCGACATCCCCCGGCTCGACAAGACGTATGAGGTGAACCTGCGCGCACCGCTGCAGTGGTCGCAGGTGGCGTGGGACAAGTGGATGGGCGCCCACGGTGGCTCGGTCATCAATATCGCGTCGGTGGGCGGGCATCACACGTCTGAGGCGCTGGGCGTCTACTGCATGTTCAAGGACGCGCTCATGCACATGACCCGCCAGCTTGCGGCGGAGATGGGGCCGAAGGTGCGGGTGAACTGCATCGCGCCGGGGCTGATCCGCACTGACTTCGCTCGGGTGCTGTGGGACGGGCCCCGCGGGAAGATGATCGCCGACCAGCTGCCGCTCAAGCGGCTCGGCGAGCCGTCCGACATCGGCGAAGCTGCGCTGTTCCTGTCGGCTGCCGGCTCGTGGATGACCGGTCACGTGATGGACATCGACGGCGGCGAGTGCGTGAAGATCTCCGGAGAGCTGCCGCTCGAAGAGGGTTGAGCCGCCCGGCTCTGGCCCTGAGCCCCGGCCCCCCGGTCGACGAGGGCAGAATCGGCCGCCCGGCTCTGGCCTTGGGCCTGGGCCGGCCCGACGGTCAGCGGGCGTCGGCGAAGCCTGGCAGCTTCGTGAGCCAGTCGGCGACTGCGTGGGGGTCTTCGACCATCGCGTTGTGGCCGAGGCCGCCGAATACATGCGGCGCAGTCACACCGGCCGCCAGCGGATTGGCTGCCGCTGCTGCGGCAAGATCGCCGTGATGGTCGGCTGCGACCAGCGGGTCGCGCTCGCCGATGGCCATGGAGACTGGGCACTTCGCTGCGGCGAGCAGACCCGCCATGTCGGGCGGGCCGACTTCGATGGTGGCCGGGTCCTGGGCGGTGCGCCAGGCTGGCGGCAGACTGGACTGGTCCAGCGGTTCTGGCGGTTCTGGCGGTTCTGGCGGTTCTGGGGGTTCGGGCGGGTCGGTGCGCGCCGGTTCCCTGCCGTCCGCGACGCGCCGCTCGGCGTCGTGATGCAGCGGGCCGGTCACGCCCGCCTCGATGGTCGCTGCGATGCGGGCGTCGTCGCCGGCGAGCACGCCGTGCAGGCCCGCGAGCTTCATGAACCACTCGACGGCGCCGGCACGGTCGGGAAACTCCCGTGGCGGCCGTGCGGCAAGGTCCGGTATGCGGGACAACTCCTCGTCGGACCAGCGCAGCTTCACACCGACGGTCGCGGCCCCGGCGGGAGGTGCCCCGAACCAGCCGGACGCCAGTGCCAGCCCCACTGCGCCTCCCATTGAGTGCCCCACGACGGCGTAGTGGACCCCGCTGCAGTCACGATTCAGCACCTCCGCGACGTCAGCCGCCATCGCCCCGAACGAGTACGGAGCGCTCCACGGCGCCTCGCCGTGTCCGCGGATGTCGGGCGCGTATACGTCGCCCTTCCACAGCTTGGCCACGCCGTCCCACACGTGGCGGTTGGCGCCGAGCCCGTGCAGCAGTACCAGCGTGGTGCCCTCTGCCATCGCACGAACGCTAGTGCCGCCCTGCCGATCGGCAGCCGTGTGGCCCTGCTGCGGCTCGCAGCGCTGCGTACGGTCATCGGTTGTCGATGCGGCGCTTGGGAATCCGCTGCTCGTTCGGTCGGGGCCGCTCGCCGTAGTCGCCGTGGGGTGTGTCGCGCTCAGCGATCACCTGGCGGAAGCCCTTCGTCTCGAAGTCCTCCACCCAGCGGTAGGCCTCTTCGGTATGGCGGGTCACGCCGTCGAAGAATGTGCCCAGAAGCTGGCTGGTGCGCAGGCCCATGTTCTCGTAGGCCTGGTTGATCAGCAGCTTGTTGAGCGCGAGCTGGTTGGCGGGGATGTGAGCGAGCCGCCGGGCGAACGCCTCGACCCGCTCGCCGAGTTCGTCGGGCGGGTGCACGTAGGCGACGAGACCGATGCGGTGGGCGGTGTCGGCGTCGATGGCATCGCCCGACAGCAGGAACTGCTTGGCGTGCTCGAGGCCCAGCCGGTATACCCACATCATCGTGGTGGGCGTGCCGTAGATGCGCGACGGGGCGTAGCCGATGTGGGCGTCGTCGGCCATGAACAGCAGGTCGCAGCACAGGATCATGTCGGTGGCCCCGCCGATCGCCCAGCCGTGGATCTGGCCCAGCACGGGCTTGGGGCACTCCCAGATCTTCATGAACCGCTTCACGTTGTGGCCCATGAACTGCCAGTCGCGCACCGGGTCCCAGGCGCCTTCTCGCGGCTTGGGGCCGGGGGCGCTGTACGGACTGCCCCATGAGTCGTACAGCTCGTCGTGCGTCCCGCCGCTTGAGGCCTGCCCTGACGCGGTCGGGGTGCCGCCGCCTGGATTCAGGTCGTAGCCGGCTGTGAGCGTGGGGCCGTTGCCACGGAGCACGATCGAGCGGACGTTGCGCGACGCCGTCGCCCGGTCGATGCCGTCTGCCACACCGGCAATGACGCTCTCGGTGAGGGTGTTCATGCGCTCCGGCCGGTTCAGCGTGATGAACGCGACCGTGTCGACTTCGTCGTAGAGCACCACCGGTTCGGGTTCGCTGGTGCCTTCAGTCCCTCCGGCGGTTCCCGCGTCTCCCGCGTCGGAATTCATGGCGCGGACGCTAGCTGCGCGCCCCCCGACGCATGGCTGCGAGGGCCCGCGGGCGGCGGAGGACCGGTGTGTTTCGGGCGGTGCGGCGACGGAAAACGGGCGAGTTTCGGGCAGTGCGGGCCGGCCGACTCAGGACGGGGATGCTGCGGGTGGCATCGGCCAGCCGGGCACGCCTTCTTCGAGTTGCACGCCGGCGCTGTTGTTGAAGCCGCACACCATGCGGTAGCAGCCCGACACGGCGAGCAGCTGGCACATGTCGGCGGCGCTGTAGTGCTGCGACGCTGCGGCCCAAGCCGCGTCGGACACGCAGTCGTCGGCGCACAGATCGTCGACGAGCTGGAGCATGGCGGCCTCGGCGGGCGTCCAGTGACCTTGTGCTACGGGACGGGTCGCGTCGTAGAGCTCGGCCTCGGTCACGCCGTCGACGAGCGCCACGAGACCGTGCTGGCCGAACGTGTACTCCGAGCTGCAATTCCAGCAAGTTCGCAGCACGGCGATCTCCACGTCGCGCCGTGTGAGGTCGCCTTCGAATTTCAGCAGGATGGTCTGGGAGAACATGCCCATGGCCTTGGAGACGAGGCGGTTGTGGGCCATCGTCGCCCGCATGTTCACCACGTTGGCCGGCGAGGATTTCATCGCCTCGCGTGCGAGCTCGGCGGCCCACTCCAAGGGTTCCAGACGCGGTTGGGCTGGTCGCGGGAGTGACATACCGGCAGACTAGAGCGCTCTCCATGCACTGATGTATGTCGATAGCTCATGACACTGCTCAAGCTCATGACACTGCTCATGACGCGCACGCGGCCTCTGCTGGGCGCCTGGCCTACGCTGGCAGCGTCTGGGACCTGCCGAGCCTCAGGTGAGGGGGGCTTGCCGTGAGCACGACGACCGAGGCCGATCGTGTGGACGTCGAGCGTGACTTCGACATCTTCAGCGACGAGTACATAGCGGACCCGTCAGTGGTCTGGGACCAACTGCGCACCGAGTGCCCTGTCGCGCACAGCGACCGGAACGGCGGCGGGTGGATGCCCACCACCTGGGACGACATCGCGGCGGTGGCCTACGACACCGACAACTTCAGCTCACGCGACAGCTCGGTGGCGCAGACGCCTGAGGGTGCGTCGTTCATCTCGGCCCCGCCGATCACCTCCGATCCGCCATTCCATGCCGACGCCCGCCGGATGCTGCTGCCGTTCTTCTCGCCCAGGGCAGTGGAGGACCTCGTCGAGGTGACGCGCAGCATCGCCCGCGAGCGCCTCGACGTCATCGCGGCCGAGACGGGGGCGGACCGCGGCGGTTCCGGGGTAGTCGACGCGGCCGACGCCTTCTCCAAGTACATCCCGGTGCGGGTGATCGCCCGCATCCTGGGCCTGCCCGAATCGGACGAGCCGATGTTCACCCGCTGGGCTGTCGCCGTGCTGCAGGCCACACCCGAGGAGCACGACCACCGAGCCCTTGCGACCCGCGAAGTGCTGAAGTACTTCGGCGACCTCGTCGACGCTCGCCGCGAGGAACGTGCAGATGATCTTCCCTCGAAGCTGATCGACATGCGGCTGCCGAACGGCGACCCGCTCACCAATCGCCACATCACCGGTGTCGGTTTCCTGCTGCTGCTGGCCGGCATCGACACCACGTGGAGCTCGATATCGGCCAGCCTGCTGCACCTGGCGACCCATCCCGACGACCGCGAGCGACTGCTGGCCGAGCCGGAACTGCTCGATTCGGCCATCGAGGAATTCCTGCGGGCCTACGCGCCGGTGACCATGGCCCGGATCAGCGCCACCGACGAGGCCGAGATCAGCGGCTGCCCGGTCCCCAAGGGCGACAAGGTGTACCTGCCCTTCGGTGCGAGCAACCGCGACCCCGCCATGTTCGACCGTCCCGATGAGGTTCTCATCGATCGAGCCCACAACCGGCACGTCGCCTTCGGCATCGGCATCCATCGCTGCCTGGGCTCGAACCTGGCCCGCATGGAGCTCAAGGTCGCGCTCGAAGAGTGGCTCGCACGCTTCCCCAACTTCGAGCTCGCCACCGACGCCGACGGCCGCAGCGCCGAATGGGGCGGCTCGCAGATCCGAGGCCCCCGCAACCTGCAGATCCGCGTCGGCATCTGAGGCCCCGAACGGGCGCCAGCGTCAGCATCCTTGGAGTTGATGCCTCCAAATCCCCAAAGCAACGGCCTCCAATTCCCCAACTTGAGTCGTCGCCCGTGCCGTTGCTGCGCCTCCGAACCCGTCGCGTCCCGGGTGGCACCGTAGGATCAAGAAGCATCCGGTTGCCGCAGAGTTGGACGAGCCCATCGACAGCTCCCGGTCAATGAGGTGTCGAGTGCCTGATGGTTGACGAACCCCAATGGGAAGAGCTGGCGCAGGTCCGGACGGCGGCGTCGCATTCATCGGCGACTCTTGAGTCGGTCGCGATTCGAGGATTTCGTTCGCTCGCCGACGTTGAGTTGGACGGACTGGGCGGCGTGACGGTTCTCATCGGCGCGAATGGTTCGGGCAAGTCAAACTTCGTTCGCTTCTTTGAGATGTTGGGTTGGATGCTGCGGTCAGGTCGCCTTGAGCAGTTCGTCAACCAATACGGCGGTGCCGGCGACCAGCTGTTCATGGGGAACAAAGTGACGCCGCGGATGGATGCCGATGTTCGCCTCTCGACTTCGAAGGGGCTGAACGAGTACTCGATCTCGCTGTCCTACGGCGCTCCCGATCGCTTCATCTTCAGCGACGAGCGTTGGCGATTCAGCGATCCGAAAAGAGGGCCGGGCTTGGCCAAATGGATCTCGGCGGGCAGCGGTCACACTGAAGCGAGGATTGATGAGGCTGCCAAGGGTCGCATGTCAGATGTGAATCCCACGACGGCGCGTGTGGTCTGCAACCTGCTGAGGGATTGCCACACCTTTCAGTTCCACGACACCTCCCTCGGCGCCCCCATGAAGCGGCCATGGGACGCGAGCGACAACCGCTTGCTGCGCTCCGACGGCGGCAACTTGGCCGCTGTGCTTCTTCGCCTCTTGGACGAGTACCCGGATCACTACGAGTGGGTCCAATGCAACATTCGACGCATCCTGCCCAACTTTGATCAATTTCTCCTTGAGGAACGGAACGGCAAAGCGATCTTGAGATGGCGCGCAGCGGAATGGGACAAGACCCTCGGCGCCCATCTGACCTCGGATGGGTCGCTGCGGTTCTTCGCGTTGATCACGCTTCTCAATCTTCCACCCGACATGCTGCCCAAGGTGATGGTCCTCGATGAGCCAGAACTCGGCCTGCATCCTGCGGCTGTCTCGCTGATCGGATCGATGATCGAAGCCCTCGCAGGCCAGTGTCAGGTAATCGTGGCAACCCAATCGCCGTTGCTTGTCGATGTATTCGATCTCAGCGAGATCGTCGTGATGGAATTGAAGAAATCGGAGACGATGGTGCGCCGCTTGGACCGAGCGGACTATGTGCGCTGGCTTGACGAGAACTACACGGCTGGAGAACTCTGGCAGATGAACCTGCTCGGCGGTCGTCCGTGAAGCGGGTGGCTATCGCTGTCGAGGGCGAGACCGAGGAAGAGTTCGTCAAGCAGCTGTTGTCGCCGCACCTCGCTGACCAAGGCATTTTGGTGGATCCGATCAAGCCGTGGGGTCGTGGTGGCAAGATCAGCGTTGACCGGCTTGCGCCGCATATGGCGATGCTGTCCTGGAACTACGACGCCGTGACCTCATTGGTGGATTTCTACGGTTTTGGCCGACCACAGCCGGGCGAGACGATTGACGACCTCACGGCACGGATCGACGCGGCAATCGGCAACCACAGCCGGCGAGAGCCTCGTGTCACCCCGCAGTTCGCCTACGTCCAGCAGTATGAGCTTGAGGCGTTGCTCTTCTCGGACCCGAGTTCGTTCGGCGTCATCGCGGGACTGCCGGCCTCGGCGCTTGAAACCCTCGGACAGATCGCTGGTGGCCACGGAACACCGGAGGACATCAACGACGGTGCCACAACCGCCCCGAGCAAGCGGGTCGAGCGCTGTTTCAAAGACCACCGAATGAGGTACGAGAAGCGGCTTCACGGCCCGGCGATTGCCAAGGCGATCGGCCTCGCGAGTATCCGGGAAGCGTGTCCCCGCTTCGACGGCTGGGTCGCTCGACTCGAAGCGTTGTAGGCGGTGCCGAGCGAGATCGTGGAGCGGTTCGACGGCAAGAGCCGGCGCGCACAGCAGATATTCGTAGTGGCGCTGCTGGTGATGGCGGCAGGGCTGGGCACGCTCGTCACCGCCGTCCCCGACGATGACCTGACGGGTACAGCCCGGTTGTGGGTCACGGTCCCGCTGGTCATGTCGTTCGCAGCTGCGTCGTGGATGTTCAGCCGTATGCGCTTGGAACTGCAGATCGACGGTGATGGCTTCGCGGCCCGTGTGCGGCCATTCCGCGGTCAGCGCGTAGATGCCCGAGCAGTCGTAAGCGCAGAGATCGTCGAAGTGGATCCGTTCTGGGAGTTCGGCGGCTGGTGGCACAAGGGCCTGCGCAGCAATCGCCTGCTCGGCGGCGCCGGCAGCACGGCCCTGCGTGTGACCTACCTGCACCACGCTGGCACCCGCGAACCGAAGACCTGCCGCCTCACACTTCTGACATGCCACGCCGAGCACCTGCTCAACGTGCTGCAACGAGGCCCGCGGAATCGAGCCTGAGCGCGGAACGCTGACGACAGGGGCAAGGCCAGACTTCCCGGCTTGTCGGGTTGCCTCGCAGCTGACCTGGAATGGCGGGGACAGACCCTCGCCTCGCCGCCCCGGCGCTCAGGCGGGCGGTGCTCTTGGGGCCGTGCTGTCACCCGTCGACGGTGGCGTTGCGGGAGAGCGCAGTTCGTGACGGCCGGTGCCAGGCACTCGTTCGACGGTGTGGCCGTGGTCGTGGATCTTGTGGTGGCAGTCGTTGCAGACCAGCACGAGGTTGTCGTAGTCGGTTCGGCCGCCGTGCTGCCATTCGATGATGTGGTGCGCTCGGCAGTAGTCGGGCGACACGTCGCAGCCGATGCAGCCCTGGTCACGCAGTGCGAGCGCGGCACGCTGCAGTTCGGTGGCGGTGCGGCGGCTGCGGCCCATGCGCAGGTCGCCGGTTGCGTGGTTGAAGATCGCCGGCAGCACTCGTGCGTCGGCGGCGATGCGGCCGATCTCACCGATGGGGATGGGTGTGCCGTCTGACAGGCGGGCGTTGACGAGCCGGTGGTTCACGGCGTCGTAGTCGGCCACCACCAGCAGTGAGGTGCCTGCGGGACGCGCGGTGTCGGGTTCGAGCATCAGCGTTGCGATCGCGTCTGCGGTGCGCTGGGTGTGCGACGGCCGTGACTTGGGGTCTTCGTTGCTGTAGAGACGCCGTTCGGCCGCGGCAATCACGGTCGCCAGTCGGGCGCCGGTGACGGGGTCGAACTGGGCATTGAGCACCACCATGCCGTCGTGCCGGCTGGTGAAGATCTTCCCTGAGCGAGCCTGGCGCTGGCGCTCCAGCAGCGAGGCGCCGTCGTCGCTGCTCGCCTCGGCCTGGTGGCGGGCGACGGTGCGGCGGAACTGGTCGTACCCCTCGCGCTGTGCCCGCTCGGCGAGCCATGCCTCGTCGATAGGCCCCTCGGTCGACGCGCGGGCGATCAGCTGAGCGTGCCCGTCGGGAATAGCGCCTTTCTCGAGGCCGCTGCGGGTCGCGTCGAGGTCGCCGAGCGCCACGCTGAGCTTCACTTCGCTGCGCGCAGCCCGCCCCGGGATTCTCAGTGTGTCCTTGGCTGTCTGTTCGGCCGTCGCAACGTCGGTACGGCGCGTCAGCTCCCGCAGCGTCTCGCTGCGCAGCGCCGCCAACGCCGACGTTGCCCGCCCGATCTCGGCCAGCCGGCGATGCAACGCAGCATCAGACAGCGCAGACACCGCCACCGCATCGGCCCGCACCTCGACACCCGCAGGTGCCTCATGCGGGGCATCCGCGGCAGGGGCGCCGTCCCCGCCAACTCGGCCGTCGCTGTCCGTTGCCATGAGAACAACCGTACAAAGGGAGTGTTACAGCCATGACGTTGGGGTCGGCGGTCGAGGCCTGGGTCTGACTCAGGGTGTTACGGGCTATGTGCCTTTTTCGTGATTTGCCGGCTTGGTGCCCCGGCCGTGAGCGCTCATCGGCCGCACCCATGTTCGCCGGCACTCGCTCCACGTCTCCGGTTGCAATCGCCTCCGCCAGCCAGTCAGCCATCGGGGCCTGCATCGAGTGAGATCGGCACCAGCGGCTGCTCCCGGATGTGAGTGACGAAGGGCTCCGCTTCTGGAGCACTCCAAGTTTCAGCGTCGATCACAACAGGATTGATGCCTACTCGCAGGTGCTGCTCGACCTCACGGCATTTTCTGCGAACCGACCGCAGCGGCACGTCGCCGACTGCGACGACATCGACATCGTTCGGAAACGGGCCTGGCTCGCCTTCGAAGCGTGCGGCCCACGATCCGAACACAAACGCTTCGTCGACTCCTTCCAGCCCGCTGAGCGCTTCGCCCAGGCGCCCCAGCACGCCGACGGTCTGCAACAGGATCGAGCGCAGTTCCGGCGCCCACGGCAGGCTCCAGTTGGGGCGCACCAGCCGGTTGCGGCCCAGAGCCCGCGTCTTCACGAGGTCGTGCTGTTCGAGACGAGCGACCTCGCGGCTCGCGGTGGCTTGCGCAACGTCGGCGCGCACGGCGAGTTCTCCCACAGTGAGCTCATCCCCGGTGCCGCCGAAGAGGACACCGAGAATGCGCAGCTGCTGATCTGATCTGAACAGCGGCACCAGCGCCGACGCTGATGTATTCATTTTCTCAATCTTATCATCGAGAATGTGAATGTTGGGGTCCGGACGTTGCCGCATTCAGTACGAATACGAGCCCACCGGAGCAGGGCTGGGGCCAGTGCTCAGGACTGCTGGCTCGAGCCGATGGTGCCGTTCAAGAGCAGGGCTTCGATGCGCGAGAGACGTTCGGCATGATCGAGCAGCACCGCACCGACCTCGGTTCGGAAGTCATGCAGTTCGGTCCGCAGCGACCCGATCTCGTCTCGCAGACCGGTTTCCACCGAGCTGATCTGGTTTCGCAGTCCGGTCCGTACGGAGACGATGTCGGAGCGGAGCGTGTTGGATGCTGTGACGGCTGCCAGTGTCATGGACGCGATCAGCGCGGCGATGATCGTGATTGCTGCCGTTTGGCTGGGTACGTGACGCATTGATGATGCCTCTTCGGATTCTCTGGTTTCGTGCCTCTAGATCCTTGGACAGATCGCCTCGTGATCCCCAAAATCTGGGTCTCCAAATCCCCAGAAAAACTATCTCCAAATCCCCAGATTCAAGTTACGATGCCAACATGATGCAACTCGTACATCGGCGCATAGCCGCAAACGTGCTGAACAGGCTGCGCGACGAGCCGGTAGTGGCATTGCAGGGACCGCGCACGGTGGGCAAGTCGACTCTGCTCGCCGAGATCGCCCGTCGCCACGGTGTCCAGGTGATCGATCTCGACCGGCCAGCAGTACGTGACGCAGTGTCATCCGATCCTGCAGCCTTCGTTTCGGGACCCGCACCCGTGTGCATCGACGAATTCCAGAAGGCACCTGTGGTTCTCGATGTCATCAAGGCTGAACTGAACCGGAACCTTGTGCCAGGGCGGTTCGTCATCACCGGCTCAACGAGATTCGATGCCCTGCCGACCGCAGCGCAAGCGTTGACCGGTCGTATTCACATTGTCGATGTGCTGCCGTTCTCGCAGGGTGAGATGACGGCGCACGCCGAGGACTTCTTGGGGACTGCACTGAGCGATCCCGAGTCGCTCAGGTCGCCGGTCCAGTCGAAATGCACTCGCGCCGACTACATCCAACGGCTCTGCACCGGAGGCATGCCGCTTGCCATCGCTCGAACCCCCGAAGGCCGCCGCCGGTGGTTCGACGACTATGTCCGGATGTCACTGGAGCGGGACATCCGAGACCTGACGAGTGTCCGCCACGGTGAGCTCTTGCCGGCTTTGCTCAGACGTCTCGCAGGGCAAACGGCACAGGTGCTGAACATGGCACGAGCCGGCAGCGCCGTCGGCCTGAAGGCCGCCACGACCGAGACGTATACGAAGCTGCTCGAAGCCCTCTTCTTCATTCGTCGGCTGCCAGCATGGGGCAGGACGCTGCGGGCACGCACGGGCACATCGCCGAAGGTGCATGTGCTCGACAGCGGCTTGGCTGCGCGACTGATGGGTGTCTCTGCCGAACGCTTAGCGAGGCCTGATCCGGCGGCGCAGGTGGAGTTCGGCCACCTCTTCGAAACGTTCATCGTCGGTGAACTGCTCAAGCAAGCGTCGTGGACTGAGGACATCGCGTCCGTGGGTCATTGGCGGACTCACGATGGCCAAGAAGCCGATCTTGTCGTCGAGCGCGTCGATGGATCAGTGGTCGCCTTCGAGGTCAAGGCTGCAGCCCGCGTCGGCCGTAGCGATGCGAGCGGTCTGCGCGCGTTACGCACCACCTTGGGCGACAGCTTCCTTGCGGGCTTCGTCATTTGCACGGGCGAAATGAGCTACCGCTTGGAAGATCGCATTGGTGTCGTGCCGGCAGATCGTCTCTGGAGTGCCTGAGCGGGCAACCCGCAGATTCGGCCCGGCATTCAAGCTGGGGGTGCTCTCGGGGCCGTGCTGCCACCCGTCGCCGGTTGCGTGATTGAAGATCGTCGGCAGCACCCGTGCGCCTGCGGCGATGGGGCCGATCTCTCGGCCAGCCGACGACGCAGCGCCGCGTCGGACAGCTCCGACACTGCTGCCGCTTCGGCCCGCATCTCGACGCCGGCAGACGCCTCATGTGCGGCGCGCTGAGCGCAGGAGTCGCCGCCGCCAACCCGGTCGTCGTTGTCCGTTTTCATGAGAACAACCGTATGACGGGGGTGTCACAAGTATCGGCACCGAGGCGGAATCGGGCACCATCTCGACGACGTCCGTCCTATGGAGCGGTCCTTGTGGCTGGTGCTCAGGACTGCTGGCTCGAGTCGATGGTGCCGTTCAGGAGCAGGGCTTCGATGCGCGCGAGACGTTCGGCATGATCGAGCAGCACCGCACTGACCTCGGTTCGGAAGTCGTGCAGTTCGGTCCGCAGAGATCCGATCTCGGCTCGCAAGCCGGTTCGCACCGCAGCAATCTCGTCCCGCAGACCGGTTTCCGCCGACCTGATCTCGTCTCGCAGTTCGGTCCGCACGGAGAGGATGTCGGAGCGGAGCGTGTTGAACGCCGTGACGGCAGCGAGCGTCATGGACGCGATCAGCGCGGCGATGATCGTGATTGCTGCCGTCTGGCGGAGGAAGGGATGGCGCCTACTGGTGCGATGGTCGGCAGTCGCGGCCGGTTGCGTGCTGCCCCTGCCGTCGTCGCTCCCGCTCGTCGGCACTCGGGATTCGGCCGCACTGTCGGGGCTGTCTGTCTCGCTGGCCGTGTCTGTTGCAGCGGGCTGCTCCGGCACAGTCTGAATGGTAGCCATGCGCTCTCCCGCCGCTCGTCTCGCGACGCGCCTCGAACGTACAGTCACCGGCTCGGTGCACTCGAATGGTTTTTGAGCCATCTCACGCTCGCCATGGGCATGGTGTTGGCGCGGCAGTGCTGCCGGTCTGGGCGCTCAGGCCATCGTCATGCCTGACGATGACATGGCGGGTACGACTCGGCGGTGGAGCAAGGTCCCGCTGGTTACGGCGCTCGCTGTCAGGTCGTGGGCGCCCGGCCCTGCATGCGTCTGGAATCGCAGATCGACGAGCACGGCTTTGCCGCTCATGTGCGGCAGTTCCGCAGTGCGCGCGGACGCGCTGTTGATGATGAGCACAGAGTTGGTCGAGGTGCCGCCATTCAGCGAGTTCGGCCGTTTGTGAGACAGACGCCCAGGCAGCGACGGTCCGCCCGACGTGACCGGGCCGGCCTCGGCCAGCCGGCGATGCAGCGCTGCGTCGGGCAGTTCCGACACAGCTACCGCGTCGGCCCGCACCCCGACACCAGCAGAAGCCTCATGTGTGGCATGTGGGGCGGGGAGTCGCCGCCGCCAACCCGGTCGCTGCTGTCCGTTTCCATGGGAACAACCGTATGAAGGGGGTGCCACAAGTATCGACACCGAGGCAGAGCCAGAGGCCGTGAGCCGGACTACTCGGCAGCAGCGCATCACCGGGACGGGTGTCCATCCGCATTCATGTAACACCGTGAAACTACGTTCGCGAAGAGAGCACAGAGAAATGAACAAGATGCACAGCGCGAAGGAGCGGACGTGACTGAACTGACCTATGAGAGGTTGCGAGATGCTGTGTCGGGCGGGGCGGTCGCGCTGCGCTCGATCTTGCGCTTGCAGCCGACGGATGGCGAGGGAGGCAAAGTCTTCCCGCCGACTTACGACGTCCCAAACACGGCCGAGCACAAGTACGCCGTCGAGGAGCGCCAGATTGGTGACCGGGTGTCGACCACTGTGCTATTGGATTCGGTGGCGTCGCAGGCGAACCGCGCCGAGCTTGCGTTGCTGGAGGGCTGGGAGGCTGATGAGCTCGCGTTCCCGGTTCCCTTCGTTGATTTCTCGGGTGAAGAGGGAGTCAACGACCTCGGACGCCTGACGGTGCTTGAAGCTCCGCATCGGTTGGCGGACGCGATCTTTCGTGACAGCTTGCTTGACGGCACCTTGTTCCGTCTTTCGGACATCGGCAAGGCGATCACCGATGCTCAGCCTCGCAACGCGGCTGCGATGTTCCGGTATGCCCCCACTGGGTTGCTCTTCGGGCAGTGGGACTCGACGGGACCCAAGGGCGGTCTTGGCGCCAAGTTCCAGCGTGCGTACGTGTCTGAGGTAGTCGGGCTGGATGCGAAGATCGGAACCAAGGTCAGGAGCAGGATCGACCCGTTGCAGATCGAGAAGCTGCCAGCAGACCAGATCGCGTATAACCACAGCGATCCCGGGCAAGTCTGGACGTTCGAGTCACACGACGCTGTTCAGCTCAAAGGCGGGAAGCCTGAGCCCGCGTCGCGGGGTTCTGAGAGCGGAACGGCAGGGCAGCCGTCCAAGATCAATCACGGCAACATCGCGCCCTCGATCGATGGGCTCGCCGGTGGTGTGACCATCTCGTCTGCCCGGCAGACCACGGTGATCTCGTTCGCGGCGCTGCGTCGACTCAAGTTCGCCAATGCGAGCCGGGAAGCTGCCGTAGCCGCACGAGCTGCGGTGGCAGCGCTCGGCGTCGCCGCGATCGCATACAGCTACGAGATGGATCTTGACCTGCGCTCGCGTTGCTTGCTGGTGCCTGTGCACCCGTTGTCAGCGGAACTTGTATTGCGCGATGGCTCCGAACCTCAGGCCGTCGGCATCGGCCGCGCTACGAGTGCCGAGTTGGTTGAGCGGGCGGCACGCGAAGCGGCAGCGGCGGGACTTGGCTGGGCGACGGATGAAATCCGGCTGGTGCCGGCACCGAAGCTTGTCGAGTTGCTCCGGCGCAGCCGCGAGGTGTCGGCACGTGAGGATGTGACGGAGGCCGCGTGATTACCGTCGAGGTCACGCTGTTGACCGGTCGGTATGTCGCGACGGCACACCACGACCGTCAACAGCACGAATGGCCGCCGCACCCGGCTCGCTTGTTCTCGGCGCTCGTGGCGGCGTGGGCCGATGCTGATGCCGCCGACGCGAGTGAGCGGGCCGCCCTCGAGTGGCTGGAGCGCCAGAAAGCACCCGCGATCACGGCATCTCGTCCCGACAGTGTCTCGGTTCGTCGCCCGGTCAGTCACTTCGTTCCCGTGAACGATGCGTCGGTCATTGCTGGGGCGCAGTATCGACGCCGCGCTGGTCGACTTGCTGATCTTCAAGACGGGCACGATCAGCTGCTCGAGGCCTTGGAAGGAGAGGTAACGCCCGCCGTCGAGCGGTTGCGAGACAAGATCGACAAGGAACGCTATGTGGCTTCACTTGTTGAGGCGGTTGGTTCGACCAATCCGAAAGCTGCCGAAGCGCTCCTGCCGGAAGGGCGGGGCAAGCAGGAGCGTCAGTTTCCGTCTGTCACGCCCGACTGCTCGTGTGTGACCTTCTCATGGGACGAGTCTCCTGATCCTGGTCTTGCAGCGGCGCTTGATGCGCTGCTGAGCCGTGTGACGCGACTTGGGCATTCGTCGTCGTTGGTGTCGTGCCGGCTTGTCGATTCTGCGCCGGAGCCGACGTTGAAGCCCGGGGAGGGGCCGATGGTGCTGAGGTGCACTCAGCGTGGCCAGCTTGACGCGTTGGAGCGTGCCCACTCCCGGCACGGGGGGGTGCGTCCCCGTGCGCTGCCGTTCTTGGGCGTTCGCTACGGGCAGGTTCGCAGCGAAGATGACGAAGCGAAGCCCGCGTCGCGCCCCGACATCGCGGGCGACTTAGTCGTGTTCGAGATTCCGGCCGGCAAGCGCGGGTTGCCGGTGACGCGCACTGTCGAGCTGGTTGAGACGCTGCGTGGAGCGGTGTTCCACCATGCCGAGGACCCTCTGCCGGAAGGGCTGAGCGGTCATCTGCCCAGCGGTTCGCCGAGCCGTGACCCTCATGTCGCCTTCGTGTCCCTTCCCAATGTCGGCCATGCCCATGCCGACGGCCGGGTCATGGGATTGGCAGTGCTGCTCCCCGATGGGCTTGACGAACTCGCGGCCCGCGCCGCCTACCGCGCCATTGGTCGCTGGGAGCAATCCGAGCCACCTGGTCTCTGCCGGCTGACGCTGGCCGGGGGCAATGTGATCGACCTTCAGCGCAAGCAGCCTCCATTCGAACTCTCGAGTCTGCGGAGCGGAACGTGGGCACGGGCGTCTCGCAGCTGGGCGAGCGTGACACCGATCGCGCTGCCGAAGAATCCCGGCCGGCTTGCTCGTGGTTCGCCGAGCGCAAGAGCCAAGGCGTGGGCTGCAGCCGAAGCGCAAGTGCGACAGTCGTGCGTCCATATCGGTCTGCCCGAACCGGAGGCCGTCGCGGTCTCGTTCGATCCGCTGATCACTGGCGTTCGCGGTGCGGCTGCCTATCCGGCCTTTGTACAAGGCACGCGTCGTGGCGAGGGCGTGCGTCGTCGTTTGGTGCACGCCGCCGTGCGATTCGCCGAAGAGGTTGAGGGCCCGTTGGTGATGGGTTCTGGCCGGTTCGTCGGCCTGGGCTTGATGCGCCCGATCCCTGAATGGGATGTGTCGTCGGGCAGTTCTGGCGAACGGTCGGTCAGCGATGGGCGCTGAGTCTCTGTCCGCGGACGAATTCGCTGACTACTTCGAGTCGGTGCACGGCTATGAGCCCTACCCGTGGCAGGAGCGCCTGACGGGCCAGGTGCTCGCTGAGGGGCGATGGCCCGATGTCATCGATCTGCCGACCGGCGCTGGCAAGACGGCAGTCCTCGACACTGCGGTGTTCACGCTCGCAGCCCGTCCGGAGACCTTTCCGCGCCGGGTCGTGTTCGTGATCGACCGCCGCATCGTGGTCGATCAGGTCTACGAGCGCGCACAGAAGATCAGCGACTCGATCCGGGCCGCTCACACCGGCGTCCTCAGCCGGATGCGCTCCGCACTGAACGACATCGTCGATGAACTCACAAATCCGATCGGCGTGTCCGCCCTGCGTGGTGGCGTCCCGATCGACAACGACTGGGCACTGCGGCCCGACCAACCCTGGGTGATGGTGTCCACCGTCGACCAGTTCGGCTCCAAGCTGCTGTTCCGCGGCTACGGGACCAGCCACGGCATGCGGCCAATCCATGCGGGCCTCGCCGGCAACGACTGCCTCGTCATCCTCGACGAAGTGCATCTGAGTAGGCCGTTCGTCGACACGCTGCGCGACATCGAGAAGGAGCCGACGGTCAACTCGTTCAACGCAAACCTGCTGCCGAGGCGCGGCTGCATCGTAGAGATGTCTGCCACGCCACCGACCGAGGAACACCGCCGATTCGAGCTGCACTCCTCCACTGACCTCGAAGGTCTCGGAGAACCGAGCAAACGGCTCCGCCAGATAGCTCTCGCAGCCAAGCGAGCGAGCCTCGTTCCGGTCACAGGTTCCGCAGCACATGCGGCGTTGCCGAAGAAGGTCACAGCGATCATCGAGAAAGAGCTTCAAGAGCACGAGCGAAGCATCGGTGTGATCGTGAACCGAGTCCGCACCGCGCGAGAAATCGACCGCGCATTGCGTGACACAAGGATCGCGTCGCACTTGGTCACGGGTCGCATGCGTCCGCTGGACCGAGCACGTCGGCTTCGGGAGATAGAGGCTCTTGTCGATCCCGATATCCGAGACCCCGATGCGGGCCGTACGGTCGTCGTTGCCACTCAAGCCATTGAAGTCGGCGCTGACTTCAGCTTCGACGCCCTCATCACCGAAGCCTGCCCGGTGGACAGTCTGCGCCAGCGAGTCGGTCGCTTGGACCGGCGCGGCTCGCTCGCCGAGGAGACGGGCAAGCCGGCGCGCTGCTGGGTGCTCGGGCTGAAGCCCGATGTCGAAGGCAAGCGATCCGATCCGATCTATGGCGACGCGATCAAGGCCACGTGGCGAGAGCTGAGTGAGCGGGCTGACGGTGGCTTCATTGACATCGGTCCGTCGAGCGGAGCGCTCGTCGACATGCCGCCTGACACCCGCGCCCCGCGCCCCGCAGCACCTCTGCTGCTGCCCACCCACATCGAGGCATGGGCACAGACCCGACCCGAGCCGTTGGTGCAGCCGGATATCAGCGACTTCCTGCACGGCTTCGACGACAACCCGCCTGAACCAGAAGTGTCCATCGTTTGGCGTCGGGACGCGCGGCCGGAGGCGCTGCAGGCGGTTCGTCCGCGACAGGCCGAGTACTTGACAGTGCCGATTTCTGCTGTTCGAGCATGGCTGCGAGGCAACGACGAGACGCCGATTGCCGACGTGGCCACACCCGCCCCGGATGGCGATCCGAGACGCAGAGGTGACGATGGAACCGCGACAGTCGAGAGCAGGCGAGTTCACCGTTACCTCGGCGGGGAAGCAGTCATCGAGGAAGTCGATATCGACGATGTCAAGCCTGGGGACGTCATCGTTGTCGATCCGTCACGAGGCGGCCTCAGCGGCGGCACTTGGGACCCTCAGCGAAACGTCGGGGCGGATCCGACGCAGATTGGCGGCGCGGATCCAGCAACGCGGCAAGAAGTCATTGCGGATATCGGCGACGAGGCTCAGTGGGCCTACGCGAAGCGCTGCACAATTCGCCTCGACGCTCAAATGCAGGAGTGGATCGAAGATTGGCTCGGCGACGAGGCACCGCCGCTGCCCAAGCCACCCAGCGATCAAATCGCCGACGGCGACGACACAGATAACGAAACCCAGGCTCTCGACGACCGGATCGACGAGTGGATAGGCAATCTGCTCGATCGCGATCACGAGTCGGCGCCGATGCAGATGCGCTGGCTCTTCACTGGTCCGACGTCAGAAGATGGAGACACTGCCGGGGCGCTGTTTCGACTCCGAACGCGCGCTCGGCGCTTACTGGAGCTGATCTCAGACTCGGAGGACGACCTCTGGCCGGGTCGAGCTGCTCCAGCCGCAGGCGGCTACTACGTCTTGGTCGAGAACTCGCCTGATGTCTCGGCGATTCGCGGAGACGACGACACGTCGATGACCGGCACGGGAATCACACTCCGCAGCCACCTCGAAGGGGTCGGTGTGCGCGCCGAGGGCTTCGCTCGGAACCTCGGCCTCAGTGATGAGCTGGTCTGCGATCTGCGGCTCGCTGGCGAGCTACACGATCTCGGCAAAGTGGACCGCAGATTCCAGGCGCAGATGGTCGGACATGATCGGGTCCGCCTGGAGTCGCTGGACGAGCCGCTCGCTAAGTCGCTTCCAGGCGCTCGTACCCGGCGTCACTCATGGCCGCCCGTGCGACACGAGATAGCGAGCGTCGCAATGGCGCAGTCCTCCACGGCGCTGATGGGGCGAGCCAACGATGCGGACCTGGTGCTGCACCTGGTAGCTACGCACCACGGTCACAGTCGCCCGTTGCCGCGGATAGTTCCCGACGATTGTCCACAGGATTTGGCTTATCAGCACGACGGCCATGCGCTGAGTGTCCGATCCGAGTTCAGCGAATCGACTCTCGCTCTCGAGATGGCCGACCGCTTCTGGCGCCTGAGCACCAAGTACGGGCACCACGGTCTGGCCTGGCTCGAAGCGATCCTCCGTCTCGCCGATCACCGCCAGAGCGAAGCCGAAGCACGGGGGCCTGCTGACGTTGATCGGAAGGTTCGCTGATGCCGGAACTTGAGCTCCCTGGGCTGTCGGGCGACAGCCCGCTCGGGTTTCTGGCGGGACTCGGAGTGCAGGTCGCACTCGCCGAGACCGACTGTGAACTGCATCTTGGGTGGGCCGACTCGCTCACTCCGGTGGCGATTGTCGACTCCGTCTTCGACTTGGAAGAAATCGTTTCGCGTGTCGATTCGGTGGCGAAGGGCTGGTCCCAAGGGGCAGCGCTGAATCCAAGTCCGTCTCGCGGTGACGTCAAGTTTCCTGCGAGCGCGATCCGGGATTACCTAGCCGAATCACGCGTTTCGAGGAACGGGGTTCTGGCGGCGTCACTCGTCGCGGAGAACAGTCTCGATGCGATGTCTCGAACAAAGGCGAAGCCGACAGATCTTGACTTCACGTCCGGGAATCAGAAGCTCCTCGACATGATGAAGAGAATCCTCTCTGAGACGAGTCCAGAAGACATTGCGCAGACCCTGTCGGGGGCGTGGCGATACGACGGGCGACTCCCGTCGCTTGGTTGGGATGTCATCGATGACCGCCAATATGCGCTTGAAGCGTTCGATCCGACTGATACCGCGAGGAATCCGAAGCTCTCGTGCGCGGGTGCCCACTGCCTCGCCATTTTGGGCATGTTCCATTTCCCGGTGTTCCGCGGTTACCGGAAGACTGCGACCACGGCGTGTCACGGGACGTGGAACCAAGGATGCTTCTCATGGCCGCTATGGGAGCGCCCCGTGCCGAGTCGAGTGTCCAGGACGTACATTGCGCATGCATCGATCCCGCCGTCCGATGCGGTCGGCGTTGATTCAGCTCCATACGTCGCCCGGACACGTCAATTCGCTGGCTGGGGGATTACCCGGATCCTGACGTCGAGCATCGACCGGGCCAGCAAGTATGGGCGCTTCGGGCCGCCAAGGGTGATCTGGCGACGTGGCTGACGTACCTGAGCTCGTGCCGGCCCGGATGGTCAATGAGTTCGTGTACTGCCCGCGGCTGTTCTATCTCGAATGGGTCCAGGCCAGATTCGAGGACAACGCTGACACGGTGCACGGCCGCTATGTGCATCGCAATGTGGACAAGGGCGGCGGTCGGATGGGGGAGTCGTCGGAGGACGATCCGGTTCGCGACGCTCGCTCTGTGCTCGTGAGCTCGGAGCGTTTGGGTCTCATTGCGAGGACGGACATCGTCGAGGGTTCCGACGGCAGGGTGGTGCCTGTGGAGGTCAAGCGGGGCCGGCCGCCGAAGCACGGGCCCGCGTGGGAGCCCGAGCTGGTGCAGTTGGCCGCTATCGGGTTGATGTTGCGTGAGAACGGTTATGCCTGCGATCACGGCCAGTTCTATCTCGCCTCGTCGCGCGAGCGCACAACTGTCGAGTTCGATGATCGTTTGGTTCGTCGGACGCTCGACACTGTGGACCGGCTGCGTCAGGTCGCTGCTGCCGATGACCCGCCGCCGCCGCTGGTGGACAGCCCGAAGTGTCCGCGTTGTTCGCTGGTGGGCATCTGTCTTCCCGACGAGACCAATTTCCACGCTGGGCGTGCCGAGGGGGCGCCTCGGCGTCTGACGCCTCGCGATTCGGCTGCGCGGCCGTTGTATGTCGGCCAGCAAGGCGCTCGGCTCGGCATCAGTCAGCGTCGGGTTGAAGTGAAGGTCAACCGCGAGGTGGTCAGCAGCGAGCGTCTGATCGATGTGTCGCAGATCAACCTCACTGGCAATGTGCAGGTGTCCACTCAGCTGCTCCACGCAGCGTTCCGGCAGGACATCCCGGTGTGCTGGTTCAGCTACGGGGGATGGTTCCAAGGGATGGCCCATGGCCTGTCGTCCAAGCATGTGGAGCTGCGGCGGCGCCAGGTCGCGGTGGCGGCTCAGGCCGGCCTGCCCTTGGCACGGCAGATGATCGTCGGCAAGATCCGCAACTCCCGAACCCTGCTGATGCGAAACTCTCGTGAACCGGTGGACTCAACCGTCGCGCAGCTGAAGGAGCTCGCCGCCAAGGCGGCCGAGGCTGACTCGGTCGAGTCGCTGCTCGGGATCGAAGGCGCCGCCGCTCGCTCGTACTTCGGCAGCTTCGCAACGATGCTGAAGGACGACCGTCTCGGCACCTTCGACTTCAACGGCCGCAACCGGCGACCGCCTCGCGACCCCGTCAACTGTCTGCTGTCGTTCCTGTACGCGCTGTTGGTCAAGGACCTCACGGCGGTGGTGTTCTCGATCGGATTCGACCCCTACTTGGGCGTGTATCACCGACCGAGATTCGGGCGGCCTGCGCTCGCACTCGATCTCGCCGAGGAGTTCCGGCCCATCATCGCCGAGTCAGTCGTCGTGAATGCCGTGAACAACGGGGAGGTGGCCGAGAACGGTTTTGTCGTCCGGGCTGGGGGAGTGGCGCTGGAGCAGCCAGCGCGCCGAGCAATCATCGCCGCCTACGAGCGGCGTCTCGACCACGAGGTCACTCACCCGACATACGGTTACAAGATCACCTACCGTCGCGTCCTCGAGGTCCAGGCACGGATGCTTGCAGCAAGCATGCTCGGCGAGATACCCGAGTACGTCCCCTTCATGACCAGGTAGAGCAATGAGTGATCGGCGCCGGTATCTGGTCTCCTATGACATCCGCGATCCGAAGCGGTTGCGCAAGGTCCACAAGGCAATGAAGGCTTACGGCTGGCCGATGCACTACAGCGTGTTTATCAGCGATCTAGATCGGATCGAGTTGATAGACCTCAAGTTCGAACTCGGGGAAGTGATCCACCATGGAGATGATACAGTTGCATTCATCGACCTAGGAATGCCGACAGAGCGCGGCCGAGACTGCTTTGATTTTCTCGGTGTAGCTCCGCCACTGCCACAATCCGGGCCGGTAATCGTCTGATGCGAGCGGTCCGGTCAGGCCCCGATGCCCGGGCAGCGCTCGCAGCCCCGGTGTACGGGCCTGAAATGCACCTTGACAACAGAATCTCATGCTTCCCGAGCGCTCCTACACAGGGAGCGCTCGCAACTGCGTTCAAATCCGCTGGTCAGGGCCGGTAGTTTTCGAGAGTGGGTTTGGCGGGGAATATTCCCCGCCCTTCATTGAAGCCGGAATCCGCATCGGCGGGCGGTCACCAGCACGGCAGGTTTGGCGGGGAATATTCCCCGCCCTTCATTGAAGCATGACGCTGTGGCAAGGCGAGCTCACCCTCGACGTCGAGTTTGGCGGGGAATATTCCCCGCCCTTCGTTGCAGGATGGCGATACAGATGCGTTCAGGTCAGTATCGCTTCGAGGCGGGCAAGAACCTCATACACGATGTCCTCTGGCGCGCTCTCGAGCATTCTGCCATTGCGGGCTTCCAGATCGAGGGTGCGCGGCTGATCACAGCGCACGACGCCATGCGTTCGCGTGCCCGCAGTGTCCAAGGAAACGGCGAATCCGCGGCGGCGGGCGAATTGGCCGCCGGTGGTGATGGGCACGACGACAGGCGTGCCGGTCAGGTCGTTGAATTCCGCAGGCGACACGACCATGACCGGCCGCGTTCCTCGCTGCTCGTGGCCTGCTGTGGGACCGAGGTCGACGAGCCAGATGTCCCCCCTGCGGGTCACAGCAGCTCGCGGCCTGCCGGTGCTCCGCCTATCCAGGCCCGTGCCTCGTCATCGAGCGGCGCGCCTGGGTCGCACTGCGCGATCAGTTCGTCCAACGAGTAGCTGGGGCGGCGTCGCGGCTCGACGATCAGGTTCCCGTCCTCGACGGCAACGCCGACCGTTGAGCCAACGGTCACCTCCATGACATCGAGCAGCGCCGGCGGTATGGCCAGCATTACCGAGCCGCCGACTCGACGGAGTATCGCTGTGTGCATCGCAGCCTCCAAGATTATATCGAAATATAACAATTGCGGTGGAGGCTAAGCGGGCAATGCAGTCCGTTGGCGTATCGCGCTCGCATTGCGTGTCGGCCGCCCAGCGTGGGTTGGCACGCAGCGCAGCCGGCGGTGCCCCGCTATTCCGCGGGGAAGGGGAGCTGCAGCCACCAGGGGCGGCTGACGGCGTCGACGCGGCTGACCCACTTCACCCACCAGAAGCCTCGCCTGCCAGGTGCCACCAGCCGCACCGGGGCGCCGTGGCCTCGGCGCAGGGGTTCACCGCCGTAGCCGACGGCCAAGTACAGATTGTCCGCGTCGCGGGCAGGAAACAGGCGGCTGTATCCGGTCAGCGATGTGACTTCCAGCGTTGGTGCGTCGTCTTCTGGCAGCAACTCGGCCAATGGCACTGCATCCCACGACTGACGGCTCCACCACCCGCCGGTGCAGTCGAGGTCGGCGGTCAACGGGGCAGCTCGATCGTGGAGGGTCTGCAGCTGTACCGGCTCGCCTGCGACGGTGAGCTCCCAGTCGGAGGCGTTCGCCCGGGGCGACCGGTCGTTGAGCCACATGGTTGTCGGCATCTCGGCGGGATTGAACGAGCCGATCTCGTGCGAGCCGGTGAATCGCCGGTTGTCGCCCACCGCCAGCTGCTGGATCCAGTACGCAGCTCCTGCGGCTGCCAGCGCGATGCCCCCGCCCAGGAACGCCCGGCGGTCGAGGTCGGTGATGCCGGGACGCCCCGGCCGGCTGACGATGTGCCACAGCAGCAGCGGCGCCACGAACGCGACCAGCAGGACATGGGTCCACAGCGCCGACCAGTAGCCCACGCCGTGCCAGAGCCCGGTGGCGTGCAGCAGCCCGAGCACGACCGTTGCGACGACGAGAGCCCCCAGAAGCATCGACAGCCACCGGCTGGCGCGACGGCGCTTGAGCCCGGTGCGCACCGAGCCCCGGAGCTTCGCCGGCGCCATCGCCAGCAGACTCAGGCCGGCAATGGCGTGGGCGACGGTCAGCCAGCGGCCCCAGCCGGTGCCCACCGCCCACGACGCCAGACCCGTCCCGACCGCAGCAATCGCCGCAGCAGCCAGGAGCACATCGACCTGCCGGGCGGTGAGCCACGGGCCGCGTCTTACGTCAGGTCGATCTGAGTCGGCCACCGCGTGCTCGAAGGTCTCGGCGAACTGATGGCTCCATCATGTCCGTTGGCGAGACCATCGCGGCCACACGCGGCGCGCTCAGTGGTCCCGGCGACGGATGTCTCCATCGTGTAGACCGCGCCCGGTCCGGCGCCGGAGATTGCCGACCGGGGCGGCGGCGGACGAACCGCCGCCGCCCCAACCGGTCTGGTGGGCGTGCGAGCGGCTACTCGCCGCCTTCGAGCAGCACGACGGGGATCCGCTCCCAGTCGTTGCCCA
This sequence comes from Acidimicrobiia bacterium, assembly GCA_022826045.1. Classification (GTDB taxonomy): domain Bacteria; phylum Actinomycetota; class Acidimicrobiia; order Acidimicrobiales; family Poriferisodalaceae; genus Poriferisodalis. The sequence goes on along the minus strand of JAJDVQ010000013.1, from coordinate 54,639 downwards.
CGACATCGACGCCGGCGTCCCGCAGATTCGCGACCGCCGCCTCGGCGATGTCGGTACGGTACGCACCTTCATCGGGCTCAGCGGCCAGGATGCCCTCGCTGGTGGCCACATCAACCGTTTGTGCCCACAGGTCGGGATCCATGATGCCCGCACCCAACGGCGACGGCCAGATCAGCGCGCTGATCTCGTTCATCTGCCACGTCTGGTGCGACTGACCCAGCGTCGGGACATTGTCGAGCACGATCTGCACACACTCTTCGGTGTTGTCCCGGCAGTGGATCCAGCCGCGCAGCGACGCCTCCACGAACCGGACCGCCGCGTCGTAGTACGCCGGATCGTCATCGAGGCGGTCGGCATCAGCCCACAGGGCGTCCTGGAGCATCGCCGTGCCCTCGTCGTTCCAGTCGATGATGTTGAGATCGGACGGCTGGTAGAGCTCGCCGGTGGCAGGGTTGACCGTCTCGAGCACTTGCGCGTACTCGTTGTAGATCATCGCCTGTGCCGCATCGATCTCTCCGGAGATCAGCGCCAGCATGTCGAAGTTCTGCTGCACCAGCTGGATGTCGGAGTCCGGATCCAGCCCGCTGCGGCGCAGCCCGGCCAGCAGCTCGAATTCGTTGCCGAATCCCCAGTTGCCCACGGTGCGGCCTTCGAGGTCGGCCACCGAGTTGATGCCGGAGTCCACGAAGGGCACCTGCAAGGTGGCGCTTCGCTGGAACACCTGAGCAATGTTGGTGATGTTGGCGCCCTCTTCTCGTGGCACAAGGCCCCTCGGCACCCACGAGACTGCGAATTCCGCCTGCAGGCGGATGAACTGGTCGCGGACGATCGGGTCGTCTATCTCCGACGGGCTTGACCCGGGCGAATGTGCCGGTGAATGCGATGGTGGAGCGGTCTCTGCTTGCACGGCTCGCCAGTCAGGTCGCGAGCGCCGGAATGATCCGCTGGCCGTAGGCGTTGAGGGTCTCGTCCTTGGCGTCGTGCATGAGATAGATGGCGAATTGGTCGACGCCGAGTTCTCGCAGCTCGTCGAGCCGGGAAACGTGATGATCGGCGTCGCCGAGAATGCAGAACCGGTCGATCACCTCATCAGGCACGAAGTCGGTGTGGACGTTGCCTGCCTTTCCATGCTCGGCGTAGTCGTAGCCCTCACGCCCGGCGATGTAGTCGGTAAGCGCTTGGGGCACCCCGCCCCCGGCGTCGCCGTACCGCTCGACGAGATCGGCCACGTGGTTGCCGACCATGCCGCCGAACCAGCGGCACTGGTCGCGTTGGTGGGCGAGGTTGTCGCCGACGTATGCGGGTGCTGCCACACAGATGTAGAGATCATCGGGATTGCGTCCGGCATCAGCCGCGGCCTGGCGGACGGCGGCGACGGTCCACTCGGCGATCTGCGGATCGGCAAGCTGCAGGATGAAGCCGTCGGCCTGCTCCCCGCAGAGTCGCAGCGCCTTCGGTCCGTACGCCGCCATCCAGATATCGAGCTGGCTGCCTGACGACCATGGAATCTGCTGACGGGTGCCGTTGTAGGTGACTTCGCGGCCCTCGGCCAAGCTTTTGATGACCGTCATCGACTCGGACAGCGCGGCCAGGCTGGTGGGACGGTGGCCCAGCACTCGCATGGCCGAGTCGCCGCGGCCGATGCCGCACACCGTCCGGTTGCCGAACATGTCATTGAGCGTGGCGAACAGCGACGCGGTGACCGTCCAGTTCCGGGTTCCCGGGTTGGTGACCATCGGGCCGACGATCATGCGGTTCGTGGCCGACAGCATCTGGCTGTAGATCACATAGGGCTCTTGCCACAGCACATGGCTGTCGAAAGTCCACCCGTAGTCGAACCCCAGCGTCTCGGCCCGCTGGGCCAGGTCAACCACACGCCACGCAGGCGGATCGGTCTGCAGAACAACGCCAAAGTCCATGTTCTCAGTCCCCCGATCCGTTCTGTTGCCCGAACGCTCCGTTGCGTCGGGCCATGGTGCTGCCCCCTATTGCAGGTACTGGCACAGCCCCCGAGGCAGGTACTGGCCGTCGCCGGCGCGCCCCAGGTACTGGCCGCCGTCGATAATCTTGCGACCCCGAGAAAACACCGTGTCGACGTGTCCTGTCACCTCGACTCCTTCATAGGCCGAGTGGTCGATGTTCATATGGTGGTTGTCGACGCTGATGGTCCAGCGATGCTCGGGGTCGTAGATCACGATGTCGGCATCGGATCCCGCCGCGATGATCCCCTTGCGCGGGTACAGGCCCATCATTCGAGCAGGGGTGGTGGCGCACAGTTCCACCCAGCGGGCCAAGCCGATCTCGCCGGTCACCACGCCCTGGTAGATCATGTCCATGCGGTGCTCGACGCCGCCGATGCCATTGGGGATGGCGCGGAAATCGTTGAGCCCGAGTTCTTTCTGCTCCTTCATGCAAAACGGGCAGTGGTCGGTGGACACGACGGCCAGATCGTTGGTGCGCAGCCCCTTCCACAGGGCGTCCTGGTGGCCTTCTTCGCGGGAGCGGATCGGCGTCGAGCACACATAGGCGGCGCCCCCGAAGCCGGGCAGGTTGAGGTGCTCTTCGAGACTGAAATGCAGGTACTGCGGGCAGGTCTCGGCGAACACGTTCATGCCGGCGTCGCGTGCCAGCGTCACCTGCTCGAGGGCCTCTGCCGCCGACAGGTGAACGATGTACAGCGGCGCGGCGCCGACCTTCGCGAGCTGGATCGCCCGGTGGGTGGCCTCCGACTCCAGTTCCTTGCGGCGCACGTAGCCATGGGTGACGGGCGCGGTCTCGCCGCGCTCGAACGCCTGGGCGGCCAGCACGTCGATGGCCAAGCCATTCTCGGCGTGCATCATGATCAACCCGCCATTGCCGGCTGCCTGCTGCATGGCCCGCAGGATCTGGCCGTCGTCGGCGAGGAAGACCCCCGGGTACGCCATGAACAGCTTGAAGCTGGTGATGCCCTCGTTGACCAGCAGGTCCATTTCCTTGAGCGAGTCGTTGTCGACGCCGCCGATGATCATGTGAAAGCCGAAATCGACGGCGCAGTTGCCTTCGGCCTTGGCCATCCACTCATCCAGGCATTCGCGCACGTTCTCGCCGGTCTTCTGCACGGCAAAATCCACGATGGTCGTGGTGCCGCCCCACGCTGCAGCTCTCGTACCCGTCTCGAATGTGTCGGAGGCGTAGGTGCCGCCGAACGGCAGCTCCATGTGCGTATGCACGTCCACGCCGCCGGGCACGACCAGCCGTCCGGTGGCATTGACAACCTCGGCCCCCTGCTCGGCTGCGACGGCGATGTCGCTGCCGGGTTGCAAGACCGCGACGATCTGCTCTCCGTCAATGAGCACCTCGGCCGGGTCCGCTCCGGTCGAGCTGACAACGGTGCCCCCCTTGATCAGCGTCGTCATCTATGTGTCCCCCTGGTTCGCGATCTGCTCAACCCGCTCCCGCCTTGGCTCGCCGCTCAGGGCGCCACGAGCGGTTCGTACGACTCGGGCCGACGGTCTCGGTAGAAGGCCCACTGGTTGCGGACCTCGTCGAGCATCTCGAGGTCCAGCTCGCGCACCACCAACTCCTCGGCATGGTCCGACGCGGCCCCGTCAACGATCTGCCCGCGGGGGTTGGCGAAGTACGACGTGCCGTAGAAGTCGTTGTCGCCCAGCGGTTCGACGCCGACCCGGTTGATGGCCCCGACGAAGTACATGTTCGCCGCCGCCGAGGATGTCTGCTCGAGCTGCCACAGGTATGCGGACAGCCCCCGGCTGGTGGCTGAAGGGTTGAACACGATCTCCGCGCCGGCCAGCCCGAGCGCACGCCAGCCCTCGGGGAAGTGCCGGTCGTAGCAGATGTAGACGCCGACCGTCCCCACGGCGGTCTCGAAGACGGGATAGCCGAGATTGCCCGGCCGGAAGTAGAACTTCTCCCAGAACCCCTTGACCTGCGGGATGTGGTTCTTGCGGTACTTGCCGAGATAGGTCCCGTCGGCGTCGATGACGGCCGCGGTGTTGTAGAGGAGCCCGGCCTGCTCCCGCTCGTACATAGGCACCACGAGCACCATCTCGTGCTGTTCCGCGAGCTCGCAGAAGCGCTTGGTTGTCGGGCCGTCGGGAATTGCCTCTGCGTAGGAGTAGTACTCGGCGTCTTGTACCTGGCAGAAGTAGGGCCCGTAGAACAGCTCCTGAAAGCACATCACCCGGGCACCGGCGGCAGCCGCCTCGGCCACGTACTTCTCGTGGAGCTCGATCATCGAGTCCTTGTCACCGGTCCAGGCCGTCTGCACGATTGCGGCCGTCACCTTGCGTGCCATCTTGTGCCCTCCTCGCTCCGTTGGGAGTCCTTGGTGCGTGGCTGGAGGAAAAAAACAAGTCTAGATCAGCCCAAAGAGGGGCTCTGAACCGACGCAGCAGCCGCCTCATCAGGCAGGATGTAACGATGTCCAAACGCAGCACCACCTTCCGCGGCTGGAAGGTGGTGGGTGCGGGGGCAGTGGTCCAGGGGCTCCAGAGCGCATTCGTGATGCATGCGCTGGGTGCCTACCTGGTGGAGATCGAGCGGGAGTACGGCTGGAGCAAGACGGCCCTGTCGGGCGCGTTTGCGGTGAATCGTGCCGAGACGGCGCTGCTGGGACCGGCGCAGGGCTGGCTGATCGACCGGTTCGGACCCAAAGCCGTTACCCGGGCAGGCGCTGTGGGCATGGCGATCGGCTTCGTGTGGTTCAGCCAGCTGCACTCGTTGTGGCAGTTCTACGGCGCCTTCTTCGTTATGGCCGTCGGCAGCGCATTCTGCGGCTTTCTGACCGTCACCGTCGCGATCGTGCGATGGTTCGAACGGCTGCGCGCCCGCGCGCTGGCGTTCGGCGGCATGGGCCTCGCTGCGGGCGGCGTATGCGTCCCGCTCGTGGTGCTGTCGTTCACGTGGTTCGGCTGGCGCACCACCGCTGCGGTCACCGGCGTCGGGGGCGCTGCCGTCGCGTGGTGGCTGGCCAAGTATCTCGACGGCAGCCCTGCCGAGTTCGGCGAGGAGGTCGACGGCGGGGCCAAGATCGTCGCCAACGGGAGGACGGTCCGAGCCGAAGGCCTGACCGACGTCCACTTCACGGCGAAGGAGGCGATGCGCACGAGAGCGTTCTGGACAATCTCGTTCGGTCACCTGAGTGCCCTGTTCGTGGTCGGCGCAGTGATGGCGCACCTGCAGCTCTATCTGACATCAGAACGGGGTTACTCGCTGCAGCAGGCCAGCCTGTTCGCTGCAGCGCTGCCGCTCATGCAGCTCGCCGGCATGGCCGTGGGCGGCTGGCTCGGCGATCGGATCAACAAGCGGCTCATTGCATCGGTCGCCATGTTCGGGCACGCCGGCGGCATCCTGCTGCTGGCGTGGGCTCCCAACGCGTTCGTGGTGGTGCTGTTCGTGATCTTCCACGGGCTCGCATGGGGAGCGCGCGGGCCGCTCATGCAAGCCTTGCGAGCCGACTACTTCGGTTCTTCGGCGTTCGCTGCGATCATGGGCGTGAGCTCGCTCATCGTGATGATCGGGCCGATCGTCGGCCCCCTCGCCGCAGGGTGGGTGGCTGACACAACCGGCAGCTACGTGACTGGCTTCGTGGCGCTTGCGGTGCTCACAGCGTTCGGCATGCTGTTCTTCGTGATCACGAAGCCCCCGAGCCCGCCGCAGCGCACGACCGGCACCGCCACCGGCTCACAGCGACAGCAAGAAGTGGCACGCTGAGCGCCATGGGAGCCGTCGGCTCGGACGCTGAGATTGATTCTGGGTTTGCATCTGGGCTCGATCCGGCGCCGTTGTTCGACCCGCGGACATATCTGGACGGTGTGCCGCACGATCTGATTGCCGAACTGCGCGCACATGCCCCGGTGCTCTGGGTGCCCGAGCCGGAGCTCATGGGGTGGGAGGCGGGGCCTGGCTTCTGGGCGGTGCTCACGCACGAGCTGATGAACCGGGTGCTGCGCGATCCGGGGACGTTCTCGTCCCACCTGGGCGGCACGCAGATCCGCGATCCCCAGACCGCTGCGATGCTCGAATTCGTACAGCGGATGATGCTCAACCAGGATCCGCCGCAGCACACGCGGCTGCGGCGCCTGCTCATGCGCTCATTCACACCGAGCGCCGTAGCTGAGCTGGAGGCCACCATCTCTGCTCGGGCCGAACGGCTCGTGAGTGCGGTGGTGCATCGCGGGCACGCCGATTACGCCAAGGAGGTCTCGGCTGAGCTGCCGCTGCTGACGCTCGCCGACATCATGGGCGTGCCGTCCGAGGACCGGATGCTGCTGTTCGACTGGTCCAACCGGGTCATCGGCTACCAAGACGCCGAGTACTCGGTGTCTGACGCATTCGATCCGGCAACAGGGACCGAGATGGCGCAGCGCGCCTGCGAGGTGCGAGCCCAGATCCGCCCCGGACCCGACGGTCGCATGCCCGACCCTCGCTCGCGTGAGGGCCTCGCAGACATGTATGGGTATGCGCACGACCTTGCGACCTACAAGCGGGCGAATCCGGGTGCCGACGTGGTGTCCATCCTGCTGGCGGCCGACGACGCTGAGGGCGGCATCACCAACGAAGAGTTCGAGACCATGTTCTTCCTGTTCGCCGTGGCCGGCAACGAGACGTTGCGGAACGGCATCCCCGGCGGGCTCTGGGCATTGCTGCAGCATCCCGATCAGCTCGGCAAGCTGCTCGCCGACCCTGGTTTGTTGCCGGGCGCCATCGAGGAGATGCTGCGCTTCATTCCGCCGGTAGTGCACTTCCGCCGCACGGCCTCGCGCCATGTCGAACTCGGCGGCCGTTCCGTTCGTGCGGGCGACAAGGTGGTGGTCTTTCACGTGGCGGCCAATCGCGACCCCGCCGTGTTTGCCGAGCCCGACCGGTTCGACATCGAGCGCAGCCCGAACGAGCACCTGACATTCGGGGCAGGACCGCATTTCTGCCTGGGCGCCCACCTGGCTCGTCGCCAGATGTCAGCGATGTTCACCGAGTCGTTGTGGCGAATGCCGAATCTGCGCCTCGACCCGGCCCGCAGGCCCGAGCGCCTGCTGTCGAACTTCCAGCACGGCTTCAAGCACCTGCCGGTGCTCTGGGATGCGCCTGCCGGTGGCGAAGCGGCTGCCAGTCGTGAGGCGGCTTCGCCGTGACCGGGCGTCCCGCGGCCCCGCCCATCCGGGTCGGCGTCACACCCGACGTCAAGCTCTGGTCACGACCGTGGGCCGAGCGCCGTCGCATGCTCGAGCTCGTCGCGGACGCGGGCATCGATCACGTGTTCTTTGCCGACCACGTCAGCTTCCGGATCGGGCACGGCAATGACGGCATGGTCACTGCGGCGGCACTGGCCAACCTGCATCCCACGCTGGGCGTGTATCTCGGCGTGTACCTGCTTCCGCTGCGCCACCCGATTCCCGTGGCCCGCCAGCTTGCGAACCTGGCCGAGATGGCACCCGGACGGATCAGCTTCGGCGTGGGCATTGGCGGCGACGACCGCCACGAAGTCGAAGTGTGCGGCGTCGATCCGCGAACCCGGGGGCGCCGGACCGACGAATCGCTCGGCATCGTGCTGCGATTGCTGGCCGGTGAGACCGTCGATCACGCAGGCGAGTTCTTCTCATTCTCCCAAGCCCGCATCGTGCCGGTGCCCGACCCGCCCATCCCGACCTATGTCGGCGGCCGGTCCGACGCTGCCATCCGCAGGGCCGGTCACTTTGCCGACGGCTGGCTGGGCATCTGGTGCACGGTCGAGCACTACCGCGCGGCGCTGCGCCTGTACGCAGAGACGGCTGCCGCCGAGCGGGCGAGCGCCGCGCCTGCGCCCCAAGCACCCGATCACGGCATCCAGCTGTGGATCGGCCTGGGCGACAGCCGTGAAGAAGCGGCCGGCTGGGTCGGCCCAGAGCTGGAACGCTTCTACCGGGTGCCGTTCAAGGCGTTCGAGAAGTACACGCCCTGCGGCACGGTCGACGACATCGTGGAGTTCTTCATGCCATACCTCGACGCCGGCTGTCGCCACATCAACATGACGCCGTGCGGCGGAAACCCCGATGAGGCGATACTTGCAGCGGGGGAAGTGGCACGGCGGCTGAGGGAGGCGGATCCGCTCGGGGTCGGCGCCCGATCCGTCGATGCCATCACGACACCGAAGTGAGCTGATCGAGGCAGGGACGCCGCAATGAACGCGACAGCAACCAACGCGACAGGGTCGCCATGAGCATCACGGCCAAACCCCTCGCCGGTGCACTCGGCGCCGAGTTGTGGGCGCCCGACGGCGAGCCGCTCGATGTCACCACGATCGATGACTCCGGGTGCGCCGCGATCCGGGAGGCACTGTGCACTCACCACGTCGTGGTGATCCGCGACCAGCAGATGGACGCGGCGGCGCTCGCACGTTTCGGCCGCCGGTTCGGCGAGCTGGAGCGTCACCCGTACCTCGGCGGCACCTCGGACGAACCCGAGGTGGTGCCGGTCATCAAAGAGCCACACGAGACGGTCAACTTCGGCGGCGGGTGGCATTCGGAGATGTCGTTCCTGGAATGCCCCCCGATGGCGACAGCGCTGTATGCGGTGGAGGTGCCGAGCTTCGGCGGTGACACGCTGTTCGCGAACCAGCAGGCGGCCTACACGGGGCTGTCCGACACGATGAAGCGCTTCGCCGAGAGCCTCAGCGCGGTGCATTCGGCGGCTCGCCAGTACGGGCGGCGAGGCGACTCGGACCGGTACGCCGACCAGCGCAGCTCGATGAAGGTCGCGGTGTCCGAGGAGGCGCACGCACAGCTGACACATCCGGTCGTGCGGACCCATCCCGAGACCGGCGCGAAGGCGCTGTATGTGAATCGGGCGTTCACCGAAGCCATCTCGGGCATGCGGCGGCACGAGTCGAAGGCGCTGCTCGAGATGCTGTGGAGCCATGCGGTCGGCGAGCAGTTCACGTGCCGGGTGCGGTGGGAACCGGGAACGCTGACCATGTGGGACAACCGCAGCGTCCAGCACTACGCGCTGAACGACTACCACGGGCAGCGCCGGCACATGCTCCGGGTGACGATCGCCGGCGACCGGCCTCGTTGAGCCATTTCGCAGGCGACAGGAGCGAACCCTGATGAGACCGCTGGCAGGCATCCGCGTGGTCGACATGAGCCGCGTTCTGGCCGGGCCGTTCGCCGGACGGATTCTCAGCGACCTCGGAGCCGACGTCGTGAAGGTGGAGCCGCCCGAGGGCGACATCTCGCGCCTGTGGGGCGTCAACCGGGCGGGGCTCGCCGGCTTCTACACCCAGCAGAACGTGGGCAAACGAAATGTCTGCATCGACCTGCGTGCTGAGGGCGGGGCCGAGACGGTGAAGCGGCTCGTGGCCGAGGCCCATGTGCTCGTCGAGAACTTCCGGCCGGGCGTCATGGCGCGCCACGGCCTGTCGTTTGCCGAGCTGTGCCAAGTGAACCCTGCATTGGTGATGCTGTCGATCAGCGGTTTCGGGCAGGAAGGTCCCGATTCGCAGCGAGCGGCCTATGCGGCAGTGCTGCACGGCGAGTCGGGCTGGATGGCTCGCGCCGCCAAGATGCATCAGCAGCCGCTCCAAGAGCCGTACCTGGCCGTCGCCGACACCAACGCAGCACTGCACGGATCCATTGGCGTGCTCGCGGCGCTACGCGTCGCGGAGGCGACCGGGCACGGCCAGCACATCGACATCGCGATGCTCGAAGCGTTCTTGGCGACCGATGAGGGGAGCCAGGCGGGGCTCGACGGCGGGAACTACACATCCCAGGGCGGGCTCGTGTGGGACGGCGTGGACGGGCCGGTCTTGACCGCAGGCGACTTCCGATGGATCTGGAGGCAGCTGAGCGAGACCCACGGGCTGGCCGATCCGTCGCCCCCGGATGCCGACATCCCCACCAAGCGGGCGCACCGCACCGATGCGATCAACGTCTTCCTGAGCTCCTTCGGGACCCGTGCGGAGATGCTGGCTGCGCTGGATGCGGCAAACCTGGCGTGGGGTGACATCCGCACGACCGCGGAGGCGCACGAATCGCCCACCGCGACCCATCGGGGTTCCTCGGTAGAGATCAGCGCTCGCGACGGCGGCACGCGCCGCGTCACGCAGACGCCGTACAGATTTGCTGGTGCTGCTGAGGACTGGGCGGCGGTCTCGGGGGTTACCTCGGACTCACTGGCGCCGTACCTCGGCGAGCACAACGGCGAGGTGCTAGCGGAGTGGCTGGGCGCCGACCGCACAGAAATCGACGCGTTGCGCGAAGCAGGCGTGCTCGTCGAGGACGACTTCGCGGCCGAGCGGCGCGCGCACGGGCGGCCGTGACCGTCGGCCATGACGTTCATGCAACGATCTTCATGGAACCGAAACAGTCCGGCAGGAGTCTGAAGGGATAGGCAGTCTTCGTGGGGACTTGGCATGGCTGGCGCGCCCGTTGCATTGACGATTCCGGCAGTGATGAGCTGGGGTCTGCGTCCCGATGTTTCGCTGATGGCTGCTCCGATGACGGAATCGAGCACGATCGGCTCGGCCGCCATCCGCCCAGGACTGACGGTGAGCGCGGCTGAGGGCGGGCCGTCGACCGGGGCCGGCCCCATCGATGCGGTGGCGGTCCGCTTCGAGGACTTCTATGCGGCCCATCGCGACGAGTTGGCGCGGGCGCTCGGGATGGCACTGCGCGACAGCGCGCTCGGCGCCGAAGCAGCCGACGAGGCATTTGCACGCGCGTGCCAGCGCTGGGGACAGGTCAGCGCCTACGCGAATCCGCAGGGTTGGGTATTCCGCGTCGGGCTGAATTGGGCGCGGTCGTGGCTGCGACGGGTTCGCCGGGAACGAGAACGGCGACCCCTGCTGGCCCAGCCGCACGCCACCGAGGACCGGACGCGCGACGTGGACCTCGAGCGGGCGTTGGCGACGCTCAATGATTCGCATCGCGCGGTGATTGTGGCCCGCTTCTACCTGGACTGGTCGGTGGCCGAGACTGCCGATGCGCTCGGCATCGCGACGGGCACCGTCAAGAGCCGTCTCAGCCGCGGTCTGGAACAGCTGCGCAACGTGCTGGAAGCAGCACCTGATGCAAGGGACGGGTCGTGACCGACGAGGACCTCCTCCGCGGGCGGCTGCGCAGCGCAGCATCGGAGATGCCGGTGGGCTCGGGCTCGCTCGCGGGCGTCCAGGCGCGCGCAGCCCGACTGCAGCGTCGACGCAACGCGGTGCGCGGCGGCATGGGCGCCTGTGCGCTCGCGGCGGTTGCACTTGTCGGCGTGGTGTCGCTGCGAGGCGGCGGGCTTGATGAACTCAGCGACTCCGTGGTGGCCGCCGAGCAGCAGGAGGCGGCCGAGCCCATGTCGGCGACGACTGCTGCTGTCGCATTCAGCGTCGCTGAAGAGGACATGGCCGAGGAGGAAATGGCCGACGAGGCTGCCGCCGAGATCGTGACCGCGGCGGCGGCGAGCGACGACGATTCCCAGCAGGACGCAGCGGAGCTGTTGGAGGACGCAGCGGATGGCGCCGCCACGCCGCCCGTCGGCGAGACGCTCGAACCGGCGATAGCTGGCGAGTCGGAGAATTGGGACAGCAAGCCGCCGGCCAGCAGCGACTCCGAAGCGGCAGTGTTCGCCACGACCGTGTCGATCGTGAATCCGCCGCCAGCGGCCGAGGGCGCAGACATGCGCTACTCGTTCAGCGGCGCGCACGCCGTCGCCCGCGCTGCCGGCAACTGGTACGCGTACGACGGCGCGGACTGGCAGTCGGTGGGCCTGCCCGATGACATGGACGTCGTGGCGGTCGATCTGTCCAGACCCGGGCGCATTGCCGTGCTCGGCGTGGTTCGGCCGCTCGACTGCGCACGTGAGCAGGTGGTGGCGGTCCGCACAGGCGAGCAGTGGAGCTACGTGCGCGTCGATGACGACACACCGCCGACGGTGGGGTGGGAGCTGCTCGATGCCCGGATTCGCGTCACCGACACCGCCATCGAACTCGAGCGCGTCGAGCGCCTGTGGCTGGACGAGCAATGCACAGGCCCAGCGGAGTTCGAGGCGCCGACCGGTGCGGCAGCGAAACTCGTCGCCGAACTGGAGGAACTCGGCGAGATCTGGCGTGACAGCTGGCCGCTTGCGCGGCTGGACGGGGGGTTCGCGGATCACTGGCCGAACGTGGCTCGCTCCGATGCCGATGCCGCCGCAGCATCCGGTGCTGACTTGGAGTGGACGACCATGAGCCCGCCGACGTACACGGTGCCTGCGCTGCAGCTGACTCCCAGTCGATCGGCAGACGGGGGTGCCGCAACCGTGGCCCTGCACCAGACCACCGTCATGGATGTCGCCACGACGGTGCACGTCAGCGGGGGCATGGCGATGCTGCGGCGTGGCAGACAGACGTGGGAGGTCTGCCCGATCGCCGACGAGGAGCTGGACCACGTCAATGGCGAGGTCGGCAGGGCGGGCGAGCATCTCGCGGTCGTCGTCGGCAAGCCGGAACAGACGCTGTTCATCGTCGAGCGCACCGAGTAGCGGCGAGCGGTCAGGCGGCCGTGCACCTGCTGCGCGCCGCATGCAGCCGATGAATCGATGTCACGCGCGAACGGTGTCCTAGTGTCTCGCAGATGTCGGACAGAGCAGTGTCAACGCAAGAGTTTCCCGAGCTGGGCTTCTACATGCTGCCTGGCGATGCCGATGACTCTGCGGAGGCCCTCACCGAGATTCAAGCTGCCGAAGCAATGGGGCTCGGCAGGGCGTTTCTCGGAGAACGACCTAATCGCAAGGAGGCCGGCGCCATCTGCGGCGCTGCCGCCGCGGTCACGAGCTCCATTGGCATCACGCTGGGAGTCACGAACATCAACACCCGCCACCCGACGCTCACGGCGGGCCTCGCGCTCACGGTGCAGAGCCTGGCCGACGGCCGGTTCACGATGGGCTTCGGGCGCGGTGTCGCTGTGGCGCAGCAGATCATGGGCCTCGAGCCCGTCACCACGGCCGAGTTGGAGGACTTCGCCTTGATGATGCGCCGGTTGTTCCGGGGCGAGATCATCGGCGACTACGACGGTCCGACCGGCCGCGTTCCGATCCTGCTGCTCGACCAGACGCTCGACGAGCATTTGCCCTTGGCTCTCGGGGCAATGGGGCCGAACACGCTGGCGCTGGGCGGGCGCTGTTTCGACGACGTCATCCTGCATCCGTTCTATTCCGACGAGACCGTGGTGCGCTCAGTGGACGCAGTGTCGGTGGCGGCCGAGCAGGCCGGACGCGATCCGGCCGAGGTGAATGTGTGGTCATGCTTCGTCGTGGTCAGCGACGAGGTGCCGCCCGAGCTGCGGCTGCGCAAGACGATCGGACGCTTGGCTACCTACCTGCAGTACTACGGCGATGTGCTGGTGCGAGTGAATCGCTGGGACCCCGATGTGCTGGCGCAGTTCCGCGCGGACGAGGTCGTGGCCAAGTTCCTCGCCCCGATCGACGGCACAGCCACGGTTGCCGAGCTCGAGCACATCGGCACGCTCTTGCCGGATGAATGGCTGGCCCCGATGGCAGCGGGTACGCCCGCCGAATGCGCCGCGGCGGTGAGACGCCAGATCGACCTCGGCTGCGACGCCGTGCTCATGCACGGCGCAACGCCTGCCGAGCTCGCAACGGTGATCGACGCCTACCGGCAGATCACCGGGTAAGCACTGAGGCCGACCCCGCCACGACGGCGCTCCACTCAGAACCTGCCTGCGATGTCAGAACTAACGTCGGCGCGACGCCGGGTTGTATCGGCGCGTGGGGATCAGGGGACGAGATGGCGAGCGATGACCCGGGACTGTGGAGTGCGAGCGAGCAGGCAGCGGCAGTGGCTGCGGGGGAGCTGTCGAGCCGCGAGCTGACCGCCCACGTCATCGACCGCATCGAGCGGCTCGACGGCGACATCAACGCGGTGGTCACCCGCGACTTCGAAGCGGCGCTCGAGCGCGCCGCTGCTGCTGATGCTGCGCAGGCGGGCGGTGCCACGCTCGGGCCGCTGCACGGAGTCCCGTTCACCGCCAAGGACGCCTTGATGACCGAAGGCATCCGCTCGACCGGTGGGGCGCGGGAGCTGACCGGCAACGTGCCCGACACCGATGCGGCAGTCGTGGCTGCCTGCCGTGCTGCGGGAGCGATCGTGATCGGCAAGACCAACCTGCCGCGCTGGTCGGCCGACAACCAGTCGTTCAACGACCTGTTCGGCACCACCAGCAACCCGTGGGATCTGACGAAGGTGCCCGGCGGCTCCTCGGGAGGTGCCGCAGCGGCGACCGCCATGGGTTTCACCGGCTTCGAGATCGGCACCGACATCGGCGGTTCGATCCGATTCCCGGCTTCGTACAACGGCATCTGGGGTCACAAGCCGAGCTTCGGGGTGATCCCAACCACCGGCTACCTCGATCACCTGCGCGGCGGCACCACCGAGCCCGACATCAACGTGTTCGGCCCGCTGGCGCGCAGCTGCGACGACCTGGAATTGCTGTTCGACGTGCTGTTGCGCACCGAGGTGCCGTGGGTGCCGCAGATGCCGCCTTCACCGGATGACGTCGGCGGCCTGCGTGTCGCGGCGTGGCTCGACGACGAGTACTGCCCGGTCGACGGTGACGTGCTCGAGGTGATGAACGCGGCTGTCGCAGCCCTCGAGGACAGCGGCGTGAGCGTCGACCACGCGGCGCGGCCCGATATCGACCCGCTGCCGGCGTGGGAGACCGGGTTGTGGCTGGTGCGGGCTGCCATGACGCTTGCGGGCCGCGGCGAAGGACCGGGTCATCGCGAGTGGCTCGAGCGTCACATGGCGCGGGAGGAGTGCCGTCGCAAGTGGGCAGACTTCTTCACCGGCTACGACGCCATTCTCATGCCGGTGAGCTTCCACCCGCCCTTCGACCACATGCAGGAAGGAACCTTCGCCGAGCGCCGCATCGCCGCGAACGGCATCGAGCGGCCCTACATCGAGATGACCCGCTGGACGATCCTGACCGGCATGTCGTACCTGCCCGCCACCGTGCCGCCGCTGGGCCTCACCACCCAAGGCCTCCCGGTGGGATTCCAAGTGGTCGGCCCCTACGGCGGCGATCGCACCACGATGGCGCTGGCTCGTCGCATCGGCGAGCTCACCGGCGGCTACCAGCCCCCACCCCGCGCGCTCTAGCGCAGGGGACGTCGAAGCAGCGATCTCTACGACGTCGACTCGTCGGGTGCTTGGGCGAGTTCGGCTGCGCGCTCGGCCACATCATCGATCGCTTGGCGCAGCGCTTCGCCCCCCAGCGCATCAGCGTGAGCCGGCGTGCCGTCGGCGCGCAGGTACAGCAGTACCACACGGGCGACCGGAAGGCCGGTCGCCCGTTCGAGGCACCATGCGTAGACGGTGACCTGCCGCCGATACTGCTCGGCACGTTCGTGGTCGGCGCCGGGCATCGCGCCGAGCGCATCGGTCTTGTAGTCGACAACGACGAGCCCGTCGGACTGGCCGTCCTCGAACAGCAGGTCGATGTAGCCCTCCACAACCGGACCCGAGGCAGCACCCGACGATGACGCAGTCGGCGTTGCCGGAGCGGCCACGTACACCTCGCGCCAGCATCGCCCCGCAGCGGCACACTGCACCTCGTCGCTGGCCAGAGCAGAGCGGACATAGTCGGCGACCTCCTCGGCTCGGTTTGCCACGCCTTCGACAACGGCTTGTGCAGCGGCCAACTCGTCGAGCGCTTCGCCGTCGGCCAGATCGACGGCTTGGAGCACACCGTGCACTGCCTTGCCCACTGCCGTCGCGCCACGCCCGCGGCGTGCAGGAGGCCCCTCGTCGCCGAGATGTTCGTCGGGCGCGTCCTTGCCGGCATGGCGTGCATCGACTGGATCTGCGCTGAGCCCGTCGTGGGTCGGGCCGATGTCGTCCGGGCCGCGGGCCGGCGGACTGTCGCCGCGGGGGCTCGCGTGCGGACTGACTTGGTGAGGTCCTCCGCCGCCGACCGCAGCGGCACCGCCGCGAGCAATGAAGGTGGCGCTGAGCGCCGAGCGAACTCTCGTTGATCGCACAGCTCGCTCCCGTCGCGCAAGCCAGTCGCCGCGCTCGGGAAGCCCGCTGCGCGAGGCCGCGGTGTCGGCGGCCTGCAGGGCAACCGTCGCATCGCCCGGGGCCTCTCGGTAGTCCCAGCCGCGAGCGCTCGCCACCGTCCCGGCGTCGAGCTTCGGCATCGCTTCGAAGAGCAGCTGCGAACTGGGTTTGCTGCGCGGCTGCTGCGCGGTGTCCGCGTTCGCGGGCGGCAGCGGGCGATGCAACGACACGATCAGGTGGTCGCGTGCGCGGGTGCAGGCCACGTACAGCAGCCGGATGCGCTCGAAGTGATCCGCTGTCTTCTCGCGTTCGGCCCAGAGTGCGTAGCCGGCTGTCTCGGCGCCGGCGCGCAGGCGCACTGCGGCAGCGCCGCAGCAGTGTTCGGGGCCGTCGTGGTCAGCGCCGGTGAAGCCCACGAGCGACGGCCGCGACCGGTTGCCGCCTTGGAGGCCCGCCACGATCACGATCGGGAACTCGAGTCCTTTCGCTGCGTGAACCGTCATCACCCTGACCGAGTCGTCGTCAGATTCGGGAAGGATTGCCTCGGTGACTTTGGCGCGTTCGGACGCCTGCATCGAGGCCCAGCGGAGGAACTGCCGCAAGCCTCCTTGCTGACTGTGCGACCATGCCCGCGCCTGATCGATGACGTAGCGCACATGTCGCCAGACTTGGCGGGTTCGCCGCCCGGCTGCGGCCTGCTCGACGACGCGCCGCTCGCGTACCAGCCGGTCGAGCAGCACCGACGGGGCGACAACGGCATGCTCGTCGTAGAGACGCCGCAGGTGCTGGATGCCTAGTGCCACCGGGTGCTCGGCGCCGCCCGGCACTGCGGAGAAATCGGAAGCGAAGAGACTCCACGACCCGACCGCTCGGCAGTACGTGTACAGGTCGTCGTCGCCGCACCCGTACAGCGGCGTGCGCAGCGCGTTCGCGACCGCGAGAGCGTCGTCGGGGTCGGCAACGGCCCGCAGGCACATCAGCAGATCACGCACCGTCCGGGAGCGCCACACGAACTCCGATGCGTCGAGGCGATACGGCACCTGCGCTGCTGTCAGTCCCGCTTCAAGCTGCGGCAGGCATGTCCGCGTCGGGATGAGGATGGCGATGTCGCCGAGGCGGGCTGGCCGCTCGCCGCCGCGGTGACGGTCCTCGACGGACCACTGATTCGCGAGGATCTCGGTGATGGCGCTGGCGATGTCGGCGGCCTCAACCTCGCGAATGGCTTGCGCACTGATATCGCCATGGCCGCTCAGGCCCAGCGTCACGACTGCCGGCCCGTGGCCCACTGCCGATCTCGATGCGTGCAGGGGTGCATACTCGGGGTGAAGTCGCTCCGAATGCTGCGGCGCTGCGTCGGCTGCCGCCGCCGGTTCGGCGCCGGCGTCGTGTGCCGGGGGTGCGAGCTGATCGACCGGATCGACGCCGCGGGCAGCCATCAGCCGGCCGAAGGCGTGATTGACCCATTCGATGATCGGCTCCGTCGTGCGGAAGTTCGTGACCAGCGCCGTCTGAGGCTGCGAGCTCGTGAAGCTGTCCTTGGCATCGAGATACAGGCTGATGTCGGCCCGACGGAACCGGTAGATCGACTGTTTGGGATCGCCGACGAAGAACAGCTGCCCGTCCACGGTGTCGATGTGCCGCCAGCCGTCGGGCACGGACTCGTCGGCATCCACCACGGCAGCGATGCGCGTTGCGATCTCGATCTGGATCGGGTCGGTGTCCTGGAACTCGTCGAGCAGCAGGTGCCGGTACCGCCGGTGCAGCGAGTCGCGGGCATCATGCGATGACTTCAGCAGGTCGCGTGCGCGAACCAGCAGGTCGTGGAACTCCAGCCGCCCGCTGGCACGCCGCTGCTCTGCGGCTTCGATGGTGAAGCGGGCGACGTGGCTGCACCACGCAGAGATCACCTGCTGCAGCGCTTCGGCTGCCGTCTCGGTGCAGAGCACGCGCAATGCAGTGAAGTCCTCGCGCACCGACGCGATGTCCTTCCAGTTCTGGGCCTGCCCTGTTCCCCTGCGACGGTTGCCGATCTTGGGGACGCCGTGGCGGGAGTCTTCGGCATCGAGCAGCACCCCCAGCGCCTCGGCGTCGCTGCGCGCCCATCGCAGGCGAGCCACGAACTCTTCGAGCTGTCCGAAGCGGGCCAGCGCCTTGTCGCCGGGATCGCTGCACTCGCGCCTGCGCGCGCACAGCGCGCTGCCGCGGGCCACCAGACCGTCGATCTGCAGCGGCGCCGGCTCGAATGGGCGGTCCGGCTGCCTGATGCGGTCCCAGTTGGCGCCGAAGGCAGCGCCTATCTCGCGCAGATCGGCTGGCGTCACGCCGGCCGCGTCGAGCATCTGCACGAGCCACAGCGCATCGTGGTCGGCCAGGAGCCCGTTGACGAAACTGCGCCAGCGATCGTCGAACTCGACGTCGCTCGTGATCTGATCAAGCGTCTCGAACAGCGGCGGCAGTCCGGCTTCGATGGGATGCTCGCTGAGGATGCGGCGAGCGAAGCTGTGCAGCGTCGAGATGGCTGCACTGTCGAGCCCGTCGAGCGCGTCACGCAACTGCTGGCACGTCCGGGCGTCCTGCGACCCTGCCAATCGGGCGTTCAGCTCCGCGCGGATTCGATTGCGCAATTCGGCGGCGGCCTTCTCGGTGAACGTGATGGCCGCAATCGCGCTGATCGGCACGGCATGCTCGCCCGACACCAGCTCGACGATGCGACCGACCAGCGCGGTGGTCTTGCCGGTGCCAGCGCCGGCCTCCACGAACATCGTCGAGCCGACGTCGTGCACGACGCGCTCGCGTACGGAATGATCGGCTACCGCTGCCGGCTCGGCGCCGGTCGCCGCACTCACCGCGGCCCGCCCACGCAGCGCCCGCGCGGTGACGCAGCGTCAGGGTCGGCATCGGCCGCGGCGCCAAGTGCGTCGTGTTCGTCAGGCTCGGCCAGGCGGCTGAAGCCCTCGAGCAGCGGCTGGTGCCGCTTGCGCATCCAGTCGTTGCGGACATCGCCCGAACTGATGCCGTCGGGATCGCAGTACGGGCATGCCACGAAGGGCAGGCGATCGTCACCGGGGCGGGCATAGCCGGGGAACACACCGCCGCGGATGCCCGCCACGATGACTTCGACCACCTGGGCGAACCGCCGCATCACCTCGTCGTCGACAGCGAGATCGATCCAAGTCCAGTAACCGGGCCGGCTCGAGATGAACCAGTAGGCGGCGTGATCTGCTGCGCCGACGGTCGCGGCGCCGCGAAAGTGCTCAGCCGCAGCGAGCGCATAGACGGGAAGCTGCAGTTTCGTGCCTCGCAGCGTGGGATCTGGCTCGGACGTCCGCGGCGCAGTGGCGGGCGTCAGGCCCCGGTAGCTGCGCGGCGAACCGGTCTTGTAGTCGATGACCACCAACGCGCCGTCGTCCGTGCGCTCCACCCGGTCGATGACGCCTCGAAAGCGCACCGTGTGCCCGTCGGCGAGGTCGAATGCGACGGCCCCGGCCGCGGAATCGGCAAAGCCGAACCGGAACTCCGAACCTTCGATCTCGCCGCGGGGCGGCCGGTGCTTGTCGCCGTCTCGCTCCAGCATTTCGGCCAGGTCACTCAAGATTGCGGCTCGGTCGCGCTGCCACAGCAGCGGCGAACCGGTCAGGCCTTGCGCTTCTCGCTGGTCTGCCAGCTCGCGGCCGATAGCGACAAGCTCGTCGCGGTCTTCGTCGGAAGGCGGACGCTGCGGTCCCGGAGGCATGCGGCCCGGACCGCTGAGAGCCACGGGCGCGTCCCTGCCTGCCGACTGTCGATTCGCGATCAGGGGCTGCAAGAAGCGGTCGATGGACTCGTGCATGAGATGGCCTCGTTCGAGCGGGCTGAGCCGCAGGATGTCCTCGGGTTCTTCGACAGCCTTGATGCCGAGCAGATCCTCGAACAGGTAGCGCCGCGGGCAGGTGGCCCAGTGCTCGAGACGGGTGGCGGACATGACCTTGGCCAGCGCGCCGTCGGCATCGATGACGCGGGCCAGGTTCCCGTCGAAGCGGGTGAACTCGCTGCTGGCGCGGGCGTCGGTCAGCGAGACGCCCCTGCGCAGTGCGGGGTCGCGCCACAGTGCATGGCTCGCGACCGGGCGCCCGCTCGCACAGTGCCCAAGCAGGCTCGCCGCGTCGTACTCGGTGACCGTGGCCGGAAAGCCGGCGGAGCGAATCCCGGCGAGATACGAGGGGGCCTCGATGATGCCGTCCACCGCGCTGTCGAGCGCCGCGGCGCTGAGGCTGTCGCCGTCCACTAGGCCGTCGGCGAAGTACTCCTGACCGCTTTCCGAGCGGCCCGCCGGGTTCGCCGCAGCATCGCCGCCGCGAGCAGCACGCTCGAGTCGGCGAGCGGTGTCGATGAGCAGGCGTGACGGCACGTACTCGCAGTTACGACGCAAGTCGCCGCGTGGAAGCAGCAGGGTGCAGGCGTGGCGGGCGCCGGCCATCGCGGCCAGCAGCGCTCGATGCTGCTCGGCGGTCGCGTCGGTTTGCTGTGCCAGTGCGCCGCCCAGCGCACGGCGCTCGTCCTCGTTGATGAGGCTGTCGGGCACGGGGCGCGAGGGGAAGATGCCCTCGGCCAGGCCTACGACGTACGTGCGATCGACAACGATGTCGATTGCGCCATTGACATGACCGACGTACACGCCGGTGCCCTCGGTGCCGCTGCGACCGTGCGGTTGGCCGAGTTCGACTTCGAGCGCGCGGCGCATCACACCCAGCGTGACCCGCCTCTCCACCGTGCCGAGGTCGGCCAGCCGGTCGAGCACGCCTTCCACGCGCTCCGCGGCACTGCGCTCCCACGGCGGCCAATCCTGCGTCCAGCCGTCGCGCCCCACTGCTCCCAGGTAGCGCCGCAGCGAGGCGCGCATCCAGTCGCACAGGCTGCGCCATGTCCGGTGCTGCCTGCCTTGCTGCACGCGATCGCGCAGTTCTGCCGCGAACTCTGCTGCTGCACGGCATTCGCGGGCCTGCCGACGGAGCCATGCGGCTTGGGTGTCTGCCGATGCTTCGCCGTGGGCTCTGGGCCGCGCTTGGCTTTCCAGCAGCTCGGCGTGAGCCGACAGCCGGACCTCCCAGTCGTCACCGCTGACCACATGGGCTGCGCGAGCCAAGCGCTCCCACGCCGAATCGGGCACGAAGAAGTGCTCCTCAGCGTTTCGCTGGCGGGGCTGCCGACGCGGGATCTTGGCGCCGGCAAGCAGATCGAACACTTCGCGACGTCCGAGGAAGGGAGTGCCGCCGTCGTCGGCCAGAGCGCTCAAGCCCAAGGCAAATCGCCCGTAGATCGACTCGCCCAGCGTGCGTGCGGTGCTGCCGTACGTCAGCACGCCCGCAGCCTCGAATTGCTCTTCAAGCATGCGTCCGTACGGTTCGGCCGCCGCGTAGAACACCGCAGTGCGCCCTGGGGCCACACCTTCGTCGAGATCGGCCACCACGGCGCGCACCACAGTGCGCGCTTCCTCGTCGGGGTCGGTGACGCTCATGATCCGCGTGCCGGTCGGCGGCATCGCCTCATGGGCCGGCAGCCCGACTCCCAGTCGCTCGCAGACCGCTCGCGCCGACGCGTCGGCTGCATGATCGCCGGTGACGCCCACCAGCACATGCAGCGGCATGCGGCGCGCGGCCAGCGTCCACAGGCCGAGTGCGCGCACCAGCCGGGCCTCAGGCACGCTGAGCCGTCGCGGCAGGTACAGCACGAACTCTCCCGGGTCGAACGCGAGGGCGCCTGGCTGTGCAGATTCCGCGTGTGCAGCGGCGGCCTGCAGGAGTTCGCTCGTGTCGTACCACTCCGGCGCCAGCAACGATCTGATGCGTTCGCAGATGGCGACGACGGCCGCTGCCCGCGTGGATGTCGCGGCGACCTGCTTCAGTTGGCGCGGCGAGAGATCGCGCAGTTCGCTGTAGGTCCCCGCCAGCGCCTCCGCGGTGCGGTGGTGATCGGCCACCGGCCCGAAGAGGGCAGCATCGTGGCGAAGTGCCTCGCGTACGGCTGCCGTCAGCACCATGGCGCCGTGCGGCCGCCGGCCGGCTGCTTGCAGGGACGGCCCGGCCAGTCGATCGGCGAGTGCCCCGAACGTCAGCGTGTCAAATGCCGCGATGCCGCCGCCGGTCGCCCGTGCCGTGTCGCCCGGTGCCTCGTCTCCCTCATCGGTGACCCCCAAGGCGAAGGCACGACGCAGCGCCAGCCCGGTGTAGTTGGACGGCACCACGACAGTGACCGGTCTCAGCGGGTCGCCCGTCTTGGCTTCGGCCGCCAACGCAGCCAGCGCCTGTCGTGCCGGCATTCCGAAAGCCACGGGAACAACCCGCACCCCTTCGCTCTCCGAAGCGCTGCCGCTGCGGGGTACCTCGTCCGTCATGGTGTCGGTGGCCACGGCACGAAAGCTAGGACAGGGGTGTCACAGCTACCCGGCCTTCTGCGGGGAGGTGCTGATGGCCACCGTCGGCGAACGCCGCGGAGACAGCGACGGGCGGTGGCTGTTCGATGCGCTCACGGGCCTGCTCGCTCGCAGCGACGAACGTCCGACGCTGCTGCTCGAGAACGTGCGAGCCATCACCGACCGTCCGTTCCGACGAGTTCGACGCTCCGGTTGTCCGCTGGGCTGAGGACAGCTCCGACTCGCCCATCGGCGTCGAATACAGATATCGCTGCGAAGCCAGCGAGACACCGGTCGACACGTATCCGTTCGCCGAATACGAGTCTGTCCCGGCAGCGACCCCGAACGGCGCCAAAGGGCAGATCATGCCGGACCGGATGCTGCTGCGAGCGGTCGCCATGCAAACCCGCGACCGTCACCTCGACGTCGTAGGCGCTGATGCTGCTGTCGAAGCCAACGAACAGTTCGACTCGTTCGCCGCCGACCCAAAGGAACCGGTCGGACCGCTCGGCGGTGACCTGCCGTCCGCTCACACACGCAGAATCGAAGACCACACAGACCGAGTCTCGCTGCCCTGAGAACGACGAATGCGTGGCGCTGCCTCGCAGAGCGCGCTGCACACCCCAGACGCTTCCGAGTAGCCCATGCGGAACGTTGTGCCCGTGAAGTTCCGTTCCGAACGCCGGAATAGCCCATGCGGAACGTTATTGTGGGGGCTATGGGCAGATATGTGGCGGCGAAGGGCTGGCTCGCGAGTCGAGTCGGGTACGGGCACCGCTCCTACCGAGCCTACGTGCCGCATCCGCTGCGCGACTGGGAACCGCAACTGAGCGCAGCCGCGGTCGAAACGCTGGTCGCCGCGCAGAGCGCCCTCGAACGCATCACGGCGCTGCCGCACACGGACCTCGGAAGCGCCTTGGCGGATTGGATGACGGCCCGCGACGAGAGCATCCGCACGAGCGCCATCGAGAACATCCACACCACCACAGACGCGTTCGCCTGGGCGCGCTATCGAGA
This sequence comes from Acidimicrobiia bacterium, assembly GCA_022826045.1. Classification (GTDB taxonomy): domain Bacteria; phylum Actinomycetota; class Acidimicrobiia; order Acidimicrobiales; family Poriferisodalaceae; genus Poriferisodalis. The sequence continues at coordinate 31,222 of JAJDVQ010000013.1, read as the reverse complement.
ACAAGTCGGTCGACCTGTGTCAGACGCCAACGAGACATTGACGCTCGGCGCGTCCCGCCAGATAGCTGCCGCGGTCGCACTGGGCCGGCAGATGTCCGAAGGCCATGCCTGCACTGTCGACGACATCCTTCGATTGCACATGGCGCTGTTCGAGAACATCCGCGACCACGACATAGGCGGAACGATCCGCGCTGAGCCGATATGGGTCGGTCCTGCCGGCTGCCTCATCGACGACGCGACGTTTGTGGCGCCGCCGCCTGAGCATCTCGAGGGGCTGCTCAATGACCTCGTCGGCTACATCAACGGCAGCGGACACACTGCTGTGCTCAGAGCAGCAATCGTTCACGCCCAGTTCGAGACAATCCATCCGTTCGAGGACGGCAACGGACGCACCGGACGGGCGTTGATACAGGCGGTGCTCAACGCTCATCGGCTCGCGGGCGGGACAGTCCCGATCAGCACAGCGCTCGAGCGAGACAGGGCCGGCTACTACGCCGCACTGAACGACACCCGCGTGGACTGCGTCGTCGACGACACCGCGACCCGAAGCCGAGTACACGAACAATGGATCCGCCGATTCGGCGAAGCCTGCGAGAGCGCCTACGAGCAGGCAGAGAGAACCGCAGGCATGATGGAACGGCTCGTGGAGAAATGGCAACGGCAGGCGCGCTTCCGAGCAGGCAGCGCTTCCGCGCGTCTGCTGGCGCATCTGCCGTCCATGCCGGTGCTCGACACAGGGATGGTCAGCGTCCGTCTCGGGGTGTCCGAGCGGGTCGCACGCAACGCCGTGAAAGCGCTCGCGTCAGCCGGCATCCTGGACACGGCTGGCGGAGAGCGCAACGTCCGCTACACGGTCGCCGACCTGGTAGGCGCAATGCGTCAGATGCAGCCCGACGGTGTGATGACGCACAGCCTTGGAACGCGCCCCCCGCCACGAGGCAACACTCCGGCCTCGGTTGTTCCGAATCGCCCCGGGCCGCCTCCTTGCGGGCACCGCGGGCCGCGATCCCGCAAGCCGTGTGTCCTGCCACGAGGCCACGGCGGCCAGCACCGCTACCGGCGACGGTGAGTTCCCCGGCGAACGGGGGACAGCTCGTCACAGTTCAGCGAGTCGCGTGATGTCGCGTGCGCTGGCGGCCCATCTGGCTGTGTCGGTCCTGTACCCGATTCCTGTTGTTTCGACGTCGACGCCGGGTCCGTGAAGGTCAAGCACGGCAGCGGCAGCGGTTCCGGGTTCCATGTTGGCTGCGAGGCTGACTGCGTCGGTGGTTTCGTTGATGGTCTCGCGGTTGTGCTGATGCCAGTGCCCGTGCAGCAGCGTGCCGGGTTCGAGCCGGACGACGGCTTCGGCGAGCAGCTTGCGGGTCTGGTTCATCTCGGCTTCGACCTCGGGGAACCGCCACAGGTAGTCGACGCCCCCGCGGAGCCCTCGAGTCTGAGCGGGCGCGTCGTGGGTGAACAGCAGGTCGAGCTTGCCATCGTGCTCGACGTCAGCGTTCTCGACGAGCCGGCCCAGGTCAGCGTCGGTGACGGTCTCCTCGGGCCATCGGTACCGGCGGACGTCCTCGATGTGCTTGTCAGGTGACACCGCTCCGCCGAGCGCGCCGACGCGGCAGCCGTTCCATGTCCAGACGCTGCCTCGCTGCGCCCACCACAGGCTGCCGCCGAGACTGACAGGGCGGCGTGCCGCCGCGGCCTGCAGTGCTTCGGGGGTAGCCGCGAACCTCGCGAGCGTCGGCCAGATTTCGTGGTTGCCGTCGATGGCCACTATCGGCACCGGCGACGCCGCCGCGGTCTCCATGTAGGCGGAGTGGCGTGCAGTGAACTTCGACCAGTGCCTGTCAGCGAGCCAGAAATCTCCGACCTGCACGATCGCGTCGGCTTCGACGTCCACATCGACAGCTATCGCCGACTGCAAAGCAGTCATGATGCCGTGAAGATCGCCGACGGCCAGCACCCGCGACACGGCTCCCTCCGCGACCCGCGGGTCACGGTCCCAGACACTCTCGACACTGAACTCGAAACTGCCGCGGCGGCTCACAACAGCGACGCTACCGACCGACCTGTCAGCGCCCGCCGGCAGGCACGCCAGGCGTCACCGAACTCGGCAGTCCGTCGCCCGTGCCGACAGGGCAGCGCGTTCACCTGCGTCTGCGACGGTGAGGGCCTTTGTGGTCGGGCGGCAGTCGGCATGCGGTGCGAGCGCGCGGCATCCACGCCCCGCATTGCGACGAGCTCGCTGATGCACGCGAAGCGCCGAGCCCGGATGCGTGCTTCTCGGCGGCGCGGGCGACGTCCCGGTCCGCGATTTCGGCCATGTAGTCGAGCAGATCGCCGGAACGATGCTCGAGGTATTCGAGCGTGTCGTCGCGCTGCGAGTCGAATCCGGGATCCGGTTCGATGTAGCCGGGCGCGCTCAGCGCTGTGACGATCCGGCGCATCTGATGCGGGTCGGGGTTGACGTCGAAGCCGTGCACGCGACGGTAGAAGTCGAGTCCGTCTTCGAGCTTCCACGGGGTGCTCCGGTCGATGGCAGCGAGGTCGATGTAGTCGCGGAGCTTCTGGCGGCGTTCGATGACAGCGAGCTTCGACGCCAAGATGTCGGGGACGGTGCCGACGGGGGTTCCTTCTACGACCTGCGCGGCTTGCACCCATCGCATGTCAGACGATTTCGCTGACCCGCTGCCGAGAGCGGTGAAAGCCTCGACACGGATGCCGTCGATGACGGCGCAGTAGCTGTCGTTGCGTGCTTCGATGATCTCGACGGCACGCCAGCAGTCGTCCGGTCTGGTCTGCCGCATGCGTTTCTCGATCGACGCGCGAAGCTCGCGTCCGTCGAAGCCGTCCATGGTCATGATGTCGAGGTCTTCGCTGGTTCGGTGCTTGAGGTGGACTGCGAGCGCGGTGCCGCCCATCAGCCGCCCGTTCACTTCGGCAGCGATTTCCGCGGCGAGCGGCCAGAGCCCTCGCAGCTGCGGAGCGAAGAGATGCGCGTGGCCTTCAAGCATCGGGACCGGCCCTGTGCCGGATCGTGGCTGCAAGCAGCCGCCCCGACGGGCTGCCGGTCCGGGTCCGCGCGCGGTGCAGCGTCATGAGTGCGTCTGTCGGGAGATGACGCAGCGCCCACGCTTCGGCGCTGAGATCGTTGCTGCCGATCATGACGCCTCCGATGTGCTCGGCGTGTTCGCCGATGCGCAGCTCGGAGCCTTGCAGCCCGGACCAGAACAGATGCCAGAATTCGGGCGGGACCATGTCCGGCTGAGGAAGCGGCGGCATCGGGAAGCTCTCGACGGGAAGCGAAGCGAGCGCTGCGAGGCATTCGTCGGAGTGGACGATCTGCCACAGGTTCGTTCCCCGGAGCTGATGCCCGTCGCGGACAGTGCCGTCGCGTCGGCATGCCCAGCCGCGTTCCGCGAAATTTCGCAGCGTTCTGTGCGTCTGCGAGAGCGACAGCCCGCTGAGTTCGCTGATCTTGGCTGCTGTGGCGCCGTCCGGGCGTCGTCGCAGCACAGCAAGCGTGCGGCGTGCCCCTGCCGACAGTCCTGCGGCGGCGGGGCGCTGGGCTGCATCGCGGACCCTGACGTCGTCCGCGGCGATGCCCGCTGCCGGGCGGCGGCTGCGGGCGCGCTGAGGGTGCCCTGTGAGAGCTGTGAAATCTCGGCGGCATGCACGGCATCGCCATTGCGGCCAGCGGCGACGTTTCTGCGGTTTGCGTCGGGCGACGTCCCGGCTGCCGCATTTGGGGCATTCGACGCCGCCGGGCCAGCGGCGACTGGCGACCTCTTCCATCGCGGCTGTGCTCATACGCGGAAACTACCATCCCTGGGTACCCGACGACGATTTGATGCGTGCACTAATGCGCAAGCGTCCGGCGGCGCCGCGCGCCGTCTGGACCCGGTCGCACTCAGCCAATTGCCGGTTGTCGTCATCGACGAGAGCGTCATCACAGAGGGCCAGTTGAACAGGCGCACCGCCAACTACCGCAAGCGCTCCAATCGACTGCGAGATGCCGCCGTGCAGCACTGCACCGTGGGTGGGAAACTTCCGTGCGCCAGTTGCTCATTCGACTTTGACCGCGCCTACGTCGGCATCGGGGCGGGCTACATCCAAATCCACCACCTAGAACCGATTGCGTTCGGTGGGGCACGGGAACGGTGGGGCACGGGAACTGACGCTGTCCGAGGCAATCGAAAAGGTGCGTCCGCTGTGCGTGAACTGTCACGTCATGGTGCATCGCAAGGATCCGTGGCTGACGATGGAACGCCTAACCGACTCGCTCAGCGTCACCTTCGACTACCAAGCGATCGACGACGCCGATCTTGGGGAAACAGCCCTATAACTCCGATCGTTTTCGGGCGTTGAGTCTTCCTGCGTTGACGTCATGGATTGATTGTCGCAGTGCAATCGCGTCAGTCGCGACACGCCGGGTGCCAGCGTGCCGCTCAGGTGCCGGCGAGGCGGGCCACCACCGGCGCCATGGCATCGACCTCGGGGTCGTGGATGATGATGTAGCTGGCGCCGTAGGTCTCGCGGTGGTGATGCAGCTGCTCGCAGATGTCGTCGACCGTGCCGGCCAGCACCAAGGGAACCTCGCGGGCTTCCTCCAGCGTCAGCCCGAAGCCGGGCGCGAACTGCTCGAGCACGCTGTCGGCGTCGTCGGACACCAACGCCATGAACGTGTTGAGCTGGATCTCGATGTCGGCGAAGCCGTCCCCGGCGGCGTCTGCGATCCACTGGCGGCGCTCGACGAACTTGTCGGCCACCGAGCTGCGGGCGGCATCGGGGCCCACGGTGCCCGAGCGGAGATTCGGGTTCAGGCTGATGATGTCGGCAAGGCGGGCAGCTTCGCTCAGCACCCGCTTGCCGCCGCCGCCGATGATGACGGGCGGCCCGCCAGGCGTGTGGGGCAGCGGGCGGCCCACCATGCCGGCGATCTGGTAGTGCTCGCCGTCGTAGTCGAAGGGCTCGCCCCGCCACAGCCCCTTGATGACCTCCAACGCCTCGATCATGCGGTCGATGCGCACGCCGGGCCGGTCCAGCGGTATGCCCGCCTGCTCGTAGTCGTCTGTCAGCCAGCCGGCGCCGATGCCGAACTCGGTGCGTCCCTCCGCCAGCAGATCGAGGGTGGCGAAGTCCTTCGCCAGCACTGCGGGGTGCCGGTAGTCGGCTGCGTACACCAGCGTCCCGACCCGCAGGGTCGTGGTGATCTCCGCCGCGACGGCGGGATGCACGATGGGCGACCAGCTGTCCCAGAAATGGTCGTGGCAGAACAAGGTCGAATAGCCGAGATCCTCGACCTTGCGCGCCGTCTCGCGGAACACAGCGGGACTCTCTGGCTTGCCGTACTGGACGCCGAATCTGAACGGATGCACGAGGGCACCCTACGCGCCGCCGATCTGCTCGGGACGACGGTTGCGCGTCAACGGCACGAGACGGCGATACTCGCAGCCGACGCTGGCACCCGGCACCGGTCGGTCTGCCGACGAGAACCTGTGCGATCCGGCTAGATCTGCGTCTGCTGGTCCAGGAAGGAACGCTCCGCCAAGCCGTGCCACTCGGCGATGCCGTCACGGAACTCCCGCCACGGCGCCAAGATGGCGGCGAAGCGAGCATCGTCCGCCGCCACCGCGTCCAGCACGTTCTCGGTCTCTTCCTTGAACGCCGCCATCATGTCGTCGGGGAACTGCCGGATGTTGGCGAACTCCTTCACGCGCTGCAGGTCGGTCTGGTTGCGCACGTCGTAGTCGGCGATCGTGTTGATGTTCGTCGCCGCCGCAGCGATCTCGATCGCCGCTTGGTACTCGGCGGGCAAGTCGTTCCACAACGACAGCGGGAACTGCACCTCCACGGCAGTGCCGGGCTCCCACCAGCCGGGGTGGTAATAGAACAGTTCGCCGTCGAACTGGTCGAGGCCCAGGATCAGGTCGTCGGTGGGACCCACGAACTCGGCGCCGTCGATCGCGCCCTGCTGGATCGCCGGCAGGATCTCGCCGCCGGCCAAGGTGACCTGCTCGCCGCCCAGATTCTCGAGGACCCGCCCCGCGAGGCCGGGGATCCGCATCTTCAGGCCCTGCAGGTCGCCGACCGAGTTGAGCTCCTTGGTGAACCAGCCGCCCATCTGGCAGCCGGTGCCGCCGGCGGGGAACGCGATCACCCCGTGCTCCTCGGCGTAGAACTCGTTGAGCATGTCGAGGCCGCCGCCTCTGTACAGCCAGGCATTCTGCTGGCGCTGGGTCAGCCCGAACGGGACCGCAGTGCCGAACTGCTGCACGGGGCTGAGTCCCACGTAGTAGTACGACGCCGTGTGGCCCGACTGCACGCCGACATCGCGCACGGTGGGCAGCACTTCGAGGCCGCCCACGATCTCGCCGGCCGGCCGAGGATTGATCTTGAACCTGCCGCCGGTGAGACGGCTCACCTGCTCGGCGAAGTGCTGGGCTGACCCGAACAGGGTCACCAGCGCAGCGGGCCAGCTCGTCGCCATCTCCCACTCGATCTCGGGACCGTCCTGGGTGAGCGCCACCGATGTGGTCGGCGCGTCGGTGCCGACGGGGCCTTCAGAGGTCGTCGCTGCAGTGTCGCCGTCGTCGGAACTGCAGGCGTTGAGCACCGTGGCGGCCGCTGCGAATCCCGCCACGCCGAGACCGGCCTTGAGGAACGATCTCCGGTCGAACCCGCCGGCTTCGACGGTGTCATCAAGGGCAGTCTCCGGACTGGCCTCGTCGTGCGTAGTCATTGGTAGTGCCTCCCCGCAGGCGCGCAACACCGCGTCGACTGCTCGGCGCGAAACTAGCACGCGTCGGAACCACGCCTGATGGGCTGCCGCGGCTAACTGAACAACTCGAGCGACGTGTACACGATGCCCGGGAACACCCCGAGGATCACCAAGGCGATCGACTGGAGCCCCATGAACGGGATGGCGCCCTTGTGGATGTCGGCGGTGCGCACTTCGGGCGGGGCCACGCTCTGCAGGTAGAACAGCGAGAAGCCCACCGGCGGCGAGATGAACGCCATGTTCAGGTTCACCGCCATCATCACGGCGAACCAGATCTTCTCGTCCTGGGTGAAACCCAGCACCTCCATGGCCGGGACGAAGATGGGCACCACGATGAAGGTGATCTCGAGGAACTCCAGATTGATGCCCAGCAGGAACACCGCGATCATCGCGATGATGACGAAGCCCAGCTTGCCGCCGCCGATGGAGGTGAGCCACTCGGAGGTCTGATCGGAGCCGCCGAGCTGGAAGAACATGGCGCTGAAAAAGGTGGAGCTGAACAGCAGCGTCATCACCAGCACCACCACGCTGGCGGTGGACTTGCCCGCCTGCACTGCTGCTGCGCGGTTGAGTCGCCACTGGGGCGTGATGTGGGTGGCGCCCTCGCGCATCAGCAGGCGGTCGAAGAGCCAGTTCAGGCCGGTGAGGGCAAGCGCCCCGAACACGCCGACGGCACCCGACTCCGACGGCGTTGCGATGCCTTGGAAGATCGACACCAGCACGCCGAGGATGAGCACCACGATCGGCACGATCGCAATGAGCACCTCGCACGCCAGCATCCTGGCGAACGCCATGATCGCGAAGCTCGCGAGCATCACCAGCACTGCTGCGATGGCTGCCACGCGCAGATTGGCGAGCAGCATCACGCAGCCCACCATGAAGCCCAGCAGGGCTGCAATCAGCAGCTTGGTCTGGATCGACGGGTTGCCTTCCAGCTTGCGCTCCTCGATCGGCATGGCCGGGCCCATGTCGGGCTTCCACCACGACACGACCAGCACGTACGCCACGTACAGGCCGCTGAGAATCAGGCCGGGCAGCAGCGCGCCGGCGAACAGGCCCAGGATGCCCACACCCATCTGCTGGGCCAGCAGGATCAGCACGATGCTGGGCGGCAGCAGCTGCGCGAGCGTGCCTGAGGCGGTGATGGCGCCCGTCGAGAGCTTGTTGTCGTAGCCGAGCCGTACCATCGCCGGCAGCGACAGCAGGCCCATCACGATGACGGTGGCCGCCACCACGCCGGTCGCGGCGGCCAGCAGCGTGCCCACCAGCACCACCGCAGCGGCCACGCCGCCGCGCAGCGCGCCCATCAGCATGCCCACGGCGTTCAGCAGCCGCTCGGCCATGCCGGACCGTTCCAGGATCGCGCCCATCAGCACGAACAACGGCACGGCGAGCAGCACGGGGTCGCTGATGGCCACGAACCAGCGCGCCGGCAGCGTGTTGAGCGTGGCGGTGTTGAACGCTCCGGTGATGTCGCCGATGAACGCGAACGCCAAGGCCGTCGCGGCGAATGAGAACGCGACGTTGTAGCCGGTGAGGATCATCCCCATGAACACGACGAACATCGTCAGCGCCAGGAAGACGCCCGTGTCCATGCCGAATATAGCCAGAAGGTCGGTCATGGGGCAGCTACTCGACGCGCAGCGGCGACTCGTGCTCGACGATGCCGCCCTTCGCCTCGTCGCCGATCATCACGAAGCCGGTCTTGATCATCTCGGCAAGGATCTGCAGTCCGAACAGGACGAACGCAACGAGGATCATCACCTTGATCGGCCCCACCGGGAGGCTGCCTGCATCGACACCCTGCTCCCAGCTCTCCCAGACCCGCCAGCTGCTCGGCCACTCGCCGTTGTGCCGACGGCCCAGTGAGGTGGCCGCGTAGCCCTTGAGGATGCGGATGGCCATGACGATGAACGGCAGCAGCAGGGCCGAGTGAACGACGAAGTCGAGCCATGCCTTGCGCTTGGCGCTGAAGTTGGCCCACCAGAAGTCGATGCGCGGGTTCACGCCGTCGCGCACGCCGAAGTTGATGGCAACGAGAAACATGAGCCCGAACGACTGCCACGCCAGGCTGGTGGTCTCGCCGAAGAGGATGTCGGTCTCGACGAGGTCATTGCCGTAGCGGGTGATGACGTTGAACAGCTGCAGCCCGAAGACCACCCACGCCAGGATCCACGCCACGGTCAGGCTGAAGGTGGCGATCGACTCCACGCCCCGGCGGAGCCGGTCGAGCCCGTCGTGCCAGAGGCCCATCGCCACTGCGCCTGCCAGCACCAGCCAGTTCCACCACGCCAGGTTGCCGATCCAGTAGTCGGTGTCCCACAGGAGGCGGGCGATGATGGCGAACGCGATCGTGGCGCCGGCGAGCCAGCCGATCGGGTGCAGCCGCGTCCACCATGGCGGGGCCGTGGTCGCTGGCGGCGCATGGGGAGCGGGGGTGGCAGTGTCGGTCACGTCACCCCTTCCCTCTGCTGGTTGCTGGCATCGCTCGAACACGAGAACGGGCGATCCAACATCCTGCCACCTAGCTTGTCGCCGTGACAAACATCGGATCCGAGCCGAACGGCGAAGCCCTTGCTTCTTCCGACTCAGCGCTCCCCGGGCGGATGCCGCCGGCGCTCTTCGTGCTGGAGGCTGGCGGCGTGCGCGCGACCGAACTGACGCGCGGTCCGTGGGCTCATCAGGTGATGCACGGCGGTGCCATCGGCGGCCTGCTGGGCTGGGCGGTCGAGCGCGAGCATCGGCGGCTCGGGATTGCGCAGGTCTGCAGCCGGTTGACGGTGGAGATCCTCTCGGGCATGCCGATGGCGACCTACGCGGTCACCGCAACCACCGTGAAGGGTGGCAAGCGAACTGCGCTGGTCGACGCCGAGGTGCGGGCGATGTCGGGGGCGCGGGGCTCCGAAGGCGTCTCGGGCTCGGTCGGCTCGCCGCGGGCTGCTGATGCGACGGCGGACCGGGAGACGGGTCGCCTGGTGGCGCGGGCGACGTCGCAATGGCTGACCCCGACTGAGCCGTCGGCTGAGCTTGGGGGCGACGGGCAATCGCTGCCGCCGATCCCGGCCGAGCGCGCCGGCCCCGGCGCCAATCCCGACATCGACTACCCGCGTCCCGGCTTCAACGCCGACGCCGTGGATTTTCGCTTCGTCGGCGGCTCGACGGAGGAGCCGGGCCCCGGCCGCACGTGGCTGCGATTGGACCATCCGATCATGGCGGGCGAGGAGACGTCACCGCTGGTGCGAGTTGCGACCTTGGCCGATCTCGGCGCGGCCGTGGGGTGGGATTTCTCGCCGTCCGGCGGCGCCTACATCAACACCGATGTGACGCTGCAGCTGCTGCGCGTGCCGACGGGGGAGTGGTTCTACTTCGATGCGGCCACAGTGGTGGCGCCCCAGGGGCTTGCGGGCACGCACACGGCTATCTGCGATCGGCACGGCCTGCTCGGCTGGGTGTTGCAGAGCCAGATCGAGGCCCCCGCCGAGATCGGTTTCCCCGGCGGCATGGCTGCGTCGCGCAATGCGGCCCTGCGCGAGGCCACGGCCGGTTAGCCGGTCTGTGGTGCCCTGTCGCCGGTTAGTCGGCCCGTGTCTGCTGATCGCCGGTTAGCCGGCCCGTGTCTGCTGATCGCCGGTTAGCCGGCGACTTCGGCCAGCAAGTCGTCGATGATGTGGGCCATCTGGCTGTAGTCGGGCCGCTTCATCACGAAGGCGTCCGCGCCGAGGTCATACGCGCGGGCGCGGCCGTCCGCGGCCTCGTCGGTAGTGAGCGCAACCATCATCACCTTGTCGAATTCGTCGGCGGCACGCGTCTCGGCGAGCAGATCGAAACCGCTGACCACCGGCAGCTTCAGGTCGAACAGCACGAGATCGATCTCTGACGGACCTACCGCACGCATGAACGCCAGGGCATTCGCGCCGTCATGGGCCACACGGAGCTGGTTGCGGGTGCCGGCCTCGGCGAGCGCCATGGTGATCACGTCGACGTCGTGCTGATTCTCCTCGGCCAGCAGCACATGAACCGTGTCGTCGGGAGCGTGGATGACCGGCGGCTCGAAGGTGCCGACGCGATCGACGGTCTGCGTCTCCGCCGAGACGTGCTCGACGGGAACGCCGAAGCGCCGCTGCAGCCGATGGGGCAGGTCGAGATGCAGCCACCTGCTGGCGCCGGCAGGCAAGGTGCTCAAGACGATGAGGTCGGGATTCAGCCGGTCTATGGCCAGGTTGACCGCCACCACCGGATGCGCGGGGCCGACCTCGCCGGTGACCCGGGCGCCGATGTCGTCGAGCGCCTCGAACGCCTGGCTCAGCCGGCGGCGTGCACCGGCGAGCGCCCGCGCGGGATCAGGACCATTCGCACCCGTCGCAGGCACGACGATGTGAAACCGGGTCTCGGGATCGACTGCCAGGATGTGCTCCACGCGCTCGTGCAGGTGGCTGCCGACGAGGGTTTGGTTGGCCACGATCAAGACGTGTCGCATTCCGGGCGCCTCCTCGTTGAGCGGTCTGTGAAAGCGAACCTAGACGCGGCGCTCCTGCGCCTCGCGCACGGCATCATCGGCGATCAGTCCGTCGATCTCGTCATCGGACATGCCCGCGGCAGCCAAGACATCGCGGGTGTTCTCGCCCAGACTCGGCGAGGGGCCTTGGGGGCCGACGTCGGCGTTGGCGAATCGCATCGGGATGCCGACGCTGCGGTAGGGGCCGATGTCGGGACTGTCCAGCTTGGGGAAGAGGCCGAGCGCCTCGGCTTGGGGATCGTCGGCGACCTCGTGCAGGCCCAGCACCGGTCCCCAGATGATTCCCTCGGCGTCGAAGATCTCGCCCCACTCGTCGCGGGTGCGGTGCGCCAGCGCCTCGTCGATGCCGGCCACGATCTCGGGCATATGGGCGAACCGGCCGCGGATGTCGGCAAAGCGCTCGTCGTCGAGCCAGTCGAGCCGCTCGATGATCCGGCACAGCAACGGCCAGGCGCTCTCGGCGGGCATATTGAGCACCACCCATTTGCCGTCGCCGCAGGGGTAGCGGTTGGCGGTGGGGACGATCATGTTCTCCCGGGCACGCTGGCGCAGCGGCGCCCTGTCGACGGCGGTGATGGCGTAGTCGGACGCCTGGGTCCACACCGCGGTCTCGTAGAGCGATGTCTCGACGACCTGAGCCTCGCCGGTGCGTTCGGCCAGCCGCAGGGCCGCCAGCACAGCACCCACCAGCGCCAGACCCGTGGTGTGGTCGCCTTGGGCGGGGCGCGCCATCGGCACTGCGCCGTCGGGTCCTTCCCGCATGGCGTCGTAGATGCCCGATCGGCCGAAGAATGCGGTGACGTCGTAGCCGGGGCGCCATGCCTCGGGACCGGTGGTGCCGTAGCCCGTCAGCGTGGCGTGCACGATGCGCGGGTTGACCGCGGTGACTGTGGCCTGGTCGAGGCCGAATCGTTCCTGGCGGTGGACGAGCAGGTTGCACATGAACACGTCTGCGCCGGCGATGAGCCGGTGGACCACCTGCTGACCCTGCGGCGAGCCCAGGTCCACCGCGATCGAGCGCTTGCCGCGGTTGTCGACGTCGAACTGGAAGTCGTAGTCCTTGATCTCCGGCGGCAGCTTCGCCGGGCGGCTGTAGCCCCGCATCGGGTCGCCGTCGAGCGGCTCCACCTTGATGACATCGGCGCCGAGGTCGGCCAGGATCGCGCCCGCCGAGGGCGTGGCCATCCAGCTGTCCACCTCGATCACCTTCACATCGTCCAACGGTGCCGCCATCGGACCTCCAAGCCAGCGTCGAGTCCGGGCCGCGAGATTACGCTGCCGGGCCATGGAACTTGCTGGGAAGGTCGCTGTCGTCACGGGCGGTGCGAGCGGAATCGGGGAAGCGCTCATCGAGCGCTTCGATGCTGAAGGGGCGCGGGCGCTGGTGGTTGTCGACCGTGACGAGGCCGGCGCGCAGGCGGTGGCTGACCGGGTGGGCGGCACAGCCGTCGGGCTCGACGTCACCGACGAGGACGCCATCAAGACGGTGGTCGCCGACACCGTCGCAGCGCACGGTGCGCTCGACGTGTTCGTCTCCAACGCCGGCTACGTGACTCAGGGCGGATTGGAAGTCGCGAACGACGAGATCCAGCGCATGTGGGAAGTACACGTGATGTCCCACGTGTATGCGGCACGCGCGGCGGTGCCGGTCATGGTGGAGCGCGGCGGCGGCTACCTGCTGAACACGGCCTCGGCGGCCGGGCTGCTGACCCAGCTCGGCTCGTTGCAGTACGCGGTCACCAAGGCCGCAGCGGTGTCGCTGGGCGAGTTCCTGGCGATCACCTACGGCGACAAGGGCATCGTGGTGTCGATGCTGTGCCCTCAGGCAGTCGAGACCAACATTTTGGCCAACAGCCCCGATCGCACCGGCAATGGCGACCAGGGGCGCGGCACACCGGGCGCGGCTGCGGGCGACGGCATCCTGCAGCCGTCGCAGCTGGCCGACACGGTCATCGAGGCAATGGCCGAGGAGCGCTTCCTGGTGCTGCCCCACCCTGAAGTGCAGACCTACCGCGAGCGCAAAGCGTCCGACATCGACCGCTGGCTGTCGGGCATGCGCCGCTTCCAGTCGCGGCTGTTCGCCGATTCGGACATCACACCGGCGGACTGGCTGCTCAGCTAGCGCCGCCGAGCCAGACCTCCGTCTGCCTGGCACGCACACGGGCGCGCCTCAGCGGGGGCGCCGGGCGACGAGGCGCGCCTCGTGACGTTGGCCGAACCAGCCCTCTTCGAAGCTCACTGGTTCCAGCCCGGTGCACAGCTCGGGCAGTTCGCCACGCTCGACAAGGAAGGGACGGCCGGGACGTGCGTTGCGCAGCAGGTTGTCGACCGTGGCGATCAGCACAAGCGCGATGCCGCCGGGCACGAGCAGTCCGTCGAGAGCGCCGAGCAGCGGCCGGTGCAGGAAATTTGTGCACACCGCCGCATGCCATCCGTCGGCGCCGCCGAGTTCGTCGAGGGTCGGCAGCAGATCGGATTCCAGATCGGCCTGCAGTGTGCGCAGTCGCAGGCCGCGCTCGATTGCGGCGTCGCGCGCGATTTCCAGCGCCCGCCCCGAGACGTCCACGAGCGTCGTGTCGATGCCCTGCTGGGCCAGCCAGAGTGCTGTGCCCCCCGCGCCGCCGGCGAGATCCACCGCCGTCGGGCAGCCGCCTGCCAGCTCAGCGCACCCTGTCACGAACTCCGAGGGCGCTCCGGGCTCCTGCCAAACGGCGTACTTCGCGTCCCAACGCTCGCCGGCAGTCACGCGGCTCCAGTCCGATGCAGGAACAGTTTCACGGCCGCAGATTGTGACATGGGCCCACGCGTTGACCGCTGGCAGCTGACCGGTGCGAAGATGAGGCCGTGGCGAATCCTTCACTTGGCGCGGACGGCACCCGTTTCTTGGCTGATGCAGTGCTGACCTGCGATGAGACGTTCGCCGTATTCGACCGGGGTGCCGTCGATGTGGGGGCCGACGGGCGGATTGCCTGGGTAGGCGCCGCAGGGGATGCGCCTGCAACGGATGCACCGGTGATCGACCTGGGCGGTCTGCTGATGCCAGGGCTCGTGAATGCGCACGCGCACACGCCGATGACCCTCGTGCGCGGCGCGGGCGATGGGCTGCCGCTGATGGCGTGGCTCACCGAGGTGATGTGGCCGCGTGAGGGCCGCCTGAGCCCCTCCGATGTGTGGTGGGGGATGACGCTCGGCTCGGTCGAGATGCTGCGCTCGGGCGTGACGACCACATGCGAGATGTACGCCTTCGAGAACGAGGTGATCGATGCGGGGCGTCAGGCCGGCATCCGGCAGGTCATGTGCCCCGGCGTGCTGTCGGCGGCGCACCTCGACGACAGCGGCGGCGTTGATGAACGCATTGCCGAGATCGCCCGGGTGCACGACGAGCAGAACGACCGGGCGGGCCTCGTCACGATCGGGTTCGCGCCGCACTCGGCGTACGACCTCGGCGTGGGACCGTGCGCGGAGATAGCCGCCGCCGCTCGCGAGCGGGATGCGCTGCTGCACATTCACGTCGCCGAGACCGCCGATGAGGGCGACGCGCTGGCCGACAAGCACGGCGGCGCCAGCGTGCCCAGACTCCTGGCTGACGCCGGAGCGCTGGAGGGCAGGGTGCTGGCTGCGCACAGCGTCTGGCTCGACGATGCCGACCTCGACATCTACGCCTCGACGGGCGTGGCAGTGGCGCACTGCCCGGTCAGCAACATGAAGCTGGGCTCGGGCGCGGCGCGGGTGTCTGAGATGATTGAGCGTGGCATCACGGTCTCGCTGGCGACCGACGGTCCCGCTTCGAACGACGACCTCGACTTGTGGGAGGAGATCAAGATTGCCTCGCTGCTGGCCCGGGTGACTGCGCTCGATCCCACCGTGATGAGCGCGCAGCAGGTCATCTCGATGGCCACTCGCAGCGGCGGCGAGGCGCTCGGCCTCGACGTCGGCGTGCTGCAACCAGGCAGCTGGGCGGACATGATCCGGCTCGACATCGACGATGTCGCGTTCGTCCCCGTCACCTCCCCGCAGGAGTTGATCGCCCATGTGGCGTGGTCCGGCGGCAGCCGCCACGTCACCGACGTGTGGGTCGGGGGCGAGCGGGTCGTCGCCGGCCGGGTCTGCCTCACCGTGGACGAGGCGAGGGCCCGCTACGAAGTGCAGCATCGAGCGCAACGACTGGCGCAGGAATCGGGGACGTGAGTGGGATGAGCGAGGCGAGCGAGGTCGGCCAGGCCGTCGGCGCAGGCGCCGAGCGTCCCCCGGTGGGGATCATCGCCGGGACGGGTTTCTACGAGCTGCCCGGACTGAGCGAAGCAGAGCACCATGAGGTGCAGACCGGCTGGGGCTCGGCTCACGCGATGACCGGGCGCTGGCATGACCGGCGCATCGCGTTTGTGCCACGCCACGGGGGCGACCACTCGATCCCGCCCTCGGCGATCAACTACCGGGCGAACATCGCCGCGCTGCGTGACTTGGGCGCCACGGCCATCCTGGCGGTGAGCGTCGTGGGCTCGATGGTGCCCGAGCGGGGCACGGGCTCGTTCCTGCTGCTCGACGACTACCTGGAGTTCACCACAGGCCGCGCCGCCACCTTCTTCGACCAGCCCGGTCAGGTGATCCACACCGACATGACGACTCCCTACGACCCGAAGCTGCGCGCCGTGCTGGCGGCGGCCGCCGATGCGGAGCACATCGACATCGCACAGCGGGCGACCTATGTCTGCACTGACGGGCCCCGCTTTGAGACGCCGGCAGAGATCCGCATGTACGCACAGATGGGCGGCAGCGTCGTCGGCATGACTGGCTACCCCGAGGTGGCGTTGGCCCGCGAGGCCGGCATCCCCTACGCGGGGATCGCGGTCGTGGCGAACATGGCAGCCGGCATGTTCGACGGCGAGATCTCCCACGAAGAGGTGTCAGCCGCGCTCGAAGTCACCAAAGAGCCGCTCTTCGCCCTGCTCAGCCGCGCGGTCTCCATGATCTGACCGTTCGCTGACGCGCAGGTCATGTCACTGCGCCTTGCACGGCTGATCACCGAGTGCCGCGATGGCCGTTGTCGGCACCAACATGGTCAACCCTGCACAGCGCAGGCGTAGCATTCGGATCGTCCCTCTGACAGGGAGGTGCCTATGCGCCGCTGGGACTCCATGGAGGACTTCGAGGCCTTTCTGGATGGCGGCGGGCTGGTCGAGCCCGGCGACGACATGCCTGACCCATACCGTCAAGCCGTGTTCCGGTTCATCGAGCTGCATGCCAACAGCGAGTACATGGGCGGGCTGACCGAGCGCGACTGGATCGCGAAGGCTCCGGGGCTGACGAACAAGCTGACGGCCCTGGCCAAGACCCAGGATGAGGTCGGCCACGCGCACCTGCTGTACATGGTGGCAGCCGATATGGGCGTGAAGACCCGTGACGAGATGACGGCCGATCTGCTGGCCGGTCGCACCACGTTCCACAACGTGTTCCACTACCGGGCCCATTCGTGGGGCGACCAGATCGCGATCGCGTACTTGGTGGACGCGGCCGCGCTCGCCAGCCAGCAGGCGGTGTTCAAGAACTGCAGCTACGGCCCCTACAAGCGCATCCTGCGGCGGATCATCGCCGAGGAGGGCTTTCACATGCGCAACGGCGAGGAGCTGTTGCTGAAGATGGCCAAGGGCACCGCCCAGCAGCACGACATGATGCAAGAAGGCATCGACCGCTGGTGGTGGCCGTCGGTGCAGCTCTTCGGCCCCGACACGAGGCCCGACGACGTGCTGCTGCGCTGGCACATCAAGTCTGAGCGCAACGAGGATCTGCGGGATCGGTTCGTGCAGAAGATGGTGCCCCAACTGCAGGCGGCCGGGTTCACCGTCCCCGATCCGGACCTTCGCCAGGATCCCGACACGGGGCGCTGGGTGAGCGGGGAGATCGACTGGGATGCGCTGAAAGCGGCGATTGCCGGTCGGGGGCCCGACAGCGAGCGTCGCCTGCGTGACGCCCGCAACGCCTGGGATGGCGCCTCGTGGGTGCGCGAAGCGCTGGACGAGGCAGCTGCGGTGCCCGCATGAGCCGAGCGGTTCCCGCTGCTGTCGTCGCGGCTGTCCGCCGATCCGTGTCGCAGGTGTGCGACCCGGAGTACCCCGAGGTGACCATCGCGGAGCTGGGGATCCTCGAACGTGTCAGCAGCACCGACGGCGGCTCGACCGTGCGGATCGAGCTCGTGCCGACCATGCTCGGCTGCCCGGCGCTGGATGTCATCGCTCGGGACGCGACCGATGCTGCGCGAGCAGCCTGTGCCGGTGCCGACATCTCGATCGAGGTGGCCTTCGTTGACAGCCCCGTGTGGACTCCGGACCGGATCGCGCCATCCGCAGTGGACTTTCTGGCTCGTGAATATTCGGTGGCTGTGCGACGCCGGTCTGCGAATGCGAGCTGCCCCATCTGCGGCGGCACTGCCCTGGAGCACCGTTCGGACTTCGGGCCGACGCCATGCCGCAGCGTCGAGTGGTGCCCGCAGTGCCGCAATCCCGTCGAGGTGGTCGGCCGCGTCGAGTTCCCGGCCGCCACGGGGGCGGCGCAATCAAGTCCGGCCGCCATGGGGGCGGCGCAATCCAGCCCGGTGCCCGCATGAAGACCTACGAGGTGTTCCTCAAGCGTGCGGGCAAGGACCCCTTCGCCCATGTCGGCGCACTCGAAGCGCCCGACGACGACTTGGCGCTGAGCTTCGCCCGCGACTGCTACGCACGTAGGTCCGAGGGGGAGCAGATGTGGGTCGTGGCCCGCGAGGACCTGCTGGTCGCCGATCCCACCGAACTGCAGATGGCCGATCGTGCCCACCGTCACAACGACGGCACGTTCCTGCGAGACCTGCGCCAGGTCGGCAATGCCGAGCCGGCATGAACGACATGGGTGAACCCGAACGCGTCACCGCAA
This sequence comes from Acidimicrobiia bacterium, assembly GCA_022826045.1. Classification (GTDB taxonomy): domain Bacteria; phylum Actinomycetota; class Acidimicrobiia; order Acidimicrobiales; family Poriferisodalaceae; genus Poriferisodalis. The sequence goes on along the minus strand of JAJDVQ010000013.1, from coordinate 13,028 downwards.
TCGAACCGACCGGCGATCCTGCGGACGTCCCGGGTGCCCGCGACCTCGTGCTGGCGCTCGCCGACGACGAGCTGTGCATCGGGCAGAACCTGGGGTGGTGGATCGCTGTGGGGCCGTTCCTGGAGGAAGACTTGGCGCTCACGTCGATCAGCCAGGACGAGCTGGGCCACGCCCGCGCGCTGTACGGGCTGCTGGGCGACGACATCGACGCGATGGCGTACGGGCGCGAACCGTACGAATACCTCTGCGCTCACATCACCGAGCTGCCCTGCCATGACTGGGCCGAGACGCTGGTGCGCCACTTCTTGTATGACACGGCGGAGTCGGTGCGATGGGGAGCGCTGGCGGACTCGTCGTGGGAGTCGCTGGGAGCGGTCGCACGACGCGCACTCGCCGAGGAACGGTCGCACCTGCGCCACGCCACCGGACTGCTCGACCGGCTGCTGCGGACCGACGCGGGCATCGCACACCTGCTGCCCTTGTTCGATCAGCTCGCGCCGATGGCGTGCGGGCTCTTCGACGCCCCATCGGGGTGCTCGGACGAGGCGCTCGTTGCGGCAGGTGTCATGGCCTGCGAGCTCGGCAATCAACGCGCCCAATGGCAGGACATCGTCGGTGAAGCGCTTGCACCGGCTGGGTACCAGCCGCAGTGGGCCGTCGCCGACCCGGAGGCGGCGCCGCTGGGCGGCCGAGCCGGCCGGCGCTCGCCGCATTTCGCGGCGCTGCACGCCGAGATGGTCGAGGTGCTGTCGATCGATCCCTCAGCGCGCTGGTAGCGCCTCTGCCACAATCGCCGTCGGCCGAACGGCGAGGCAGGGGTCGACGCATGGCACTACGAGGAACATCGGTCGTCCGGCGCGAGGACGAGCCGCTGCTGCGCGGCCAGGGGCAATTCGTTGCCAACGTCGCAGCGGATGCCGCGTGGGACGGTGTCGCGCATGCGTGCTACGTGACATCCACGGTCGCGCACGCTGAGATCGCCGGGCTCGACGTCAGCGAGGCCCGTCGAGCTCGCGGAGTCATCGACGTGGTCACCGCGGCCGATATGGACCTCCCTCCGTACCCGGCCCCCAGCCCGGCGTTCGATGCCGCCATCGTGCGGCCCATGCTGGCTGACGATCGTGTCCGGTTCGTGGGCGAGCCCGTCGCGGTGGTGGTAGCCGGGACCGCAACAGCGGCGATCGACGCCGCCGAACTGGTCGTCGTCGACTATGAGCCCCTGCCGGCGTTCGCCGATCCCGAGGCAGCGCTCAGCGCCCCTGCGCTGTTCGAGGGCATGGCAGAGCCGAATGTGGTGCTGCGCATGTCGCTGGACGGCGGACAGGCTGATTTCGATTCGTGCGAGGTGGTGGCCGAGGTGCGCACGGTGAACAACCGCATCGCCCCGTGCCCGCTGGAGCCCCGAGTGGCGGCGAGCCGCTGGGCCGACGACGGTCGCCTGCATCACATGAACGCCGGCCAAGGACCCCACCCAGTGCGTGCAGCGCTGGCCAAGATGCTCGGCCTCGAGCGCGACCAGATGCGCGTGTTCTCCCGCGACGTCGGCGGCAGCTTCGGCGCAAAGGCCCGCCCCCATCCCGAGGAGACCTTGCTGGGCTGGCTGTCGGATCGGCTGGGTCGACCGGTGATGTGGGTCCCATCCCGCAGTGACGACATGGTCGGCTTGGTCCATGGACGCGGGCAGATCCAGTACTGCCGCATCGGCGGGACTGCCGACGGTCGCATCACGGCGTTTGAGGTACGGGTGATCCAGGACGCCGGTGCATACGGGAACACCGGCGCGGCGCTGCCCAGCAACATCCGGGCGATGCTGACCGGCTGCTACGACATCGCCTCGCTCGGCTTCAGCTCCGTGTCGGTGCTGACCAACACGACCCCCATCGGCCCGTTCCGGGGCGCCGGCCGGCCGGAAGCCGCTGCGGCCATCGAGCGCGCTGTCGATGTGTTCGCGGCGGAGCTCGGGATGGATCCCGTCGAGGTGCGCAGGAAGAACTTCCTGGCGCCCGAACGGTTCCCGTTCGATACCCAGACCGGCATGCGGTACGACACGGGCGCCTACGAAGCCGGGATGGACGCTGCGCTCGATGCCGCTGACTACGCCTCGCTGCGCGCAGAGCAGGCCCGCCGGCGCGCCGGCGACGACGACAGGCTGCTCGGCATCGGCATCGCCACCTACGTCGAGCGCACTGCCGGCCTCGGGCGCTCCGAGTACGGCGCTGTCGAACTGGTTGAGGGCGGGCGGATCGTGGGCCGCACCGGGTCGTCGCCCTATGGCCAGGGCCATCACACGTCGTGGGCGATGCTGATCTCCGACCGCACCGGCGTGCCGATGGATCGCATCGACATCGTTCACGGCGACACCGACGAAGTCCCGCAAGGCCAGATCACCGGCGGCTCGCGGTCGGTGCAGCTCGCAGGCACGTCCATCTGGGAAGCATCCGGCGCCTTGGTCGACCAGGCGCGCACCGTGGCGGCCACGCTGCTGGAGGCTGACCCTGCCGATGTCACGCTCGATACCGCTTCGGGCGCATTTCACGTGGTCGGCACCCCGGCGGTCTCCGTGGACTGGGCTGCTGTTGCCCAACATCTCGCGGCGACCGATGGCGCTGGCGGTCCGCGCCTGCTGCACGCCGAGGAGACGTTCGAGTCCGAATCACCGACCTTTCCCTTCGGCACCCACATTGCGGTCGTGGAAGTCGACCGCCACACGGGCGAAGTCGAATTGCAGCGGCTGGTGGCCTGCGACGACGCCGGCGTCATAGTCAATCCGCTGCTCGCGGAAGGACAGGTGCACGGCGGCCTGGCGCATGGCGCGGCGCAGGCGCTGTACGAGGAGTTCGTCTACGACGACGACGGCAACCCGCTCACCGCGAACTTTGCCGACTACCCGGTCGTCTCGGCCGCCGAGATGCCCTTCTTCGAGCGGGTGCTGCACGAGACGCCGACACACGTCAATCCGCTGGGAGCCAAGGGTCTCGGCGAAGCCGGCTCGGTCGGCAGCACGCCGGCCGTCCAGAACGCGGTCATAGACGCCGTCGCGCACTTCGGCATTCGCCACATCGACATGCCGCTCACACCGCAACGCGTCTGGCGCGCCATCACCGACGCGACGACATCGATGGATTGACCGCAGCAGAGACGGCCTGCATCCACGCGGGATGAGATTCATCGCCGCGGGTGAACTATCGAGTGTTCGCAAGCAGCGCCTCGAATGCGGCTGGAGTCACTACCGGCGGTTCTTGCTCGTCCCATTCGAGCAGGACAGCGGAAACCTCACCGAGCAGCCGCGGGCAGGCAATCAAGTCAAAGCTGCTGCCGACGCGCCACAATTCGAGAATGCGATGAGGCGGTCCTGAGCCGATTGCAGCAGACACGAACACGAGCACATTGGCATCCAAGACCGCTCTCATTGCGATGCGGAAGGTCTAGCGCTGAGCGCGTTGGTGCCTGACAGCCCGCGTTTCCGTGACGGCAAGCGCCATCACGTCTTCGTCGCTGAGACGTGCGTCTGCCGCTGTGGCCATGCCTGAAAGCGTAAGCGCAAACGGCAGCTTCGACGAAACGGATTAACGCCGAGAGCCGCTTCAGCCGCCGTTGGGGTGCCTCCGCTCGTGCACGAAAGGACGCTGCTCAACTGCCTGCGTCTAGCTCTTGAATGCCGATCGGCCTGACGGAGGTTTCGACAGCCTCGGGCAGCTCGGCATCAGCCTGAGACTCGACCACGCCCAACTCCTTGAAGCGGCGACCCGTCACCATCACCCGACCCTCAAAAGACCCGACCGCGGCGTTGTAGGCATCAACAGCTTGGCTGAGGCCCCGACCAGACTTGGCAAAGAGTGCGGCAAATCTGCTCAACCGGGAATAGATCTCGTTGCCGAGTTCGGCGACCCTCTCTGCATTCTCCTCAACCATCTGGCGCTGCCAAGCCAACGCCACCGTACGGAGGTACATCACCAGCAGCCCTGGCGTGGCCAGCAACACGTTGTGCTCCCTCAGGAGACTGTCGAAAATCGCCGGGTCATCATCGAGCGCGGCGTCAACCATGGGCTCGCTCGGAAGATACATCAGAACCGCGTCTGGAGATCCGTCGACGAACTCTTGGTAGTTGCGCCGTGCGAGCACCTTCGCGTGATCACGAAGACTCTGGGAGTGCTTCTTCAGCAGCGCCCTCTTCTGCTCCGGATCGTCGGTGCTTATCGCGCTGAGGTACGACTCGAACGGCGTCTTGGCGTCGATGACCACTTTTGCCCCGCCCGGGATATTGACAATCACGTCGGGCCGCTGACGACCGCTGGCATTATCAGCGCCAACCGAAGGCTGCTCGACGAAGTCGATGTGCGCGCTCATGCCGACATGCTCAAGCACATTGCGTAAGTGCTGCTCGCCCCAGTCGCCCCTGGTCTTCGAGTCGCTCAGTATCTGTCGCAGACCGCTCGTCTCTGACATCAGCTTGTCCACACTGTCCGACACCTTGGCGGAGTCCTCGGCACGGGCAGTGTTTGCCTCGTTCACAAATTCATGCAGCTCGGCAAGCCGCTCGCGCATCGGATCGACCAGCGCCTGCACAGTCTTGCCGGCGTTGGACGTTTGCACATTGGTGAGGTCGCGGAACTCCTTCATGAAATTCGCCCGGGTTGTCTCGCTGACGTCAGCAGCAATCTGCTTGAACCTTGTTTCGAGTTCTGCCTGGTGCCGTTGCATCTCGTCGACACGGGCGGCGCGGTCGGCTTCGACCGACGCCAGCTGCGTCCGCAACTCGACCGCAGCGTCACGCTGCTCGGCCGTCTCGTTGCGGGCAGCGTCGCGTTCTGCCGTCAGGTGCGCCACGCGTCGGGACAGAGCAGCCCACGCGATGCCGGCGCCCGCGGCGAGGCCAATGAGCAATCCGAGCACGACAGCAAGACCGGTGGACATGAGCGCACTCCTTGGTGAAGTCGTGTTCCGGCGGTCGGCGGACTCGCCTAGCCGGAACGTGCCGTTCATTGTCTAGCGAGGGGGTGTGACAGTCATGATCTTGGGGTCAGCAGTTCGGGCTTGGGTCTGGCCGGGACGCACCACTAGCGTCGGCGTCGGTGCCCAGCGTGACCACACACGGATCCGAATGGTTCACGAGCAGCAACGTCCGCGGCTGCTGAGACCTTGGCGCGCCCGTTCGGCGGCTCTCGCAACGGTCCTGCTGCTGGCGGGCGCGTGCAGCTCCATCACCGCTGAACAGGCTGACTCGACGGACGCGTCCCAGGTGGACGGCGATCCGACCGGCATGCCCGCAGAGCTGCCGGCCACCACCACCCAACAGCCGCCTGATGCCGCATTGGTCGAGCGAGCGGTCGAGGGCACAGCGCCTCGCCGCGGCGGCACGCTGCGGGTGCTGCTGGCAGCCGATCCCACGCCCGTCACCGGCTGGACGCCGTGGGATGACGTGTGCGCGTGGTCGTGCCGCAGCGTCCTGGACCATGTTCTCGAGACGCTCACCGTGGTGCTTGCGGACGGTTCGGTCGCTCCTTGGCTGGCGGAGTCGGTGATGGCCGATGCCTCGCTCCAGCGCTGGACTATTCGCCTGCGACCCGACATCACATTCACTGATGGCGAGCCGCTGGATGCGTCGACCGTCAAGACCGGCATCGATGACTACCTGCGTTCGGGGCGTGCCAGCGGCGGCCACCTGCGCGACGCCCGCATCACCTCGGTCATCGTGCTGGATGAGCTCAGGCTGGTCATCGAGCTCAGCGAACCCAACGCGGGGCTGCCGGCCGCGCTGGCCGGGCCCGTGGGACGTGTCTTCTCCATTGAGGCTGCCGCGGCAGACCCAGACGCCTTCGCGAGAGCACCGGTGGGCACCGGGCCGTTCACCTTCGGCAGCTGGTCGTCGGGCGAGCCGGCAGTCCTCGAGGCCAATCCGGAGTACTGGCGAACCGCCGCAGACGGCTCACCGCTGCCTTGGGTCGACGAGATCCGCTTCACCGAGGTTCCGGGCGAGCGAGATCGCCTCGCAGCGCTCGTCGAAGGCCGGGGGGACGTGCTGATGTCACGGTCGGCGGAGCTCGCAACTGCCCTCAGCACCACGACGGACAGCGCCGGTCAGCCGCTCAGCGTGGTCCGTCGCTTCGATGACAACGCCAGCGTCGTCCTGTTCAACCTGCTGCGTGCTCCGCTCGACGACATCCGCGTGCGGCGGGCGCTCATCGCTGCCGCCGACCAGGACGTGCTGGTCCGGGCGCTCGGGCCCGACGTGGACTGGATGGCCGCAACGCAATGGTGGGCGCCCGGCAGCATCTGGTACGCGGCGGATGTGGCGCTGGCATGGCCCGGCCACGATCTCGATAGGGCCCGATCGCTGCTGCGCGAGTACACGGAGGATCCCGAGCGCTCCGACGACCGAGGCCCCGGCGAGCCGGTGCGGGTCCGGGTGCTGTGCTCCGACGATGTCGCGCTCGCCCGGATGACGACGGTGCTCCAACGCCAGTGGGAGCTCACCGGGCTCGTCGACGTCGAGGTCGAGACGCTCGCCCGCACCGGCCTCATCAGCCGCGTCATGGGCTCGGTGGTCCAGAGTCCCTCGTTCTCGGGAGACTTCACTGCCGCATGCTGGCGCGTCGGGGGCGAGTCGGACCCGGCGGTGCTGGCTTCGGTGGCCGTCGGGCCGGTGAGGACCACGCCGCTGAACGCTTCGAATTTCACCGGCGAGCATCTGGCCGCACTGGCGAGCTTGATCAAGTCGACCGATGACCTCCAGGAGCGACGTCAGGCCGTGGCGCAGTTCTCCGCAGAGCTCGCAAACGAGGCGCCCTGGGTGTACCTGGGTTACGCCTCGAGCGCGATCGCGGCTTCTGCGGCTGTCGGAGGTCTGGGCGCCACGACGCTGCCCGGCGGCGACATCATCGAAGGGCAGCGTCTCGGCATGAGCCGTTATGACGAGGTCTGGCTGCGACGTGGGTGACGGCACCGCACCCCGGAAGCGGCCTCTCGGCCGGCGGTGGCAGCCGCAGTGAAGGTGCCCGGTGGTGACTGAGGGGACGCCTGTGGAGTTCCCGCCGTCGAGCTCTGCGCAGCTCGGTTTGCATCGCCGGGCTGCTGCGCCGCAGGTCCGGCCGGGTCACCGCGTGAGCCGGGTCGCGGTCGAGCATCGCGGTGCCTACGAACTCGTCGACGACTCCGGCGAGGTGATCGGCGCACTCGATGCGGCCATGCGCCGTGCGGCCCGCACGCCATTCGACTATCCGACGGTCGGCGACTGGGTCGTCCGGACGCTCGAACCTCGGCATGACCGCCGTGTGGCGATCACCAGCGTGCTGGACCGCAGTTCGCTGCTGTGCAGGCGCGCGGCAGGACCGCGCGCGCGACCGCAACTGGTGGCAGCGAATGCCGACGTGCTTGCGGTGGTGATGACGCCCGCGGCTGCCAGCGATGCTGCTCCCGCGCAAGCCGACAGATCGACGACATCGGGTGTCGGCATCGGGCACCGGATGGAGTGGTACCTCACGGCAGCCTTCAACGGCGGCGCTCGACCGGTGATCGTGGTGAACAAGATCGACACGGTGTCCGGCTCAGAACGCGAGGCCACCGTCGACGCGCTCCGGCACCGGCTGGGCCCAGCGGCTCGCGATGTGCCCATCCTGACGACAAGCGCTGTCGACGGACGCGGCCTCGACGATCTGGGTGCCCTGGCCGACGGCGGCGCGACGGTCGCACTCAGCGGACCGTCCGGGGTCGGCAAGTCATCGCTGGTCAATCGGCTCGCAGGGGCCGAAGTTGTGCCGGTGGCCCCCTTGAGCCCGGACGGCCGCGGTCGGCACACGACAGTGCGTCGCCAACTAGTCCCGGTCGGCGGGTCTCGCGAGCACTCGCTCGGCGGGACCGTCGTGGATACCCCAGGTCTTCAGGATCTGATCCCCTGGAGCGGCGATCCGGGCCTGCCCGCAGGGGCGGTCGTGCTCGATGGCCTCGCTCTGACGTTCGGCGAGATAGCTGCGCTCGCTCAGCAGTGCCGCTTCGCCGACTGCACGCACACGGTCGAGCCGGATTGCGCCGTCAAGGCCGCCATCGAGGCGGGGGAACTGCCCGCAGAACGCCTCAGCACCTACCTCGAGCTCCTCGCAGACATGGCAGGGGATCGATTCGGCGACCAGAGCAGCCCGCGCTGAGGCGCGACGCCTCTGCGGGCCGAGCTACGAATTCAGCGGCCTTTGAACTCGGGCCGACGCTTGTTCATGAATGCGTCGACGCCCTCTTGGTAGTCCTCGCTGTCGAAGCATGCCCGGATCATCGCCTCGACCTCGCTGAAGTCGCGCTGAGACTCCGGCCGCTGCCACTGCGTCAATGCAGCCTTGGCGGCAGCGATGGTCAGCGGCGCATTCTGGCCGATGAGGTCAGTCCATTCCTCCACCGATGCCTCGAGGTGCGCCTTGGGCACCACCCGGTTGACCAGACCCATCTGCAGGGCCTCCTGGGCGCCGAAGCGATCGGCGAGGAAGAAGATGCGCTTCGCAGCCGACGGGCCCACGAGGCGCATGAGCGTGCCGATCCCCGCGGCGCCGTAACCGAGGCCGAGGCGGGCTGCGGGAATCGTGAACTGGGCATCCTCCGCGGCGACCCGCAGATCCGCCGTCAGCGCCACCGCCAGCCCGCCGCCGATGCAATAGCCGTGGATCGCCGCAATGAGCGGCTTGGACAACCCCAGCATCGCCGCGTGCGCTCGAGACGTGGTGTCGTCGTAGTCGCGGTTGCCGCTCGCATCGGACCGTTGCTCGCCGAACTGGCTGATGTCGGCGCCCGCGGCGAAAGCTCGTTCACCCGCGCCCCGGATCACCACCACCCTGATCTCGTGGTCGGCTTCCAGCTCGGTGGCGGCGTCGGTGATGCCGTTCCACATCTGCGCGCTGATGGCGTTGTGCCGCTCTGGATGGTCCAGGATGATGCGGCCCACATGGCCGTCGCGTTCGAGGTGCACCTGTCCGCTCACGGCGGCTGACGCTACCGCCCGCCTAGCATCGAGGGCGAGATCAGCCCTCGGGCGGCACCCAGCTGGCGTCGCGTCGCTCTCGGAAGGCGGCGATGCCCTCGGCCGCCTCGTGGCTGCGGAAAAGCCGCTGGCTCAGTTCGGCCGTCCATTCCCACGCTTGGTCGCGCGGCATCGACGGCACCTTTGCGATCAGCTGCTTGGTGTTGGCCAAGGCGTTGGGGCCGCCGCGCACCAGACGGCGCAGCGTCTGCGCTACCTCGTCGTCGAGCTGGTCACGCGGCACGGCCCGGTTGATCAGCCCCGCCGCGGCGGCACGGGGCGCCGGCACCCGCTCGCCTTCGAGGAACAGCTCGCTGGCATCGGCCCGTCGCAGCTTCGGCAGGCAGACCACCGAGATCACCGCGGGCGCCACGCCGATGCGGACCTCGGTGAACCCGATGATGGCGTCGTCGGCCGCGATGGAGATGTCCATGGCGGCGGCCAGCCCCACGCCCCCTGCGGTGACATGACCCGCCAGCCGGCCCACCACGGGCTTGTCGCAGGTCATGATCTTTTCGAGGATCTCCACGAAGTCGTGGCGCAGCGCCGGCTGGGGTGCCCCGGGCTGGGCGGCACGCAGGTCGGCGCCTGCACAGAACGTGTTGCCCACATGGGTGAACAGGATCGCTCGTACTCCGGGGTCGGCCAGTGCCGCCTCGAAGTGATCGCCGACGCCGTTGACGATCTCGACGCTGAGCGCATTGCGGTAGTCGGGCCGGTTCAGCGTGATCGTGGCGGCACCGCCAGCCACCTCGTAGAGCACCGCGGCATCGGGGTCGTCGGCAGGTGTGCGGTCGTGGGCGCCATCGCCGCGGAGATCGTCTGACATCGCAGCGATGCTAGGCACCCAGCGTCGGACTCAGACAGGTGCAGTCCTCGGCCGACGACCGTGAGATAATGCCATCGAAGTGGGCGCACGCCTGTCGGTCAGGGGCCGAGCGACGTCGCGGGCGCGACGATGACGCCGTCTGTGCGGCGGTAGGCCGCCCCAGTCGAGGTCACCACCAGCAGTGCTGCCAGGTCAGCGTTGCGTCGGCGAGCCACCTTGTCGCGCAGGCGCAGCAGCGATGCAGCCGCCGCATCCACCGCAGAGCGGCCCGGGCTCAGCTTTGCCTGCACGCCGATCCATGCTCCATCGCGCCGTTCGATCACCGCATCTGCTTCGAGGCCGACGTTGTCGCGGTAGTGGTACACGTCGGCGCCGATGCCCTGGCTCAGTATCCGCAGGTCTCGCACTACCAGCGACTCGAACAGCGATCCCAGCGCAGGCGTATCGGCCATGAGGCGCGTCGGCGTGGCCCGCAGCAACGATGCCGCCAGCGAAGGATCGACGAAGTGCAGTTTGGGCGACTTGCGCAACGAGGCCCGGGAGCGCAGTTCCACGGACCATGCCGGCTGCCGCTCGACGACGAAGATGCGCTCCAAGGCGGACAGGTACGAGCGCACCGTGGCGCTCGCCAATGCCGAGTCGCCGCCAGCGTCTGCGGCCAAGCCGGTGAGCCTCGCTTCGGCTGCCACATTGCGAGCCACCGAACGCATCAGTCGCAGCAGCGCCTCGGGCTGATGCCGCACGCCGACAGCTTCGGCAACCTCCACCCGCGCTGCCTCGTTGATGTAGTCGCCGATTGCGCCGTCGGCGCCGGATGCCTCGCCCGGGGCGTCAGCGCGGTCGCCCACGTTGGCGGGCCAGCCTCCGCGGCAGATGGCGTCGACGACATCGACGAGCGAGACATCATCGCGGGGCACCGCTGCAGCAGCGTCGCCGTCGAACACCGACCGCAGCGATACGCTGCCGTCGGAGAGTCCCGATTCGTACAGCGACATCGGGCGCATGCGGATGCGGGCGATGCGCCCCATGCCCGAGTGGCGGGTGATCTCGTCGCTCGGCGATGCCGATCCTGTCAGGATGAACTGACCGGGCTGGCTGCGGTCGTCGCAGGCGCGGCGCACCCGGTTCCACAGCGATGGCGCCATCTGCCATTCGTCGAGCAGGCGAGGCGAGGCGCCCGCCAACAGCGACTCGGGCGCAGTCTCGATAAGCAGCTGTGACGCCGGGTCGTCGATGCGGGCTTCGCTGCGCGCAAAGTGGCGGGCGGTCCACGTCTTGCCGCATGCTCGTGCCCCGTCGATGAGCACGGCGCCCACCCGCGCCAGCGCTTCAGCAATCTGAGTCTCGATGACCCGCGGCCGATAGCCGGGCATGGTCAGCCGATCAGACGGCGGACTGTTGGTGGCGAGGGATTCAGCGTCATTCATCGCAGCCGCTCCTGCTGTCGTCGCTGCCCGCACCTCATCCGGCGTCGTACTGAGACAGGAGTATCAAATATAGCGTTTTACAAGCTGTTTATGTATCGAATTAGAGATCATTGACAGCTTGGATTGTAGGTTCCGTAGCCGCCACATCGGTGCGTGGAGTCTGAACTGCCAGATTCTGACAGTCGTGCCGACGCCTCCGGGTTTAGGCTCCCGCGGATGACCGGACTCCTTGCACAGGCCGAATCGGCGACCGACGCGGTCAGCGCGTTGCTGGAAGTCAGCCGCGTCAACGAAGTGTGCGGCCCCGAGCCAAGTTGGGTCTGCGAGCGCATCTACGACTGGACCGGCAGTGAGGGCTTCGCGTCGGCCTCGGTGTGGATTGTGGACAAGCCGCTCACGGCGCTGATCATCCTGCTGCTGGCCGTGATCGCCCGGCGGGTGGTGCGGCGCACCATCGACCACATGGTGGAGCGCATCGCGTCAGACAAGCAGCACGCCGAGGAAGACGAAGCCGCCCGCACCGCCGAAGAGGGCCGCACCTGGGATCCCGAGCGCCTCGCCGACAAGATGAAGCAGCTGCGCGAGCGCACCGAGCGCGCCAGCCAGCGAGCCACGACGCTGGGCACGCTGTTCAAGAGCATCGCCACCACCATCATCTGGGCCGTCGCGCTCATGATGCTGCTCGGCGAATTCGACGTGAACCTTGGGCCGCTCATCGCAGGCGCCGGCATCATCGGTGTCGCCGTCGGCTTCGGCGCGCAGTCGATCGTGCGCGACCTGCTGACCGGCGTGTTCATGCTGATCGAGGATCAGTACGGCGTCGGCGACGTAGTCGACCTCGGCGACGCGGTCGGAACGGTCGAGTCGGTCGGGCTGCGCACCACACGCCTGCGCGACATCGCCGGCACGGTCTGGCATGTGCCCAACGGCGCCATCGCCCGGGTGGGCAACATGTCGCAGCTGTGGGCCCGGGTGCCGCTCGATCTCGACGTGGCCTACGACACCGACCTCGACGAGGCCATGGCGATCATCAAGCGAGTCGCGGACGAGGTGTGGCAGGAGCAAGGCGAGAGCACCACGGTGCTGGAAGAACCCACCATCTCTGGAGTGCAGGCCTTCGGTGCCGATGCCGTCACCATCCGGGTCATGCTCAAGACCGAGCCATCTGAGCAGTGGGCAACGGCGCGCCTGATGCGCAGGCGCATCAAGGCCGCATTCGACGAGGCCGGCATCGAGATCCCGTTCCCGCAGCGGACGGTCTGGGTGCGCAGCGGCGAGCCCGACGGAGAGAGCGGCGAGCGGCGTGTCAGCGCATTCGAGACCGTGGCATCACCGATGGAGGCCGGGGACCCAGCCGCCGACGGTGCCGACAGCGACCTATAACTGCTGCGGCTTCCCGACGCGGCCTGAAGCAAGTGGCCGCCGCAGCCGCCAGCGAGTCGCGCGTGAGCCGCAGATGTGCATCGATCGGCAGCTCGCCCGGCGAGGAATCGCGGGGCGGCTGCCCGATTGTCACTACGGCGAAGCGCTGCCGCTTGCGAACGCGTATCCCGCGGTATATTATTCCGACAATGACATATCTCAGAACTAAAATGGTCTGATCTCAAGGTGCTTGGGTGCAGACAGCGCCCATCAGACACTCAACCCGACGAAGCCCCAGCAGCCTTCCCGCGACGCCTCTTGCCCCATTCGAGGGCAAAGATGAGGGCACCGGTTGCGCTGACAATCCACCAAGGCCAGACCGTCAGCCGCTGAATGAGAGTCACCGTCAGGG
>JAJDVQ010000028.1 GCA_022826045.1 Acidimicrobiia bacterium | reverse complement strand
GGGGACTGTCAGAAAGTTTGTGTAACTGGCGTGGTCTGATGGGTCCGCGGCTGGGGGCTGTGGGCCGGGGAGGATCATGTCTGCGGCTGATCTTGACAGGCCGGCTGTGCCGGCGAGCGATGCTGCCGGCGAGGCGGCGATGACCGACTGGGCCGAGCTGCTGGTGGCTCAGGCACGCGCTGAGGGCGCGGGGGCTGACCGGCGGGAACGGGCTGCTGACGGGCTTGGTGCGCCGGGTGCCCCCGGACGGGCCTGGAGGTCGAGACGGCCGGGCATCTGGGCTGTGAGCGTCACGCTGCGGAGGGCAGAGGGTCGCCGAGCTCGCGGAACGGTTCCACGCCCAAGCGGGTCACCACCGAGATCGGCGAGGTTGACCTGGCGGTGCCGCGGGACCGGGCGGGCACGTTCGAGCCGGCCACGGCGGCGCAAGCATCGGCGTCGTCTTGACGGCCTGTCGGGCAATGTGATCAGCCTGTATGGGCAGGGGCCCGCCACCGGTGAGATCCAGGGCCATCTGGCTGAGATCTATGACACGTCGGTGAGCCGGGACACGATCCCGGCAGATCACCGACGAGATCGTCGCCGACATGGCGGTGCGGCAGAACCGCACCGCTCGAGCCGGTGTATGCGGTGCTGCTGATCGACGCGATCGTCGTCAAGGCCGGCGACTCCCAGGTCGCGAACAGGCCCGTCTATGTGGCGATCGGCGTGGATCTTCAAGGAGAACGCGATGTGGGGGGCTTGTGGCTGGGCCCCACAGGCGGCGAGGGCGCCACCCAGTGGGCGGCGACGCCGGCCGAGCTGCGAAACCGCGGCCTCGCCGACGCGCCGGTCGTGTGCTGCGACGGGCTGCGGGGCCTGCCCCCCTCGATCCGGGCCACCTGGCCCCAGGCCACGGTGCAGACCTGCGTGGTGCACATGGTCCCCAACAGCCTCCGCCATGCGTCAAAGAAGCACTGGGGCCAGATCACCAAGGCCAAGCGGGAGATCTGCACGTCGCCCACCGTCGAGGCCGCCGAAGCCCGCTTCGAGAGCTTCGCCGACGACTGAGAGGCCGCCTACCCCGCGATGATCCGCAGCCGGCGCCAGTCCCGGGACGAATTCGTGCCGTTCGGGGAGTTCCCCGCCGAGCTGCGCAGGGTCGTGTACACCACCAACGCCACAGACAGCCACTGCGCCCGATTCCGACGAGCAGTCAGGCACCGAGGCCATTCCCCCAACGAGCAGGCCGCCATGAAAGCCCACCTGCCTTGCCGCCACGACCAGACCCAAGAACCGGCCCAACCCGACCGGCAAGACCAACGGCCGGAAAGCCATCCTGAACACACCGGCCGTCCACCACGGCGACCGGACCGCCGACCACATCCGACGGACACCACCACAGCCGGATACACAAAAAAACTGACAGTCCCCCCCGGGTTCGGCGTCTGCAAACACCGATCCCAGCAGGGCCTCGACCCCTACCCAAGGACCCTCAACCCACCGTCACCCCAAGAAATCGCGAAGAACCCACAAGTCTGCCCTGTCCCGGCGAGACATAGGCCTTCGCGCCACCCTACGGCCAGCGAACACCGAAGGACAGCGAGTTTGGGTGCCGGCTGTGTAGGGCTCACTCAGATGGATCTAGTCCTGACGAGGCGAATCGAGTCTTGCTTCGTCTCAAAGTGATCAGCCATGAAGTGGTTGAACCAGCGGCGAAGCACCTCCAAGACTTCGGCAGGGGCCTCGCTATTGTCAGCAAGTCCCAAGGTTTCAAGCATCGCACCGACCTCGGACTCACCGACAGCTCCCTTCGCGTCGATGACGCGCAGTACCCCAGCGACGAGCGGCGTTTGGCTAATGGCCGCGCATACCCAAGAGTTGAAGTGCGCTTCGGGCAATGCGGGGGGCAAGCCCATCTGCAACAGTTCCGCTTCCATGCTCGAGAGCCTCGCCCGCCCAACCGCATCAGTCTCGCCTCGGTACACGGCGTACAGGTCCTCAGGGTTCTTCGAACGCGGAATCCAGCCCCCTGCCGTCAGCACTCCCGCGAGCTCCTCCGTCGCCAATTCCGCGTCTGGCAACTGCTGAACGACCCCGGCTAGGTCGGCGATGAGGCGCTGCATAAGGTCACGCTGTTCCGAGGTTGCTTGGATGGCCAATCGAAACAGCTCTGCCTCGAAGGCGACGACCTCGGGCGCGTCGCGACTGACCGTAGTGACGAGTTCAAGATTCGCAGGATTGCGCCATCCGAGCGCAGTCTCCGTAACGTTCGCCGAGCCGACGAGGCAAGTGCGATCTGCCGCGAACAGCTTGGCGTGCAGGTCGTAGCGCAGATAGAGCGGTATTTCCCTTGCACTCGCGACGTCGAACACATCGAGATCGCTCGCCCCGGCAAGGAGGTCCGCGGGTCGCCATCGCGTAACGATGGCGATCTCGACACCAGCGGGAATCGCCTCGAGCATCTCCTGCAGTGCTTGAGACCGGATGAAGGGCGCGACGATGAGGCATGTCTCCTTGGCGGTAGCCAAGAGGGTGGCAACTGCCTCGCCTGGTCGCTTCATTCCATCGTTCGGAGAAAGTCCCGCGCTTCGCGACCCCAGTCCATGCGAAGGTCCTCAAGCGTCATTTTCAGGTCCGGTGGCGTTTTGTCTTCGTAACGGGCCCAAGCGATCATGATCATGCGCAACGTGAAACTGGCCTTCTCGAGACGATCAACGAGCTCCTGAAGGGATTGACCGGTGGTTTCGTCGTCGAGCACTTCTATGAGGTGTGCGTACACCGGGTGCTTGTCGTTGACCCAAACCTCGATTACATCGTTGACGGATTCCACGTCGAAGAAGGCGTGATCGTGTCCGAGCGTTGCGCCCTTCATGAGTATTCGTCTGCCACTGTGAACAGTCTCTTCCGCCCATTGCTTGGCGATTTGAGGGTCTACGCGCACTTGCTGCGCCGATTCCGCTATCGAGGCGATCTTCTCCTCGTCGCTCGTTGTCGGGGCAACGTCAGTCGAACCCTTGACGCCCTGCTCGCTCTGGTCCTTGATGACGTTGGTCGCAATGTCTTCGACAGTCTCCCCGGTGGTCGGGTGCCGGGACCCGCCACTCGGTCCCGTGCCCTTCATGATTGCCTTGCGTTCCTTGCGCATTTGGCTGATCTGGTCGTCGATCCAGTCCCAAATCTCAAGCAGGTGGCCGCGAGGATCCGACGTCTCAATCAGGCGCTCTCGAAACATGGAGAGCGTCTCACCAGGATCGGCGACCTCTTCCCACTTGAATCCCGCGCCAGATACGAAGGCATGAGCATGCTGTTTGTTGTTGACCACGCCGAAAATGTCGTCGAGAAGCGGGTCGAACTCGACTTCAACGCTCCACCACCGTTCCTCGGGCTCATAGCTGTTCACCCATGACTGGCTGAGCTCAAGTTCACGTCCAGCCCGGACGATGGACACACCCTTGTTGCGGTCGGCGTGCTTGCCCCAGGGCGCGTCGCCAGCTTTGGGATACGACTTTGGCCAGGCAACGTTGGACTTCTTCTCGTTGATCGCGTCAGGTCTTGCCAGGGCACATCGCACCTGTACTTCGCCCCCGACAAGTTCCCCGTCCGAGTCGCGCACGTCGATCGTCCAATTGCGTTCATTGAATAGCTGGAACATCGGCCTGTCGGCGAACGGCGGGGGTGTCGATGAGCTAGCCATCAAGTACAGGGGGTCATTTGGCGGGCAGTGGCGCGGTTCGCCGATGAGTTCGAGGTCATCATCGTTCCCTCGCGCAAGCTTCAGCAAGATCTCGATCGACTGAGTCGAGCCGCTGAGAAACTTCCGATACACACGACCGCAAAGCTCGGCTGTGCGGTCAAGGGTCTTTTCGCCACCTCGCCATCGGACACGGTCGAGTTGCGACCACACAACCAGCGTACCGGAGGGGTTCGCCGTCGCCTCCGATACCAGCCGCCAGCGATCAGGGACTGCTTCCGGGACCGGTTCGGGAATGTCGCCTTGACCGGCCCGCACGGCGTCAAGATCGAGATGGCATCGCATCGCGTTGTCAGGACCATTCCGCCACGTCCAGATGTCGACGCGACGGCATTGCGAGATCGAGGCATTCGGAAGCCCGACGCCGAACCGTCCGATTCCTCTGGTACGGCGGTCGAGCCGTGTCCCGTCACCGAAGCGAAGTGCACGACGCAGCGTCAGCTGATCCATTCCGTCGCCGTCGTCGACGACTGCGATTTCGTTGACGCGGGCGCGCGAGTACGGCTTGTCAGGGTCTGGTGGAACCTCGCAGGCGATCAGTTCTATGAGCCCAGCATTGGCCTCGATCGAGTTGTCGATCAATTCTGCCAATGCATGATCGGTGTCCTTGTAGCCCGAATCCCGCAGTGCCTCAATAGTCAATGCGGGCGAGACCACTGAAAAGTCGAGTTGCTCCGCTACACCGTCCATATGTCCTCCCAATTCAAGAACGCCTGAGCTACATCGCCGAAGCCGGGCAGCGTTGTGTCGACGACGGTGACAACCTCACACGTCTCCGTTCCGCCCGCCTTGGGGCCACGAATTACTCGTCCTACCATCTGGCTGTACAGCACGAGCGACTTGGTGGGCCGAGCGATGAGAGCGGCACTGGCCGAGGGTGCGTCGAACCCTGTGGTCAACACCCCGTAGTTGACGAGGATCCGTCTCCCCCCAGTTCGTCTGAATCTGCTGATCGCACGCGTGCGCTGCCCAGCGTCGCTCGTGCCGGTGATCGCGTCTGCGTCGATTCCTAAGGCGCACAGAACGCTGGCCAACAGCAACGCGTTGCGCACTGAGGCGGCGAACACCAGGATGCGATCGTGCTTCTCGATCATCTCTAGCAAGCGTTGAATGATTCGGAGATTCCGCTGCTCATCATCGCCTAGTGATTCGCTCACTTCGTCGGAAATGTCCAGCGTGGCCTGCAAGATGCGTAGGTCATCTGCTGCGAGAGCCAAGCCCGGCTCAACGTTCAGCAGGTCGAAGCTCACCCGCGCCAGATAACCGTCAGCGGTCAATTGCTCGATCGGATTCTCCCCGCCGAAGTCCAGCGTGACCTTGTTGCGGTTGAACAGCTCAGCCACTGCGAGATCGGCGTCGATGTCGGCCCATGTTCGTCCCGGGGTGGCGCTGAGGCCAAGCAAGCCCGTCTTGGGGTTTCGGGTGACCAGAGTCTCAACGAGGTCGTTGTAAGTCGTCGCCACGGCCTGATGGGCTTCGTCGAACACCACGAGCGACGTGCGATCTCCGAGGCTCCAGATTCTCTTGCGCTCGCGCCCGTACAAGTGAAGTTTCGCTAGGCCCGCGATGACGATGCCATCCGTGACCTCGTCGATGTTGGGATTGTGGTCAGCCCAGAACCGAAGACAAGGCACTGGCCTGTCTCCAACGGCCATCCACGTTTCCTGAAACTCCTCAGCAGCTTGCTCAAGCAGCTCACGTCCGGCAGCCAGCCAAACGACTAGACCTCGCGGCCGCTGGCGTAGGTGTGTTGCGACAACACTCATTGCCGTCCTGGTCTTCCCGACACCTGTCGGGAGATGCAGCATCACTCGGCTCGACTCTCGATAGAGGAAGTGCTCGACCTGGGCAGCGACCCTCTTCTGGTGGGGAAACAGGCTTCGACGGGTCTCGATGGTCTCCGGCGGCGAGGCGGCGACGACGGCTGTCTCGGGGGTTGTAGCTATGCCGAAGAAACCGAGAATTGCCCGGCGTTGAGTGGCATTGAGAGGATTACTCAGTTCATCTATCGCGCACCCGAGGCGTTCAGCAAGCTCCACCTTCTTGGGTGCGGGCAGGAGACCAAGAACGTCGCTGCGGCGCATGGGGTCGTCAATTGCCGCCTCAGCAGAGAAGAGCTTCGCCAACGTACGAGGTCGTTCCTGCCCCTCAAGTCGCCCCGGCTGCAACGTGCTCATCAACCGGTACGCGCCCGGCAGCAACAGGCGACTCGCCATGCGATCGTCAACGTTGCTAAGGAGTTCCTCTGGGCGCAGGCCCGGCTCGAGTTGCATGGCTACAGGGCACAGACCGTGCAGGCGTCTGTGTCGTCGTCTTCGTCGAGCGCGTCTGCTAGCATCTCAATCAGCGGAAGGTTCCGACGAGCGGACTTAGCTCGGTCGAGCGCGTCTTGGTGCTTGGCGAGTATGTCGCTTCGTCGATCCCGAAGCTGCACAAGAGTCTCACCGCCGCTCCACGTGTACTGGCGACCTGCCATCGCTCGTTCGCTGAAGTCGGCGTCGCCGTCGACCCCTGCGTCCAGCAGTACCTTCTGCTCGATCGCGATGGCCCGCTCGTAGAGTTCCGGGTGGCGCTCGGCTAGGCCAACCCACTCGGCCTTGCGTTGGTAGAAGCAGAAGTAGCAGCCGGAGCGCGTACGCCACTCGTAGTAGTCCGGCAAGCCGATCCCCGCGTCGTCGAGGATCTTCATGACGCCGT
Source organism: Acidimicrobiia bacterium (assembly GCA_022826045.1). Taxonomy (GTDB): domain Bacteria; phylum Actinomycetota; class Acidimicrobiia; order Acidimicrobiales; family Poriferisodalaceae; genus Poriferisodalis. The sequence continues at coordinate 96,320 of JAJDVQ010000028.1, read as the reverse complement.
CGTGATCGATGGCATCCTCGACGAAGGGAAAACGGCTCTCGATGTTCGGCTTCGTCGAGATGTAGCCCTTGCGGTTCGCCTCATCGGCTCGGATCGCCACGTACGAAACCGCCGGCTCGTCGCCGATCCACGCCTCGATGGGCTTAATCTTCATCACCTTCGTGCACCAGCGCATCTGGGGTGATGGCAACGCACCTCGGAAGACTTCGAACCAGTGGTCGAACCCTCGCTCGGAGTTCAGCCGGGCGATCGGCTTTCCCAAGATGACCTCAAGCCGGGTCAGAAACTCGTAGGTCTCAGGTAACTCCGCACCCGTGTCGCAGAAGAAGTACTCCATCTCGGGCACCTGCTCGCGCAGATAGAGCGCCAATGCGCTGGAATCCTTGCCGCCCGAGATGCCGCAAATGTGACGCACTTGCTCACTCCTGCCCGACTGCCTCGGGCAGCGTAGCGCGATGGGATGGACTGATATCCACTGAATTTGTCTGATCGAGCATCTGCTTGCCAAGCTCCGCAAGCACTACATGGTGCGCTCGTAGGCGGGAGCCAACCTTCGGCGCGAGCGATTCGAGCAGTTCTTCGACAGCGGCCTCTACTAGGTACTGCTCGTCTTGAGCCACGTCGACCAGTCGAACGGCCTCGCTGCCCGAAGGATGGGTGACTGTCATGCGCAGCGCGTCGAAGGGTGCGCCCCCGAACGCCCGCTGATCAGCGTGTAATGCTCGCAGCCGGTTGAACGCTGCGAGGCGGCGCGGAAGCTCCGCTCGCGCCTTAGCGAGATCATCGTCGTTCCACTCGGTCGGCGCTTTCTTGGCGATCACCGTCGCTACTGACGCCATCCAGTCGTCATCGTCGTCATACACATCGTTGGACAACGCCAATACGAATGCCCGCATATCGCGATCGAGCACCTCATCAACGAGACCGGCAGCGGGACCGCTGACCGCAAGCCTCGTGCGCTCGCCGGCGGAGGCGAGCAACGCTTCGCGAAGTTCGCCGATCATCGATCGGCATCGAAGTGTGAGTTCGTCGATGCATCGAGCAAGCCCATCGGCGAACGCTTCAAAGTCACCCTTCTGTGAGGTCTGTCGTGTCTCTGTACCTCTACGACCGGGTGAGATGGGTTCAAATCCAAGCGCAACCGGCAGGAGCTCGAAGATCAAGACATCGGGTTCCGTTGCCTCGTTCAAGGCGTCTCGGACTGCGAGTGCGTCAGCTGATAGGTGTGACGTGCGACGCGTCCACTGCTCAAGGCCGCGCATCCGCCCGGCGAGGTAAAGCGTTACGGCGAGCACATTGCCGACCCGGCGACCGCCGAGGCCTGCGTCTATACCGAACCTGTCGGCTAGCACGTCGAGCGCTTCGCGGCGTCGGCCCGAGATGTTCGCAAAGTGCTTGATCTCGAAGTGCTCGGGGTTGCGAACCATGCGTTCGGACAGCTCAGGCGAGAGCCCGAGCTGGAACGTGCCGTGCTCGTAGATCGCCATTCGATCAGCTCGTGCCAAGAGTGCTGCGGTGACGATGACTGGGATGATGCCGACCTTTACGCCGTACGGAGGCGAAGCCAAGGTGACGTACAGATCCCGAACATTGAGTCGCGAATTCTTGGCAGCTTCGAACGCGTCCTCGATGGCCTCCCACGCGGGAGTGATGCGAATCTGCTCAGTCTGCCTGAGCGCCTCGGAGGCTTTGCTGTTGCTGCGGATGCGCGGCTTGCCGAACACCGGATCGCCACCAGCCTTGCTAGGACGATGCAGACCTGCATGCTTGAGTCCAGCCTCGTACATCGCAACTTCAGGCCCGTAGCCCGTGAAACCGAGTCTGTATTCGGTGCTGCGCTCGATCATCGCTTCGAGCAGGATCCGGCGGGCCTTAGCGCCTTGTGAAGTCAAGTCCGAACGACTCAGCATCTCGTTGGGAACGCGTGGCGCCCACGGGTACGCGAGGTCCGACGCTTCCGACAGCGGCGCACTGCCCCGACCTGGGCTCAGGCGCACGCCCGCACCGCCGTCGAGCAACTTCCAGCGGCAGGAGGCAGTGCTGAATGCCAGCGTCACTGCCGCTTCCAACTGCGAGCGTGCCGAGGCCAATCGCTCACCGATTTCGCGGCGAGCGACCCAATCAACCTCGACCTGGGGTGCTGCGAGCACATCGCTCAGCGCCGCTACCTCACGTGCTGCGCGATCAAGCTCACCAACATCGTCAGGCACCGCCACGACGATTGGCTTTGCGCGCAAGCTCCACTCCAGTCCCCTTGCGTTGCCAGCGTGAGTGCCCGAATGAAGCGCCGATTCCGACAGAGTCGGAATCGCACCATCTGTACTGGTGACCAGCAGCAGCTCGCCGTCGACCGTGTCGAGTGCGGCGGGCGGATCCACTGTCTCGTCACCGTGGGCGAACCGACGCCTGAAAAGTCGCACCGTTTCGTTCTGAGCGCTGTGACGCGCAGCCACCACGGGCTCAAGTACGTGAACCGCTCCGAGCACCTGGTGCAATGGCTGATCGGCGATTCGGTCATGCGCCGCCGCCGTGAGCTCAGCAACGTTGACGTCTGTCCCGTGCCAGATTCGGTACTCGTCAGCGAAGGCCCGGTACGTCACCAGGCCGCGCTTCTCGAGACCAGAGAGCACCTCGCTCGATCCCGGGTCGACAAGCTCCAGAACGGACGCGCTGGCCCTTACTGCGCCGGATGCTGACACCAGGTTCAACAGCGCGACCGACTTGGCCAGGCGTTGCTCAGCATCTGTGAGGCCATTGGCGTCGCGCAGCCGGCTCGCAATCTCGGTCCAACGTGCTGAGCGTCCGACAACGCTCGCACCGGCACCATCGGTGCCCATGAAGTAGTCGTACACAGCCTCGGGGCCGATGGACGGAAGCTCCCCTTCGGCGTTTGTGTCGATGCCAGCAGCGAGCGTTGCGACTGTGCCTGACTCGTTGCCAGCCAAGAATGAGAACAGCGTTCGCTCGTGCTGCCCGAACCGATTGCACAACTCAGGCAGCACCAGTGTCGAGACTGGATGCAGTGGCCAACACGATCCGATCGTGACGGGATCGCTGAGATCGGCAATACCCGCTGACGCAAGCGCCTGTGCATGCGACTTGGCCCAAGCGTCAATGCGCGGCCGGATGTCGTCGCCTGCCTCAAATGCCTGTGCAATCAACGCACGCGTCTGGGCTGCCGACTCGGTGAAGGCGATGTCCACGAATCGGCCTTGCACCTTCGCCCAGTCGCGACGTCGACGGTCATCGACGTCGGCCAGGTATTCCTCGAACGACAAATGCTGGAGCGTGACGACAGAGATCGGCAATCCAGTGCCCTGACCGGCTTCGGCCAGTCGCTGCAGGAGATAGGTGTCGCTCGACTCGTCGTCGCGCGCAACCTCGAGGTTCTTCCCAAACTCGTCGATGACGATGAGCAGCGGTGCCTTCGAGGCCATGCTGCGTGCGATGTCCACAAGCTCGCTAACGGAAGGGTCAACTGCATCCTCAGCCCGATTGACTCGCCGCTGCGCAAGCTTGAGCAATGAAGAGGCCGAGAATTCGGCGGAACCAGGAACCTTGCCGTGACGACGAACTACGGCTCGGTGCAATCCTCGCAACACGGTTCGTGCAATGGGTTCACGATCCGCGGTGACTAAGGCTCGGTAGAAGCCGTGCGAACGGGCTTGGTGCCTCGACAGTGCTTGAAGCACGGCTTCCTCGGTGGTTGGCGAGGCCTCCGAGATCTTGGCGAGCGCGCGCTCACGGGAAATTCCAGGAGGTCCGAACGCTGCGTCGAGCAACAGGCCCAGCGACGACTTTCCGGAGCCGTAAGGACCTGTAATCGACCAAGCTCCCCCAGCCGGTCCGAGGGCGGCTTCGGAGACACGATCCACGACGTCGAGCGCGCGCGCTGTGACGACATACCCGTCAAGGCTTTCCGTACTTTCAGCGTCGCGTTCGAAGTTCGCCGATCGGGCGAACTGGCTCCGGATGCTCAACACGTCGGCCAGGGTCGTCACCGCCCACTCCCCCCGTCGCGCTTCGCCTGAAAGGAGTCGAGGCGGGTCAGTACGTCTTCCGATGCGTCGCAGTCAACCGATGCATCTCCGCGAAGAGTCGCTTCGTCGCCTGATGGCCCGGCAACCGGGCACTTGGGAACCACGCCGAAGTGGTGAGAGAGCAGCTCAGCAGCAACTGCCGCCGGATCGCCGTTCCACGACAGCTGGGGTACCCCGATTGGAGTCGCCAAGTCGAGCGAGTTCGAGGCTTCGACTGCAGGAGTCAATGCGGCCAACAAGTCGGCGGAACTCAGCTTGAACACGCTCGCCGGCGAGCCTCGTTCCGCTGCGACTCGTTCGAGCGTGATCGTCTGGCCGGTCATCCCGGTCCGTGCAATCCAGTCGAGCACGGCATGGGTCGCGATCGCTGATGCCAGCGTCGGCTTCGGGCCCAGCTTGTAGCGATGAGCGCCTGTCGCCTCTGAGCGACCAACCAGCCGCAGTTCACGCAAGGGGCAGTCGGCAGCGTCGTCGAGCGTTTCCCTGCCGGAGCGCACCGCCGGTGCGTATGTCCGCATGAACGCGCTCAGGTCTTTCTGGACTGCCGACTCGCTCGGCTCTTTCCAGTCCGGCACGGCGCGCAGCAGCGTCAGGACCGTCCTGCCGAGGTCTTCCAACTCGAACTCCACCGCGTTGAAGTCGCAGAGCGCTAGCCACCAGACGGGCAAGCGACACGGCTGAGCCAGCATCCGCCAGTGCAGCAGCCAGAGCGTGCCCGGGTCTTCCATCCACGGGTCCCAGCCACGCTCGCCGAACAGCGCCTCTCCGAAGCGCGTGGGCACGACGATGCTTGGCTTGCGCTTCGACACCGCTGCGGGGTCGGGCACCTCCGTGACGACCTTCGCAGCCAATCCCCAGAAGCGGATCGACCGGACCATGTTCTTGCCGACACCCAGTCGCACCGGGGCGTCTTCGCTTGCGAACACGTAGGGGTCGCGGGTGGCGGCCACATAGGCCTTCCTGAACCAGCCGTAGCGAGGGTGGAAGGTCTCGTGGCGCGCGAATACCGGCTCTGCGGCCTCGCTCAGCTGCATGTCACGCCGCCTCAGTGGTCATGCGGCGAACGTAACGAACGGCTGTGACAACTCTCTCCGCGGCTGCGGCGATTTCGCTCTCCGTGGTGAACCGCCCGAGGCTGAACCGCACCGACTCAAACGCCGCATCACGCGAGAGACCCATCGCAGTGAGTACAGGCGAAGGCTCGATGGCGCCGGTGCTGCACGCGCTCCCGGCCGACGCTGCTACTGGGTCCATGTTCACCAGCACTGCGTCGGCATCGGTTCCGCAGAATCGCAGGTTGGCGGTATTGGGCAGGCGTTGCTCGACTTCGCCGTTCTGCACGACGTCTGTCAGCTCAACCGTCAGCGCAGCCACGAAGCGGTCGCGCAATGTGCCCACCCGTTCCGCTTCGGCGGCTTGCTCATCGGCGGCGATCTCGGCCGCGACCCCCAACCCGGCGATGCCAGCGACGTTCAGCGAACCTGAGCGCAGACCGCGTTCGTGGCCGCCGCCCCACCCTGTCGGGCGCATCGACGCCACGGCTTCCCGGGTTCCGACGAGAGCACCGACCCCCGTTGGGCCGCAGATCTTGTGGCCGCTGAGCGAGACAAGATCGCACCCAAGTGCCGACATGTCGAACGGCAGCCGGCCAACCATCTGCGTGGAGTCGCAGTGGAACAAACCGCCCGCTTGATGAACAAGATCGGCTATCTGCGCGACCGGGTTCAAGACGCCTGTCTCGCTGTTGGCGGCCATGACCGATACCAGCATCTCGCCCTCGACCGTCTGCACAATGCCCGCCAACGCTTCGAGGTCGACGAAACCGCCCGGCGTCACGGGAGCGACCCGTAGATCGCAGCGGCCTGCCACAGCGAGCGCTTCAGCCGTCCGGCCTACGGATGCGTGCTCGACCGCAGATGCCACCAAGGTCGGCAAGGCGCGGCTCTGTGATTCGGCACCTGGTGCCGTGAACCCGCCGAGAGCGAGGTTGTTGGCTTCCGTCGCACCTGCAGTGAAGATCACTCCGCCTGGCTGCCCGCCCACCAAGTCGGCCACTTGTTCGCGAGCCTCGTCGACCGCAGCGGCCTGCCGCCGACCGAACCGATGAGCTGACGACGCGTTGCCGAACCCGTCGGTCATGGCCTTCGCCACCGCTTCCACCACCCGCGGATCGCAGGGCGCGGAGGCGTTGTAGTCGAGATAGATCTCGTTCACTCAAGACCCCGGTTCGGTGGCTGCATCAGCCTTGCGGCGAGCGTAAGCCAAGCACTTCCGCCACCCGCGGATCTAGTGAATTTCGCGCCATGTCCCGATGCTCACAAGCACGGTGTGGCGGTGTACCCAGACCGGCACGACCTCGGGCGCGGTTCGTGACAGCACGAGGCCCCGGTGACTACTGGCCCTCTGCTTCGGTCGGCCAGCGGAAGCCCCAGTCGAACTCGAAGCGTGCCGGACGGGAGCCGTCCGCAGAGCGCTCGACTGCGAATGTGGCCGCGAGGCGCTGCTCAAGGCGGGCGCTGCGTTCGACTCGGGCAGCGATGGGTTCCTGGGTCACCCCGGCAGATCGCCGGCATCCGCTGCAACGGCGCGCGCCCAAGCACGTTTCGGCTCTGCGGGTGGACGGGGATCGATGATGGATGACTCGTAGCGCAGGAGCTGGTGCCAACCGACAGTGCGCCATCCGAACGACTGCTGGCCGACGAACTGCAAGCACTCCGCAGCCGACATGCCGGAGAACTGCTTGACGGACATGCCGAGCATCTCGAGGTCGTCGTCGTCAAACAACGGTTCCGGCGAGCGTCGGGCTACAAGCACAGTCTCGCTGCCGGCGCTCAGGGTCGCCCGTCGCTCTCGGACTGCGGCGCTGCGACCGACAAGGCGGTCCTCGGCGGCCTCCAACCCAATCGGTGCGGGGCCATCGGGCGTTTTCAGGTAGGCCGCACCCGTCACCGACCGATGACGAAGCCGGAAACTCTCAAAATCGGCCCACCACAACATCGTGCCCAGCTTCGCGGCACCGCGGCCCGAGTGGTCGTCCTCGATACGACAGGCGACGTGGAGCAGCGCCTCGGCTAACCGCTCGTCGTTCGGCGGCGCCTCCGACATGCCGTATCGGGAAATGTCCGGGAGTTCTGATCTAGACATGTCGTGCTCCTTGCGCTGCGGCCATCCTGCCAGAGCGACCAGCGATCCGGCGTGACATTTTCTGAAGCTGCAGCGTGGTGGTGCCGACCGGCGTGGCTGGAGCGATCGTGCCGTCGGCTGCCGAGGTGCGCGAGCATGGCGGGACATCGGCACGAGCGGAGGAGCACGCGCATGCGGTTGGACGAGATCACGGCTGAGGACTTGACGGCGGAGCAGGCTGCCGTGCTCGATGCCATCCGGAGCGGGCCTCGGGGCACGTCGGGGCGGGGACCTCGGCTGCGGGGCCTCGTCGGACCCTACGGCGTGTGGGTGCGGGCGCCCAGCGTGGGCATCGAGGCGCAGGCGCTGGGGGCCGCGGTGCGGTTCGCATCGCCGCTGCCAGAGAGTGTCAAGGAGGCCGCTATCTGCACGGTCGGCGCCTTCTACCGGGCCAAGTTCGAGTTCGCCGCGCATCGCACGCTCGGCCTCGAGGCCGGACTCGACCCGGCCGATCTCGAAGCTCTGCGCGTCGGCGACACCCCCAGCTTCACCGGCGACGAAGCCACCGCCCACGCGGTCGCTGCCGAGCTGGTGCGCGACCACCGCATCAGCGACGAGACCTACGCCGCAGCCGTCGACGCCTTCGGCGAGACCGGCCTCGTCGAGCTGGTCACCACCGTGGGCTACTACTGCTTGATCTCCGTCACGCTCAACGCGTTCGAGATCCCCCTCTCCGACGACTGGGACGACCCCTTCCCCGACTAGCCCACCGACCGCCCGGCACTCCCTCAAAAGGAACCGGAATAGAACGCGAATAGAACGAGCGCTATTGGACGGCGAGGCAAAACCGCAGGTCAGCGCCCTGTTGCGAACACTTGTTGGTGTCCCTAATAGAACCGGAATAGAACGCGGAGAGATCCAACTTTGGATTGTGGGTTACTCCTGCTGGCGTCCGCGGCGCGTGCCAGCAGCCCGGCGGGCGGCACGACCAAACCCGCTCCGGGCCGCGGGCTCACGCGCCGCGCGGCGATACTGGCAGACGATGACGCCTGACGAGGTCGCGCGACTCGCACAGCAATGCGAATCTGAGACCGTCGAATTCAAGGCGACCACGGGCCAACGACACGAAGCAGCCAAGACGCTCTCAGCCATGCTCAACGGTCAAGGCGGGCGAGTGATCTTCGGTGACGTCGGAGCGCTCGGCGGCACTTTCCCAACACTTGGCTGTCGGCTCGTAGCCGTCGACGGCACCGAACTCGCCGAGGAGTTTCGAGACGACGCTCTCTTCGAAGCCAACATCTCCGCCTCACTTCGCCGAGCGATGGCATTTTGTGGCGAGCATCTCCACCACCGAGTCCGGATCGGCGGTGATCTGCACGCCGAAGTCGGCACCGAGATTCCGCTCGCCGTCATGCGCGAAGCGCTGGCCAACGCGTTCGGCCACCGTGACTACGCCATTGCCGGGATGATCCAAGTACGCATCTTCACCGACCGGCTCGAGGTGCACTCGCCCGGCCAACTGCACTTTGGACTCAAGCCGGCTGATCTCTATGCCGACCACAGTTCGCATCCGTGGAATCCAAACATCCTCGGCTGCATGTTTAGGAACGGCACGGTGGAGCAGCTCGGCTCGGGCACGGTACGCATGGTGAGAATGTGCGCTGATGCCGGACTCGGTCGCCCGGCCTTTACTGCCACCAGTGCATCAGTCACGTGCAGCGTGCCGAGACGAGGACACTGGCTGGCGCCCGGTGGAGCTGGCGTGGCACTCAGCGGGCTGGAAGCCTCCGTTCTGACAGCCTTGGCAGGCAGCCCCACTACACGAAGGCAGCTCGCCGACGACCTCGAGGTCAGCATCGCTGAGTTACGCGTGGCCTTGAGGCAGCTTCGAGACCTCGGCCTCATTCGTGTGGAAGGACACGGCCGAGGCGCGCACTGGGTGCTCGACAACCGCTAGCAGGATTCCCCGGCAATAGAGCGGAATAGAACGCGAATAGAACGAGCGGGCATGACCGACGGGGCAAAACCGCAGGTCAGCGCCATGTTGCGAACATTTGTCGGTACCCCGAATAGAAACGGAATAGAACGCGAAGAGAGCGAGCGCTAGGTTGCTGACGGCGCAAGCAACGGCTTGGGAGGACGGGTGAGCGAGGCAACGGACGCTGAGGAACGGGAGGTGATGGACTGGCAGCGCTACGGCGTCGCCGTGCGGGAGCTGGCGCAGATGATCGCTGACGACGGCTACCGGCCCCACATGATCCTGGCGATCGCCCGGGGCGGGCTGTTCTGCGCCGGCTCGCTGGGCTACGCGCTGTCGGTCAAGAACATCTACGTCATGAACTGCGAGTACTACACCGGCGTCGACGAGCGCCTGCAGGTGCCGATCATGCTGCCGCCCACGCCCGACCTCGTCGACCACCGCGACTCCGACATCCTCATCGCCGACGACGTGGCCGACACCGGCCACACGCTCAAGCTGGTCTACGACTTCTGCCTGCCGCGGGTGCGCAGCGTGCGCACTGCGGTGCTGTACGAGAAGCCGTGGTCGACGGTCAACTGCGACTGGGTGTGGCGCCGCACCGACCTGTGGATCAACTTCCCCTGGTCGACCGAGCCGCCCATCGTGACCGACGAGCAGGCCCGCGCTTGAGCCAAGCGACGCGCTAGGCGACCTCGCCGCAGTCGGAGCACTCGCCGTAGAGATCGAGGCTGTGGCGCAGGGGCGTGAAACCCGCCTCGCCCGCGGCCCCGGTCAGTGCCCGATCCACCTCGGCCTCGAGCGCACCGTCGATGCGCATGTCCTCGATCGTCCCGCACGACACGCAGATCAGGTGATGGTGATGGCCGAGCAGCGATTCCGCAAGCTCGAAGTGGGAGCGGTCGCCGCCGGCACTGATGCGAACCACGACGCCGCCCTCGCGCAGCGCATCGAGGTTGCGGTACGCCGAGCTCTGGGGTACTTCCGGAACCCTCGACACAATGTCGCGCAGCGTGAGCGGCCGCTGCGCCGTCGCCAGCGCTGAGACGAGCGCTCGCCGCCCGTCGGTGTAGCGCTGCCCTGCCGCCGCCAGGCGCCGCTTCACATCTTCGTGAAGCAGCTCGAGATCCTTCGAAGACTCCATCGCTGTCTCCAAGTCAGGCGCGGGGCCGTTCGGGGGTCCGGGCCCATGGCCGTCGCCGATCAAGGCCGGCGGGCATGACTGTGCTCTTCTTCATGGTCATGGTCGTGGTGATGACCGCGGTGGCTGCCGGTGATCAGCGCTTCCCCCGCGATCGTCACATCGGGGCCGTCGTGGCGGTGACCGCGGCCGCCGATGGCGAGCGGTCGACCGTCATGGGCACGCGAGAACGGGTCGAACAGTCGACTGTGCCTGTGCTCGTCTGCATCGTGGGCATGGACGCTCTCCATGACGAACTCGTGCTCGGAACCCTCCTCGGTCACCACCTCTCCGCCGAAGGCCGCCGTCAGGCTCGCATCGGTGAGAACCTCGTCGGGAGGGCCGTCGTCGACCACCATCCCTTTCAACAGCACGACACGATCGCAGCGCCGCGCCTCCTGCAGGTGATGCGTCGACATGACCACGAGGCGGCCAGCTGCGCGCTCGGCTTCGACGACCTCGAGAATGGTGGTCTGGCTCGGCAAATCGAGGCCCGTGATGGGTTCGTCGAGCAACAGGCAGTCTGATTCCGATGCCAGCACCATGGCCATCATCACGCGCTGGCGCTGTCCGCCCGAGAGCTCACCGAACGCACGGCGACGCAGGTGCGTGACGTCAAGTCGCTCCGCAGCGGCGCGAATGGCCTCCTTGTCGCTGCGCCGCAACCGCCCGAGCAATCCCCGGGTGCGATAGCGACCGATGGCCAGCACTTCGGAGACCATCATCGGCATGTAAGGGTGCGAGTAGTAGTGCTGGCACAGGTAGCCCACGCTGTAGCCGGGTGCAGTCTCCAGCCGCCCCGACGAGGGAGCCTGCAGCCCGCTGAGCACTCGCAGCAGGGTGGTCTTGCCGCTCCCGTTCGGGCCCATGAGGGCGACCGTCGCAGGCCCCTCGAGCTTCAGGTCGCCGGTTTCGAGCACATGGCATGACCCGAACGAGACACGGACGTCGTGGAGATGGAACAGGGCGTGCCTCGCTTCGATCCCGAGAGTGGCGGGACTCTCGCTACTGGATAGAGTAGCTGATACTGATTCTCATTCTCAAAACCGCGGCGAGGACAGAACACTCGCGGGACTCGTCCACGCCTGCCTCGGAGCATAGGAGAGCCACTATGAAGATCGAAGCTGCCGCACGCTGCGGGGGCAGTTCGGCCTCGGCCCGAAGGCGCCGTTCGATGTCGGGCCGGTGGCTCGTCGTGGCGACTGCGGCGCTGCTGTTCGCCGCGGCGTGCACGGGCACCGACGCCGGCGACGAGACGGGCGCGGCCGATGGCGACGGAGTTGCGGCGGAAGCACCGTCGACCGTGCCCTCGGTGGTCGTCACCACCGGCATCTGGGCAGACGTGGTGAGCAATGTGGCCTGCGACGGCAGCGCTTCGGTGACCACGCTCATCCCGGCAGGCGGAGACCCGCACGGCTATGAGCCGTCGCTGCGAGACCGCGAGACCATGGGCGACGCCGATCTCATCGTCGCGAACGGCTTGGGTCTCGAAGAGCTGCTCGAGGACACTCTTGAGGCGGTAGCGGCTGAGGGCGTCCATGTCTTCGAGGTGGCCGAGCACGTCGACACCATCGAATTCGAGTTCGCTGTGGCGCACGACGATCATGACGAGGAAGACGGGCACGACGGGGACGACCACGCCGACGACCACGACGAAGACGACGGACACGACGAGGACGACCACGCCGACGACCACGCTCACGACCACAGCGGCGCCGACCCGCACGTCTGGTTCGATCCGAAGCGCGTGTCCGATGTGCTTGGTGAATTGGCCGACGAACTGATCCATGCCGGCGCAGATGCCGACACCGTCAACCGCTGCCTGGCCGACTACCGCGAAGCCCTGGCCGAAGCGGATGCCGAGATCGCCGAGATTCTCTCTGCGGTGCCTGCGGACCGCCGCATCCTTATCACCAACCACGACGCTTTCGGGTACTTCGCCGACCGCTACGGCTTCGAGATCGTCGGGACTGTCATTCCGTCGACGTCAACCAGGGCGGAGACGAACCCGGCGCTGATGGCCGAGCTCGCCGAGATCATCGAGCACGAAGGCGTGCCGGCGGTGTTCTCTGAGACCACCACCGGCGACAGCGACATCCAGGCGCTGGCCACGGCCGCAGGAGACATCTCTGTGGTGCGGTTGCTCACCGGCAGCCTCGCCTCCGAAGGCGAGGACGGCGACACGTTGATCGGTCTGCTGCTCTTCGACGCGCACGCCATCGCGGACGCATTGAGCGGGGGGTCCTAGCGTTGCGACGGCACCGCCCCTAGCCGGGGGCGAGCAGACCGCCGGCCCGCCAGGGAGACGACATGACGTTCCTCACTGATCCGGTGGGCTGGTGGATCGAGCCGTTCACGTCCAACCCGTTCATGACCAAGGCACTGGCTGCGGGGCTGCTGGCCATGCTGACCACCTCGGTCGTGGGCACTTGGGTCGTGCTGCGGGGCATGAGCTTTCTCGGGGACGCGCTGGCACACGGCGTGCTGCCCGGCATCGCGCTCGCGTTCATACTCGGCTTCGACACCGGGCTCGGCGCCCTGCTGGCGGCGATCGTGATGACGAGCACCATCTCGTTCATCCCCCGCATCTCGCCGCTCTCCGAGGACACTTCGACGGGAGTGCTGTTCGTCGGGTTCCTGGCACTCGCTGTGGTCATCATGTCGTCGGGCGCGGCGGCCGGCGCGGGCGATCTCGACCGCTTCCTGTTCGGTTCCATCACGGGTGTGCAGAACGCCGAACTGGCACGTCAGGCGGTGATCGCAGCCGTCTCTGTAGGGGTTGCGGTGATCTTCTACCGTGCGTTCTTCGTCATGACGTTCTGCGAGGTCCAGGCGCAAATGGCCCGAATGCGTCCCCGCCTCACGCACGGCGTGCTCATGGCCCTGCTGGCCATCTCGATCGTCGGCTCGTTCCAGGCAGTGGGCAGCTTGCTGGTATTCGCCTTCCTGATCGCGCCCGCGGCAACCGCGTCGATGTTCGTGCGGCGGGTACCGCTGATGATGGCCGCAGCAGTGCTGATCGGGACAGTGTCGGTCTATGTCGGGCTGCTGATGAGCTACCACCACCGGCTCGCGGGAGGCGCGTCGATGGCATTGACGGCCGTGGTCATCCTGTTCGGGGCGATCCTGATCAGAGCGTTGGTGCTGTCGCTGCGGCCAGCGCCGCCCGAAGACCAACTGCCTGTGCAGATGCTCGCCGACAGCCGCTGAGCGCCGCGGAAGGCGCTTTCGGTTACTGCTCGCCGTCGGTGAAGCTCGTGAAGATCGTGGGGTTCTCGAGGTCAGCGAGCTGCTGGTTGCGGTGATTGACCTCGGCCAGCAATTCAGGGTGCGAGAGCACCCAGAAGCGCCGCTCGTACATGGCCTCGATCACCTTGGCGGCCACTTCGGATGGGTCCATGCCTCGCTCGAGCGCAGCAGCGATGTTGGCGTTGCGACGCCGGGCATCGGCGGTCTCCGACGGCGCCTCGCCTTCGGGTCGCGGCTTGCGTACGCGGCGCAGCTCTTCGGGTCGGTTCCGCTGGGCCGTGGCGATGTTGGTGCGCACCACCCCGGGGCACAGCACCGACACGCCCACATCGGCGTTGCGGTCGCGCTGCATCTCGAGGTGCAGCGTCTCCATGATCGCCACCACGCCGTACTTGGCCGCGTTGTAGGGGCCGAGCCCCGGCACCGACATGAGCCCTGCCACCGAGGCGGTGCTCATGATGTGGGACTCCTCGGCCTCGATGAGATGGGGCAGGAAGTGATGGACGCCGTGGATCACGCCCCACAGGCACACGTCCACCACCCACTTCCAGTCGACGAGCTGCTGGTTGCGGATGAGCCCTCCCCCGCCGACGCCGGCGTTGTTGCACACCATGTGCACGGCGCCGAAGCGGTCGATGGTGGCATGCGCCAGCGCTCCCACCGAGTCGGCACTGGTCACGTCGGTGATCACGCCGAGCGCCTCGACACCGTGGCCGGCAACCTCGGCCTCGGCGGCACGCAGCGGCTCTTCCTCGATGTCGGCCAGCACCACGTTGGCGCCCTCGCCGGCAAAGCCCAATGCCAGGGCCTTGCCGATCCCCGATGCGGCCCCGGTCACCACCGCGACGCGTCCGGTCATGGTCTCCATGTCTGTCCCCCTCTTGCGAGATTGCCTGGGCTGCGTCTCGCGCTCAGGCGTTGAGCTGCTCGAATCGCTCCATGACGTCGAGATACTCGCTGATCATCTCTTCCACCACCCGCGTGGCCGAGATCGACTCGTTGAGCTGCCCGACCACCTGGCCGACGAAGTAGTTGGCGAGCTCGACCGCGCCCGTATTGGACGGGTTCATGGCGGCCCGGTCGATGCGGCGGCTGGCAGCGCCGATCAGCATCGGCTGCAGCGGCATGGGCAGCGTGCCCGGCGAGTTCTCGCCCTCCCACTCGTCGGTCCAGGCCGAGCGGAGCTGGCGGGCCGGCTTGCCCGTGCGGGAGCGCGAGCGCAGCGTGTCCGACGAGCCTGCCGCCAGGAACTTGTCCTTCACGACGGGATGCGTCTCGGCTTCCTGGGTGGTGAGCCAGACCGACCCGCACCACACGCCCTGGGCGCCGAGTGCCAGCGCGGCAGCCACCTGGCGCCCGTTGCCGATGCCGCCTGCTGCCAGCACGGGCACCGGCGCAATGGCATCCACCACCTCGGGCACCAGCACCATCGTGGCGATGTCGCCGGTATGGCCGCCGGCCTCATGGCCTTGGGCGATGACGATGTCGACGCCCGCAGCGACATGGCGCTCGGCGTGCACCTTCTTGCCCGCCAGGGCGCCCACCAGCACGTCGTTGTCGTGCGCCCGGGCGATCATGTCGGGCGGCGGCGGGCCGAGCGCGTTCACGGCCAGCCGGATCGGGTACGAGAACGCCACGTCCATGAGCGGCACCGCCTGGGCGTAGGTCATGGGCGGCTCGGCGTCGCCGGCAATGGCGCCGGGCTTGTCCTCAGCCGGCAGCGGCGGGACGTCGTAGCGCTCCATCATGTCGTCGAGAAAGTCGCGGTGCGCCGGCGGGATCATCGCCTTGAGGTCCTTGACCGACAGCTCGCCCTCAGACTTGCCCTCGTACTTGGCCGGCACGATGATGTCGACGCCGAAGGGTCGGCCGCCCACCTCGTCCTGGATCCAGCCCATGTCGATGTCGAGCTGTTCGGGCGTGTGACCGGCTGCACCGAGCACGCCGAAGCCGCCCGCCTTGGTCACTGCCGCCACCACGTCCCGGCAATGGGTGAATGCGACGATCGGAACGTCGCAGCCCAGCATCTCGCACACAGGTGTCTTCATGCCCCGAAACTACCGGCGCACAGCACGCCTCCGCTGAAGCGACGGGTTGCGGCGCTGTGGTGGCAGGATGCGCAGGTGAATACATCGGGGAGCAACTCGGGCACCATCAGCGCAGTCGGGCACAGCTATGTGGACGCCGCTACAGGAACGCGGCTGGACGCTTGGTTTCCGCAAGGGGCGACGGAGGACTCGCCGCCGGCCCGGTCGTGCCTGGCGGTAGAGCTCGGCGTGAATGTGGGCGAGACCGTCACGGTCACGATCGACGATCTGGATGCCCCGCCGGCGGACCTAGCTGATGCGTACCTGCGGCTGCACCTGTTGAGCCGGCGGGAGATCAAGCCGCACGATGCCAACCTCGACGGCATGTTCGGCCTGATGACGAATTGCGCGTGGACCAGCGCAGGGCCGGTGCTGCCCGAACGGGTCGACGACCTGCGCACAGCAGCCGCTGCACTCGGCCAGCCCGTGAGCGTGACGGCGGTCGACAAGATCCCTCGCATGGTCGACTACGTGATCCCCCAGGGTGTCCGCATCGGCGATGCCGACCGGGTGCGGCTCGGCGCCCACCTGTCAGACGGCACCACGGTCATGCACGAGGGCTTCGTCAACTTCAACGCCGGCACGCTCGGCCCTGCGATGGTCGAGGGCCGCATCTCTGCGGGCGTGGTCATCGGGGCGCATTCGGACCTCGGCGGCAGCGCTTCCACCATGGGGATGCTGTCGGGCGGCGGCAGGGAGCGGGTGTCGATCGGCGAGCACTGCTTGCTCGGCGCCAACTCGGGCATCGGCATCGCCCTCGGCGACAACTGCACGGTGGAAGCCGGGCTGTACGTGACTGCCGGCAGCCGGATTACGCTGCCCGACGGCTCGGTGGTGAAAGGCCGCGACATCTCGGGACGCTCAGGGATGCTGCTCATCCGCAACAGCGTGAGCGGCGCCATCGAGATGAGAGTTGCCGATCCGGGCCGCTGGGAAGGCATCAACCCCGAACTCCACAAGAACTGATCGCGCACCGCCTCACGGGCGGCGGCACAGGTCAGGACACCTGCGAACGCCTAGTCGGAACCGATCCGAGCTCGGAACGTTGCCAGGAGTCGCCAGTATCGTCGGGTACGGCGCCGGGAACGCAGGGAGGCATCGGCATGGCCTATGTCGAGGACAGGATCATTCACGACGCAGATGCGCACACCATGGAGCCGCCCGAGTGGCTGGAGCCGTTCGCTTCCGCCGAGGTGGCGCGGTACGCGCTCGACCACTTCTCCATCGGCGACAACGACAAGGCGTTCGCCGAAATCGAGAAGGCCCGGGCCCGCCAAGCCGACCCGGAGTTCCGCGCCGGCGCAGCAGCCGAGGTGATGCTGCGCAAGGGCTACATCGCCCCCGGCGCGTGGGACACCGCCGATCGGTCACAGGCGCTCGACGACCTGGGGTTCGCGAGCCAGCTCGTGTTCCCCTCGATGCCCAACACGCTCATTGAGCAGATGGAGCACACCGCCGAGCCTGCTCTCACCTATGCCGCAGCCACGGCGGCGAACCGGGCGCAGATCGCGTTCTGCTCGGATGATCCCCGCTTGCTGCCGGTGTGCTCGGTGCCGCTGCAGGACATCGAGCGGGCTGGGCCGCACGCCCGCCAGGCCATCGATGACGGCGCGGCGGCGCTGCTGATCGCCAACCGCATGCCGAAGCTCCACGCCCACAGCCACGTCGGCTTCGACCCCGTCTGGGCTGCCGCCCAAGAAGCAGGAATCCCGGTGGTGATGCATGTGGCCACGCCCGACTTGGTGATGCCGCCACAGCACCGCAACAACGGCCTGCCGCCCGAGCCCGACTTTCACGGAGGCGGTGAGAACTTCCGCTCGGTGTCGTACATGGCGATCTCCGCCGCGCCGCTGCAGGCGCTGTCGATGCTGATCTTCGACGGCGTGCTCGAGCGCTTTCCGGATCTGAAGATCGGCGTGATCGAGCTGGGCGCCGTGTGGGTGCCGGGCTTCATGCGCCAGCTCGAAGCAGCGTTCGACGCGTTCGAGCGGCACGAGCAGCGGCTCGGCAAGCTCAGCCTGCGCCCCTCGGAGTACGTGCACCGCCAGGTCCGGGTCACGCCCTACCCCACCGAGCCGACCGGCTGGATCATCGAGAACACGGCCCCGGAGATCTGCATGTTCAGCTCTGACTATCCCCATGTGGAGGGAGGCCGCAACCCGTTGCGGCGCTTCGACCGCGAGGTGGAGCACCTGCCCGCCGATGTGCAAGAGCGGTTCTTCCGGCTGAACTTCGAAGACCTGATGGGCACCGCAGTGACCGAGGTGCCGGTCGTGGCGGCCGCGGCATAAGCCCCGGGCCGCGCAACTCGTCAACCGACACAGCAGCGCGGCCACGACCCGAACCGAAAGGCAGCGCCAGATGGGCATCCGACTCGACAAGCCTTGGCGGCCGCTCAACGGCGCTGCAATCGATGCACTGCCCGCGCAGCTCGGCGTGTACCACGTCGCCGACGCCCACGGCACGGTGCTGTCGGTGGGTTATGCCGGCGCGAATGAGCTCTTCGGCATGCAGTCCGCCCTGCGGCGCGAAATCGAACAGCACAGCAACGCCACGCAGTTCCGCTGCGAGTTCACGTCCAACTACCGCAGCCGCTGGGACGAGCTGCTCATGCTGCACCTCGCCGACCACGGCGAGCTGCCCGAACCGCAGCGCGACCAAGCACAGCGCGTCGGCAGGCTCACGCCCTCCTGAGCGGCAGCGGCCGACGGCCTGCGAGGCCGCCGGCAAGCGCAGCGAGCTCGAGCGTCGCGCACAGGGCGAAGCCGTTGCCCGAGCGGCCGGTGCTCCGACGGGTCAGATGATGCGTTCGGCTGCCAAGTCGGCCAGGTCGTCGGCTTCCAGCCCGCAGAACTCGCGGTAGATCGACTCGTTGTCGGCGCCGACAGGCCGGTAGGGCTCCACCTCGCGCAATTCCGAGCCGTGCCAGCGCAACGGGCTGTGCGCCAGCGGGATCTCGCCCAAGCCGTCCAGCTCGGTCCATTGCAGGAACCCGCGCTCGATCATGTGATCGTCATGCACGACGTCGGTGACCTCGCGGACCTCAGCCACCGGCACGCCCGCCGCGCCGAATGCCGCGGCAGCCTCGGCCCGAGTGTGTACTGACGTCCAGGCCGTCACCAGTTCGTCCACCTCGTCTATGTGCTCGCAGCGACCGGCGTTGCTGCGCAGTCGCTCGTCGCCCAGCAGGTCGGCCCGGCCGATCACCTCCAGCACGGACCGCCAGTGCGAATTCATCGCCGCGATCAGCGCAATGTGCCCATCGCTGCACGGGTAGACATTCGACGGCGAGACGCTCATGGCGGCGTTGCGGTTGCCCATGCGTCCGGTCACGCCGTGCACCTGCCATGCCTGCAATGAGGTGGTGAGCGTGTAGTAGGCAGCCTCGGCCATCGATGTCGACACCAGGCGGCCGCGGCCGGTGCGCTGCGCTTCGAACAGCGCCGTCACGACGGCGCCGTACAGGTGGGTGCCGCCGAGGAAGTCGATGAACGTCGCACCGGACTTCACCGGCGGTCGGTCAGCGAATCCGTTGATGCTCATCACGCCCATGTGCGCCTGAACGGTGACGTCCATGGCAGTCCGCTGAGCGTCCGGACCGTCGAGGCCGTAGCCGCTGGCCTGGGCGAACACCAGCTTGGGGTTCGTCTGCCAGAGCGTCTCGGCGTCGATTCCCAACCGCTCGGGAACGCCGGGGGCGAAGTTGCACAGCACCGCATCGGCACCGCCGGCCAGCTGGATGAACAGCTCGCGGCCACGGGGCGACTTGAGATCCAACGACACGATCTCTTTCGACGAGTTGAGCATGGCGAAGGGCAGCTGGTGACTGTGGCCTCGCAGGGCCTCGCCCCGGGGATGCTCCACCTTGATGACCCTGGCACCTGAGTAGGCCAGCAGCAGACCGGCGTAGGGCCCCTGGTAGATCTGGCCGAGGTCCAGCACCACCACGCCGTCGAGCGGCAGCGGTCGGGCCGGGTCGCCGGCCCCGGGGTCCGATTCGCTCATTTGAAGCTGCCGCCGAGGATGTCGCGGGCCATGATCAGCCGCTGCACCTCGCTGGGACCCTCGCCGATCCGGCGGATGCGCAGCTCGCGGTACCAGCGCTCCAGCGGCAGGTCTTTCGTGACGCCGATGCCGCCGTGTATCTGGATGCAGCGGTCAACCACCCGCCCGGCCGCCTCGGAGGCGACCAGCTTGGCCATCGCGGCCTCGGTGCGGAAGCGCTCGCCGCGGTCGGCCTTCTGGGCCGCCTCGAGCACGCACCAGCGTCCGTGGCGGATGTCGATCTCGTTGTCGACGATCATCCACTGCACCGCCTGCTTCTCGGCCAGCACCGATCCGAACGTCTCGCGGCTGCGGGCCCACTCGATCGCCATCTCCTGCGCCATGATCGCCGGCCCCAGGCAACCCGCTGCGTACGGGATGCGCTGGCGGCTCAGGCGGTCGTTGGCGATGCCGAAGCCGCCGTTCACCTCGCCGAGCACATGGCTCTCGGGCACCCGCATGTCGGTGAACTCCAGCTCGGTGGCATAGCGCGTGGCCCGCAGGGTGTGCACCACGCGGCGCACGTTGAACCCGGGCGTGTCGGTGTCGACGATGAACGCCGTCACCCCGTTGCGCCCTGGGTCGTCCGACGTGCGGGCGAACAGCAGTGCGTAGTCGGCCTTGTCGGCACCGGAGATGAACAGCTTTGAGCCGTTCAGCACCCACTCGTCGCCGTCCTGGTAGCCGCGGGTGCGGATGGCTCGGCCGGGGTCGGACCCGCCCGACGGCTCGGTCAGGGCGAAGCAGCCCGTCTTCTCGCCGCGCAGCGTCGGGTAGAGCCAGCGTTCCTTCTGCTCGTCGGTGGCCTCGTAGAGCTGTGCCAGGCCTGCCCCGCCGAACACCCCGTAGCAGGGGTTGTAGAGGCCGGCCCGGTGCTTGGACATCTCGATGGCCATGAGCGCGCGGGTGGTGGTGTCGAGACCTGGCCCGCCGTACTCCGCGGGAATGTCGAGCCCGTAGAAGCCCATGTCGCGGGTCATCTGCGTGAGCCGGGCCGCATCGTCGGGCTCGAGCTCGCCGGCGTCGGGATCCAGGTCGGCCTCGAGGGGGATGATCTCGCTCTCGACGAAACGCCGAACGGTCTCGACGATCAGCGCCTGCTCGTCGCTCATGGAGAAATCCACGCTGTGCTCCCTTGTGCTGTCGCTCAGGTCAACGGCAGCTGACGGTATTGCAGCAATGCCGAGCGGCCCACGATGTCCGCCACCACGACCTCGAACCGATTCCCATCGGCATCGACCATGTCGAGCGGCTGCCCGAGTGCAAAGTTCACAGGCTGCTGTTGACCTTGATTGACGGCAATGTTGTTCGCATAGATGTAGGTACGGCCGTGAGTGCCGAGAATCGGATTGAGGCGTCCTTTGAGCCTCGGAATGTGACCCGTCGCTTCCGAGAAGATCACCGATCCACCGCCAGCCGCTGCCTCGAGATCGATGGCGAGCGCTCCATCGGCTGGCACCCAGCCCTCGATGCGGCCCGCAGCTCGACCAGGTGCCGCTGCGTAGACAGTCATCGGCAGATGCGTTGCATAGAGGTCCAGCTCGACCTCACCGTCGTCGTTTGTGGTCGCGCGCTTCCAGGTCTTGTTCGGGAACAGCGCCAAGACGTCGGCGTCTGCGAGGGGCTGGGCATCCGCGTACACCGTCACGACAGCAACCGCTTCCGTTCTGTCCAGCGAAGCAGCCGGGAGCGTCAGCACGAGATCGGTGTCGTCGATGAGCCGGTACTCGGCCTCCTTGCCGCTCGTAGCACGGGTTTCGCTCAAGATGATCGGGACGCCATCTCCCCTGCGTTCGACAAGAAATCGCCGTTCACCGGCTCCAGCGATCGACTCCACCTCGATTCGCTGAACTATGGAGGCGATGGTCTCATTTCGCGTCACCTGCCGCGACGCCATGCTCTCGACGGTCAATCCGTTGGGAAGCGCGCCGGGCGACACGATCTCAATACGGTCGTCGAAGATCGACAGGCGGATCGCACTGGAAGCAATCGAGTAGTCACGATGCACAACTGCATTCACCAATGCCTCGAAGACAGCTCTGGTGCTGTACTCGGGAACGTCGATGCGCTCAGGCGCCTTGCGAGCCGCAACCCGATTGTGTCGCCGGACGAATGCCATCGCCTCGGCGATCTGCGCACTCAGCGGGCCCGTGATCTCGCGGGCATCGGATTGGCCCGATGATTGTGACTGCCCCGCGTAACGGGTCGCTGTGATGCGCGCCTGCGGCAGCCATTCGTGCGGCGTTTGACTGCACAAGAGAACCCCGGCCACCGTCGCCCGAAGTGTCCCGTCGGAGTCCTCCGTCAGAATCCCCATCTGCATCAAGGACTGCTCAGGTTGCATGGCCCCTCTCGTGCTGAGCAGTGGTCGCCACAACGCTGAGTCGAGGCTTGCAATGCCGGTATTCGAAACCGGTTGCTCGTCGAACCATCGGTAGCGCGCTTGGGCGCGACGCTCCGCCAAGCGCAACCGCTCGTCGCTGGTCATGGTCCGTTTCGAACTCCCGATGCGCACGGAGCTCCGACCCTTGACTTCATGAGCGCTTGTTCCAGGCGGAATCTCTACGACGAGCAAGGCGCGTGAATCGAGCTGGCGACGGTGAACATCGGGCACGAGCGGCGGTTCGATGGAATCGCGGCAGACCTCGACAACCAGCATCTCGACCTGGTCAAGCTGCGCCCGGCTCAAGGGCTGAATGTCACCGCTGTCGGTGACGCCGCACAGCAGCGTTCCGCCTTGTGCGTTTGCGAATGCAGCGATCTCATCTGCGAGGTCGTCGCGGGAAGGCGAAATCGGCCGGGAATCGCGAAAATCGAACTGCTTGAACTCCCAGCGCGAATCCTCTCCGAGTTGCAGGCGCGTCCGCAGTTCGTCGTCGCTGAGTGGCACCCGAGCGTCCTCCGAGATGGCTCAGAGCAAGGTTATGGCGGCTACGTCTGGGATTGAGCGAAAGGCGGTCGGCGGTGTGAGGGCCGTGTCAGCCGGCTGTCCAGGCGAGCTGGGCGAACGCTGGAGCCACCACAAGCTGCTCGCCGACCGAGACCGACAGGTCGACGCTGAAGCCTGCATCGTCGGCGGTCGCGATAGTGCCGGAGCAGACGACCGTCTCGCCGGCCTGCACCGGCGCACGGTTGCGGTACGAGAGCCGGACGAGTCGCGCCTCAGGACCGGCGGACCGCAGCACGCACTCAACCAGCAGCGCGCCCAGCATCTGGCCGTCGACAAGGGGCGCCGGAGCGCCCAGCCGGCGGGCGTGCGCCTCGTCGTAGTGCAGGCGATGCCAGTCCCAGGTCGCGGCGCCATAGGCGACCATGTCCGCTAGCCCGATACGTCGGCGCAGCGGCCGGATGGACCGGCCGGGGGTCAAGCGGCGGCGTGGCAGCGGCGTGGCGCCGTCGGCATCGTCCGCCGTGGGTTCGGCGCCTGATGTCGTGCCGTCGAGCGCGGGGTTCTGGGATCGCTCCCCCGCCGCCGCGTCGGCCTGCCCGGCCGGGTCTCGCGAGCTCTCGCCGGCCGCTGACGGCTCGGGGCCCGCAGCCTCGTTTGGGGGATCGTCTGTCGCAGGGGCGACCGGCCGGAAGATCATGGTCTCGATGTTCGTGGCGAGCAGTTCGTCGCCTGCCGTATAGCGGGCCTCTGCGGTCACCAGCAGCAGCGCGCCGCCGGCGCGGTCGCGACGCCCTGTCGCATCGGTCAAGGTCCACGCTGTGGTGATGACGTCGTCGAAGCGGGCAGGCCGTTCGAACCCGTAGTCGTTGCCTCCCCGGAACATGGTGCACGGCACGGGCAGCGGCAGCTCCCAGGTGTGCCCGAGATAGGAGTTCCGGTCGGGAACTGCGCGCCCGGTCAGCTGTGCCGTCTCGCAGATGAGCGTCGGCGGTGCCTCGTCGGCCCACCGCCCGGGATCGGCACCGATGGCCAACGCGAAATAGCGAATGGACGCTCGGCTGAGCGGCTCGGGCGCCACATAGGTGTGCGTCGAGCCGAGCGCAGCGCGCACGTCGGGGGTCAGCAACTGCGTCATGGGAACGTTCGGGCCCGGCTTCAGGGCATCAAGGCCACGGCTTCCACCTCGATCAGCCACCGGCGGCTCAGCAGCCCCGCCACCACCACGCCGGTCGACGCGGGGAACGGCCGCCCGAGCACTCGCTGCCGCACGTCGCCCACGGACCGGTAGCCGTCGATGCCGTCGGGGGTCACGTATTCGACCGTCTTGACGAGGTTGTCGATGGAGGTGCCCGCCATCTCGCAGATGGCGGCGATCTCGCCGTAGACGAACTCGGCCTGCCCGCCGATGTCGCCCTCGGCGACGGTCTCGCCAGTGCCGAGATTGAACGCCGTGGTACCGGAGATGAACAGCAGCCCGCCGGCTTCCACGGCAGGGCTGAAGGTGAGCGACGAGTAGGCGTCAGCCAGGTAGGGCACCACCGTCTTGAGATGTGCCGACGCCCACACGTCGAGCGCTACGAGCGCCCCGGGATGGGGAAGCTCAGGCATCAGCAACCCCGTCGACGACGGAAACTGCGGTGCGAGCAGGCGCCGACGTGCCTCGGCGGTCTCGTTGTACTGGCAGCGCGTGGCCGCGGTGGTCTGCTGCACGATTCGTACGACGTTGCTCAGGTCCATGCCGTGGGGCTCGAGCCGGCGGCCGGCCTCTTCGAGCGCCCACTCGCACTGGCCGACGAAATCGCCTTCCAGCACCGCATTGCCGTCGTCGTCGACGGGCAGCACCTGGGGCACGTGCACCAAGCCGTCGACCTGCCCGGCTGCCACCTCCACTTCCACCAGCGCCTCGGGCCGCACGAGCGATTCGACGATGAATGTCGAGGGGCGCACGCCGCCCACCGCCGAGCCCAAGCTGTGCGGCCGCTGCGCCGCGATCGCATCGCGTTCAGGCGCCCCGGCCACCGTGATGTACTCGGTCACTTCAGAACAGCCGCTGACATCTCGCCCGGCCGCGTCGAGCACCGCCTCCACCTTGGCCCAGCACACGCTGGCCTGCTCGGCGCCGTCGCCGCGCACCGTGACCCGGCTCGACTCGGCGTCGTACGCGCCAGCGGTCTGCCCCGCCAGCCATGCCGCGCCCGAAGCGTCGATGCCCTGGGAGAACGAATACCGGCTGGTGTCCAGCCAGGGGAACGGCTCGGCGGTGATCTCTTGGGGGGGCATGGCTCGTGCTCCTAGCTGCCGGTGAAGTTCGGCGCGCGCCGTTCCACGAACGCGGCGATGCCCTCACGGCCGTCATGGGTCAGCATGGCATCGGTGATCGTCTTGCCTTCGAACTCGCCCGCCTGCTCGAGCGGGGAGTCGATGCCGTTGTAGATCACCCGCTTGGCGTGGCCCAGCGCCCACGCCGGGCCGTCGGCCAGCGACTGCGCCAACTCGGCGGTGGCAGCGTCGACCTCGTCGTCGGGCACGACACGGTTGACCAGGCCCCACTGCTCGGCTTCGGGCGCAGACAGCACGCGGTTGGTGAGCGTCAGGTCAAGCATCCGGCGCAGCCCGATGTGGCGCGCCAGGAAGTACGACGACGTGCCGTCGGGCGTCACGCCGGCCCGGGTATAGGCCATGGTGAACTTCGCCGACTCGCCCGCGATCACCAAGTCGAACGAGGCGGCCAGCGACATGCCGGCCCCGCCGACACTGCCCCCCACGCCGGCAACGAACGGCTTGGGCGTGCGGTTCATCTTGTTGATCGCCGCGTGCAGGTCGATGACCATGTCCGATGCGAGCTGGGGCAGTCCGTCGCCCGCTGCGTGGAATTCCTTCAGGTCGCCGCCGGCGCAGAACACGCGGCCTTCGGCAGTGACCGACGCGGCCTTGACTGCCTCATCGAACTCGATCTCGAGCATGACGGCCCGCAGCTCGCGTGAGAACTGGGGGTTGACGGCGTTGGCACCCTCCGGTCGGTTGAGCCGCACATGCGCCACGCCATCGCGCACTTCGTAGTTGATCGTCTCGAGGTCCATGTCTGCTCCTTGCATGATGCGCGAACAATGCGCGCGCAGGCGAGCCCGATGCGGACTCACCGGGAGGTTACGCGCCTGGGAAGCGCAGCGAATGAGCCGGTTAGCTGCGAGCCGCAGGCGAGAGGTCGCGGGCGGCCTGTACCGGGTCGATGCCGCCGAAAGGCATGATCGAGATGGCCGACACGTCGACGCCGTTGGCGTGGTAGCGGTCGATGTGCTCCCTGCAGGCCTCCGGCGGGCCGTGCACCAGCAGCTCGTCCACGAGACCGTCGTCGATGACCTCGAGCGCGCCGCGGCGGTCGCCTTCAGACCAGCGCTCCCACATGGCCGCGAGCAGCTCGCCGCGCCCGAGCCAGCGATGGAATTCGGCGTACACCGGCACGTTGAGGTAGGCGGCCATGGCCCGCTTGAAGCCGACTCGAACGGCTTCGGCGTCGGGATTAGGGCACACGAAGATGCGAGCCACCACTTCCTTGCCGTCGCCGCCCTCGTCGACATAGGGCCGGACGGTGGCAACGTCGTCGGCCGAGAGCCAGTTGATGATGGCGCCGTCGCCCTCGCTGCCCGCCAGCCGCAGCATCCCGGGCCGCAGCGCAGCCAGCAGGATCGGCGGCTGGATCTCGGGCGGCCGGCCAAGGCGGAAGCCCTGCACCTCGAATGTGTCGTAGGCCTCGCTGATCCGCTCGCCGGTGAGGGCCTCGCGCAGGAAGCGAGCTGTGTCGCGGGTGCGCTTGAACGGCTCGTCGAAGGGGATGCCGTTCCAGCGCTCGACGATGACGTTGGAGGATGCGCCGATGCCCATGGCGAACCGGCCGGGCGCGGCCTCGCAGACGGCGGCTGTCTGCTGGGCCAGCAGGGCTGGGCCGCGGGTGAACGCCGGGATGATGGCGATGCCGAGGCGCACGTCGGGCACCCACTGGCTGGCCAGCACGAGCGGGGTGAAGCCGTCGGCGCCGTCTGCCTCGGAGCTCCAGAACTCGGTGTAGCCGAGGTCGGCGAACTCCCGGTAGAGGTCGGCTTGGGCATGCAGCGGATCGCCGAAGGGAACGGTGATGCCGTAGCGCCAGTCGGTTCGGTTGTCGGTCACGGCGCGCAGGCTA
Source organism: Acidimicrobiia bacterium (assembly GCA_022826045.1). Taxonomy (GTDB): domain Bacteria; phylum Actinomycetota; class Acidimicrobiia; order Acidimicrobiales; family Poriferisodalaceae; genus Poriferisodalis. The sequence goes on along the minus strand of JAJDVQ010000028.1, from coordinate 69,549 downwards.
GTGAGACGAGGCTGACCGGATCGGGTGACCGTCTCGCAAGCCGCTCGCTGCAGGGGCCCGCATTCATGTAACACCCCCTGCGTGTACTGGAGACATGGCAGATCAGCTTGAACTCGGACCCCAGCTCCGGTTGGTGTCGACCAGTCGGCAACCGCACCGGCTGAGCCGGGCCACCCGCCAGGTCGGCTTGGCAGGTGTGGCGCGGGCGCGTGAAGTCCTGGCCACGACGGTGCGTCCGCCCGATATCGACCTCGACGCGGCGTGATGCCGGCCGCAACGAGTCGCGGTTGGCGCTCCGTGCCGGCCGTTGCGGGACAGCACCGTCACACCGTGCCGGCCGCGGCGAACCGGCACCGGACAATCCGGCGGGCGGGCTGCGCGAGGGCGCAGGTACAGTGCCGGCCATGAGCAGCGCTTCCACATCCCAGACCCATGACGACGACATCGTCATCGTCGACGCCGTCCGCTCCCCCGTCGGCCGCCGAGGCGGCGACCTGAGCAGCATCCATCCCTCTGACCTGCTCAGCGACGTGCTCACGTCGCTGATGGAGCGAACGCAGGTCGACCCGGCCGGCATCGGTCAGCTCGTGGGCGGCTGCGTCAGCCAGGCCGGCGAGCAGACGGCGAACATCGCCCGTACCGCGTGGCTGGGCGCCGGATTCCCGCTCTCGGTGGCTGCCACGACGGTCGACGCGCAGTGCGGGTCGAGCCAGCAGGCCACGACGCTGGCGTACGGCCTCGTGCGCAGCGGCGTGGTCGACTCCGCTATCGGCTGCGGCGTCGAGTCGATGACGCGCAACCCGATGGGATCGAGCTACAAGAAGGGCCAGCGCACAGCGACGTCGCGTTACAAGGAGCACTACGAGTACACGACGCAGTTCCAGGGCGCCGAGCTGATGGCCGAGCAGTGGGGCATCAGCCGTGACGAGTGCGACGCCTACGGCGTGCGCAGCCAGAACAACGCCGCTCGGGCGTGGGCCGAAGACCGCTTCGCCACGCAGATCGTCGAGATCGACGCGCCAGTGCTCGACGACGACGGCAAGCCCACCGACGAGTTCCGCCACGTGGTGCGCGACGGCGGCATCAGGCCCACAACAGCCGAGGGGCTCGCCGGGCTCACGCCGGTGATGGACGGCGGCGTGCACACCGCAGGCAGCTCCTCGCAGATCAGCGACGGCTCGGGCGCGGTGCTGCTGATGCGCGCGGGCCGGGCCGCCGAGCTGGGACTGCGCCCGCTGGCCCGCATCGTCGACACCTGCTTGGTGGGCAGCGACCCGGTGCTGATGCTGACCGGGCCGATCGAGGCCACCAACTACCTGCTCGAGCGCAACGGCATGACGATGTCCGACATCGACCTGGTCGAGATCAACGAGGCGTTCGCGTCGGTGGTGCTGGCGTGGGAGCGCGAGGTCGGTGCCGACATGGACAACGTCAACCCCAACGGCGGTGCGATCGCGCTGGGCCATCCGCTGGGCGGCACCGGGGCGATCCTGCTGACCAAGGCGGTGCACGAACTGCACCGCGCCGACAAGGGCACGGCGCTGGTCACTATGTGCTGCGGCGGCGGGCTGGGCACAGGCACCATCATCGAGCGGCTCTGATCAACGCGCCGTCGCATCCTCCGCCCGGCGAGTCCGCTCGCCGTGGGTCCGATGGCCGCCCCGCTTCCGGGCGGGGTGCCGACGGGTGGGACGACCGCTCGCGCCGTCGTGACGGACGCCGACGTTCTCGGGGCGCTTTGAGCCTCGGGGCATTCGCCGCTGCCTGTGCAGCCGCCTGGGCAGGCTGGCAGTACTTCGTACCGGCAGATGACGGGACATCTGCGCATTCGGATTCGCCGTCGTCGGCGACGAGTGCGTCCCGCAGCGATGCGGCCGGGGATGCCCCCGCAGCTGCACCCGAAGCGCGAGTGACCGAAACCTTGGCACTCGAACCCAACGCCGTCGTGCTCGACGTCATCGACGGCGACACGATGGATGTCGACCTGGGCGGTCGACGTGCCACCGTGAGATTTCTCGGCATCGACACGCCTGAGAAGACCGGCGGCTACCTGCCGGCCGAATGCGGGGGCGACGCCGCCACTCGCAGGACTGCAGAGCTGCTGCCGCCCGGCACCAAGGTATTGCTGCAGCGCGACGATGAGCTCTATGACCGCTACGACCGGCTGTTGGCCTACGTGTACCGGGCCGACGACGGATTGTTCGTCAACCGCTACCTGGTGCTCGACGGCTACGCCGCCACCATGCACTTCGAGCCCAACACGACGCACCGGGCCGTGCTCGACGCCGCCCAGTCCGATGCCCGAGCTGCCAACCGGGGCATCTGGTCGGACTGCGGCGGCCCCGACCAGCCGCTCGCGGGCGCCGGTTCGAGCACGGGTTAGCTTGTCGGCGTGGCACCGCTGTCCCAGCGGCTCGGATACGACCCCGACGACAGACTGCTGATCATCAGCGCGGCCGGGCTCGGCGGCTGCCATGCGATGAACGAGGGCGTATACGCGTCGCTGCGCGACGGCCTGGCAACCACGGGCACGCTGCTCGTGCCATGCCCGTGGTCGCGCGAGGCGGCCGCCCGGTTTCGAGGCGAGGACATCGGCATCGCGCTGACCCTCAATGCCGAGTTCGAGCTGTACCGGTGGGGGCCGATCACCCAGGTCCCGTCATTGCTGGACGGCAACGGCGGGATGCCCAGCACGGTGGGCGATGTGTGGGATCACGCCGACCTCGACGAGGTCCGCCGCGAATGCCGGGCACAGATCGAGCGGGCGATCCTGTGGGGTTTCGACGTCACCCACCTCGACAGCCACCTCGATGTGCTGAGCGTGCGGCCGGAGTTCTTCGACGTGTACCTGGAGCTGGCCGTCGATTTCGGGCTGCCGGCCCGGCTGATCTCCACCGACGCCCGGCGGCAGTTGGGCTTTCCCGTCGAAGACCTCGTCGCCGCCGAAGGAGTAGTGACACCCGATCGGGTGATGCGCATCGCACCGGGCGCGATGGGCCGTTACCGCCGCATCGAAGCGCTGCTTGACTCGCTGGAGCCGGGCGTGACCGAGCTGCAGCTTCAGCCCGCGGCCGATCTGCCGGAACTGCGATCGCTCACAGCCGACTGGGGGTCACGAGTCGAAGATCTGCTGCACCTTCGCGACAACGCCGAGCTGCGCACGCACATCCAGCGCAGCGGCATCAAGCTGATCGGCTACCGGGAACTGCGACGGCTGCAGCGGTCCGAGACGGACCGTCGCTGAGCAGGGCCGAATCAACAGAGCGCTGAATCAGCCTGGCGAGCCGAGCGAGCCCGCCGCGCGCCATGCCGGCAGCAGCTCCAGCCACATTGCCATGGCGCCAGACACCTTGAGATCGCCCGCCATGTAGTGCTGTGCAGGATCGGCATCGCCGCACACCACCTCGGCGGCAAGCTCCCACGGCGCCTCGAGCGTCAGATCTGCGCCGCGGGTAGTGCCCGGCGTCGCGGCGCGCAGCACGCCGTCGGAAAACGACAGGCTGACAGCCGCTTTGCCGTCGGGGCCGCCGCTGATCTTCATCACGATGGTGCCCGAGACGCCCCCCAGCGGCTCATGCTCAGCCCCGGCCCAGCGCTCGAGAAACTCGGCATCCAGAAAACTCACGGACGCAGCCCCGCGAACAGGTCATGCTCCATCGGCTCGGTCGCGATGCGCGACTCGAGCAGCATGTACTCCTCGTAGGGATGGATCGAGTCGGCGACGTCATCGGGCAGGCCGAACCAGAACGGCGAGTCCGGATCGACTTGGGTGGCATGAGCCAGCAGCGCCTTGCGCCGGACCGCGTTGTTCACCTCGATGACCGCAGTGATGCGATCATCCCGGCTGGGACGGCCCAGCCACTGCTCATCGAACGGCGACTCAAGCCCGAGATCCAAGAAGGCCTGGTGGATCAGCTTCATGCGCTTGTGCGACCACACCGGCGCGTACATCTTCATCGGCGTGAACGCAGGGCCGCACTCTGGGCGCCAGGCCGGCTCGCCAGCGTGGGCGAAGGCCGGAATGCAGACAGCGGTGACCTGCAGGTGATCGGGATGGGGGTAGCGCGATTGCACCAGCGGGTAGGTCAGGATGACCTGCGGGCGCACCCGGCGGATCACGGTCACGAGCCTGGCGACCGCCTCGTCGAGGTCGGCATTGGCGAAGGCGTCTCGATGGGCGTTGGCCTCGGTGTCGGGCATGCCCGAGTCGCGGTAGCCCAGCATGACGACCTCGTCGTAGCCGATCTCGACCGCAGACGCATCGAGCTCGGCACGCCGGACTTCGGCGAGGTTCTCCTTCACCTCGGGCCGGTCCATCGCCGGGTTCAGGATGTCGCCCTCCTCGCCGCCGGTGCAGCACACGAGCGTGGTGCGGATGCCCTCGTCGGCATACCGGCGGACGGTGCCCGCACCCTTCGACGCTTCGTCGTCGGGGTGAGCGTGCACCGCGAGAATCGACAGTCCCGTGTCCTGCGACATCGGCTGTCAAGCTATCGGCACCAGCACGGTGCTGACCTGCAGCGATGGCCGCCCGGCCGATGTCGCTGCCTCCCATCAGACCCCTTGCAATCTGCGAATCTTGCTGTACCTTCCTGTGGCTAGTCGCTAGCTAGGAGACGACTGCTGATGAGCCCCCCCCCCCCCCCGAATTGGCAAGGACAGCCCAGTGAAGCCCAAGCGTCGATGGTTGGTGTCGCTGTTGACGGCGACGCTGCTGGGAGCAACGCTGCTCGGCGCACCGTTCCCGCCGGCGGCCGGCGCAGACGACGGTACGGGGACTGACACCGCACCGGAGGCGTGCGACACGGCCGATGCGATCAGCAAAGCGCGCGCCGCATTCCAATGGCACACCAGCCACGGCACCAACGCGGCGATGTTCTGGCGCATCCTGAACACGCTCGGCGCCGACAATCTGCCCGCCAAACCCGCCGACGTCACCGACGACACCATCACCGCAGCCGACGCAGCAGCATTCAGCAACGGCAACACCTGGGGAGGCTGGACACCGATCAACGACGCCCTGACCTGCACAGAAAAAGCCGCCCAAGCCGAAGCCGACGAAGGCACTGACAGCGACGAAGGCACTGACAGCGACCATGATGACAGCACTGGGAACGACGACAGCACCGGCGCCGATGATGACGACGGCTCAGGCGCCAGCGATCAGGACAGTCAGGACTCCGGCCAGGGCACCCAGCAACAGCAGTCCTCGCAGGACCAGCAGCCGCAACAGCAGCAGAGCCAGCAGGACTCGCAGGACCAGCAGGATTCCGTGGACACTCAGCAGAGCCAGCAAGACCAGGCGTCGGCGTGCACAGGCTGGGACAGCAGCGACATCACCATCGGCGAGGACGACTTGCTCATGGTGAAGCTCGGCAACACCCCCGCCGGCTGCGGCGATTTCGACTCGACCATCGCCCTCACCATCGATGTCGTCGCGTCGCACAATGGCACCAAGCCGTACCGGGACGGCTGCACATCCACCCCGGACATCTGGGGCGACAACGTGAGCCTCCTCGGCATCATGATCAACACCAAGAACGGCTGGCTGCAAGCAAGCCCGTGCGACGACAACACCATCGTCGAGCGGCAGGTCGTCATCCGCGACACCAACCCGGCAGGCGGCGCTGCGACAAAGACCATCACCATCACCGACGACGACAGCTACCACCCGATGCAGCCCGACCTGGTGTACGTCCAGCCCCAGTCCGCGGCCCAGAACCTGCCCGCCGGCGGGACAAATGGCTACGACTCCACCAAGACCTACGCGACGGGCGAGATAGTGTACGACGGCACGTACACATGGACGAGGAACAACAAACCGCTGAAGTCCGGCGGCACACAGCCCGCCCCTGGGTCCGAGTTCGCCGCAGACGGGAATCTCGGCAGAGCAGAATCTCGAGGATGCCGGACGAGCACCAGCCACAGTGATTCGGAGAAATGCTGGACACGTTCGTACGTGCGGTACGACTCGGTCGGCATCACCGTGCAGGTGGGCCGCGCCTACTACGCGCCGTACCGGCTGGTCATCCTCGTGAGCGGAGCAGCGCACCCGGTGCCAGGCACGACCTCGTTTCCAACCGGTGATGGCTCCGAGCTCGCGATCAACGTACCCGCCGACGACAACGGCTTCACGCGCAGGTACGCATGGCACTCGAGTAACGTCACGTGCCACCGCGACGGACCCGGCTGGGCACAGGTACACGTCTACAGGGAAAGTGGCCCCAAGTTCGACACATCCGCGCTGTACCGGGACGGCGGCGACAAAGTCCAAATCTGCCGGTGATCCCAGCGGGTCCCAAAACGCAGCCCGGGAACAAGGGCTCTGCGCTGTCGGCGGTCAGCTGATCGGCGTGAGCTCGATGTGGCCGGTTTCCTCGTCGATGTCCATCGAGTAACCGCAGATAGCAGCGAGGCGGTCGCGGCCCTCCTCGGGACCCGAGGCGATCAGCTCGTCGCCCACCCACAGCCGCACGGTGCGGGGCGGGTTGTAGATGTAGCTGGCGGCGCGGCGGATGGCCAGCACGTGATAGCCGGGATCCACGGCCAGCCCGAGTGACCCGAGTGTCGAGTCGTCGGCCTGTGAACCGGGTGCAACCGGCACTTGCACGACGACATCGTCGGTGTCGCCGAGCGCGAGCGCGAGTACGGGGTGTATGTCTTCATCCTCGAGCACGAGCGAGGTGATGTTGCGAGCCTGATCGCCGATGTCCTCGGCGGCCTCGGCGACGTGCAGCAGGCCGCGCAGTCCCGCCGGGTCCGCGTCGGACACCTGGGCGACATCGGCCGCCGCACGCAGCACCCACGTCTGCATCGACGCCTTCATCCCGTCGAGCCGCTCCTGCATCGAGCGCACCTCCCGGGCCAGCGACAGGTCGTCCAGCACCAGAGCCGAATAGGCCAGCCCGATGGCCGCCTCGGACAGGTTCTTCATCTCCACCAGGGTGTCCACCGCTCGGTCGAGGTCGCTGAGCGCATGGTCGTCGTCGGGCTCGGGCGGGTTCCAGCGCTCCATCGCGGCCAGCTCTCGCAGCCGCACGATGCCTGCCGGGTCGCCGCGCATGAACAGCACGTCGCCGGGCTCCACGATGCTGTCGCCGCCGACATCGGTCAGCCAGTGGCGGCCCCGCTGGATGGCCACCACCCGCATGCCGACGGCCACCGGCAGCTCCATGTCGCGCAGCGGCCGGTTCGCCAGGTGGCTGCCGGCGGCCACCACCAGCCGATGCGAGACCTCGGCCGCCTGGGCCAAATCCACGATGAGGGCTCGCGGGATGCCTAGGTGATGCAGCACGATCTTGGAGATGTCCACTGCGGCGTTGGCGATCTGCTCGATGGACGACACCACCTGTAGCACCGAACTCATGCCGTCCACCTCGCGGGGGTGGCGCACGGCCAGCATCGCCAGCGACCGCATCTCGTGCACGAGAGCGGACATGTCGACTTCGAGGCCCAGCACGGCATCGGCCATGCCTTCGTCGTCGAAGTAGAGCGCGGCGTACGCCAGATCGACCATGAGCTCGGAGGCGTCCTTGGCCTCCGAGAGCATGGACTTGAGGTTTCGGGGTTTGTCTTCGGGGTCTGATCGCATTTCAGATCGTCAGCCAGCGGCGCGACGAACTCCATTCGGCTCGGGGACACGATGACGCCGCTGCGCCAAGCGTAGGCACAGCGGCAGAGGGGCGAGGAAGGAATTCACGACAGACGATCGCATGGCGTCTCTCATGACAAGCCCACCCAGCTCACGGCGAGTACGAGCGCGGCGGCGCCGGCGAGGTCGACGGTGCTGTTCACCAGCGGGATGCCGTAGGTGTCGGGGTCGACGCCGATGCGCGTGGCCACGACCGTGCCGTAGTAGGCAATGGCACCCGCCAGGGCCGTCGCGATCATCCCCCCGATCAGCGAGATCGCCACGAGCCGCAGCAGGCCCGGCGTCGACATCGAGAACACCGTGGCGAATCCATGCGCGAGCAGGCCGTTCAGCACGAACACTGGCACGGTCAGCGTGAACGCGAAGAGGATGTCGAGGCGCGCGCCCCGCTGCGGCAGCGCCCGGGGCTCGATGACACCCAGATGGAGCTTGCTCGACAGCCGGCTCGACAGGATGCCGCCGATGGCGCCCGCGGCGGCCAGGCAGGCAGGCACCAGGATCAGCACCGCGCGCTTGTCGATGAAGTCCTCGAGACGGTGCTCGATCACGACCCCGGCAATGATCAGCACGAAACCGCCGACGAACAGCACGGGCATCGACTCGCGCACGATCTGCCAGAGCTGCTCCAGTCCCGACCGCCATGCCCAGGCCGTCGCAGCCACCGCCCCGATGATGCTGGCGACCGCAAGGAGCGGTGTGAGCGCGGTGATGCCCACGAGATAGCTCGCCAGGAACAGGGCCGGGAGCGTGACGACGTCGCCGACCGCCGAGATGAGGGGCGCGCTGACGTTGTCGAGGTCCCAGCCGCGCCGGGTGGAGATTGCCGCGAGTCCGAGCGTCACTACCAGCACGATCACCGACGCCAGTTCGGCCCCGACGACCGACACCACGATGAGGTCGGTGACGCCGATGATGCCGACGAGCCCGAACACCGGGGCCAGCACCTTGGTCATCACGCCCAGCGCCACCGCCGTCACCAAGGTCAGCACTGCCGCGGCAATGACGTTCTGGCCCACGATCGTGTCGCGGCGGGCTGTAGCCCGAAAGGTGCCTGCGTGGATGGTCGTGGCGAGACGGCTGCCGAGGGCGCCGAAGATGTCGCCCCGCATGCCGATGGCCGCGGGAACCAGCACCAGCAGGCCCGGCAGTCGCTCGAGCGTTCCGGTGACGGCCGCAAGCAGCACACCGGCGGCGGTGGCCGTCAGGCTGCTGACGGCGAGTGCCGAGAGGCTCTGGCGAGCACCGGTGACGTCGGGGCCGAGCAGGCCCCGCAGAAACCCGAGCGGGTGCAGCCGGACCACCGGGCGAAGCAGTGCACGGCCGGCAGATCGCCCGCGCGCGGCCCCGGCAACGACGCGCCGAGTCGCCGTGCTGGTGCGTCTCGGGGCGCGGCGCGGCGCGGAATCGCCCTCGGCCATACGCCAAGGGTGGCAGCCTCACCGGTCTATGCGCGCGTTTGTGCGCCCGCTATGGCATCTGTGCCCTGCGGTTCGGGCCCTCTATGAGGCTGGCTCGAGCAGTGTGGTGAAGAAGGCCGCCAACTCGGGCGCGCCGCCTGGGATGTTGCCGGCGAACCGCAGCACCACCTCGTTGTCGGCATCGACGGCGACGAGGTACGGCACCGACACCAGGCCGAATGCGTCGACGACCGACATCGCCGGCGTGTCGGCCACGACGGGGTGCTGCCAGCCTTCGTCACGCAGCCACTTGTCGGGCGGGTGGTTGCCGCGTGTGGCGTCTTCGAGCACCGACACCGCGTAGAAGTCCACGCCAGCGGGCAGCTCGTTCGTCTCCAGCCAGCCGGTGAGGTCCTCGACCTCGTTCTGGCAATGCGGGCACCAGTGGGCATAGAAGGCCACCACCATCGGGCGCCCTTGGTTCTCGATGCGAACCTCGGCACCGGTGAGCAGGTCGGCGCCGACCACCTGGGGCGCCTGGCGGCCGACGGCGGGGTCGTCTTCCAGTTGCTCGAACTGCGGCAGCGCCGTGCCGGAAACCTGCGTCCGGTCGGGTGCAGCACCACTCGGCGAGGTCGTTGCAGCAGCCGCGTCGGTCGCAACGGGTTCCGACACATCGTCTCCGCCGCACGCGGCAGCCAGCAGCACTGCACACAGACCGATCGCCACTCGTCGCACCGCCGTCAAGGCTAGGCACGGCGCCGACCGCACCCGACGTAGACCGCCGACCATGCCCGGGGCGTGCCGGGCGGTCGATGGCAGACTTGGCCCGTGGAGACCCGCCAGCTCGAATCGACACCCGGCTTCGTCATCTTCGACCTGCCAGGCGCCCAGCACTACGTCGGGGAGGCCCGCCTCGGCAGCCGCCTCATCCCCGGCAACGCGACGATGCTGGTCCGGCATCTGACCTATGTCTTCGCCACGCTGGAGCAGCAGCGCAGCGGCGCCAGCATCGGCCTGAAGTCTGATCCTGCCGATGCCGCCGGGGCCGTGGAGGCGCTGGCGGACGAGCTGACCGACGACTTCTCCAGCGGCCGGCTCTCGACCAGCCCGGGCCTGCGGCTCGATGCCGAGCTGCTGGCACCCGTGCTGGCCCACGACCAGCGCAATCTCATCGGCAACGACGATCGCGACGGCATCTCGTTCAACCACGAGCTCATCGGCGTCGGGGCTGCTGCGGCGGCAGCCAGCCTGCTCGGCGGTCTGGACGGCAAGCGCATCGCCATCGAGGGTTTCGGCCCCGCAGGGCTGGGCATCGCGCGAGAAGCCGTTGCGGCAGGGGCGTGCATCGCGCGGGTAGCCACGGCGAAGGGCTGTACTGCCGATCAGATTGATGGTGGCCAGCTCGACCCGGTGGCACTTGCGGAGGCCTGGCTGGCAGACGGCGAGATGTGTGTGGCAACTCTGTCGGGAGACAACGAGCCGGCCAAACCGTGGACGGTCTGGAAAGACGACGTCGACGTGCTGTTCTGCGGCTCGAAGCCCGGTGCGATGTCGGGCGATGGCGCGTCCATCGCCGGTTCTACGCCGGTGGTCGCCTTCTCGTCCGCCGCGGTGTCATCCAAGGCCTTGGCAGTGCTGCGCGCAGCGGGCACGCCGGTTGCGGCCGACTTTGTGGCTGCCGCGGGTCCGGCATTGGGCTGGTGGGCCGATCCTGTGCTCACGCACGACGACCTGCGTTCGGCGACGGCCGACACGGTGAACGCCGTCATGTCCGAAACCGCCGGCCACGACGACGGCCCGTTCATGGCCGCCTGCTACCGGGCTGAGTCGTTCCTGCAGACCTGGCAGGACGAGCTGCCCTTCGGCCGCCCGCTGGGCTGACCCGGTACCTGGCTAGCGGAAATCGCGGCTCGCCACCGAAGCAGGCACATCGAGAGCTTCGAGTCTCCCGGCGATCACGTTCGCCACGTTCTCATGGCGCTCGAGTCTGCACCGTCGCCTGGGGCCAGGTCGCCCGGATCGAGGGGGCAGGCCCCGCAGCCCGTCGCAGCACACGACCGGCACGTCGGCCAGACCGCGGTTTCTCAGCTCGGCCGGCATCGCCGCCCACTGGGTGGCGCCCTCCCCGCCTGCGGGGTCCAGCCACAGGCCCCCCACATCGCGTTCGCCGGCGAGACCGACGCCGATCGCGACATACACGGGCCGGTTGGCGACCCCCGAGCCGCCGGCCTTGACGACGATCGCGTCGATCAGCAGCACCGCGCAGACCGCTTCGAGCGGTGCGGTTCTGCCGCACCGCCATGCCGGCCACGATCCCCTCGGTGATCTTCCGGGATCGTCTCCCGGCTCACGGACGTGTCGCAGATCTCTTCGAGATGCGCCTGGCTCTCACCGGTGGTGAGCCCCTGCCCATACAGGCTGATCACGTTGCCCGACAGCCCCTCGAGGCGACGGCGGTGCTTGCGCCGCCGTCACAGGCTCGAACGTGCCCGCCCGGTCACACGGCACCGCCAAGCCGGCCTCGCCGATCTCGGCCCTCACCCGCTTGGGCATGGACCCATTGCGCGAGCTCGGCGTCCCACGGCCCTCCGGAGCGTGCCGCTCACAGCCCAGATGCTCGGCCGTCTCGACCTCCAGGCCGGTCCGGGTGCACCCGGCGCACCAGACCGGTCAACAGGCCACCGTCGCCGGTCAGCCCCCGCGCCCTCAGCGCGCGCCTGAGCCACCAGCAGCTCAGCCCAGCCGGCGCTCGAGATCGGCCCACAGCTCGTCGAAGGCCAGCACTGCTTCGGGAGCACCCGGCCGGCGTCCCAGTGCGCGCAGCGGCAGCGACTGACCGGAGGCCTCGGCGATCGCAGCTCGCTGGGGAATCGGCGGCAGCAGCTCTCTGCCGAAGCGGTCCGCGAGCTGCTGCGCCCAGTACGCGTTGTCGCGAGTGCGCCCCAGGCGGTTCAGCACGACGCCGACGACCGTCGGCGTGCCTTGACGCTGTGCGACCCGGTTGATCGTCGACCGCATCAGGTCGACGCCGTCGGCGGCCCACGCGGCAGGCTCGGTCACGACCATCGCCCGATCAGCCGCGAAGAGCCCGTTGATGCACAGCAGGCCGAGCGACGGTGGGCAGTCGATCAGCACGAGGTCATGGCTCACACCAGCCAGCGCGATGCGCAGCCGGTCCTGGGCCCCCACCAGATCGGCAGCCATCTGCGGCTCACGGCTCGCGAGCGCATAGCTGCCAGGCACGAGCTGCGGGCACGGCCCGCCGTCAGGCCAGCCGGCGTCGGTGATGGCCGCCAGCGCCGCTGCGGGCGCAGCATCGGCGAGCACGCTGTCGATGTCGGGCGAGGCATTCCACACACCGAGGCCAGCGGACGCGTTGGACTGCGGGTCGAGGTCGACCACCAAGACGCTGCGGCCCGCAGCACACGCCGCTTCGGCGATGCCGAGCGTGACCGTCGTCTTGCCGACCCCGCCCTTCTGGTTGACCACGGCCAGTGTCGTCATCTCGCCGACCTCATCCCAGCAGCCCCAAGCCCGGCCTCACGGAGCGCCTGCAACGGGTGGGCTGCCCAGGTCGATGCCGCACAGCGCCGCTGCAGCGGCCAGCTCCGAGCGCAGCGCGGTGCCTGCGGCGCCACGCTCGATCGTCGCCGCGGCGTCGAGCAGCGCTGCGTGCGCCGCCGGTGCGTTGAGATCGTCATCGAGCACAGCCTGCACCTCCGCGAGCAGCCCCGATGACCCTCGGGCAGCATCGTCGCCTCGGGGCGCCCCGCTCGCGGCGCTCACCAGCGTGTCCAGGTCGCGCTGGCCGACGAGTCCTTCAGAGTCGAACCATTCCCATTCGCCGCGGTAGTGGTGCGCCATCAGCGCCAGCCGTATGGCCCGCGGGTCGATGAGGGCCCGCAGCTCGGAGATGAACACGAGGTTGCCGAGCGACTTCGACATCTTGTGCCCTTGGTAGGAGACCAGCCCTGCATGAATCCAGTAGCGGGCCAGCGGGACGCCATGCACCGCCTCGCTCTGGGCGATCTCGCACTCGTGGTGCGGAAAGATCAGGTCGCCGCCTCCCCCATGGATGTCGAAGGTCTCGCCCAGCGCCGCGTAGCCCATGGCAGAGCACTCGATGTGCCAGCCCGGCCGCCCCGGCCCGAACGGCGACGGCCACGAGGGCTCGCCGCCTGCGCTGGCCTGCCACAGCACGAAGTCGAGCGGGTTGCGCTGGCGTGGGTCATCGGGCGTGCCGCCGCGCTCCGCCGCGAGCGCCGTCATCTCCTCGGTGCTGTAGCCCGACAGCTTCCCGAACTCGGGAAACGTGCTCACGTCGAAGTAGACACGATCGCCGGAGACATATCCATGCCCGGCGTCGACCAGCTGAGCGATCATGGCGATCATGTCGTCGATGGATCGGGTGGCCCGTGGCTCGTGCGCCGCCGACCGTGTCCCCAGCGCCGTCATGTCGGCTTCGAAGCGATTGATCTCCCGTTCGGCCAGCGACAGGTAGTGCTCGCCGAGCTCGGCCGCCTTGGGCAGGATGCTGTCGTCCACGTCGGTGTAGTTGCGCACCATCGTGACCGTGTGGCCCAAATCTTCCAGCCGGCGGATCAGCAGGTCATAGGTCAGGTAGGTGGCGGCGTGGCCCAGGTGGGTGGCGTCATAGGGCGTGATCCCGCACACGTACATGCCGACGTGATCGCCGAGCTCGAGCTCGACGACCGATTTCTGCGCGGTGTCGTACAAGCGCATTCCCACGGCCCGACACGGTACTGTCAGAGCAGGTGGAGAACCGTCGAGGCGACCCCGCACTGCTCGAACGGATCGCGTTGTACCGGCACCGCCGCGAGCTGCCGCCGATCCAGCCGGTCCTGCTCGACGAGCTGGCCGACTGGCTGAGAAGCCACGGCAGCGACCCGCTCACCTACGTCAGCGATCTGTTCGAGCGCCACCAGGTGGTCTTCGTGGGCCACCACACCCCGACCCGCCGCGCCGGTCTGTTTCTGCAAGACTTGGTCGCCGCGGCGTACCGCGCCGGTGTCGGCATCGTGGCGATGGAATACGCCTGCGTCGACGATCAGGCACGGCTCGACGCTGTGGTCTGCGGCGCCAGTTTCGACGAGGTGCTCGCGCGCGAGGCGCTCCTTCGCTGGGGCATCCGCCACAACTTCGTCTACCGCGAGTACCTCGACGTGCTGAGCGCGGTGTGGGAGGTGAACCGTCGCTTCGCCGACGCCGGCACCGCCCCCATGCGAGTGCTGGGGCTGGACTACGACTTGGACCTCGACGCAGTCACCGACACGGCCGACCTGCGCAGCGCGTATGCGTGGCCGCACCTGCGCGACCGCGGCCCGGTATCGCAGCACATGAGCGAGGTGCTGCTGAGCGAGGTGGTCGAGCCCGGTCATCGCGCGCTCGTGCTGACACGCACCGCCCATGCCCTCACGCGGGTGCGGCGGCGCCCGCACCAGGTGTGGGACGCCATCGACGCCGAAGTCGTCGACGGACGGGTGGTGGGCGCTGCCAATCGCGTGTACGAGGCCATCGCGGACCGCGCGGTCACCGTGCTGGTCCACGAGGCGCTGCCCGCCGACGGTGAACTGTGCGACTACGCGCTGGCCGCCGACGGCGTGCTCGACACCGTGTTCGCGCTGAACGACGACCTCGAAGTGCCGCTCGCGTTCGACGTCGACCGGGGCCCGCCCGCCCGGCTGGGGTGCACCACCAGCCTCGACCGCGAACCGCTCGGCGGGCTGGCCAGCGGCTGGATCTACCTCGAACGCGACTACGAGCGGCGGGCGCCCACCCCGCTTCCCGAGCCGGTGCCGACGATGCACGTGGAGCACGCGCGGCGGTACGCGCTCGACCCGGGTCTGCGCGATGTCCGATCCACCGCAGGGGACTTCGAGGCCGCGGTCACCGCGACAGCCGCCGCAGCAGAGCTGGCCTGGACACAGGTGCTCTAGCGGTTCCGGCCGGCCGGCTGTCAGCTTCGGACCCCAAAGCGGGCAGACTCATGGGCGGTGCCATCCGAAGCCCCCACCGACGACGAGCGGCCCGCGTCCGCGCTCCAGTCTCCCGCCGAGTACCTCGGCGACATCTGCGGACGCCACCAGATCGTGATGCTCGGCGACCAGGTCGGGGTGCGCCAGCACCTCGGGTTCCTGGCCGGGGCGCTGAGCGAGCTGGCCGACCAGGGCATCGCCAACCTGGCCTGGGAGTACACCAACTCTCGCCGCCAAGCCGAGCTCGACGCGCTGGTTGACGCACCCGAGTGGGACGAGCGGGCCTGCGCCGACCTGTTCGTCGATCTGCTCGGCGCCGGATTCGGCTACCAGGAATATGCCGATGTCCTGCGTGCTGTCTGGGAGCACAACCAGGCCGAGCAGCGCCGTGACGCCGACCGCAGGCCTATCCGGATGGTCGCGCTGGGGTTGCCCACCTACGTGGAGGATCCCGCCTTGCTCGACGGCCGTTCGGCTGCCGAGGAGGGCCTGCGGAACTGGTGGCTCGGCGGGCACTACCGCGACATGTCCGCATTCCACGCTGCCAGCGTGCTCACCGCAGAGGTGCTGCGATCGGGCGAGCGGGCGCTGGTGTACATGAACGTCACCGCCACCACGACCAGGCTCATCGAATGGGCCGGCGGCAAGCCGACGACATCGGTGGGGAACCTCCTGTGGCGCTGGATGGGCGACGGCTGCCGGAGGGTCGTCATTCACGGGACCATCGCCGACACGGCGGCAACCGAGCGGGTCGAGGAACTCGTGACTCGATCCCCTGAGGGCAGGGGCAGCACCGAGGTGAGCTTCGGTCTGGACTTGGCCGCGTCCACGCTCGGCAGCGTCGCCATGACAGAGGTGACGGGCTCGACTGACGGAGCGGAGAGCTCGCTGCGGCTGCGCGATGTGGCCGACGGCTACATCTACCTGGGCCCGCGTGAGGCCTGGGAGCCGGCCACGCTGATCGACGGCTTGATCACTGACGACAACTTCGCCAGCGCGGAGGCCCGCTACCGGGCGCTCGACCCTCGACCGGAGCCCTACAGCCGCGACGAGCTCGAAGCCGTGCGCCGCTCCGGTCAGGAGGAGCTGGCCGAGGCATGGCCGCCGCTGCCTGAGCCACCCGAGGAACCGAAGCGTCGCTTCGCGAGGTTCCGCAGAGGCGACTCGTAGCTCGCGCCGTGCAGCACCGCATCGACGAAGTCCCGCTGCCGTCGCCGCCGGCACGAGGCCGACTGTTCGTCACGAACTTCTCCGCCGTCGGACCCGATCCCCAGGCTGCGCTCGACCGAGTGGGGGCATCGACGCTGGCATGCATGCTGACCGATCGCGAGATCGAACTGCGCTATCCCGCATACAGCGAATGGCTCGACGCCCATGTGGGCGATACCGACAGCCCGCGTGCGCTGTGGCTGCCCACGCCCGACGGCGGTGTCACGGCCGACGATGCGGTGCTCGACGTGGTGCGCGAAGTCGTCGGCTCTCTCGACAGCGGCGACGGTGTGCTCGTGCACTGCGGGGCAGGCATGGCGCGCACGTCGGTGATCGGCATTCTGGCGATGGTGGCGTTCGGCGCCGAGCCCGCCCAGGCAGCGATTGACTTTCGCGCTGCCCGACCCGGCGGCGGCCCCGACGGTCCGCCTCAGGAGCATCAGATCGAGCGTCTCGTTCCGCGAGTGCGCGGGCTGCGCAGCGCCTAAGCCACGGCGGCGGTGCCGTCGTGCTCCTCCCAGCACCAGCCGGAGCGGACCATGACGCATCGTCGGCGTGGGCCGGGGGCGGCGAGGTCGCCATCGGGGAAGGCCGCATCGCCGACATACACGGCGACGTGGCCAGGATCGGACTCCGGCGCCCGGATGATCTCGGTGTGATAGCAGGTGTGCCCGTCCACCGACGCCAGCACGTCGGCGGCGCGGGTGAAGCCCGACAGCCAGGTGAGCGTCACGAACGTGGGCGTGACGAACTCGATCTCGCCGACGGCTCGCCGGGCCAGCGCCGCTGCGGGCGAGACCCAAGCGTAGTCCAGGATCTCGCTGCCGTCGACGCGTATGGCGCCCAGACCGTCCGGCGCCGCGCACACGAAGAAGTGCGTCGAGAATCGCTTGGGCCGGATCGGCGGCGGCACCCAGTGGGCGAAGTGCACGAGCTCGGCCGACGACAGGTCGATGCCGGCTTCCTCGGAGGCCTCGCGCACCGTGGCAGTGCGATACCCGCGTCGATCGGCAGTGAACGGGCCTTGGGGACCGGCAGCGGTGCGAGGATCGCACTCGGCCACCACGTCGCCGGGCGTGTCACGGTCCGGCGGATCCACCCGGCCGCCGGGGAACACCCACATGCCGCCGAAGAAGCCCCGTGAGTTGCGCCGGAGCATGAGCACCTCGATGTGGGCTCGGGCGTCGCTTGCCGCAGGGTCAAATCCGTGACCTGGCGCAGCAGCGGGCGTGCCGTTGCGCAAGACGACGACGGTCGCCGCGTCGATCGGCGCGGGCGGTGCTGTGGGGGAATCGGTCATGCGGCCGGTCTACGCGGTGTCCCGGGTGCGCAACTCCAGGCGATCCGAACCGGCGTCCATGCCGGGCAGCGGGCGCGAGACGTAGCCGCTGTGCTCCGTCAGCAACTCCACCACCATCTCTTCGGCTTCGGCCCAGTCGTGGGCCCGTGGTCCTTCCACCTGGGAGTTGTAGGGCTGGTCGAAGGTGATCGCGTACCCGCCTGCGGCACGGATGTCGATCACGTTGTGGGGAGCGTCCTCGATATAGGCGTCAGCGTTCACCATCGCCTTGTCGGCCACGAAGCAGATATCGCGATAGGGGATGCGCTCGCGGTCGAGCCACTCGACCGTGTCGCTCACCGTCACGCGGTGGCCCCAGCTCACATACAGGCGGTGGGTGACGATCCGTATCCACACGCCGGCGTCGGACAGCCGCCACAGCGCCTCAGAGCACCCCTCCATCGGCTCCATCTCACGGAACATGCGGTAATCGATCACGGCGATGCGATGCAGCTCCTCGAACTCGCCATCGGCGAGGCCCCACTCGCTGAAGTTCCAGCCGCGAACAAGCGGCAGCGAGTCCTCCGCAACTCCGCGTTCGGCGGCCACAACGCGGCGGAAGGCCTCGGTGTGCTTCCCGCACACGCCGTCGAGGTCCACTGCAAGCACAAACGCAGGCACTCCAGCAACCTAACAACCGGCGCCTGATCGGCCCGGTTGGACGGGACGGCGTCTCGAGGTCGGTCGGAGCGGCCGCCATGGTCGCGGCCGTCGGCGCCCGAAGTGCAAAGCTGTTCCGCGATGCATCCCGATGCCGGCGAGCTCAGTGCCGCCGACCCCAACTCCGTCGAGCCGAATTCCACGTGGCCTGGGGTTCACGATCTCGGGGGAGCTCACGGATGGGGCCGTGTGCCCTACGAGTCGGACGAGCCGCCGTTCCACGCCGCTTGGGAGCGGCGTGTCTTCGGCCTGCTCGGCGCTGTCACGGCGGCCTCAGCGCAGCGCCCTGGTGAGTTCCGGTATGCGCTCGAGCGCCTCCACCCCGACGACTACTTCGATCACGGCTATTACGGCCGCTGGCTCGCTGGCTTCGAGCTCTTGTTGGCCGAGTACGGCGTGATCAGCCCCGACGAGATGGCCTCTGCACTGAACCGTGGAGCGAACCGCGAACTTCAGCACCGGTCGTCGCCCATCGGTCGGGCGGCCCCGACGTTCGCTAGAGATCCAGCACTGCTCCCGCCAGATGTCCCAGTGCCGCCGCCTCATCAGCGCGGTGTCCGCCGCGATCTGGCCCCGGAACCACGATTCGCAGTGGGTGACCGGGTGGCAGCACCTGCCGCCCCTCAGCCTGGCCACACACGACTGCCTGCGTACGTCGTGGACAAGCCGGGCACTGTGGTCAAGCTGCATCCCGCAGAGGTGCTCCCAGACAGCACGGCCCACGACCTAGGCGAGCGACCGCAGCACGTCTACTGCGTCGGCTACGACGCCCAGACGCTGTGGGGCGACAACGCGGAGCCGAACACATCGGTCTATGTCGACCTCTATGAGTGCTATCTGAACCCGACGAACGGTGCGGGTTGACCCGCAGCGAGTGGGAGAACGAATTCATGCACGATGACCACGGGCACGGACACCCGCATCATGACCTCGACGCCTCGTCGCCCGAGATCCGCGTCGAAGCGCTCGAAGACCTGCTCGTGGAGAAGGGACTTGCCGACCGCGCCCGCATTGACGCGACGATCCAGCGTTACGAGCACGACATCGGCCCGATGATCGGGGCCGAGTTGGTAGCACACGCATGGACCGACCCCGCGCTCGCCAGTCGCCTGCTGGCCGACGCCGACGGCGTTGTAGCCGAACTCGGCATTCGGGGGGCAGAGATCCAGCACATTGAGGTCAAGGCCAACACGCCAGGCGTTCACAACGTGGTCGTGTGCACGCTGTGCTCGTGCTACCCGTGGGCGCTGCTGGGCCTGCCGCCCAACTGGTACAAGAGCCCCGAGTACCGGGCACGCGTGGTGCGCGAGCCCCGGGCCGTACTGGCCGAGATGGGCCTCGAACTCGACCCGAGCACCGAAGTGCGCATCTGGGATTCCAGCTCTGAGACCCGATTCCTGGTGCTGCCCGAGCGGCCAGCAGGCACCGACGGATGGCCCGTCGAACGCCTGGCAGAGCTGGTGACGCGCGATTCGATGATCGGCGTGGCTCGGGTCGCCGATCCTGCTGGCGAGTAGTCGGGCGGCGCAAACTCCATGAGCATCGACCTGCTGGAGGGCAGCACTGCTGCTCCCCCGAGGGACAACGGCGAGTTGGTTTTTTCTGAGCCATGGCAGGCGCGTGCGTTCGGTGTGGCGGCCGACCTCGTCGATGGCAGTCACTTCACCTGGGACCAGTTCCGCGAGCACCTCATCGAAGCGATCGCCGAGGCCGAGACGCCCGTCGATAGCGACGAAGCGGCTGAGCCGTGGGACTACTACCGGTGCTGGCTGACAGCGCTCGAGCACGCCGTCGGCGAGCGCGGCCTGCTGAGCGGCGATGCAGTTGCCGATCGGGCCGCCGCATACGCTTCCCGTCCCGCCGGCCACGACCACTGAGCCGCATGCTCGACGAGCCGGCGACGCCGCACAGCACGCGCGCGTGCGGCGCGGGTGTCAGACTGGACCCATGAGCACCCTCACCTTCCACGATCCGCGAGGCGAGGCCAAGACTGCGCCCGAGCCCTACACGCTCAGCACGCCGCTCGACCAGCCGATCACGATCGGCCTGGTCGCCAATGGCTTCCCCGACAGCGTCCGCTTTCTCGACCACGTCGAGAAGGCACTGGCCGAGCGGCTGCCGTCGGCGTCGTTCAACCGTTACGACAAGGGCGACGCTTCGTCGGTTGTCGGCGAGGGCATGCTCAGCGACATCAGCTCCGAGTGCGGTGCGGTGATCGCCGCGTACGGCCATTGAGGCAGCTGCACATCTGGCACCGTGCGTGACAGCATCACCACCGCCCGAGCGGGCATTCCCTCCATCGCACTCGTCACCGATGCGTTCTGGCCTCAGGGCGACTTCGTGGCCAACGCCACCGGCATGCCGACGGTCCCCCGCATCCGCCTTCCCCACCCGGTAGCGGGCAGCGGCGAGGACAACATGGCCAAGGTTGCCGCCGATATCGCGCCGCAGATCATCTCGATCCTCACCGGCGCCACCTCAAACTGAACCAGTCGTGACACTGCTGGAGGCCCACAACGAGGCCGACGCGCTCGAGCAGCTGCACGCGCTCGGGCTCACCGACGGCCTGCCGGTCGTCATCCCCACCCCCGAGCGGGTGGCCATGATGGCGCTCGCCTCTGGCCTCGACCCCGACCTCGAATTGGGCGTCATGGGACCCGCGCACGGCGTGGCGAGCGTGGAGAAGGTGGCGACGGCTGCGGTGATGGCCGGCTGCCTGCCCGACCACATCCCCGTCGTAGTGGCCGCCGTCCGGGCCGTGTGCCAGCCCGAGTTCGATCTCACCGAGATGCAGAGCACCACCCACTGCACCGCGCCGCTCATCGTGGTGTGCGGGCCGGCACGGCACCAGTGCGGCGAAGTGGCTTCGGGATTCGGGGCGCTCGGGCCCGGCCATCGTGCCAACGCTTCGATCGGGCGGGCGCTGCGGCTGGCCATGATGAACATCGGCGGGGCCCGGCCGGGCGCGTCGGACATGGCGCTGCACGGCCATCCCGGCAAGTTCACCTACTGCCTCGCCGAGGACACCGAGAACAGCCCGTTCGCGCCGCTGCACACCTCCTACGGCTACGCCGAAGATGACAGCGCCGTGGTCGTCGTCGGTGCCGAGGCGCCGCACTCGACGATCTTCACCGGCGATGCGGACGATCCCGAGTCGGCCAGTCGCCTGCTGAACGTGATCGCTGCGGTCATGGCCAACCCGGGCAGCAACAACGCGCACCTGCGGCACGGCGCTGTCACCGTGATCATGAACCCCGACCACACGACGGTGCTGGCCCGCGCGGGGCTGACCCGCGAGGACATTCAGGCCGAGTTGGCTGCGCGCGCCACCAACACGGCAGCGACGCTCGCCCATGTCGGGTCGGCCTTCTACCTCGACCGGGACGGCCCGTCCGATGAGCTGGTCCCGATCCTGAAAGACCCCAGCAGGATCGTGGTATTCCAGGCGGGCGGCTCGGGTCTGTACACGATGGTGATGCCGTCATGGTGCGCCGGCCCTCACCAGAACCCGGTCGTCCACGCCGAGATCGATCTCGACCAAGCGTGCGAGGTGCCCTGGGCCGACGCACTCGGCGTCGGCCAATCAGACACTGCCGGCACCCTTGAAGTTGCAGGAGGAGCAGCCTGATGAGCGACGCACCCCGCCCGCACGGCGGACGGTGGTTCGAGGAGCTGACGCCGGGACTGGTGATTCACCATCGACTGCGCCGCACGATCACCGAGGCCGACAACGTCATGTTCACCACCATGACGATGAACCCCGCTGCCCTGCATCTCGACTTCGAATACGCCCGCACTGAGACCCAGTTCGGCAAGCCGCTCGTGAACTCGATGTTCACGGCCGCTGTCGTGGTCGGCATCTCGGTCCACGAGACCACCCACGGCACCACCGTGGCGAACCTCGGCTTCGAACGGATGGACTTTCCTGCACCCGTCTTCCACGGCGACACGCTGCGGGTGGAGAGCGAAGTGATCTCGGCACGCCCGTCGAAGAGCAAGCCCGACCAGGGCATCATCCTGTTCGAGCACCGCGCCTGCAACCAGGACGACACGCTGGTCGCCATCATGCGCCGCAACGCCCTCATGTGGCGCCAACCGGCGGAGCCCGACACCGGCACCTGAACGCCCTGGGGCGCGGCGGCGTCGCCGCGCGTGCATCCTTGACCGCCGTGAGCCCCGGTCCCCCGCCCGATCCCATCGCACTGCTGCTCGACGCGCAGCAGCTCGCGGATGGCGTGCTGTTCGAGCGTGCGCTGGACGTGGACACAGCGGGGAAGATTCCCGAGCGCAATTTGGACCTGTTCCGTGACGTCGGCTTGTATGGGCTGTGGACGCCGACCGAGGTGGGCGGCTGCGGCTTCGACGAGCTCGAGCGACTGCCCATTCTCGAATCGCTGGCCGGCGGCTGCCTCACGACCGCGTTCGTGTGGGCGCAGCACGGCGGCGGCTCGGCCAATGCGGCGCGGATACCAGCCGGATCGCCGCTGCACGACCGCTGGGCCCGCGCGCTGGCCACCGGCGAGCGGCGCAGCGGTGTCGCGTTCGCGCATGTGCTGCGTCCCGAGCCGTGCCTGTTCGCCGAGCGTTCCGGCGGCGGCTGGGTGCTGCGCGGCGTGGCACCGTTCGTCACCGGGTGGGGTCACATCGACGCAGTGCTGGTTGCGGCTCACGAGGCGGATCGGCTCGTGTGGATGCTCATCCCGGCCGCCGAGGCACCCACGCTGACGTCGCGTCGGCTGCGGCTTGCCGCAGTGGACTCCTCGGTGACAGTGGAACTGCATTTCGACGGTCACGCCGTCGGCGACGACGAGGTAGTGGAGATCATCGACTACAGCGACTGGCTGGCGTTCTACCGCCAAGGCCTGCGAACCAACGGCGCCCTCATGCTGGGCGTGGCGTCCCGTGCTCTCGGGCTGCTCGGGCCCTCGCCGCTGGATGCAGAGCTGGATGCGGCTCGCAGCGCGCTCTACGGGGCAGAGGTCGACGAGATGCCCGAACGCCGTGCGCAGGTCGGTTATGTGGGCATCCGGGCCACCAGCGCGCTCGTCTCATCGGTCGGCGGCAGAGCGATCACACTCGCCCATCACGCACAGCGCCTAGCCCGCGAAGCGCTCTTCCTGCTGGTCCAAGGCCAGACCGCCGACATCCGCGCCGGCCACCTGCGCCGCCTCGGCGCCACCGACACCTGA
Organism: Acidimicrobiia bacterium; assembly: GCA_022826045.1. Classification (GTDB taxonomy): domain Bacteria; phylum Actinomycetota; class Acidimicrobiia; order Acidimicrobiales; family Poriferisodalaceae; genus Poriferisodalis. Next base: position 46,105 of record JAJDVQ010000028.1, on the reverse strand, counting down.
CTTCCCAACCGATCCCGATCCGCGAACGAACTGCCGGCTGCTACCGGTCGAAGAGGTCGCACAAGGTCCAGGTGATGACCTCGCGGCCCGGTTCGCAGGCCTCACCGAACGACGCTGCAAAGCCTCCGGCAGACAGGAAGAAGTAGGGCGATGAGGGCTGCAGTGCCTCGCGCGCCCAGTTCCGCCCGCTCGCAGCCAAGCGCCTCAGCGCCTCGTCATGCTCGACATATGTGCGCGCCGTCGCCTGTCGCATGCGGAACTTGACCGAACCGGTCACCAGGCCGCCGTCGAGCGTGCGCCCGACCATGTCGATGTCGACGCCCACGCCGGTGCGGTCGGCGCCCTGCCATCGCTGCCACTCAGGCACCAGCGGCAGACCTGCCTCGACAGCCCAGCGGATGTAGGCCTGCCGTGCCACGTCTTCGAAGACGTGGCGGCCCACGTAGGCGGGAAACATCTCGGGCTCGATCTGGGTGCTCCACACGTGCTCGGCGCCGAAGGCCACCGCAGCCGATTCGTTCGGCAGCGCGATGCGGTAGTGAAAGCGAGCAGCAGGGTCGGCCAGCCGGTAGCGCAGGCCGCGTGTCCGCGATTCCTCGAAGTCCAGCTCGCAGGTCAAGTACGCCATGTCTTCGAGCTGAGCCACCAAACGCTTGAGCGACGAGTCGGCGCTGCGGCTCATCTTGGATGCGATCTCGCCCACCGTGCGCGCGCCCAGTCCGATGCTGGCGAGCACCGCCCGGTACTGCTGTGTCTGGCGCAGGCCCTCCTCCTGGTCGAGCTGGGTTCGGATGCGAGTGTGCACCAAGCCGTCGGGCGCCAGCGCCAGCCTGACGATGTTGCGCGCCGCGTCGTCATCGGGTTCCACAGCCGCGAGATTGGCCGGCAGGCCTCCCAGGGCGGCGTAGAGAGCGATGCGCTCGCGCGGCGAATAGCCGCTCAGCATCTGTGCGCTGTCGTAGTAGTCGAATGGCGCGACCACCAGCGAGGCGTCGAGCCGGCCGTACAGCGGCGAGCCGCCCTGCTCGAGTGCCGCAAGCGTTCGCACTGCCGATCCGCACAGCACCACCAGCACGCCCGCGCGCCGTTGAATCTCGCTCTCCCAGACGGCGTTCAGCTCTGAGGCGACCTCACGCAGCCCGTCGTCGCCGGCGGCGAGATACTGGAACTCGTCGAGGATGATGACGATCGGCTCGTCCGGGCGCAGTGCGAGCAGCGAACGGAAGACCAGCCGCCAGGTGGGATGGTCCTCGGGCCGCAGGCCGACACCGGCCCAGCGTGCCGCGGTCTGCACGAGCACCTGGCGGTTGATCTCGGGTGCTGTGGCGGATGCCACGAAGTACATGGCTCGGCGCGAGTCCCAAAGTTGTGACAGCAGGTACGTCTTGCCGACACGCCGCCGGCCTCGCACGAGCGCGAGTGATCGGCCACCAGCGTCGGCCAGCCGGTGCAGGGCAGCGGCTTCAGCCTCACGGTTGACAAGTTGGTCCATCGCCATGCCGTGCGGCCTCCGCAAGAGCTGAACGCCAGCACTCTAGCACGTCAGTTACCTAATATATTAGTCAGCTAACATATTAGGTAGCTAATATGTTAGCTTATCTAGGCGCACTTGGCGGTTGCTCCGGCGGCGCCAGCTCCAGCCGGTGAGGGCTAGGGCAGGCCGGCGCCGGGAATGTCGACTCGGGCGGTCTCGATGCGGCCGAGGGCCGGCGCGTCGTCGGGCGGGCGCGAGGTGGGGGCGGTGACCATGTAGAGGGTGCGGCGATCGTCGTCGCCGAGCATGCAGGCGAAGCAGTTCAACTCCAGCTCGATGACATCGGTGACCTCGCCGCCATCGACCACCCGGAAACAGCTCGCGTTGAGGGGATCGGCCACCCAGATGCCGCCGGCCTCGTCGAGGCAGATGCCGTCGGGCACGCGCTCTCCCAGATCGGCAAACGTCCGCCGTCCGCTCAGCGAGCCGTCAGCTTCGATGTCGAACGCCGTCATCCGTCGGCCGTAGCTCTCCGCGATGACCATGTGGCGCCCGCTGGGGTCGATCACGGTGCCGTTGGGGAAGTCGAAGCCCTCGGGCCCCGGTCGAGCAGTGCCGTCCGGACTCACGATGGCCAAGGTTGCCTGCGCGAACGTCTCCCCTGCACTGTCGTCGAAACCGAAGTTGCCGACGTACGCCGTGCCGTCGGCGGCAACCACCATGTCGTTGCACGGACCGCCGGCGATGCCCGACAGGTCGGCGTGCAGCGACTCGTTGCCGTCGGCGTCGAGCCGGCGAAGCTGCCGGTCGAGCATCGACACGAACAGCAAGTCGCCGTTGGGCAGCCAGCCCAGCCCCGACGGCTGCGTCGGAACCGTGTGCACGAGTTCTTCGTTGCCATCGGGAGTCACGGTGTAGATGCCGTGCCGGTAGAAGTCGGAGTACCAGAGCCGGTCGCCGCGCCAGCGCGGCCCCTCCCCGAATCGCAGCCCCGTCACCACCACATCAGTCGTCGTCATGGCCGCCGACGCTAGTCCTGCGCTCAGGTGCGATCTGAGTGCACCGGTCGTATCCAGATACCCGGAGCCGCGGGCGGATCAGGACCGCGGGGTCACCATCTGGTGCTTGATGGGGCCGACGTGCAGGTGGCCGATGCGGGACTGCTCGCCGTCGAGCTGCAGGCCGTCGAGCAGGGGCGCCACCACCCGGAAGAACGCTCGCAGCTCCCAGCGGGCCAGGTGCACGCCCAAGCAGAAGTGGGCGCCGTGGCCGAAGGCGAGGTGATCGTTGGGCGTGCGCCCGATGTCGAAGCGGTAGGGCTCGGGGAACTGGCGCTCGTCGCGGTTGGCCGAGGGGTACCACACCCCCACGTGCTCGCCGGCCTTGATCGTGTGGCCCCGCAGCTCGGTGTCTTTGGTGCAGGTGCGGGCGAACTGGATGACTGGCGATGTCCAGCGCAGGATCTCCTCCACGGCAGTCTCGACGGCGTCGGGGTCGTCGATGCGCTCGTTGAGCAGGTCGAGCTGGTCGCGGTGCTCGAGCAGGGCGATCACCCCCCCCCGCTCGCTGCGTTGCGCGTCGTCTCGTTGCCCGCAGCGATCATCAAGCGCAGGTAGCCCACGAGCTGCTGCGGCGTCAGCGGGCCTGATTCGATCTCGGACCGCAGCAGGATGCTCACTAGGTCGCGGCCGTCGGTGCCGTCGCGGCGGCGCTGGGCGATCAGCTCGCCGATCCATGCGTCGAACTCGCGGATCATGCGCGACCGCATCTCGTCACGGGGCTCGCCGGGCCGGCAGAACCTCTCCAGATCGGGATCGTCGAACAGCACCGATGTCCAGGCGTGCACCTGCTCCCAGTCGTCGGCCGACACGCCCACCATCTCGCAGATGGCTGCCAGCGGCAGCTTCACCGCCAGGTCTTCCACCACGTCGGCGGTGCCCTCGTCGTCCACCTTGGCGATGAACTCGTCCGCGAAGCGCTGGGCGTGCAGTTCGAGCGACTCGGATCTGCTGCGCATCGCCTTCGGCGTGAACTCCGGCACCACCAGCCGGCGCAGGTCCCAGTGGTCGGGACGGTCCTTGAAGATGAAGTCCGGCGGCTCGTCGGGGTCCCAGCCGATCTCGATGGCGCGCTGGCGATACTTGGTCCAGAAGCGGGCATCCCGGTCGGCGTCAGCGAGACGCAGTCGTCCGCCCCCGTTGATGAACGTCTTGTTCTGACCCGAGATCCACTTCACGTCCTCGTAGCGGGTGATCGCCCAGAACGGGACGATGTTGTCGCGCACGTACCAGTACACGGGCGCCTCGTCGCGCAGCAAATCCCACTCGGCCCACGGGTAGCCCTCGGCGGCGTACCGCTCGGTGTCATGGATGACCGCCTCGTCGACCTTCATCAACCCGTACCCCTGTTCACCGGTGCCTGCCCAAGCTGGTGTAGACGGTAGTGGCGCTCCCAGGGACGCTGCCGGGCGTTGTCGGGCCGTCGCATCGCCGCCAGCGGTCGGGTCCTCGCACTGGCACCCTGCCTGGCCCCGTCCCGGCGCAATACTGACGGCATGAGCACCGGTTCGACTGACACAGATTCCCCTGACGCCGACGCAGGTGCTGGCCTGCCAATCGTCTGGTTCGACCGGCCCGCCGGCCGGCTGCAGCGCGAGCTGCTGGACGGCCGGGCCGGGATCGTCGATGTGCGAGGCGACGATCCGCTCGAAGGCATCGAACGGGCGCACGGCGCCATCGTGGGCGCTGCGATCCGCTACGACCGCACCGTGTACGAGCGAGCTCCGCGGCTGAAGGTGATCGCCCGGGCCGGCATCGGGTTTGACAATCTCGACCTCGACGACGCCACCGAGTTCGGCATCGCCGCCTGCAACACGCCCGACGGCCCGACGATCTCCACCGCTGAGCAAGCCGTCGCGCTCATCTTCGCCATCACCAAGGGACTGAAGGAATCGGCCCTCCGGCTCGAGGCTGACGAAGGCGACTACTGGGCACGCCACGGGCATCTTGAACTGGCCGGCTCGACGCTCGCATTGGTAGGGCTCGGACGCATCGGCGGCTACGTGGCCCGGGTGATGTCGGCCGTCGGCATGGAGATCGTGGCGTATGACCCCTATGCGGGCGACGAACGATTTGCGGAACTGGGGGCGCAACGGGCGGCGACGCCCTATGACGCAGTGGCCGACGCGCATGTCGTGTCGGTGCACGCGCCGCTCAGCGAAGCCACGCACCATCTCGTGAACGCCGAACTCCTCGCTGCGATGCGCGACGGCGTGTACCTGGTCAACACATCTCGCGGCGGACTTGTCGACCAGGACGCCCTGCTGGCGGCGCTCGACGCAGGCAAGGTGCGAGGCGCAGGGCTGGACGTGACCGAGCCGGAGCCGCTGCCGCCAGGCCACCCGCTGCTGGGCCGGCCCGACGTGATAGTGACCCCGCACGTGGCCTCCGCCACGGTCGCCGGCCGCCGCCGCATCTTCACCCATGCAGTGTCGGAGGTCATGACCGCACTCGACGGCAACCAGCCACCCAACATGATCAACCCCCAAGCCTGGCCCGGCCGCAACGCCTGACTCCTAACCTCCGATGGCGATGGCAGTTGAGCGATCGGCGGCGGGGCGGCTGACGGCTTTCCTGCCTCGCGAGCCGGATGCCGACTCGCTGCTGGAGGGATTCCTGGACTACACGGCCGAGATCGGCCTGGAGCTCTACCCCGCCCAAGAAGACGCCATCTTGGAGATCTTCGGCGGCAACCACGTCATCATCACCACGCCGACCGGCTCGGGCAAATCGCTGGTGGGCCTCGCTGCACATTTCGAGGCGGTGGCTCGGGGCCAGCGCAGCTACTACACCGCGCCGGTCAAAGCGCTCGTGTCGGAGAAGTTCTTCGCGCTCTGCGACGAGCTGGGAGCAGCGAACGTCGGCATGGTGACCGGCGACGGCGCCGTCAACCCCGATGCGCCGGTGGTGTGCTGCACGCAGGAGATCCTGGCCAACCTGGCGCTGCGCTCAGGTGCCGGCGCCCCGGTCGACAGCGTCGTCATGGACGAATTCCACTTCTATTCCGACCGCGACCGAGGCTGGGCCTGGCAGGTGCCGCTGCTCGAGCTGACCCGCACCCAGATGATCCTGATGAGCGCCACGCTCGGCCCCACCCAGCGCTTCGCTGACGACCTGCAGCGGCGCTCTGGCCGCGAGGTCGCCACCGTGACCGGCGCCGAACGGCCGGTGCCGCTCACCTTCACCTACCGCGAGACCACGCTGCACCAATCGCTCGAAGAGCTGCTGGAGCTGCGGCGGGTTCCCGCCTACATCGTCCACTTCACCCAGAGGGCTGCCACCGAGCGGGCACAGGCGCTCACCAGCCTCAACGTGCTCTCCAAGGACGAGAAGGCGCAGGTTGCCGCCGAGATAGTCGACTTCCGGTTCGACTCGCCGTTCGGGCGCGACATCTCGCGCTTCGTCAAGGCCGGCGTCGGCGTGCACCACGCCGGGATGCTGCCCAAGTACCGGCTGCTCGTCGAGCGGCTGGCCGGGGCAGGCCTGCTCAAGCTCATCTGCGGCACCGACACGCTCGGCGTCGGCGTGAACGTGCCCATCCGCACGGTGGTGTTCACCCAGCTCTGCAAGTACGACGGGCGCGACACCCGGGTGCTGTCGGTGCGCGACTTCCAGCAGATCGCCGGCCGGGCCGGGCGCCGCGGTTTCGACCACGAGGGCTTCGTGTGGTGCCAAGCGCCCGAGCACGAGGTCGAGTATGCGATGGCGCTCGAGAAGGCCCGTGAGAAGTTCGGCGACGACCCGGCCAAGCTGCGCAAGGTGCGGCGCCCGTCGCCGCCCAAGCGGGGCTACGCGCCGTGGAACGCCGACACGTTCGAACGCCTGGCATCAGGCGAACCTGAGCTGCTGCGCTCGCAGTTCGACGTGTCGCATTCGATGCTGATGAACGTGCTGGACCGCCCCGGCGACGGCTGCGCGGCGATGCGACGGCTGCTCACCGACAACCACGAAACTCGCGCCGCCAACCGCACCCACATCCGCCGGGCCATCGCCATCTACCGCTCGCTGAGCGAGACGCAGGTGGTGGAACAGCTCGCAGAACCCGATGAGCTCGACCGCCTGGTGCGGGTGAACGTGGACTTGCAGGCCGAATTCGACCTCACGCAGCCGCTGTCGCCGTTCGCGCTCGACGCCATCGAGTTCGTCGACGCCGACGAGCCGACCTACCCGCTCGACGTGCTCAGCGTGCTGGAGGCAACGCTGGAGAACCCCACCGTGGTGCTGGAACGGCAGCGAGACCTGGCCCGCACCGACCTGCTGGCCGAGATGAAGGCCGAGGGCGTGGAGTACGAGGAGCGCATGGAGCGCCTCGAAGAGGTCGAGTGGCCCAAGCCGCTGCGCGACTGGCTGTATGACAGCTTCAACGCCTGGTCGACCCATCACCCCTGGCTGCGCAACGACAACATCCGCCCCAAGTCAGTGGCACGCGACCTGCGAGAGCGGGCCATGACGTTCCGCGAGTACGTCAACCACTACGGCATCAAGGGCTCCGAGGGGGTGCTGCTGCGCTACCTCAGCGATGCCTACAAGGCGCTCGTGCGCAACGTGCCCGAGGATCGCCGCACCGACGACATCGTGGAGCTGACGCGCTGGCTGGGCGACCTCGTGCGCGACACCGACAGCAGCCTCATCGACGAATGGGAACGCCTGGAGCAGCTCAGCAAGGACGAAGATCAGGTCGGCGCCCGGTAGTTGGGCGCCTCCTTGGTGATCATGATGTCGTGGGGGTGGCTCTCGCGCAGGGCGGCTGCGGTGACGCGCACGAACCGGGTGCGCAGCCGCATGTCGTCGATGCTGGTGGCGCCGCAGTAGCCCATCGCCTGGCGCAGCCCGCCGACAAGCTGGTGCAGCACACCGGCCAGCGGACCCTTGTAGGCGACGCGCCCCTCGATGCCCTCGGGCACCAGCTCTTCCACCTCGCGCCCGTCCTGGAAGTAGCGGTCCTTGGAGTAGCTGCGCCCCTTCATGGCGCCCACCGAGCCCATGCCGCGGTACTCCTTGAAGCGCTCGCCCTGGTACAGCACCACTTCGCCGGGCGACTCGTCGGTGCCCGCCAGCAGGCTGCCCACCATGGCGCTGTGCGCCCCCGCGGCGATCGCCTTGGCGAGATCGCCCGAGAACTGCATGCCGCCGTCGGCGATCACTGGCACGCCGGCAGCGGCCGCCTCCGATGCGCAGTCGAACACCGCCGAGATCTGCGGCACGCCAACCCCGGCCACCACCCGGGTCGTGCAGATCGAGCCAGGTCCGATGCCGACCTTGATCGCATCGGCGCCGGCGTCGATGAGCGCACGAGCCGCATCGACAGTGGCCACGTTGCCCGCCACCACCTCTGCGGGGTGATTGGCCTTGATCTTTGCCACGGTCTCGATGACGTCGCGGCTGTGGCCGTGCGCCGTGTCGACCACGATGGCATCCACGTCGCGCTCCACCAGCGCCGCGGCGCGCTCCATCGTGTCTGGACCGGTGCCGACAGCGGCGGCCACCAGCAGCCGGCCGTGCTCGTCCTTGGAGGCGTTGGGGAATTGGATGCGCTTCTGGATGTCCTTCACCGTGATCAGGCCGACCAGCCGGAAGTCGTCATCGACGATCGGCAGCTTCTCGATGCGGTGGCGGGCCAGCACCACCTGGGCCTCTTCCAAGGTGGTCGGGGCGCTCGCAGTCACCAGCCCTTCCGAGGTCATCACCTCGTGGATCGGACGGCTCCAATCGGTTTCGAAGCGCAGGTCGCGGTTGGTCAGAATCCCGACCAGCCGACCCGCCGGGTCGGTGATCGGCACGCCGCTGATCTTGAAGCGGGCCATGAGGTCCTCGGCTTCGGACACCAGGTTGTCGGGGCCGAGCGTGAAGGGCTCGTTGATCATCCCCGACTCGGAGCGCTTCACCTTGTCGACCTCGGCGGCCTGATCGGCGACCGACAGGTTGCGATGGATCACGCCGATGCCGCCGTGGCGGGCCATCGCGATCGCCAGCCGCGCCTCGGTAACGGTGTCCATGGCGGCGCTCACCAGCGGAACGGCGAGCGTGATGCCCCGCGTGAACCGCGACGACGTGTCCACCGCATCGGGCAGCACGTCGGACGCGTCGGGCACCAGCAGCACGTCGTCGAAGGTCAGTCCATCAGTCGTGAACTTGCTGTCCAGCGAGGGGAATCGGCCCCGCTCAGGGGGTTGAGATCGGGCCATGGCGCACCCTACCGCGCGCCCCGAATCGAGCCGGTGAACCCGGTCGGGGTAGGTTCACAGGCAAATGGCCGGCGAAGCGGGTTGACGTGGCCGATTTCCAGCAGCACGAGTCGATCGCGACGCTGCATCGCCTTGGCGACCGATCCGTCGAGAGCTTCGAGAGCGAGCTGTTCGACTACTCGCGCCGCAGGCCGATCGCGCTCATCATCCCGGCGCTGTACAGCGAGCTGCAGGGCCCGGCGCTCGGCAACATCGTCGACGAGATCGCCAAGGTCGCCTACATCGACGAGATCATCGTGGGCATCGACCGGGCCGACGAAGCCCAGTTCGCCGACGCCAGGCAGTTCTTCTCCCGGCTGCCCCAGCGCACCCGCCTGCTGTGGAACGACGGCCCGCGGCTGCGCAAGATCGACGAAGTCCTCGCCGACCGGGTGCTCGCACCGACCGAGCCGGGCAAGGGCCGCAATGTCTGGTACTGCCTCGGCTATTTCCTCGCCTCGGGACGCTGCGAGAACGTGGCCCTGCACGACGCCGACATCCTCACTTACGACCGCGGTCTGCTGGCACGCCTGCTGTACCCGATCCTGCATCCCACGTTCGGGTACTCGTTCTCCAAGGGGTACTACTACCGGGCCGGCGAGGGTCCCTCCGGGCGGCTCAACGGCCGGGTAGTGCGGCTGCTGGTGACGCCGCTGCTGCGGGCGCTGCGGGCCACGATCGGCGAGCACGACTACCTGTGCTACCTCGGCGCCTTCCGCTACCCATTGGCTGGCGAGTTCGCAATGAAGCTGGACATGACCCGCAGCATCCGCATCCCCAGCGACTGGGGGCTCGAGATCGGCGTGCTGTCGGAGGTGTACCGCATCTACCAGGGTCGCCGGATCTGCCAGGTCGATCTCTGCGGGCGCTACGATCACAAGCATCAGGATCTGTCGCTCGACGACGCCAACGCGGGCCTGCACAAGATGAGCCGCGACATCGCCAAGGCCATCTACCGCAAGCTGGCCATCGACGGCACCACGCTGGGAACCGAGATCTTCCGCACCGTCAAGGCCGTCTATTACCGCAACGCGCTCGACCTCGTCAGCCACTACCGCAACGACGCCACGTTCAACGGCTTCGACTTCGACCTGCACGCCGAGGAGACCGCCGTGGAGCTGTTCGCCTCAGCGATCATGGAAGCCGGCGACGAGTTCCTGGGTGACCCGATGGGCACGCCGTTCATCCCGAACTGGTCACGCGTGCAGAGCGCCGTGCCCGACGTCCTCGGCCAGCTCTACGACGCCGTCGAACTCGACAACGCCTGAGCACACGAGCAGCGAAGCTGGCGGCCTGGCGCCGGCCAGCGGCGCCGCTGTGAATTGCTTGGCTTCGCGCGCATCGCGAGCCGCTGATGTTCCGTAGTGTCGGCGGGCGTGGCTGCTGTCATTGTCGGAACAGGGATCGCGACGCCGCCTCATGTGGTCGGCAATGACGATCTGGTTCGCATCATGGACACGAGCGACGAGTGGATCCGGTCGCGCACGGGGGTGGTGAGCAGGCGCTTCGTGGAGCCGGGCACTGGAGCGTCGGATCTGGGTGCTGAGGCGGCGACAGCGGCGATGCGCGACGCAGGGGTGGCCGCTGGAGAGGTGGATTCGGTGATCTGCGCGACGATGACGCCGGACCGTCAGAACCCCGGCATTGCGGGAGCGGTGCAGCACAAGGCGGGCATCGAGGGCGTGGCGACGTTCGATCTGCGCCAGCAGTGCGCCGGGTTCCTGTTCGGGCTGGATCTGGCCGACATGCTGATCGGCACCGATCGTGCCGACACGGTGCTGGTAGTAGGTGCAGAGGTGCATGCGGGCTATCTGCCGTGGGGCGACGCGTGGGACATCGTGCTGGGCCGCAGCGACCGGGCCGTCACAGATGCTGAGCGGGAGCTGGCGAACCGGCACCGGGCATGGAGCGTGCTGTTCGGCGACGGCGCAGGCGCCGCAGTGGTGCAGCGCCATGGCGCTGCCGGCGGCGGGCAGGACGGAGGGCTGCCGGTGGGGCTGCTGGCGTCGGTGCTGAGAACTGACGGCGCGAATGCCGATCTCATCGAGGTCCCGGGCCTGGGGTCGCTGCAGCGTCCTTATGCCGACGCGGTACAGATCGAAGACGGCATGCATCACCCGCAGATGAACGGCGGCGGTCTGTACCGGCTGGCGGTCGAAGCGATGCCCGAGGCGGTGCTGGAGGTGCTGGCGCGCACCGGACATGAGCTGAGCGATGTCGATGTGGTGGTGGCCCATCAGGCCAATGACCGCATCCTGGACGGAGTGCGCCGCAGGCTGGGCGTCGACGACACCGTGGCGCCCTCGAACATCGACCGCTGGGGCAACACCACCGCGGGGACGCTGCCGATCCTGTATCACGAGCTGCGCGCCGCGGGCCGCGTCGAGCCGGGTGCGCTGGTGGCGTTCACCAGCTTCGGCGCCGGCGCCCACTGGGGAGCGATGCTGTACCGGGAGCCGTTCGGTCCGGTCGCGGTCGGCACGTGACTTCGCTGGCTGTCGCGGCCGGCGTCGCGGCGGTGCTGATGGCCGGCTGCTGGCTGGTGAGCCTGCGCTTGGGCGACGCCTCGATCGTGGACCCGGTGTGGCCGATGGTCTTCGTGGTCGTCGCGTGGGGCGTATGGATCAGCTCAGGCGGTGGCAGCGGCCGCAAGCTGGCGCTGGCGGCGATGGTGACGCTGTGGGGCGTGCGGCTCGGCGTGCATCTGGCGCTGCGCAAGCGAGGCGAGCCCGAGGACTTTCGCTATGCAGCGATGCGTGCCCGCTGGCAGCCGTTCGAGCTGTGGAGCCTGGCGGTCGTGTTCGGGCCCCAAGGCGCCCTCGCCACCGTGGTCTCGCTGCCGCTGGTGGCCGTTTTGGGTGCCGTCGGCAATCCGGCTGTGACATGGCTGGACTGGGTCGGCGGAGCTGTGTGGGCGGCCGGGCTGCTGTTCGAGGCAGTCGCAGACCGCCAGCTGGCACGCTTCCGCGCCGAACCCGAACAACAAGGCAGGGTGCTCGACCGCGGGCTGTGGCGCTACAGCCGCCACCCCAACTACTTCGGCGACTTCCTGGTGTGGTGGGGCATCTGGCTGGTGGCAGCCGCCGCCGGCGCTTGGTGGACGATCATCGGGCCGACCGTCATGACAGTCCTGCTGTTGCGGGTGTCGGGCGTCGCCCTGCTCGAGCGCACCATCAGCGAACGGCGGCCCGGCTACGCCGACTACATGGCGCGCACCAGCGCCTTCGTGCCGCTGCCGCCGCGCCGCCCGCGGCCGTCAGGGGCCAACGACGGATACGGCTAGCCCCGTCATGGGCGATATCGCTGTGGCATGGTTCCGGCGCGACCTGCGGCTGGCCGACAACCCGGCGTGGGCTGCGGCGACGAGTCACGCCTTCGCTGTGCCGGTCGTGGTGCTCGAACCGCATCTGCTCGCGGCCGCCGGCCCGCACCGACTGCGCGCCTATCTCGGCGCGGTGGCCTCTTTGGAGCGATCGCTGCAGGGCATCGGCGCTTCGCTGCGGGTGGCCGTCGGGGATGCCGCCGAGGCGATCGCGGGCGTGGCAGCCGAGATGGACGCGTCGTCAGTGTGCGTGAACGCAGACGTGACGCCCTACGCAGCGCGACGCGACCGGCGGGCGGCCGACGCGCTCGGCTGCCCGCTGGATGCGCACTGGGGAATGCTGGTGCATCCGCCGGGCGCTGTGCTGACCCGCAAGGGCACGCTGTCGCAGGCGTTCACGCCGTTCTGGCGCCGCTGGCAGACGCTGCACCTGCGACCTGAGGCCCAAGCCCGGCGCGGCCCGGCGACTGCGTCCGAGGTGGCGATGTCCCTGCCTGAGGCGATGGCCGCGCTGCGGCGGCTGGGCATCGACCTTCCGTCGGGGCCGACGGTGACCGCCGAGCCGACGTGGTCAGAAGCAAGCGCAGCCGCCCGAGTCGACGAGTGGCTCGAAGAGGTCGACCGCTACGGCGAGATCCGTGACGACTTCGGCGCCTCGGGCACATCGCAGCTGAGCGCGGCTCTGCATCTCGGCGTGCTGTCGCCCCGGTCGGTGGTAGCCGCGGTCGGCGCCGCCACCGCGGGGCGGCAGGCGTTCGTGCGCCAGCTCGCCTGGCGCGACTGGTACGCGCACCTCACCCACCGGCATCCCGACATCGCCGACGCCGCCATCAGGGCGCCCTATGACCGGGTCGCGTGGCGCCGCGGCCCCGGCGCAGACCGCGACTTCGACGCATGGACCGCAGGCCTCACCGGCTACCCGATCGTGGACGCAGCCATGCGCCAGCTCGCTGCCACCGGGGAGCTCCACAATCGCCTGCGCATGGTCGCAGCCTCATTCCTGGTCAAGGACCTGCTCATCGACTGGCGCCGAGGCGAGCGCTGGTTCCGCCGGCTGCTGGCCGACGGCGACCTCGCGCAGAACGCCGGCAACTGGCAATGGGTCGCCGGCACCGGCCCCGACGCCGCTCCCTACTTCAGGATCTTCAACCCCGTCGCACAGAGCCGCCGCCACGACCCCGACGGCGCCCACCTGCGGCGATGGGTCCCCGAACTGGCTCGCCTGGGTGCCGACATCGTCCATGCTCCTTGGGAAGCCTCGCCTGCCCGGCTCGCGGTCGCCGGCCTGCGACTCGGCGTGGACTACCCGACGCCCATCATCAACCACGACCACGCACGCCAGCGAACTCTCGCCGCATACCGATCCGCGCTCGGCAAAGCGCACGACGGCCACCCGCGGCCGTCTCCGGCCTGATGTCCGGGATCGGCGGGCGCGCGACATCGCCCGGGGGCGCGTACCGCACCGCGGAAGTCGGCGCGATACTGCGCGTCGTCGCGGACACAGCGGGAGAGGGACGAACCGATGCGCAAGGTGCTGGCGTATTCGATGCTGCTGCTGGTGGGGCTGGTGCTGTCGCAGTTCCTGCCGCAGCTGACCGGCGATCTGCATGACGGGGCGGCGACGACGATCCGGGTGCTGACCATGACCGGCCTCGCGTTCATCATGATCCACGTCGGTTTCGAGTTCCATATCGACAAGACCGATCTGCGCCAGTACGGGTGGGACTACTTCGTGGCGTTCACCGCGGCGTCGTTCCCGTGGATCTTCGTCACCGGCTACTTCGTGTTCGTGATGCTGCCGTCCGACGTGTGGGGCAGCGCGGACGCGTGGAAGGAGACGCTGCTGGCGGGCAGGTTCGCCGCGCCGACCTCGGCAGGGGTGCTGTTCAGCATGCTCGCCGCGGCAGGCCTGGGCGCCACCTGGCTGTTCGGCAAGGCGCGGATACTCGCGATCTTCGACGACCTCGACACCGTGCTGCTGATGATCCCGCTGCAGGTGCTGCTGGTCGGTCTGGCGTGGCAGCTCGGCGGCGTAGTGGTGCTCATGGCGGCGCTGCTCGTCATTGCCTATGTCTTCTTGCACCGGGTGACGCTGCCGGTCACCTGGGGCTGGGTCGTGTTCTACGCGGCTGCGATCGTCGGCGTCAGCGAGATGCTGTACGCGCTGACGAAGGTGATCGACCCGTCCGTCCCGATCCACATCGAGGTGCTGCTGCCGGCGTTCGTGCTGGGCTGTGTCGCCAGGCCGCGGTCGGCGGCTGCGTCGGGCGATGCCGGCACGGCCGAGGCCGATCTGCACGAGGTGCTCGAACGGCCGACCGAGCGGCGTGCCGCAGCGTGGGTCGCGGCGGTGTTCATGCTGCTCGTCGGGCTGAGCCTGCCGCAGATCTTCGAAGGCGCCGACGCGCAGCATCCCGAGCCGACCGAGGCGTCGCTGCACGCCGCCGCACCAGCCGCCTCGGTGGACGACCCGACGCTGCACGGCGGGCAGTACGAGGGCCGCTATGTCGCGACGGTCACCGCGAGCCAGCCGCAGATGAGCTGGGGCGAGATCGCCCTGCACGTGGCGGTGCTGTCGGCGCTGAGCAATCTGGGCAAGATGTTCCCGGCGCTGTGCTACCGGCGCCAAGCGCACTGGCGAGAACGGCTCGCGGTCGCCATCGGCATGTGGCCCAGAGGCGAAGTCGGCGCGGGCGTGCTGGTGCTGAGCCTCAGCTACGGCATCGGCGGGCCGATCGTCACCGTCGCGATGCTGTCGCTGGCGCTCAACCTGTCGCTCACCGGCGTGTTCATCTTCGTCGTCAAGAAGCTGATCGCGCCGCTGCCCCAGCAGGGCCAGCCCGAATCAGGTGCCCTCAAGCATCCCGCGCAGTATTGAACGGCCCGAGTGCGCCGGGTCTCCGTCACGAGGCTCGACGCTGATGTCCACGACCGAGTACAGGGCCGGGTCGTAGCCGGCCGGCACGGCGAGGCTGCCCGGGTCGGCGGGGTCGACCACGCCGAGCGACACGAGGTCGGCAACATTGCCTTGGTCGTCGGGCCGGATGAGCCATGCCTCAAGGTCCGCCTCGGCTTCGACAGCCGGGAGGACCGCGTCGACGATCACGATCCGGTGACCGCCGTCTCGCTCGACGAGCTCCGCGCTGGCCCGGGCCCCGGCGCCGAGCGGATCAAAGCTGCCGGGCTCGTAAGCGAGCGTGCTGCTGGCTATGACCGCATCGTGATCGCCGGTCGTAGCGGCCCATGCTGCGACGCCGACGATCGCAAGCGCCGCAGCCGCCGCGCTCGACAGCACAATGCGCCGCGCCCTGCGCCTGCGAGGCTCGAGCGGCACCACCCGGCCGTCGGGTTCGCCGTCGGCGCGCACCGCCGACTCGATGCCCTCCCAGACCTCGGGCGGCGGCTGGAGCAGCTCGAGACCCTCGGCGTCGAGCCCGCGCAGCGTCGCCTCGATCTCGGCGTCGTCTCGGCGGTCGGGTCGGTCACTCATCGGCCGACTCCAACTGATAGCGAATCTTGCCGAGGCCGCGATGAATGGTGCTCTTGACCGTGCCCAGCGGCAGCGAGGTCTTCTGCGCGACCTCCGAATGGGTCCAGCCCTCGAAGTAGTGCATCTCGATCACCCGGCGTGTCCGCTCGGGCAGGCGGCGCAGCGCCTCGGCGATCATCAGCCGCTCGGCGATCTGCTCGATCTCGGCACCGGTCGGGATCTGTGCCGGTTCCTCGCCGGAGCGTCGTTCTGAATGCCTCTTCTCGGCGCGGATGTTGTCGATGATCCGGTTCTTGGTGATCGTGACCAGCCAGCCGGCCAGGCTGCCCTTGGCAGGGTCGAACCGCTTGCGGCCCCTCCAGGCACTGATGAACACTTCCTGGGTGACATCGTCGGCGCGGCTCTCGTCGAGCGTCCGGCGGCACAGCGTGTAGACGAGGTCTCCGTAGCGGCGGTAGACCGCCTCCAGAGCCCCCACGTCGCCCTCAACGAACGCCTTCTCCGCGCTGTCGGTCGCCTCGTCGGCGGAACGCTGCACGACGAGAGGGTAGCGACGCGCCCCGATGCCCCAGATGCCGCTGCTCGCGCGGACCACGGGCGCCTGAGCCGACGAGCGGCCAGGCGCCTCGGCGGGCGGGCGTCAGCGCACATGCCCGCCCGCCGAGGCCGGTACCGGCCTACTCCGAGGGGGGCGGGAGCAGGACGGTGTCGATGACGTGGATCACGCCGTTGGAAGCGGCTATGTCGGTCGCGACGACTGTGGCGTTGTTGACCATCACCGTCGAGCCATCGACCGAGATGGCGACCTCGGCGCCATTGACGGTGGCCACGCTCTGGCCGTCGAGCGACACCACGACCTCCGCTGGCGCCTCGACCGGCAGCACGTGATAGGTCAGCACCGCAGCAAGCAACTCGGTGTCCGCGAGCAGATCCTCAGCCGTCACGTCCAGCGCAGCCAACGCAGCCGCGAACGCTTCCTCGGTCGGCGCCAGCACCGTGAACGGCCCGTGGCCGCTGAGCACCTCCACCAGACCCGCAGCCTGCACCGCCGCCACCAGCGTCGGGAACGAACCAGACCCCACCGCAACATCCACAACCGTGCCCAGCGCTTCTTCTTGGGTCGGCGGCACCGTTTCCTCGGCAGGTGCTTCTGCCTCGGTCGTCGGCGTTGTCTCGGCCGCAGTCGTCGGGACTTCACTCGTCGCCGGGGCGGCGGCAGTGCCGGGGGCTGCGGTGCTGTCGCTGTCGTCACCGCACGCAGCCGCAATGAGGACCGCTGCCAGCAACACTGCCGACAATCGAATAGCTCTTCTGGACATGTCGTCTGCTCCGAGTCTTGGGGAACTTGAAACTGACTACGGAACGACAAGCGCGACTGGTTGCAACGAGTCGCTGCTCATCTCGGCAGCCGGTGTGCCGACGCGGGCTCCCGCCGCTCGGCCTCGAGGCACAGCCACATTGTCTGACCGGCTGTCAATGACGCATACGAGCCCGGCACGTACACCCGGTCATCGAGCAAGTCCAGGCAGCCTTCGTCGCTGAAGCGCGCCCCAGCACTGTCGGCGGGGCACAGCCCCGACAGCGCCTCCATGTCGATGGTGAGCTGTTCGCGGGTGACGTTGGTGACCGACACCACCGTCTGGCCCCAGTCGGGTCCCCCCCGGATCACGCCGAACACGTGGGCACCCGCCTCCAGCGACACCTGCGGGCTGTCAGGGTGGAACGCCGGCTGGGCACGACGGATGAGCATGCGGTGCACGAGCTCCACCAGGGTCCTGCGCCGGATCCCATCCTGCGCGCCGAGCAAGTCGACGGCCTCGTCCAGGGTGACCTTGCGCCGGTTGATGGTGCGCTTGTTCTGCTCCACCGGCGGCAGGCCGTGCTCGGTGACGATGCGCGGCGGCTCGCTGATCGGCGTCCAGTAGCTGGGGGTGCCCAGCAGCGCGTGCACATACAGGGCGGGAACGCCGGCGAGGCTCAGCATGATCGTGTGCGCGGCGAGGAACTGCGCGACGCCCAGCGGGTCGCCATCGCCGGCGAAGAGGTCCCACAGCGACACGTTCAGCTCGTAGGCCTTGGGCCCTTCGGGCGTGTCGAATTCCGAGTGCGTGCCGCCCGCGCTGTGCGCCGCGGCGATGAGCCGGTTGATCTCGGCGACGCTCAGCAGCCCCTCCACCGGGCGCAGCCCGATGCCGTCGTGGCTGGCGATGAAGTTGAAGAACGACGTTCCCGGAGGCGGCGTCTCGAGCTTGGTCAGCCATTGCTGCATCGCCACCGATGAGCCCGACAGCATCGTGTGGGCCACCAGCGGCGGCAGGCTGAAGTTGTAGACGAGGTGGGCTTCGTCGCCATCGCCCCAGTACGCCACGTTCTGGTCGTGCGGCACGTTGGTCTCGGTGATGATGACCGAGTCGGGACAGCGTGCGTCGAGCAGCGTCCGCAGCAGCTTCACGAACTCGTGCGTCTGGGGCAGATTCACACACGAGGTTCCGAGCTCCTTCCACAGGTAGGCGATGGCGTCGAGCCGGAACCACCGCACGCCCGCGTCGACCAGACGGGCCACCGTGCGCAGCAGATCAAGCAGGACCTCGGGCTCAGCGAAGTCCAGATCGATCTGGTCGAAGCTGAACGTGCACCACAGCAGCCGGGGGCCGTCAGGGGTCTCGATCTCGCGCAGCAGCGGCGTCGTGCGGGGACGCACCACGCTCGACAGGTCGTCTTCGGGTTCGGCGGTGAGCAGGTAGCGGCTGCCCGGCTCGTGCCCGTTGCAGAACTGGGACATCCACGGGTGATCGGCGCTGACGTGGTTCACGACCAGGTCGGCCATGACCGTGTAGGTCTCGGCGAGGTCGGTGATGTCGTCCCAGGAGCCCAGCCGCGGGTCCACCGCGCGGTGGTCGGTGATGGCAAAGCCGCCGTCGGAGCTCGCCGGGTAGAAGGGGAGCACGTGCACGACCGACACGACGTCGCCGGTCAGGTCGTCGAGCAGTTCGTGCATCGTCTGCATCGGCACCCTGCCCGCCTCGGTGATCGAGTCGGCGTAGGTGATCACCGCCACGTCGTGCTCATCCCATCGCGGGCCGCCCGCGGCAGCGCCCTCAGTGCCGTCGATCCCGAGCGTGGAGAGCACCTCGTCGACGAGGCGATCAGTGCTCAACCCCGGGTAGATGAACTGGAGGTGCTGCTCGACCCGGCTGCGGAGATCCCCCTCGGTCACGACGTGCGGACCCCAATCATCAGACCGGTCACCGGCCAATCGGGTGCGGAACCGTCCTCTGAACGTGCGCGGATTGGCGGCACTTCCCGCTGATGCACCTATCGATCCCGCTCTTGTTCCCCATGCCTATGCGATTGGGCTCACGGGCCGCTTGGGCCACGGCTCCGCCTCTGGGCGAGATTAGTGACGTTCATCGCGCCGACCGCGTATGCGCTGTGCACCGCGTAGCGTGAAGCCATGGCCGACACACTGCTGGAAACACCGGTCGAGGGAGCGGACACGCCCTCGGTTCACCCGCTGTCAATGATGACCGAAGCGGAGGCCCACGCCGCCATCGAGGTGTTGCGTCGCAGCGGGCGCATCGGCGCGGATGCGCGCTTTCACGGCTTCTGCATCTGGGAACCGCCCAAGGCCGAAGTGGCAGCGTGGACACCGGGCAGCGCCACGGACCGGCGATTCGAGGTGGTGGTGCACGAGCACGGCGAGGTGCATATCGCCGTGGTGTCGGTGACCCGCGGCGAGGTGGACTCGTGGACGCACCATCCCGGCGTGGTGCCACGAGTGGGCATGGCGGAGCTGTTCGCCGTGATGGACGCCTGCCGGAAGGATCCGGGGTTCGCCGCTGCGCTGGCCAAGCGCGGCATCACCGATCCGTCGCAAGTACAGATCGACCCGTGGCCCACCGGCGACTACGACTTCGACTTCGAAATCGGCCGGCGCGTGCAGCGCTGCATCGCCTTCTGGCGCCCGAACCCCGCCGACAACGGCTACGCGTACCCGCTCGACGGACTGATGGTGCACATCGATGTCGACACGCTGGAAGTGCTGCACGTCACCGATTTCGACCAATGGCCGGTGGCCTCCGAGCGCGGCAACTACGACGTCAACTCGGTCACCGAGGACTTCGGGCCGATGCGCACCGACCTGCGCCCGATCGAGATCACCCAACCCGAGGGCACCAGCTTCATCCTCGAAGACAACGAGCTGTGCTGGCAGAAGTGGTCGATGCGCGTCGTCATGGACGACACCGAGGGCTTGGTGCTGCACCGCATTGCCTATGACGACGGGGGCCGGGTACGGCCGATCATCGACCGGGCGTCGCTGGCCGAGATGGTCGTTCCCTACGGCGACACCCGGCCGTCGCAGACGTTCAAGCACGCGCTCGACTCGGGCGAGTTCGGCCTCGGCTTGATGAACAACTCGCTGCAGCTCGGCTGCGACTGCTTGGGCGAGATCGTTTACCTCGACTCGACGCAGGTATTCGACGACGGCTCGGTGGTGACCATACCGAATGCCATCTGCATCCACGAGGAGGACTTCGGCATCGGCTGGAAGCACTTCGACTGGCACGCCGACACCACCGAGGTGCGCCGCTCGCGCCGCCTGGTGGTGAGCGCCATCCACACCGTCGGCAACTACGAGTACGGGTTCTTCTGGTACTTCTACCTGGACGGCACGATCCGATACGAGGTGAAGCTGACCGGCATCCTCACCACGCGGTCACACCGCGACGGCGACGACCTGACGTTCGCCCGCCAGGTGGCGCCGCATGTGTCGGCCCCGATCCACCAGCACATCTTCTGCGTGCGGCTCGACATGGCGGTGGACGGCAATGCCAACCGGGTGGTGGAGGTGAACACCGAGGCACTGCCGCCGGGACCGGACAACCCGTACGGCACCGCGTTCGCTGCGCGGGAAACCGTGCTCGAGAGCGAGCTGGCAGCCCGCCGCAACGCCAACTCGGCGTCGAGCCGCTACTGGCGCATCCAGAGCACGGATCACATCAACCGGCTGGGGCATCCAACCGCCTTCCGGCTGCTGCCGCCGCCCACCGCCACGATGTTTGCTGCAAACGACAGCCCGCATTCGGAGCGTGCCACGTTTGCGCGGCACAACCTGTGGGTGTCGCCCACCCGGCCCGACGAGCGCTATGGGGCCGGACGCTTCCCGACCCAGCGCAACGCCGGCGACGGCCTGGAGCGATACACGGCCGGCGACCGGTCGGTGGTCGACACCGACATCACGGTGTGGCACACGTTCGGGATCACGCACGATGCGCGGCCGGAGGACTTCCCGGTGATGCCCACCGAGTACGTCGGCTTCGGGCTGGTGCCCGACGGCTTCTTCGACCGCAACCCGATGCTGGACGTGCCGCCGTCATCCAACGGCCACTGCGCCTGAGGCTGAGCCGTCAGGCGAAGCCGGGGCCCGAGCGGCCCGTGAGCGCAGCGAACAACAGCGGGAAACAACTGACAAGCCGACAGGTCCCGCCGCCGCCTACTGTGGCCGGATGGCGGGAGCACTCGAAGTCGACGAGCCCAATCCGACATCCGCAGCAGGCGAACTCGATGATCTCGGGCTGACAGGCCTTGAACTGGTCGAGCACTTTTCCCCGGCACCCACCGAGGGCCTGCGGATCGCGCCGTTCCTGGACGCGATCGAGGCGCAGGCAGAGACCGCAGACCAGACCCGGTCCGTCTCGGCGGAGGTCGTCGAAGCCATCCGCGGCACCGACTTCATGCGCATGTCGGCCACGCGCAACATCGGCGGTGTCGAGGAGACCATGCTGGGAATGGGCCGCGAGCTCGAAGCCGTGGCAGCCCGCTGCCCGAGCCTGGCGTGGTGCCTGTGGAACCACCTGTGCGTCTTCCACCTGTTCGTCGGCTCGGTGGGCCCCGAACAGCAGGACTTCCTCACCCACGTCGTGACCAACGGCCAGTGGGTGTCGTTCCCCGGCGGTGCCCGCAGCTCGGTCTACGGCCGGGTGGAGGGCAACCAGGCCATCCTGAATGGCACGGGCCGCTGGGGCACCGGCGCCCGCTACGCCGACTACTGCGGGGTGGCCTTCGCCATCACCGGCGACGACGGCAAACCGGTGAGGCCGATGGACATCCGCTTCACCATCCTGCCCACCACCACCGAAGGCATGAAGATCGACCCGTCGTGGGACGGCGCCGGGCTGCGGGCTTCGGCCACCGACGATGTCCACTACACCGACGTGCCCGTCAATCTCAGCGATTGCGTGGCCTGGTTCGGCGCCAACCGTGCAGAGTCGCTGCGCACCGTGCCGGTGGTGCATCACCGCTACCGCGAGGACTGGGTGGGCATCTCCGACCTGTGGCTCTCGTTCATGGCCGTCGGCCTCGTTCGCCGGGCGCTGGCCGAGGCTGCTGACGCGGCCGGAGGCCGGCGGGTGATCATCGGCGGCAAGATGGTCGATCGGCCCACCGTGCAGGTCAACTTCGGTCGGGCGGCATCGCTGCTGGCAGCCGCTGCCGCGGCAACCGAAGCCGCCTGCAACGACGTCGACCGTCGCATCGCCGCTGGTGTCGTGCCCGACGAAGCCGACTACCTGCGGCAGATGGCGGTGACGACGATGGCCGTGGAGCAGCTCGACGAGGCCATGTCCTTGCTGCACCGCACCCAGGGCGGCACCGCGCTGCGAGAAGGCGGCGCGTTCGACCGTCGCTATCGCGACTTCCGCGCCATGCCGGTGCACATCAACGTGCACCAAGACCGGGTCACCCACCAGCTCGGCCGACACCTCCTCGGTCTCGAACTCAACCCCTTCTGAATTGGTGGGGCGCCTGCAGACGGTGGCTGCGGGCCCAGATGGGCAGATTAGGCTCGGTGACGACCGCCCCGAGGCTGCCTCGCGGCGCGAACGGAGAGGGAGATCATGCGTTCGAGGACTCTGACACGACTTGCCATTGCGGTGGCCGGCGTGGCGCTGCTGGGAGCAGCGTGCGGCGGCGACAGCAGCGACCCCGAGGACGTCACGGCGGCATTCGTGCTGGTGGGCCCAGTCGGCGACGCCGGCTGGAACTGGGCACACGACCAAGGCCGCCAATATGCGGAAAACCAGACGGGCGCCACAACGCGGTTCGTCGAGAGCGTCCCGGAGAACGCCGAGGACTTCAAGGCAGTCGCTGTCGACTTCATCGAGAACGAGGATGCAGACGTCATCTTCGGCACGTCGTTCGGCTACATGGACCCGATGCTCGAGCTCGCCGACGAGTATCCCGATGTCGTGTTCGAGCACGCCTCGGGCTTCAAGATGAACGACACCAACTTCGGCAACTTCTTCGGCCGCATGTACCAGCCCCGCTACCTGTCGGGCATGGCGGCCGGCGCGATGACCGAGACCGGGCAACTGGGCTATGTGGCCGCGTTCCCGATTCCCGAGGTGATCCGGGGCATCAACGCCTTCACGCTCGGCGTGCGCGAGACCAACCCGTCGGCCGAGGTCCACGTCATCTGGACCTTCACTTGGTTCGACCCGGCGGTTGAGGGCGACTCGGCCAAGGCCCTGCTTGAAGCCGGCGCCGACGTCATCGCCATGCACCAGGACTCGACGGCAGCGGGCGTGGCTGCGCAGGATGCCGGTGCCCGCTGGGTTGCCTACAACTCCGACATGCGAGATTTCGCACCCGACGCATTCATCACCGCTCCGGTGTGGAACTGGGGTCCGCGCTACACCGAGATCATCGAGGCTGTCGCTGCAGGCACCTACGCGCCGGGTGCGTACTGGGGCGGCATGGACGACGGCATCGTCGACCTGGCGCCGCTGGCCGATGACGTGCCAGGCGATGTCGCCAGCCAGATCAGCGACGTAGCCGAGCAGATCCGTGAAGGCGAGTGGGACGTCTTCACTGGCCCGATCAACGATCAGGACGGCGCCGAGCGTGTCGCCGCAGGCGAGACCATGGACGACGGCTCGATGCTCGGCATGGACTGGTTCGTCGAAGGCGTGGTGGGTGACGCCAGCCCCTGATCCGACTGGCCGAACCGAACTGAAACCGATGTCGGAGCCGGGGGGCGCCGCGGCGTCCCCCGGCTCCGGCGACGGTCGCGTCGTCGTCGACCTGCGGGGCATCCGCAAGGAGTTTCCCGGCGTCGTCGCGTGCGACGGCGCGAACCTCACAGTCCGCGCAGGCACCATCCACGCGCTGCTCGGCGAGAACGGCGCCGGCAAGACCTCGCTGGTGAATGTGCTCGGCGGCGTGTACCTGCCCGATGCAGGCGAGATCTGGGTGCACGGCCAGCAGCGTCAATTCCATTCCCCGGCCGATGCGATCGCCGCAGGCATCGGCATGGTCCACCAGGAGTTCCGCCTGGTGCCCACGCTCACCGTCTTCGAGAATGTGGTGCTGGGCTCCGCGCCCCGCTATCTGAACATGGGTCAGATCATCGAGCGGGTCGCCCACCTGGCGGCCACATACTCGCTCCAGACCGACCCGTCCCGGCCGGTGTGGCAGCTGTCGGTCGGCGAGCGCCAGCGCGTCGAGATTCTGAAGGCGCTGTGGCGCGACGCGGACGTGCTGGTGATGGATGAGCCGACCGCGGTGCTGACTCCCGCCGAGGCCGCCGATCTGGGCCTGACGCTGCGCTCGATGGCCGACCGGGGCCGCTCGGTTGTCTACATCAGCCACAAGCTGGACGAGGTGCTGTCGGTGTGCGACGAGGCGACCGTGCTGCGCAACGGGGTGACCGTGGCGCAGCCGCGCAGCCTCGCAGGCATCGACCGCTCCGATCTCGCAGAGATGATGGTGGGCGAGGCGGCAACCCAGATCCAGCGGCCCGCAGAGAGGCCGAGCGGCGACATCGTGCTGGAGTTGTCGGGCGTCTCGGCGCTGAGCGACCGTGGGCTGCCAGCGCTGCACTCAGTGGACATCGACGTACGCGCCGGTGAGATCATCGGCGTCGCAGGCGTCTCGGGCAATGGGCAGCGGGAGCTGGCCGAAGCCATCGCCGGCCTTCGTCCGACTACCGCGGGCACCATGCTGCTCGCAGGAGTCGACATCACCGGCGCGTCGCCCCGGAGCCGTTCCCGTGCCGGCCTGGCGTACGTGCCCGAGGACCGGCTCGGCATGGGGCTGGCGCCCGCGATGTCGGTGGTCGACAACGCGGTCGTGCGGTCGTACCGGTCGATGCGCCGCCGGATGATGCTCGACCTGCGCCGCTGCGAGGAGTTCTGCCGACGCCTCGTCGAGCGCTTCGACGTGCAGGCAGGACGCATTCACGAGCCGGTGGGCGCCCTGTCGGGCGGCAATCTCCAGCGCCTGCTGCTCGGGCGCGAACTGACCGGCGAGCCCAAGATGCTCGTGGCGGCTCAGCCCACCCGCGGCCTCGACGTGGCGGGCATCGCTGCAATCCAGGAGCAGATCGTGGCCCAGCGGGCGGCGGGCGTAGGCGTGCTGCTGATCTCCGAAGACCTCGATGAGCTGCTCGCCCTGTCGGATCGGCTGATCGTGATGTACGAAGGTCAGGTCGCTGCGCTCATGGATCCGACGCAGGTCACCCGAGCCGAAGTGGGCGCTGCAATGGCCGGGAGCACCTCCACAGTCTCAGGCGGCAACTCGTGACCGATCCGGGCGCAGCGCCGGAGCCGACGCACGCCCCGCTGCACACCGTGTCGCGTGGCCGGGCCCGCTGGCATCGCGGCCTGGTGCGGCCCGTCCTGCAGCGGCGTGCCGATGTCGTGCCTGCCGCCCAGGCTGTCGCCTTCGTCATCGGCATCGTCGTGGCGCTCATCGCGGGGGCACTCCTGCTGCTCGCTGCCGGCAACGACCCAGCCCAGGTGTACGGCCGGATGGTCGACTCGTCGCTGGGCGGCATCAATTCGATCTCGCGGACATTGCTGCGAGCCACGCCGCTGGCGCTGGCCGGCCTGGCCGTTGCCGTGGCCGGTTCCATGGGCCTGTGGAACATCGGGGCCGAGGGCCAGATGATGGCGGGCGCAACCGTTGCAGCGGGCTTTGCCATGTCGGCCGGCGACCTGCCGGGGCCCCTCCTCATCGTGATGATGCTGATCGCAGGGGCAGTGGGCGGCGTCATTCTCATGGTGGGACCAGCGCTCGCACGGGCATACCTCGGCGTCAGCGAGATCATCACCACGCTGATGCTCGTCGAGGTCTCGATCCGGGTCGTGGAGTGGCTCGAGACCGGCCCCTGGAAGGACCCCGAGTCGCAGGGCTTCGCGCTCATCGAGCCGTTGCCCGACCAGGCGTCGTTGCCGGGTTTGTTCGGTCGCGCCCACATCGGTGCACTGTTCGCCGTCGCGCTGCTGGTCGCGTTCTGGCTGGCGGTCTCACGCACGGCCTGGGGATACGAGCTGCGCATGGCGGGTTCGTCGCCGGCCACAGCCCGCTATGCCGGCATCTCGCTGCAACGCAAAGTGCTCGCTGCCCTGCTGCTGTCGGGTGGGCTGGCCGGGCTCGCCGGCGCCATCGAGCTCACCGGAACGGCGACGAGGCTCGATCCCGGCTTGTCCAACGGATACGGCTTCGCCGGGATCATCGTGGCCGCGCTTGCCCTGATGCGACCGTCCGGCGTGGCGGCCGTGGCCTTCGTGTTCGGCGCGGTGCAGGTGGGAGGCCAGTCGATCCAGACGCTCGGCGTCACGAGTTCGATCGCAACGATCCTGCAGGCCATGATCCTCATCGGAGCGCTGGTGGCGGCCGTGCTGCTCAACTACCGCGTCCGCTGGGTGCGACCGGTCGGCCACCCGGCTGAGGAAACCGCGCCGCCGGCTGGGCCGGCCCCGGGCGGCGCTCCCCCGTCGGGTGGGTCTTCGAATCCGGAGGCATCGGGTGTCTGAAGCGGCCGTCGTCGGGCTGCTCGTGGCGACCGTTCAGTTCGCCACGCTCGTGTACTTGGCCGGCCTGGGCGAACTCATCGCCGAGCGCTCAGGCGTGCTGAACCTCGGTGTCGAGGGAATGATGGCGATGGGCGCTGTGAGCGGGTTCATGATGGCGCTCGCCACCGACCGGCCCTGGATCGGGTTCGCATTCGCGGCGCTCGTCGGCATGGCGGTGGCAGGCATTCACGCACTGGTGAGCGTGGTGATGGGCGCCGGTCAGGTGGTGTCCGGTCTGGCGATCACCATCGGCGGGCTGGGCTTCGCTGCCTTCATCGGTCAGGATGCGGTCCGCGAGCGTGCCGATGCCGTGTTCACCGATCTCGGCATCGCCGGGCTCGCCGACATCCGCTGGGTCGGCCCGATCCTGTTCAACCAGCCGCCAGTGGTCTATCTCGCGGGCTTGTTGGGCATCGCGGCCTGGTTCGTGCTCAATCGCACCCGGCTGGGTCTCGCGTTGCGAGCAGTCGGCGAATCCGCCTCGACAACAGACTCCGTGGGCCACTCGGTGACCCTCCTGCGCTCCGGTGCTGTGCTGATCGGAGGTGCCTTCGCGGGCGCCGCCGGCGCCTTCCTGTCGCTCTACATGGCCGCCGGCTGGACCGAAGGCCTCATCGCGGGCCGTGGCTGGATCGCCGTGGCGCTGGTCATCTTCGGAGCGTGGCGGCCCGGACGTCTGGCTGCCGGCTCGCTGCTGTTCGGCTTCACG
Organism: Acidimicrobiia bacterium; assembly: GCA_022826045.1. Lineage (GTDB taxonomy): Bacteria > Actinomycetota > Acidimicrobiia > Acidimicrobiales > Poriferisodalaceae > Poriferisodalis. Next base: position 18,972 of record JAJDVQ010000028.1, on the reverse strand, counting down.
CTGGCCCTGCAGCCCCGAGTCCAGACGTTCGATCTGTCGATCTTCGGGTTGGAGGTCAACACGATCTCGCCGGCGCTGCTCGGCATCCTGCCGTTCCTGCTGACCGTCGTGGTGCTGATCGCGATCAGCTTCCGGGCCCGGCACCGCCCGAGCCCCGCTCCGGCTGCGCTGACGCTGCCGTACCGGCGTGAGGAGCGCTGAGGGCGCACATTCTCACCCGTGCGAGCATCGCGGAGTGTCCTGACGCAGCCGCCGAGTAGGTTTTCGCAGGTGACTGACGGCAACACCCATGAAGCCCTGCCCGACGGCACGAAACTGCAGATCCGGCTGCCGCCGGATCTCGAAGCAGGTGTCTGGTCGAACTTTGCCGTGGTGCGCCACTCGCCCTATGAGTTCACGCTCGACTTCATCCGGCTGGACTTCAGCGGCAAGCAGTCGCCGCGGCGGGGTGTCGTCGTGCAACGGGTCAACATGTCGCCGCAGTTCGTGGAGCAGCTGATCAGCGCCCTGACCGACAACATGTCCAAGTTCGCCTCGAACCTGGCGCCGTCCAGTCTCGAGTCCCTCGGCGAGCCCGGCGACGACTCAGACGCTTGATTTGCCTCAGCGCTTCGCGGAGCGCTGTCGTCCCTTCGGTCTGGAACGGCTGTTGTTGCGAGGACGGTGCCGGGTTTGATGCTCGGCCGCCGGACGCTCCAGCGTGCGACGTCGCGTCTGCGTGCGCGCCGGCTGCCGGAGCGCGGTGACGTCGGCGTCAGTGACACGCTGCTCCAGACCCATCTTGCGTTGCATGGACTTGAGCTCTGTGACTTGGTCAGGCTGGATGAGCGAGACCACCACGCCGCTTTGGCCGGCCCGCGCCGTGCGGCCCGACCGGTGCAGGTAGGTCTTGTGGTCAACAGCAATGTCGTAGTGGATGACCGCGCCGACACCTTCGACATGAATGCCGCGCGCAGCAACGTCCGTCGCGACCAGCGCCTGCACCTCGCCGGCGGCGAACTCGGCCAATGCCCGGGTGCGCTGGGGTTGGCTGCGTCCGCCATGAAGTGCAGCCGCTCGAATGCCTCGGCGATTCAGCTGCTTGGCCACGCGATCGCAGCCGTGCCGGGTTCGACAGAACACGACCGTCGATCCTGCGGCATCGATCGCCTCGGCGCAGATGTCGGTGCGGTCCGTGCGGGCCACGCTCCAGAACACGTGGTGGGCGGCCCTGGCGTCTGGGGTCTCGTCGCCGACCTCATGACGCACGGGATCGCGCTGGTAGTCGCGTGTCAGCATCGCGACGTCTCCGTCGAGCGTCGCAGAGAACAGCATGGTCTGGCGCTCGGCTGCGGTCTGGTCCAGCAGGCGCCGCACGGCCGGGATGAATCCCATGTCGGCCATGCGGTCGGCTTCGTCGATGACGACCTTGTCGACCGCCGACAGGGTTGCCTGGCCCTGGGAGATCAGGTCTTCAAGGCGGCCCGGGCACGCCACGAGTATGTCGACGCCGCGACGCAGCGAACCAATCTGGGAGCCGTAGCCCACGCCGCCATAGGCAACGCCGATGCGGCGCTTGCCTGCGAAGGTGCACAGCTCGGTCTTGATCTGATCAGCGAGTTCGCGGGTCGGCGCGAGCACGAGAGCCCGCGGCTTGTGCGGCTGAGCCTTGCCGACGCGGGCCACGAGCGGGATCCCGAACGCCAGCGTCTTGCCGGATCCGGTGGGCGCGCGGCCGCAGACGTCGCGTCCGGCCAATGCATCGGCCACCGTGGCTGCCTGGATGGCAAACGGCTGGCTGATGCCGCGTTCGGCGAGCGCGCTGACAATGAAACTGGGCGCGCCCAGCTGGGCGAAGGTGGGGGGCATGCATCTCCTCGCCGACATCGGGTCGGCAATCGACGGGACCGCCGCCGACCCGAGCAAGCGTCGACGCGGCCTGTCAGTGCAGGCGACGGTGCGCGACGACGATCGAGTTCAGACGGGCTTGACGTTCTGAGCTTCGTCGCCCTTGCGGCCGGGTCCGATATCGAAGTCGACCTCCTGCCCCGCCTCCAGCGTCCGGTAATTCTCACCGACGATGTTGGAGTAGTGGACAAAGACGTCATCGGCGCCTTCACGGGAGATAAAGCCGAAGCCCTTCTCGCTGTTGAAGAACTTGACTGTTCCGCGCATGCTGTGCCTCTCGAATCTCGGCCTCGTCGGCCAAGGGCCGCAAGGGTACGGCGCGAAGGCTGCGATCAGGCTCGCGCCTGCGCGCCGGGCACGAATTCGGCCAGGAACTTGAGCGTCGCCTCGACGAAGATGTCGTTGCGGTCGCCGGCCACCATGTGCGCCGCGCCGCCCACGTTGGCGTAGTGCGCATGCGGCACCGTGTCGAGGAACGACTGAGCGCCTTCCTCTGACAGCACGTCGCTCATGCCGCCGCGCACCAGCAAGGTCGGCAGCGTCAGGTTCTCCGCAGCGGCCTGCTGGCGGGGGACGCGCTCGGCGAAGCTGCGCGGCCGATGCATGAAGGCGGGATCCCAGTGCCAGCGGTAGCGGCCGTCGGGCCAGAGGCGCACATTCTTTGCGAGCCCGTCCAGGTTGCGCGGGCGCTTGCGGTGCGGCTGGTAGCTGGCGATGGCCTCGGCGACCTCTTCAAGCGAAGCAAAACCGTCGGTGCCTTGGGCCATAAATTCGCGGATCTTGCGCACGCCGGCTGCTTCGATCCGCGGCGCGGTGTCGACGAGCACGAGTGCCAGCGCGTCCACGGCGCCCTCGCCGACCGCCGTCAGCGAGGTTCCCCCGCCCATCGAGGCGCCGACGAGCACCGGCCGCTCGCCGAAGTGCTCCACGACGGCCACCAAGTCGGCCACCGATGCCTCGGTGGTGTAGTCGCCGTCGGGCGCCCAGTCCGAGTCGCCATGACCCCGGGCGTCGAGGCACACGGCGCGGTAGCCGCCGTCGGCCAAGGCCTGGCCCGCCCCCTTCCAGGCGTGGCGGGTCTGACCGCCGCCGTGCTGCAGCAGGACCAGCGGGCCGTCGTCGCCGTAGAGGTCGGCGGCAACCGTCACACCTCCCGACGCTTCGATCATGACGTCGGGGACGAGCGTGTCGGTAATGCGCTCACCGTGCTCGGAGGGGTGCGAATAGACATCGGCACCGGCTGGCTCAGACGGCACAAAGTCGGGCGCGTCGGCGTCTGCGGGATCGAACAGCGGCTTGCGCTGAGTCATGGAATGCCCTTCGTTCGGATCGAGGTCGGTCGGTGGATCGCGCGTCGGGGCCGCACGGCGGTTGATCTGTGCAACTGACGGGCGGAAGCGTGTCGCAGGCCGAGACCGTGCACTCCGGCTAGCTCGTCCGGGCGCGGCCGTCAGACTTGGCCGCGGCCTGATCACGGCGGCGCGCCTCGCCGGCCGCCGCCAGCGCGGCCCGGTTCGAGTCGTCGACGCGCATGAAGTGGTCACGCCAGCCGTCGTTGTCGTCCGCATCCCACACGAACGGCGTCTGCACCGTGGTGCGCGGCATCCACGCGTGCTCGAGCAGCTCCAGCCCCGTGCTCACGATGGCGCGCTGCATGTCGGCGTCACCGGGCTTGCCGGTCGGGTTCCCCAGCGGGAAATCGGTGAACACGAACCGGGCGACGCCGCATTCCTCCACGATGTCGCGGGCGCTTCCGGCAACCACCGTGGGAATGCCGGCTTCTTCCAGGTGTCGAGCGATCAGACCGATCGTCTGGTGGCACACCGGTCAGAGCGGTACCAGGAAGGCAACGTCCACGCCGTCTTCGCGCATCCACTCCTCGATGCGGGGCGAATCGTTGCGCTGGGTGCGGCGATGGCTGTAGTCGGTGGGGATCCCGTAGAAGCGTTCAGACAGTGCACCGATGCGCCCCTCGGCCTCGAACTCACGCAGCCGGTTGATGGGCAGGTAGGTGTCGAGGTCCTCGGTGTGGGTGTTGTCCTTGTCCCAGAAGAGGTCGCTGTTGTACAGGCCTGCGAGGGCATCGTCGCAGCGGGCGGCGTAGGGCTGCTTGGGCCGGGCCGCCGGCACTCCCGCGGGTTCGCGGCCCTTCTCGAAGAACGAGGTGGTGACCAGCCCGACGGTGCATTCCGACAGCGGCTTCGGGAGCGGAGCGAATGCCACCTCGTGGCTGTACGCCCACTGGTAGGGCTGCGGGTAGCCGTGGGCTGCGTAGTACTCGCGCGACTTGTCGATGTAGCTGAGGTACGACCGGTGCGCCCGCCGCCCATCCGGCTTGCGCCCGTTCGTCGTCCGCTGGGGCCGTTCTGTCAACGCCATCGTGTCTCCCGTGCTGGTCGCGCCCCACGACTGTACGCGCCCCGCCCCGCGGGATGCCCGCTGCCACTCTGAGGAGCAGCGCGGGCAGATGCGCCCGATGCGGAGGCGGCATGACCTTCTGCTCCCGCGATCCAGCAGGTCGCAACGTCGCAGAATCTCCTGCCGCCTCCTCCGCTATGGTGTCTGTGCCTACTGGCCCGAATCCTTAGCCTGAGCGCCGTGACCGAGGCCGACACCACCCCAGCGGGCGAACACTCCCCGCCACGCGAGGAAGCCGCGTGGGGTGCGGGCGGGCTGACGCTGGGCGGCAGCCTGGCCGAGGCCGTCGAGCAGCCGCCGACAGTGTTCGCAGCAGTCGGCGGTCAGCAGTTCTTCGACGATCTGGTGGATCGCTTCTACGACGCAGTCGAGCAGGACGAGCTGCTCCGGCCGATGTATCCCGCCGACATGGGACCCTCTCGGCACCGTCTGGCGGGCTTCCTGGCCCAGTACTGGGGCGGGCCCGCCGACTACAGCGCGGAACGCGGCCACCCACGCTTGCGCATGCGTCACATGCCCTTCGCCATCGGGCCGGCCGAACGCAATGCCTGGATGCGACACATGGTTGCCTCGCTCGAAACGGCGCAGCTGCCAGACGGGTCCCCACTCGATCCCGACATCGCTCAGGCCATGTTCGCCCACTTCGACAATGCCGCCACCCACCTCATCAACCAGCCCACGAGATGACTCGGTCCACGCGGCTGCACAGCTAGGAGTGTTGGGATTGCCTGATTCGCAGAACTCATCGAGCGGCATCGGGATGCTTGAGACCGTCCCCGTGCGCGAACTCTGACCGCACGAGGCACACGACCTGACGCCATGGCTGGCCGAGAATCCCGACGTCATTGGTGACTGCCTTGGGTTGAACCTCGCCTTGGAAGGCTCCGAGGTGCCAGTCGGTAGCTACAGCGCCGATCTGGTCTTCAGCGACGCCGACCGTGCCTGCCGTGTCGTGGTCGAGAACATGTACGGATCCACCGATCACGACCACATCGGCAAGCTGATCACGTATGCGGCCGGACTTGAGGCGACACACGCCGTCCTGCTGGCCGAAGGCTTCCGACCTGAGCACCTCTCGGCGCTCGCATGGCTGAACGACGTATAGAGGTCTCCCTATGGCTTCTTCGGTTTGATCCTCGAGGCCTGGCGCATCGATGGTTCTCGGCCAGCTCCACACCTGCGGGTCGAACTTGAGCCCGATGAATGGTCGCGCTCCGTACGGGACTCCCGCACGAGTGGTCTCAGCCACAACGAAGCGCTCTGCCCGGAGTACTGGGCAGAGACTCAACGGACGCTTCAGCAGCGTGACACGCGGTGGGAAACTGGCCGCAAACCATCCAAGAAGCCTTGGATGGTATTCGCCTCCAATAACCATGTGGGCTATCACGCGACGTTCTACGACAGACGTCCCAAGCGGCGTCTGCGAGCGGAGGTGTTTATCGAAGCTCCCGATACCGCTAGGACGGCTCTCATCTACGATGAACTCAACTCGCGACGCGCGGTGATAGAAGAACAACTTGGCTACGGGCTCGATTGGGAATCTGAAGCAATTCGGAAGAGCGCACGCATCTCGATCAGCTATGGCGCCTTCGTCTCCGAGGACGCCACTGCCGCGTGGCCCGAGGCGCAGCGGTGGCTCGTGCAAGCACTCTGCGAGCTACGAAACATCTTCGACCCTGTCTTGGAGGGGATGACTCAGTGAGGAGCTCGGACGGGACCAGCGCTTTCGGTTGGATCCCCAGAGGCCCACTCGAAGACGGGAGTCAGGGAAGGTCGAACAAGAGAGCGATGATCTCGCGTATCTGGGCGAGCGCGACGTCGCCAACCTTGCCGCGTCGTCCTTGCAGTCGCGAGACCGCCACTGATCGGACATGCTGGCATTGCGCTGCTGACCGAGCGTCAAGTCCGTTCTCGGAACTCGGTCCCAACTCCACCTCGAGGCTCAATCCCCGAAGGCGCGTCGTCAAAGGAACGAGCTGCAGCACACCCGGAGCCGCATCCAAAATAGTTTGGGCGGTGGTAACTACCGCTGGTCGCTGAAATCCGGCTTCATGCCCAACCGGCATGCCGAGGTCAACGTCGACGACATCACCTGCGTCGAATGTCATCCGAGGTCGGCTTCAAGCCAAATCCGCTCTTCGTCCGAGAGTTCCTGACGTAATTCGATGCCCATTCGCTCTTGGCGGAGCCGTTTCACCGCCAAGGCCACGGTCTCCCCGATGGTCAGGGACAACACTTGTGCCAGCTGGCAGACGTTCTGGTGCGTTTGCGCATCAACCCGGACGCTGGTGCTAGCCACGACGGCATCCTATTGGCACAGTACGACGCGCTTACCGAACCACAGGCCCATCCTTCGGCGGTGCGTTCCCCCTGAGCCGCTGTGCGAGGTCGGCTGGCGGTGCGGCGAACGGCTAGAACAGCGGGCGATGGCTGAGACAACCGTGCGGCGGGCGCGGCAGATGTGGGAGTGCGTGGAGCGGTACCACCAGCTCTGCTACTGGGCGCCTGAAGTGCGCAAGACCGGCGCTGCAGCAGGGTTGAAGGGCTTCTGGATGAGCTACTTCGCGACCCGCTCGGCGCCGTTGGGACCCGTGCCGGCGAGCGTTGTGGAATCGCTGTTCTTCTACTACGCACCTGTGCGGGTCAGGCGGGCGATCCCCGATGCCTGGACGTTCTCGACGCCGTCCCGGGTGCTGGAAGCGCGCTACGAGGGCATGGACGCCGCCTTGAGGCGCGAGCTGGGCGAGTCGGTCGGCAGCGATTCGATTCGCCGGAGCGCCGAGACCGTGCGGGCTGCTTGCGATGCGGCCGACCCTGTCGGGCGGGTGCTGTTTGCAGGGTGGGCATCGCTGGACTGGCCTGACGAGCCGCACCTTGCGCTGTGGCACGGATGCACTCTGTTGCGGGAATACCGCAGCGGATGCCACCTGATCGCCCTGGCAGCGGCCGGTCTGGACGGCTGCGAATCGGTGGTCTCCCAGGTCGCCGTCGATGAGGCGCCCCGCGAGTGGATTCAAGAAGAAGCCGGCTGGACCGAGACAGAGGCAGCAGACGCCTACGAGCGCCTCCGCAGCCGCGGTTGGGTGGACACCGACGGGCAGGCCACTGCTGCAGGCTCCACCGGGCGTGCCGAGGTCGAGGCCATGACCGACCGGCTCGACGGCGTCCACTGGGCAGCGATCGGCGACGATGCTGCCGATGCCCTGCTGGCCGACATGGCGCCAATCAACGCCGTGCTGCCGAAGGACGACCAGATCGACTGGCGAGAGCTCCACCCCGCCAACGACGACTGAACAGGTGACAGCCGAGTCGTGGCCGACTGCGCTGTGGCGACCCTGAGCAATCCGGTGCACTGCGGACGCTGACGGCATCTGCAAGGCTGCGGCCCATGAGTGAGCAGCTTCCCGGGCACGTTGACGACCCGGTGATGTCCCATAGCGAGTCGATCGACATAGATGCCCCGCCGCAGAAGGTGTGGGAGATGGTGACGGCGCTGGACCGCTACGGCGAGTGGAGCAACGAGAACACCGGCGGGTACTGGCGCAAGGGGCCAGATGGCGTGCCCGGCACCGGACAGGTCGGCGACATGTTCGTCGGCATCAACCGGCTCGACGGCGAGGAGTGGAAGGCCCCCGTCGAGATCATCCGCCGAGTCGAGAACGAGGACTTTGCCTTCGTGACCGGCGGCCTCGAATACAACATCGTCCTGTGGCGCTACCAGCTCGCGCCGAACGGCGAGGGCACGACATTGGCCGAGACCTGGACGCTGCGCAAGCTTTCCCCGCGCATGGTCGAGTTCGGGCAGAAAGAGCTCGACTACCGGGCCGGCAACGCCCGCGCCGGCATCCGCGCCACGCTCGCAGCGATGAAGGCGGCCGCAGAGGCGTAACGCCTCAGGAGACAGCCGATCAGCCGGGGATGCCGATCATCTGCGCGGTCGCGTGCATGTTCACCAGGCGGCCGAAGTCGACGAACTCGCTGAAGCCGTCCTCGGTGATGGTGGCCCGGTAGTCGTCCCAGCCCTGCGGATCGCGGAAGTACAGCTCCGCCATGCCCAGGTAGGCCTCGTTGGCGGGGTATTGGCTGTGGTTCACCACGTAGCGCAGCCCGCCGATCTCGCCCATGACGCCCCGCACGTTGGGCGCGTGCGCTTCCAGCCAATGGCGGAACGCCTCGTCGTAGTCGATCCCCTCCCGGGCGGGCACCAGGAATGACACCTTGAAGAAGCCTGACCGCGTCGCCGGGAACGGCTCGTTGAGGGTGTTGGGCACGACGGGCAGTTCGCCGTCGATCACCACGTACTCCGTGGTTGCCCACCCCACGTACGGCTCGGCCTTCTGCTGGAACGTGTCTCGGGGCACCGTGCCGTGCGGCTCGGGCGGGTTCGGGATTGCCCGGTCGAACCAGAGCTGCGCCATGCCGTCCCAGGGCACGTCTTTGCCGGGCCGCTGATCGAACAGCGTCGCGATGTACTTCGTGGCGTGGACCTTGCCTTCGGCGGCTGCCTGCGCTTGGCCGGCGATCACGTCGGGCATGTGATTCTTGAACCAGTTCACGACCAGCTCGTCGCGAGTGGCTTCCGGCCGGCGCTTGATGAGGAAGATCATCTTGGCGCCGGGTGTTGCTGCGATGGCCGATGACATCGGTGCCTCCTGGGCTGCGAACCTCGGGCGGGTCTCGCCCTGCCTGCCGCGATCCTGCCACCTGGCCTGAGCCGCCGCAGCGCTGCACCGTTGCGACGCCGCCATCACCCGATTTGGCGACCCCTAGTCGGCCAGTTCCGTGGTGAGCGCCTTGGCGAGCAGCTCGTAGTCGTCGGGCTGGTTGTAGAGGTGGGCCGAGATGCGCAGGACGCGGTCGGGCGGCGCTGGCCAAGTGAACACCGGCACCTCGATGCGGTGGCGATCGCGCAGCGCCGCCATGAGCGGGTCGAAGATCGCCGAGCCCGAGTTGCCGGCCGGCGGCAGCGGAACGCTGGCAATGGCGCCGATCATGTCCGCGGGTGCCGGCGAAGCGATACCGAGCGTCTCGATGAGCACGTCACGGCCAGACAGGCACAGCTCGCGGATTGCCGACTTCACACCCGGCCAGCCGTCGGGATGCATGGTTTCGACGGCGGCCAGAGCATCGACGATGGTCAGCCAAGCCGTCGGATCATGGGTGCCCGTCCAGTCGAACTGGGCATGCAGATGCCCGCCTTCAGAGGGCCAGCCTCCGTTGTACCCATGGCTGATGACGGCGTGGTGCATGCCGTCGCGCCGATCGGCCCGCACCCACAAGAACGCGGCGCCCTTGGCCGAGCACATCCACTTATGGCAGTTGGCGGTGACGTAGGAAGCGCCCAGCTCCCTCACATCGAAGTCGATCATGCCGGGCGCATGGGCGGCGTCCACGAGCACTTGCACGTCAGGCTCGAGCTGTGCCGCGATTTCGGCCACCGGCAGCACGAGACCGGTTGCCGAGGTGACCGTGTCGATGAGCAGGATGCGCGTGCGGTCGGTGACGGCACTGAGCACGGCGTCGACCACCTCGCTGCGGTCGTCGAGCGGGAACGGCACTGCTGCGGTGGTGACCACAGCGCCGGCACGCGACGCCGACACCACCGCGGCGTTAGTGCAGGCGTTGTACTCGTGATCGGTCACCAGAATCTCGTCGCCGACCGACAAGCTCGGCTCCAGCGAGCGCAGCACCGAGTTCACACCCGCCGTGGCGTTCGTGACGAACACGAGTCCTGCGGGGTCGGCATCGACGAACTCCGCCACCGCCTGCCGCGTGCAGTCCAGCCGTTCCTGGTACTCGCCTTCAAGGAAGAACCGGGTCGGGTTGGCCTCGATGCGGGTACGGATGGCCTGCTGTGCGTCCAGCACCTCCGCAGGAGTCGCGCCGAACGAGCCGTGATTGAGATGGAGCACTTCCGGGTCCAACAGCCATGCAGTCACGCAGCGCACGCTACGGCAACGGCTCGCCGCAACGAAGTGATTTGGGACCGGAATCAGGCGCGAACATGTTGACCGGACACGGGAGACGTCCACGGGAGATGTCATGGAGAAGCTGCTCGTAGCGAACCGGGGCGAGATCGCCATCCGTGCCTTTCGCGCTGCGACCCAGCTCGGCATCAGGACTGTGGCGATCCTTCCCGTCGAGGAGGAACGCAGCGGGGCGTTGCACCGGATCAAGGCCGACGAGGCATACGTCATCGGCACTGAGGGCCGGCCGGTCCGGGCCTACCTCGACCACGAGGCCATCGTGGCCAAAGCGGTGGAAGTCGGCGCCGACGCCATTTACCCGGGTTACGGATTCCTGTCCGAGAGTCCGGATCTCGCCGATGCGTGCGCGGCGGCGGGCATCACCTTCGTGGGGCCCAGCGCCGGGGCGCTGCGGCTGACCGGCAACAAGATGCGAGCACGCGAGGCGGCCGAAGCCGCCGACCTGCCGGTGCTGCGACAATCGCCGCCCGTCGACGACGACGCTGCCGAATCCGACATCACGAGCGCAGCGTCAGCGATCGGCTTCCCGCTATTCGTGAAGGCTGCGTCAGGCGGCGGCGGGCGCGGCATGCGCCGCGTGGAGCGCCCCGAGAACTTGGCCGAGGCGGTCGAGGCCGCTCGCCGGGAAGCCCACAGCGCGTTCGGCGACGGCACCGTCTTCCTCGAAGAGGCGATGACCGACGTGCGCCACATCGAGGCGCAGGTGCTGGCCGACGCCGGCGGCAACGTCGTGCACCTCTACGAGCGGGACTGCTCGGTGCAGCGGCGCTTCCAGAAGGTGGTCGAGATGGCACCCGCCCGCGACCTCGACCCAGCGGTGCGGCAGCAACTGCTCGCCGACGCCGTTCGTTTCGCGGAGGCCATCGGCTACGTCAACGCGGGCACGGTGGAGTTCTTGGTGGAGCCCAGCGGTCGGCACGTCTTCATCGAGATGAACCCCCGCATCCAGGTGGAGCACACGGTGACCGAAGAAGTCACCGACATCGACCTCGTCGAGTCGCAGCTGCGCATCGCCGCCGGTGCCACGCTCGACGATCTGGGGCTGTCCCAGGACCGCATCAGCATGCGCGGCTTCGCGATGCAGTGCCGGGTGACCGCCGAGAACCCCGCCAACGACTTCCGACCCGACACCGGACGCATCGTGGCCTACCGACCCGCCAGCGGCGCCGGCGTGCGCCTGGACGGCTGCGTCTACCAGGGGGTGGAGATCACCCCGCACTTCGACTCGATGATCGAGAAGATCACCTGCCGCGGCCCCGATTTCGACACCGTGGTCCGGCGCATGCAGCGCACACTGGCGGAGTACCGGGTGCGGGGCGTGTCGACCAACCAGCCGTACCTCCAAGCGATCCTGGCCGACACCCAGTTCCAGTCCGAACCCGTCACCACCACGTTCATCGACGACCGGCCTGAGCTGACCGCGGCGTCGGTGGGTGCCGACCGGGCCACACGGCTGCTGCGCTACCTGGCCGACGTGACCGTCCACCAGCCCCACGGCCCCGCCCCGACCCACGTCGATCCCGCCACCAAGCTCGCACCGACACCGCGCACGCCGCCGGACGGATCCAAGCAGCGACTCGACGAACTCGGGCCTGCGGGCTTCGCAGCCGACCTGCGGGCCGCCGGCACCGTGGCCGTCACCGACACCACGCTGCGCGATGCCCACCAATCGATCCTGGCCACCCGGCTGCGCACCATCGACCTGGTGGCGGGTGCCCGCCAGATGGCCCACTACATGCCGCAGCTGCTCAGCATGGAGTGCTGGGGAGGCGCCACCTTCGACGTGGCGCTGCGGTTCCTGCACGAGGACCCGTGGGAACGGCTGCGGCGCATACGTGCAGCGGCCCCCAACATCTGCACCCAGATGCTGCTGCGGGGGCGCAACACGGTGGGCTACTCGCCCTATCCCGACACGGTCGCCCACGAGTTCGTGGCCGAGGCGGCCGAGTGCGGGATGGACATCTTCCGAGTCTTCGACGCGTTCAACTCCATCGACCAGATGCGGCCCGCCATCGAAGCCGTGATCGAGGCCGGTGCGGTGGCCGAGGGCACCATCTGCTACTCGGGCAACCTGTCCAGCCCCGACGAGGACCTCTACACCCTCGACTACTACTTGAGCGTCGCCGAGCATCTCGACGCCGCCGGGGTGCACATCCTGTGCATCAAGGACATGGCGGGGCTGCTGCGCCCGCCAGCCGCGGAGGTGCTCGTCAGTGCGCTGCGAGATCGGTTCGCCCAGCCAGTGCACCTGCACACCCACGACACCGGCGGCGGGCAGCTCGCCACCTACCTTGCAGCTATCGACGCCGGGGTGGATGCCATCGACGGTGCTGCCCCGCCCCTGTCGGGGATGACCTCCCAGCCGTCCATCGCCTCGATCGTGGCGATGACCGACGACACCGACCGGGCTACCGGGCTCAGTCTCGACGCGATCGGCGACATGGAGCCCTACTGGGAAGCCGTGCGGCACGTGTACGCGCCGTTCGAAGCCGGCCTGCCGTCGCCCACGGGCACCGTCTACCGCCACGAGATACCCGGCGGGCAGCTGTCGAACTTGCGGTCGCAGGCCCGGGCGCTGGGCCTGGGGCACCGTTTCGAGGAAGTCGAGCGCCTGTATGCGGCCTGCAGCGACCTGCTCGGCCGCCCCATCAAGGTCACCCCGTCGTCGAAGGTTGTCGGCGATCTCGCCTTGCACCTCGTGGCCTCGGGCGTCTCGCCCGCCGAGCTGGCAGGCGATCCGGCCGGGGCCGACCTGCCCGACAGCGTCATCGGCTTTCTGCACGGCGAACTCGGCACCCCGCCGGGCGGCTTCCCCGAACCCTTCCGGACCCACGCCACCGAGGGCCGCGACTGGGCGCCCAAGACCAAGGACCTCACCGACGACGACATGACGGGCTTGGCGGCCGACCGCGCCGCCACGCTGAATCGGCTGCTGTTTCCCACGCCTTCGGCCGCGCAGAGCGAGAACACCCACCGCTACGGCGACCTGTCGGTGCTGCCGTCGCTGCTGTTCTGGTACGGGCTGGACCCTCACGACAACGACACCGCCGTGGTGCTCGGCCCGGGCGTGCGGCTGCTGCTGGGCCTGCGGTCCATCGGCGAGCCGAACGACGAGGGCATTCGCCTGGTGAGCTTCAGGGTGAACGGTCAGCCCCGCGACATCGACACGCTCGATCGCACCGTGGCCGTGGATCGGCCTGAGCACGCCCGGGCTGATCCCAGCGTGCCGGGTCACGTGGCGGCACCGTTCCGGGGCTCGGTGAACGTGTCGGTGTCCGAAGGCGATCAGATAGAGGCCGGGGACACGGTCGCGGTCATCGAGGCCATGAAGATGGAGTCGTCGATCTCGGCACCCGTCACCGGCACGGTCATCTCGGTGGCCGCAGCCTCGGGATCGCTGCTCGAGCCTGGCGACCTGATCGCGGAGGTCCGTCCGGCAGGCCGATCAGGCAGCCCGGAAAGCGAACACGACGGATAGGGCTTCTCGGCCACCGCCGGACGATGGCGTGCCGAGGGGTGTCAGTCGTTGTCGGTGATGGTGCCGATGCCTTCGCGGTCGGCGACTGCTGCTTGGACTGCGGAGTACAGCACGACGACGAACGTCTCGTCGCCTTCAGGTCGGCTGTCGTCGACCGCTGCCACGGTGACGGTCTTGGCCGTCTCGCCGGGTCTGAAGGTCAGCATCCCGTAGGCCTGCGCGAAGTCCGCGTAGGTCGCCGACAACCCAGCCCCGTACGCGGGCCGCGCGTAATAGGACACCCACACATAACGGCCGCTGGCCGGGCTGAGCGTCACCGTGAACGCCAGCGTGCCGCCCTCGCCCGCCGACGCATCGCTGATCGACAACGACGGAACCGCGTTCACCACCGGTGGCGGCGGAGGCGGCGGGTCGTCGTCGTCGGCCACCGCCGCCGACGCAGTGCCCGCCGACTGGGACACGGTGTAGCCGGTGCCAGTGTCAACGGTGACGGTGACCGACCCGTCGGCCTCATCTGTGCTGTCGTCTGTCGTGGCAACGGTGAGGGCGGCGCTGCCGGAGACCGGGACGGTGACCGTCCGAGAACCCGGCGACACGCCGAAATCGCCGGACTGCGCGACCGACACGGTGACTGTCAGCGGCGCTGTGGGCGCCGGAACAGCGGTGACCGTGAATGCCGCGTCGCCGCCCTCAGTGACCCCGCCGCCGGCTGTGACGCTCACCACGGGGTCCACCGCAGGCGGCGGGGCCGGGTCGTCGTCATCTGCCACCGCGACAGAGGCCGACCCGGCAGTCGCCGAGACGGTGTAGCCGGTGCCGCCGTCGATCGTGACCGTCACCGAACCGTCCGCCTCATCGGCCGAGTCATCCGTCGTGGCGACGGTCAGCGTGACGCTGCCCGACGCCGGAACCGTGACAGACCGCGACCCCGTCGCAACGCCGAAATCGCCCGACTGCGAAACGGTCACGTCCACTGTCAGCGCCGCCGACGGCGCAGGATCAGCAGTGACCGTGAACACCGCGTCGCCGCCCTCGGCGACCCCGCCGTCGGCCGCGACGCTCACCTCAGGGTCGGCCGCAGGCGGCGGGTCGGTGTCGCATTGGGCCATGGCCTGCAGCGTGCGCACCGTGCGGTCCCAACGAGCATTGTCGAACTGCGCCCTGACCGCCTGCGCGTCAGCCACGGTCATCGCCGCCTCGCCGGTGTCCACACCCAACGCGGCCAGCACCCGATCCCAGCGCTGCCGATGCGCAGCATGAGCGAACTCGCCACGCCAGCCAGTCACCACGGACACCGTCACCGCGTCCGACGGCAAAGACGGCACGCACACCGCCGGCGGCGGCACATCGTCATCGGCCACCGCAACCGACGCCGAACCGCCGCTGGCCGAGACCGTGTAACCCGTCCCGACGCCGACCGTCGCCGTCACCGAACCGTCGGGCTCATCGACCGAGTCGCCGACCGTGGCGACCGTCAGCGTGGCGGTGCCAGACGCCGGAACCGTGACCGTATGCGAGCCCGGCGACACACCGAAATCGCCTGTCTGGGTGACCGCCACAGTCACGTCCAGCGCCGCTGCGGGCGCCGGGACCGCAGTGACAGTGAACGTCGCATCGTCGCCCTCGTCGATGTCGGCGCTGGCGGCGATGCTGACCTCGGGATCCTGCTGCAACTCCAGGTCCGGCTGGACCACCGTCTGCGCCGGGATGCCAGCGACGGTCAGCGTGAACGACCCCGGTGTCGACGCGCGATACGTCGTCGCCTCGATCGTGTAATCGCCCGCCGCCAGCGTTCTGCTGATCCGCGAGTCGTACCCGTCGCCGCCGTCATCGTCGGACTCCAGCGCAGCGCCCTGCTTCTGACCGACACCGGCGCGCAGATACATATACGTGTCAACCGAGGACTCCAGATCGACCGTCACCTGGTTCGAAGCGTCCACAGAGAACGAATAGAACAACGCATATCGGCCGCCGCGAACCGAAGAAACGCACCCCGCAGCCCACTCCCCGGTGACGCTCCCATCACCCGACAACACCACCACACACGGATCGCCTGTCAACACCGGATCATCGTCATCAGCCACCGCGACCGTCAGCGTGAATGGCCCCGCTACCCGCGCGCGGTGCGTCGTCGCCTCGATGGTGTAATCGCCTGCCGCAAGCTGGTGGCGGATCCGCGTGTTGTCCCTGTCGCCGCGGTTGTCGTCGCTTGCCAGCGCCTCACCCGACCTCTGGCCCAACCCGGCGCGCAAATACAGATACGTGGTGTGCCCATGCGGCGATTCCAGATCGATCGTCACCTGGCTCGGGCTGTCCAGCGAGAACGTATAGAACCGCGCAAACCGGCCAGCACGCGCCGCCGAACTGCAGCTAGCGGCCCACGACCCGCTGACGCTGTCATCACCTTGGGACGGAACGATGAACCAGCCCGCACGGCTATGGGCCCACCTCCCGCTGACGCTGCCGTCACCCCACAACGCCACCACGCACGCATCATCGTGATCGTCGTCTTGGACTGCCACAGACGCCGAACGCCCCGACGACGACACCGAGTACCCCGAACCGCTGCGGACCGTCGCAGTCACCGAGCCGTTCACCTCATCGACCGAATCGCCCGACGTCGACACCGACAGCGTGCCCGTCCCCGATGTGCCGACCGTCACCTGACGCGAACCCGTCGAGACACCGAATTCGCCGGACTGGGCCACTGACACGTTCACAGTCAACGGCGACGCCGGCAGCGGAACAGCAGTCAACGCAAATTCCGCTGCGCTGCCCTCGGTGATATCGGCGTCCACGGCTGCGATGCTGATCTCGGGCACGTCGTCATCGTGGACCGTGACGCTGGCCGTGCCCGCCGTGGCGGAGACCGTGTAGCCCGTGCCCGTGTCGATCGTCACGGTGACGGTGCCGTCGGCCTCGTCCACGTTGTCATTGGTCGTGGCGACGCCCAGGGTGTGGCTGCCGCCGGCGGGGACGGTCACAGTCTTCGTCTCGGCGGTGACGCCGTAGTCGCCGGTCGCCGTGACGGAGATGTTCACCGGCACGTCGGCCGACGGATTCGGGTTGGCTGCGATGACGAAGTCAATGGTCTCGCCCTCGCGTGTGTTGGTGGCCGCAGCCACGTTCACCACGGGATGGGAGACCGTCCCGACTTGCCCGGTTGAAGGGTCGCGTTGACTGTCGGGTTGCAGCGGGCAGTAGGGCTGCCCGTCAGAGGTCTCGATGCCCGGCTTCTCGGCGCAGTACTTCAGCACCGGATACTGGGTAGACGTGCCGAAATCCCACGGATCATCACCCGGACCGGGAAAGCTCCCGAAATAGCTGCCCACAGCCACGTCCACGTCCACGTCCCAGTCCTGGTAGATGCCCGTGTAACCGGTGGGCGCCTGCAGCTGGGCAGTGGTGAAGCCCAAACCGCAACCCGGGCTATGAACCATGCCGGTGGCTTCCACGTCCCAGTAGTTGCTGCCTTCGCTGCGTTCTCTCTCGCTCCCTCTGCAAGCCCCGGTCAACCCGCCGGCCCTGATCTCAGCGTTCGGAGTGGTAATGCGTCCGGTGGCATAGGTCGCTCGCATCCACGACTCGGTCCATGAGTGTGCAGACTCGCCGACCAATCCCCCGATGCGCTGAAGCGGGTAGAATTTAGGTCCGACGGTGACTGAGCCGGTGGCGTATGCCGCCTGTAGATGTCCGGACCTGCCATAACCGACCAGGCCGCCAACTACTTCGACCGTAACCGTCATGTCTCCGGTGGCGTAAACGGCGGCGACACTGGACCGACCGGCGGCCATCCCCAGCAAGCCGCCAACGATGTGGCTGCCGGTGACGTCGCCGGTGGCATAGCTTTCGATCATGGACCCGTAGTTCCAGATGGAGCCGGCCAGCCCGCCGACCTGGTACTCCCCCGACACGTCGAGGTCGGAATAGACGCCGCTGACCCTGCCCCGCTCGATATCGCCGGCCAGCGCTCCCACATGCCAGCGTCCGATCACCCCGCTGTCCGCGTTAGGTGCGGTCAGCCCGAAGTTGCGAACGTGTGCACCGGGACCGATGATGCCGAACAGTCCGACGTAACCCAGGTCGTCGTTGATGTACAGGTTGGCGATGGTGCGCCCGTTGCCCTCGAACTCTGCTGTGAACATCCGAGCGCGCGGGTGAGGACGGTCGCCGCAGCACACACTGGTTCCATCGACAACAACAGTGTCCCTCAATGGATACAGCGCTCTCGCGGAGTTGAGCCTCTCTCCGCCTATGAGTGGGTGCCATCCGAGGCCGTTGTTCCAGTAGTCGTCGCCGGGGTCGGCTCGGCCGTTGGCGTTGGTGTCGAAGTCCAGGTCGGCGCTCAGCTCATAGCCTGTGCAGCCGCTGGTCGGGCAGCCCATGCCGACGGCGGCGTTGGGGAACGCGGCGGCGAGCTTGGCGGCGCCGTGGGGGTCGTGGCCGGTGAATCCGTGCTTGTCGGGCGGGTACACGTCAGCGGCGCCGTCGCCGTTGAGGTCCCAGCGGATCGCGTTGAGCTGGGCCAGGTTGCAGATCTCGATCAGGCCGTCGTCGTCGATGTCATAATCGCCGCCGACGGCGGTGCACGGGCCGCTGCGCAGCGGACTGACCGTGACCGACACGCTGTCGGCTGACATGCCGGCGTAGTCCCCGGCGCTGGTGACGGTGTGGGCGATGCTGGTCCGGCGGCCGCTGGCTGTGTTCGTGCTGTCGTCGACCGCGGTGACCGTCACCGTCTGGGGGGTGCTCCAGTCAGCAGAAGTGAACGTCAGCGTCGCCGGGGAGACCGTCGCGACCGACGTGTCGCCGCTGGCCAGACCGACGGTCACATCGCCGCCGGCAGGCTCGCTGGACAGCTGCACTGTGTAGGCGCCTCGGTGCTCCAGAACCCCGCCGGTATCGGGGTCGTCGGCCTCGTCGAGCGCCAGCGAGCCTGCCGACACGCTCACGCCGCGGGTGTCGTCGTCGGCGACCGCCACCGCCACGTCGTCCGCCATCACATCACCGGCACCTGTGCCGCTGACGTCGTGGCGGATGCTCGCGTGACGGTCCCCGACATTGTCGATGTCGTCATCGACAGCGGTCACCGTCACCGTCTGGGGGGTCTGCCAGTCGGCCGCGGTGAACGTCAACGCCCCCGACACCGCAACGACCGACGCGTCCGCGCTCACCGGCGTGACAGTGACAACACCGGCGGGC
>JAJDVQ010000011.1 GCA_022826045.1 Acidimicrobiia bacterium | reverse complement strand
AACCGTTCGAGCCTGTCGCCCAGTTCCGCGAGGGCAAACTCGTGCAGCGACCGAGCTGGCCGACATGGACACCGCAAGAGATGAGAAACATCTGATCCGCCGTGCGGCGTTCGATCCGGCTATGTCCCGTGGAGTGGTGGGTTTTGGGGTTGAGCCTCGGTGGTGGTTGCCGGTGTGAGTTCGGCGGTGGTGATGGTAGTGGCTGGGGGTCGGAGTTTGGCCAGATGGCTGCGCAAGGCTGCTTCGAGCAGGGTGGCCTCGTTCCAGTTGAGCTCGCGGCGACGCTGATTTGAGCGATATGCGAATGTCAGCGGGGGTCCTAGCGGGCACTCAGGCGGGGTGAGGTTGCGGTACGGCACAGCGACGGTTGTCCGGTACGGCATCTGCGTGCTCCACCCGAGTTCTGACAGGGCGCAGTCGGATGCGTAGCCGGATCCGACAGGAGCGAGAATTGATGTCGCGCACGGTGTCAGCACCGGGAGCGCGCCGTAGTCGTCCGCTGCGGGCGGCGGTTGCCGCCAGTAGATGCCGGGCGCTGCCCGTCCGATGATGGGAGTCTCGGCATTGGCAAGTCTGCTGAGCACGTTGCGGACCACATGGCGTGCGCCTGGCACACCGCGGGAGGAGAGTTCGCTGCCGGTGTTGCTGGCTTCTCGGTAGACACCGGCCCGCATCGGTCGGCTGTCGGCTGCGTGCCATGTTCGCCTGACGGAAGTTCGCGCGGAGACATTCCGCTCCGGCGAGGTCCGCTTCGGACAGATCTGCGTGCGACAGGTCGGCGTCGTCGAGCACGGCCCACACCAGCGTGGCGCCGGTCGGCTTCGCTCCTGACAGGTTCGCTCCCGGCTGATGTGGACGCACTCGTCTTCGTGCCATGGGTCAGAGAATGGCGACCAAACGGGGCTGCCCGGCCGCATCAGTCGTGGTCGATGCCTTCGCAAACGCCGACGGCGCGTCGCTGTTATCGCTTGGAGCGGCACCGCCCTGAGTGGTTGGGTGGCAGGATGCAGTTCCCGGGGACTCTGCGCATCGGCTTGCCGCAGGTGATTCCGCTGCTGTCGTCGGACGCTGATCGCCTTGGGAGGGTGTCAATGGCAGCTCGGGACGCTTGCAGGTGCCGACTCACGGATGAGGCTTCGATGATGGAGTCGCGGTCGCCGAGATGCCCGAGGCTGAGCGTGCCTGTGATGTGCTCGTAGTCGACGCATCCGGCGTCGGCGAGCGCTGTGACGGCGGCGTCGAGGCGGTCAGGGTCCGGTTCGATGGCTGCGAACTCGGCGATGTGCAGCGTGTCGGGGACGTCGGCGAGGCGTTCCAGGATGCGGCGTTCGCTTGTGGTGAGTTCGTCCCACAGCGGACGGAAGAGGTCGTCGTGAGCGATGCGAGCTGCGGCTGTCACTGCTCCGTGGGCTGCGTTGTCGTCGATCTCGCGGTCCGGGGCTTCCCCAAGCCTCCATGCCTGATCTCCGATGTGCTGCATTTTGTAGGCGTTGCCGCCGCAGCCGGCGGCCATGACGGCGCTTGCCTCGTCGCTGACGCTTCCGCCAGCGACCGTGACGGCGCTCTTGTAGAAGGCTGCTGCCTCGTCGGCGCCTATGGGCGGGATCAGCGGTTTCGCGCAGCGGTTGAAGAACGACAGTTTCCGGTCGGAGCGAATGACCCCGCGGAAGAACGGCAAGGCGGCGCCGACGAAGCACAACGGCAGGTTCTCGCGTTTGGACATGTGTTGGATGTCGGCAGCGAGCCGTCGTGCCTCTTCGATGTCCGCTGCGTGGAGCTCGTCGACGGTCAAGAGCATGGCGCTGCCCTGCTCAGCAGATGCCGCGGCGAGGTGCGTGAGGATGCGTCGCAGGCTCCATTTGGGTTTCAGGCGCTGGGTGGCGGCCCATCCGATCGACGCCAGGCCAAGGTTGAGGCGTGCCGATTTCGCTGTCTCGCTTGGTTGGCCGCGCAGTGCGCCGGCGACGCCTCCGCCGAGTTCGCGGGCGAGTTCTATCCGCTCGAAGATGCGTTCTGCGATGCCGGAGGTGCTGGCGTCGACGGCGACTACGAGCATCCCGTTCTGTGCCGCGATGTCTTCGAATTCGTTGAGCATCGCTGTCTTGCCGGTTCCTCGCGGGCTGAGCAGTATGGAGGTGCGAAGCCGGTCGTCGGGAGTGCGCAGTGCTCTGGCCCAGGCGGCGGTGAGCGTGTCGCGGGCAGCGAGCACAGTCGGGGTCTTGCCGAAGTCCGGTGTGAACGGGCTGCCCATGCCGTCACGCTAACACAGGTTTGTGCGTTTGTGCCGCACAAACACACAAACCTGGTTGCGGCAGCCACGACCCGCGTCCGCGACTGCACTGTGCCAGATCAGCCTCCCGCGTCGTCGAGCGAACGGGCAGCTTTCACAGCGGTCTCGAACTTCGGCCTCGGCCCCCAGACGGTGCTCCCCACAGCGTTCTCGTAGCCGTCGCATAGCGCTTCGTAAGCCTCGGTGCCGGCGGTGAAAACTGGACTGTCCGCGTAGCCGCCCGCGGGACGGGACACCGGGTTGCGGCGTCCGAGCAGCCGCAGAGTACGCAGACACGCCTGGCGGGCTGCCGCCGCACCGGACGGCGCCGCCGAAACAGCAGCAACCGCTGCAAGCGGACCCTCTCAGCTACCCCAAACCCCACCACTCACCGGGACGCTGCCGGTCATGCTGCACGGGGCGCGCCAAAGCGGCAAGACGACGCTGGCCAGAGCCGTCGTCGAGAGCCGGGGGGAACCTACATCTCCTTGGACGACGAGGCCCAGCGAAGCCTCGCCGAGGCCGACCCGATCACTTACCTCGTCAGCCAGCGCCATCCGCTTGCCGTGGACGAGGCCCCCCTCGCGGTGGACCCTCTCGCCTACCTCAATTCCCACCAATCAAAGGGACACTGCCCTCAATGCCGTGGCCCCCGGCAGCTTTCGAGCCGGCGTCCTGCTCCACACCGGCGAACAGTCAGGCAGAATCGGCGAACGCCTCTACCTGCGCCCCATCAACTGCCTGTGGGCGCAGTAGCAGGCACCAGTTCGGGCCAGCCAGCCGACCGCACCGACCCCCCGCTCGACTCCGCGCGGCGTCACAGGTCACTGCGGTCAGGCACCGCTCCGCTGTCAGGATCGCCGGCCCCGACCTCGCCCGGGCGCACCTCACACCGCCGAGCCCAGCAGGCCGCGTCCCAAGAAAACGCGAAGGCTCCCAACATCGGCCCGCCGCCCTGCGACAGGCCCGAGAACTCATCACCGACCCGCCGACGCTGACTGCACCTGGCCACGCCACCGCCCAAGGCGCTGGACAGACCCGCGCCCGACATGAGAACCAAGCTCGCAACAGCCGCACGATGGGCAGCCCAGCGGCCACAACGAGACCAGCAAGGCATCGCCCTCCAGACAGTCATCGTCATCGTCGTCATGCTCGTCATCGCCGGCGGCGTCTCAGGAGTGCTGCTCAGCAGAGGCGGCGACGTGATCAGCGACCTCGAGTCCGCGGATGTCAACGCCTCGGAGATCGGCACCGCCGACGAGTGCACAGCCGCCGCCCGATCCCTCACAGGCCAGACCATCTCCGCCGTCGGCGCAGTCGGCGCAGTCGGCGTTCAGTCAAACAACGCCACCCCCGCCGTAGCGCGTTGGGACAGCGGCAACAGCAAATGCAGTGTCGCTGACAATGGGGTAAACGCCTCGTCGGCCCCGAGGATGACGCGGTTCCAATGCGAGCAGTACCGGGGCACTGGCGGCAGCCGCGGAGTGTTCACAGATTCAGTCGCTGGGTCTGGTTCCGCGGGCAAGGGCCCGCGGTGCGTCATCGGCTAGCTGTCTTGGCCGTGGGCGGTGCCGCCTGACCCGCTCATGCCTAGTGTGCAGCAGGCTGCTGGCACCGGAAGGTGTCGGTTATTCGACACTGCTGATGTATCGACAGAGCGCTACGTTTGACCCCGAACCTGATGGCCGAGAGCGTCGTGACCGAGGAAATCATGGACCGATTCACAGAGCCCGAGACGGCCGGAGCCGCTCAGCCAGCCGGATCTGCGAATCTCGGCGGTCTTGAGGAACTCCTGCTCAGGGCGTTCAGCAAGGCCGCTCAGCAGCAAAAGCCCGAGTGGTACCGGATGCGCGGCACGGTCCTCAAGAACCGTTTGTTGGACCTCACTGAGCGGGCCTTTGACGAACAGGACTATGGAGCACAGAACTTCCTCGGGTTCGTCAAACTGTTCGGCTACGTGTTGAGCACGGATCTGTCCGTTCGGCCCTATGTCGTTGAGCTTCTCGAGCCGTACCGCTCCAGAATCAGCGAGTCCGCTGCTGCTGCCTCCGGCCAGTGGATCAGATCGGACCTCTGGCAGGCCACCGTCGACTACAGCAGTTCGGGGGAATGGCTTTGGAATCCATCCTCGGGAACAGTGGTCAACACAGATGAGGGTCCTCTTGGCGTCGGCTAGTTGCCGATGCCTACGTTGGATCCGTCCGTGCTCGGGCAGTGGCGAACCGAATTCGCAGACGAGCATCAGGACGATCTAGACGACCACGAGCGACGGCAAGTTGAAACATGGTCAACGCAAGGACTGCGCTCGTCTGCGCTCCCCCGACGCTTGCTCGCTGGTTGGAATGCGCTTGTGCGCGACCGGGTTGAGCAACGGCTTGTTGACTTCTTCGACACGCATGGGTTGACCCCGCCGTCCGACTTGCTGAGCTGCAACGCACCTCAGCAACCGGAAAGCGATCTGCGATCCTTCGTGGCGCGGTGCGTCGACTTGATGAGTGAGGCAGAGCTCAAAGAGCTCTCGATCCCGGCCCACGTGGCCATGCGTGCGCATCAGTGAGCGCTCAATCGAAGCGACGGCGCCAAGAGAAGGCACGCAAGCGGCGAGCCTCGGCCAGTGCCGTTGAGCAAGACGGCCCCCGCCGTCCAATGGTGTGGCTGGTGCGAGCACCCATGCGGCCTTCCGGCACGCGACCTGTGATCAATGCGGCACAGATGGCCCAAGAGCGCGGCTGGACTGTGTTCGAAGCTCACTGTGTTCGTCTGGCCGTCACCAAGGGTGAACGGCGGGGACGGATCGTGAACCTCCTAGAGCGCCGCTCCGCGAACCGCCTCTATACCGACATTCACCGTGGCCCGGTCGCGGTGCTGTACGACGCGCCGGTCCGGATACGAACTTCCCCTGGGGCAGAAGTCGAGCTCAAGCGGACGGTTCCGATTGATCAGTTCTGCAAGTACAAGGCGTTCGCAATGAGTCTCAACGACAACCGGGCCGCCGCTTGGGCATCAGCCTTCGGTGACTGGCTGGGCGCGACGGGCTGCGACGGTCCTCGTGATCCTCGGACGCTTCCATTGCACATCTTCAAGATGCGCCGACCGTCAAGCCAGGGTCTTGAACTCGACAGCGCCGCAGACCGGCAGCGGTTTCGGCGCGTGCACATCCGTGACGGAAACCTCGTGGACGCTGACCAGCGGCGCTGGCGAACGGCCGAGCCTGGAGCGCGGCACGGCCGTGATCCGCAGTTTGTTCGCAATCAGGAACTGCCCCTCGGATTTCACTGGGATGTGCGCAAGGCCGTCGGCACCAAGATCGAGACGCCGATGCTGATATGGAAGGTCGGGCCAAGCGGGCACCTCAACGTGTATGCCGATGGTCATACACGCCGGGGCACGGGCTGCCGAGCGGTCTGGAGTCGGTCGCAGAGCACAGCAGCCGACGAAGCCGACCGCCTCAAGACTCGCTCCCAAACTCGAATTCCCGGCCAAGAGGCCGGGAATTGAAAGAGATTTTGCGAGGTCTTCGCCATGAACCGTGATTCCGGGCAAGAGTCCAGCTGCACAATGGGGACTCAGTGAGTCCCGCCTCGCTCATATGGGGCAGCTGGCCCGTCTCACCTCCACTTTCGCATGACTGGCACACGACGCGTAGCTAGCGGTCGCATGCCCCCCTTGACCCGTTGGGCCTTGGATCGCTTCGGACTCTAGCAGGGCACCAGTCGCATCCATCGCCCGGCGGCGGCGTGGCCGCTTGCTCCGGACAGATGCGAGCTCGTTGCTCCGCTCGGTGACGCAACCGCCAGGACCCCGCCTGTCGGCTGCGGACGCGACCGAGTTCCGAGACCCCATCGCAAGGGAACCGGGAAGCCTCTGACCCGCTCCCGTCCGCAATGACTCGCCGGTTCGGACAAACGGGATCTGCTCATCACGCCCGACATGAGAACCAAGCTTGCAACAGCAGCACGATGGGCAAGACATCGGCCCCGCACCGACCAGCAAGGCATCGCCCTGCAAACCGTTATCGTCATCGTCGTCATGCTCGTCATCACCGGCGGCGTCTCCGGCGTGCTGCTCAGCCGAGGCAGCGATGTCATCAGCGACCTCGAAGGCGCAGACATCAAACGCCACCGAAATCGACACAGAGGACAAGTGCAGAAGAGCAGGCGAGGCGCTCGCCGGTGGCACAGTAACGGAGGCAAAGGCCGCGCCGGCTGACACCGACGACTACGAATGGCATTGGAGCAGTTCCAAGTGCAGCATTGCAGGCGCCATCGGCGTGCCGGGCACAGCGAACGCATTCGGCAGGTTCGCTTGCGAGCAGTACAGCGCCGCCGACGGCAGCCGAGGTGCCTACAAAGAAGGCACCTCGGCGAACTCCGTGAAGTGCATCATCGGCTAGCTGTCTGGGTCGTGGGCGCTCCCTGCGTACGCTGACGGTTCCTTGTCCGCGGGGAGCGCCCTCCTTTCGTCGGCCCGGTCAAGCCGATTGTCCCGCTGCCTTCGGGCGGCGGGGCTTTCTGCTTTCCGGGACTAGCGATGCCGCTCGTGTCGTGGTTCGCGTCTTCGACTGCGGACGTCTGCCGGGAAGTGGGTCGTGGGGTTCACGGTCTGGGGTGTCCGGCTTGGCAGCGTCGGCCGGGTGCTGGTCTGGGGTGCTTGCATCGTCGCCCTGTGGCTGTCTTCGCTCCGCATCCGTGCGATGTCGGGGGCGCAGCGGAAGCATCCCGCAGCGGCAGGAACGGCAGCGATTCGGGGGGTTGACGGCGTGCTGACTCGGTGAAGGCGTCCATCAGGTCGGCGCATTCGAAGACCCGGTTCCGGCGGCCCGCGCTGCGCTGGACGAGCACGCCGATGTCGGCGAGCCTGCTGACTGCCCGGTGGGCTGCGCTCTCGCTCACCGACAGTGCCCGGGCTGCGCTGTCGGCGGTGACGACGGGCTGTCGCGGCAGCAGGCTGATGAGCCGCCAAGCTGCGCTGCCGGGCCGCACACGCTTGCCCAGTGCGGAACCCCAACAGTCGCCTGAGCTGCCTGCCACAGGAACTCATGCTTGCAACTCAGAGCATAATGTGGCCTGAGATGCAGGCATGAATGCTCTTGCCCTCCTCTCAGAAGCTTGCACAGCAGCCCCGGCGATGCCATGCCTCCGGAGCGGGGACTTCACTGTTCGCACCAGAACAGAAAGATGTGCGAACGGTGATATTCTGTCGGAATGGCAACCTTCTCCGACCCCGCCGAGCACACACTGCTGCTGCGCCCATTCGATGTGGGGCGCTCGATCCGCGATGCGCGCCAGACCGGCGGGCTGACCCAAGCACAGCTCGCAGCCGAGGCCGGCGTGTCAGTCAAATGGCTGTCGGACGCCGAGAACGGCAAACCCACCGTTGAACTCGGCTTGGTCATGGAAGTCTTCGGCCGCCTCGGGTACGCGCTCGTCCGCGCCAGACGTCCAGTCCCGGCCTTCGATCTCGCAGCGCACATCGAAGCGGGCACCGAGACAGCGCCGTGACCGGCCGGCTGTGCGTTGTCCTCAACGGCGCCCACGCAGCCGACATCGAACATCGCGGTCGCAGTCCCACGCTCACCTACCGGCCCGACTACATCGCCAGCGCCGCTGTCCCGCTGTCAGCGCGATTCCCGCTCAGCCGCAGCCGGATCACAGGCGCCGAAGTGCGCAGATGGCTGCTGAACCTGCTCCCCGACGACGACAATGTGCTCAACTATCTGCGAACCGAGTACGGCGCAGCCGCACGCGACCCGCTCCGGCTCTTGGAGACCCCGATGGGGGCGGACTGCGCCGGAGCCGTCCAGTTCTGCCCGCCGGAACGTCTCGACGCGCTGATGTCAGGAAACGGCGGAACGCTGCCCATCAGCGACGCCGAGATAGCGGACTGGCTTGACGGCTACCCGGTCGTGCCGACCGCGGTGACCCCGGCAGGCACAACGCTTCCTGTGACGTTCAGCCTTGCCGGCATGCAGCCGAAGATTGCGCTGAGACTCACCGAGGAGGGAACATGGGCGCGCACCTGGGGGCGCACACCCACCACGCACATCATCAAGGCGGCCCGTGCAGACTTCCCCGACGAATGCGTCTTCGAGCACCTGACGATGAGTGCAGCCCGCGGGCTCGGCTTGCCCGCAGCGAACACAGCCGCTGCGGACATCGGCGGAGTGCAGGCGATCATCGTCACGCGGTTCGACCGCACGAACAGGGGGCGGGCACGCATCCATCAGGAAGACTCCTGCCAGGCCCTCGGACGAGCCCAGTCCGACAAATACGAGAACCTCGGCGGCCCCGGCGCAGCCGACTTGCGCCGGCTCGCTCACACCGGCGGGCCGGCCACCGAGCGCAACGTCGCCCGCCTGCGCGACATGCTGCTGTACCGCTGGCTGGTCGTCGACAGCGACGCTCACGCGAAGAACTACAGCTGGATGTTCGACGAATCTGGGGACATGCATCTCGCGCCGCTGTACGACTCATCCAGTTGGCTGCCGTTCAGGCGCGGCACGGCAATCCAGGACATCCCGCTGGCGATGCGCATGGGCAGCGGGTCGCGGGTCTCTGAATGCGACACCTTCGAAGGGCTCACAGGCCTCGCTGACAGCCTGCGTCTATCGCGGCGCAACCTCTGCGAACGCGCAGCCGAAATGGCACAAGCACTGCCGCCGGCGCTCAAAGCAGCCACGGCCGAACTGCCGCCCACCGGCTTCGACTGGGGACGCGTCGAAGAACACATCGCCGAGATCGACGTACGCGCAAGCCTCTGCGAGCAAACAGCCGAAAGAGCGCTGCGGAAGATCGCAACACGGTGACCCACCTTGAGCCTTGCGCCGATGGGAGACCGCTGCCGATCCCGCTGTGACATACAGACCGCGGCAGGCAGTCCCGCGGCCGACAAAGGCAGCGCACGCATAGCAGCCGACAGCTTGCTCACTGAGCCATCGCAGATCGGCGAGGTCAAGGCTGAGCCTGCCCGCGGCCGACATGAGAACCAAACTCGCAACAGCCGCACGATGGGCAACCCAACGGCCACAACGAGACCAGCAAGGCATCGCCCTGCAAACCGTCATCGTCATCGTCGTCATGCTCGTCATCGCCGGCAGCGTGTCAGCCGTGCTGCTCAGCCGAGGCAGCGAAGTAATCGGCGACCTCGAAGGCCAAGATGTAACTTCAAGTATTGACACGCAGGCAGAGTGTGAGAACAGAGAAATCAACCCAGACGCTGGCTCCCCAGTCACCGGCGTTTGGGCTGCCGGCCCACCAAGCACCTGCACATGGAGTGGCGATGACGTCTACACGGCTGGACAGTGCAGTCTTGTCGGCGGGATGTATACGAACAACGCAACAGGCGCTGACGACACCTGCGTAATCACCAACTCGTAGAGCTTGAAAGCATCCGTTGGCAGCCGGGATGGCTACACAGAGAGCACCAGTTAGAACTCTGTGAACTGCATCATCGGCTGATGACCACCTGGGTCGTGGGCGCTCCCTGCGTACGCTGACGTTTCCTTGTCCGCGGGGAGCGCCCTCCCTTTCTCCTGCTCATCGAGCCGATTGTCTCGCTGTGGGTCGGGTTGAGCGGCTGGCTGTGGCTCGGTAATCTCGGCGACGTGGCCGCTCCGGATCTTGCTGCGGCCCGCCGGGCAGCTGCGCAGCTCATCGGCGCCGGCGCCGGTCGGGTGCTGGTGTTCGGCTCAGTGGCGCGCGGGGAGGCCACCGAGGACAGCGACATCGACCTGGTGGCCATCTTCGACGACCTCGGCGATTACAGCACCCGGACCCAAAAGCGATGCGCTTTGGAGGCCTGTGCCCTCGAGGCCGCAGGACGCCCGGTGGACGTGATGGTCACCGATGCCCCCGAATGGGCTGTGCGCACCACCCAGGTGCCGTGCTCGGTGGAGGCGCGCGTCGTCGGCCATGCAGTGGAGGTGGCTGACGCGGGACGCCATGGCGACATCGACTGGAGCAAGGAGATCGGATTGCCTGCAGACCCCGCTGCCGAGCTCGCCAGCCGATTCTCGGGCATGTCCCGAGCGGTGCTGCGCCTCAAACGGCACCTGACTCCCGACCAGTACGAACTTGCCGCCATCGAGGACGGCGACCCGGACAGCCTGCGCGAGCACGAGGGCGAGCGCTTCGCCTCAGCGATGGCAGAAGTGCTCGTCGTCATCGAGACCGCCGCCAAGATCACGCACATCGTCTCGGTGGGCACAGCGCCCGCTCGCACGCACAGGCTGGCGAGTCTGCTGGCGTCGCAGCCCGAATCGGTCGGCGAAGCGTTCTGGCGCCTTGCGGGCAGCCGAGTCGATCTGGCCGGGCTTCACGTCTGGCGGCAGGGCGTCGCCTATGTCGACAGCCGCCCCGAGCTGCCCTCAGAAGACCATCTGCGCGAACATTGCCGAGCCGCGCTCGCCATCGGCGCGCTGGCCGCCGACGCATGCCGCCAGCAGGTCGTTTCCGAGGACCAGTTCAGCGCCTGGGATGAACGCGTCCGAGCCTGCAACGAGGCGCTCGACGGACCGATCCGCCGTCCTTGGCGCACCCGCTGAGCACAGCCCCGAGGCCGGCGGCCGGCACCGGACCCGAGGCCGGCCGCCCTGGCTGATGCGCTGATCACCGCCGTGCACACGTTCGCCGCCACGGGCTTCAGCGCACTCAGCAGGCCGCGCGGACAGATCCAGGCGGAACAGATTCGAGCCTGCGAACCACACCCAGAACAGTCCCTGACCTGCGCTCCTGGCATCCGACAGCAAAGGGCGGCACGCAATCGTTTCGCCAATCCGCCGACGCTCTTGACGGCAACATCAACGCGCTGTTCAAGACCGAGCTCATCCGCAACCCGAGCCAAGGACCGTGGCGCACCGTCGAAGACGTCGAGCTCGCCGCCCTCGGCTGGGTGCACCGGTGGAACACCGACCGCATCCACGGCTACCTCGACGACCATCCGCCCGACCAATTCGAAGCGGCCTACGCTGCTGCCACCACCGACCAAACCAACACAGGAATCCACTACAAACAGCCTGCGCAAAACCCAGGGTGAATCACCCGCCGAAGCGGAACGTACCCCCGACTTCGAGCGATGCCTCATAGATCAGCCGCTAGCCATCTGCCCTGACAGGAACGAGCGCAGCGTCTCTCGGCTGTCGGTTCGTCCGCCAGCCAATCCGTCCAGCGCGCCGACCATCTCCCTGGCGGCGCTGACGGCATCAGTAGGTGTGAGGCCCGTTGTGCCCAACTCGCCGCACGCACGGCTTGCCGCTGCGGGAGCCGATATGGCCGCAGCGAGGCGCCTGCTTCCTGCCCGTGACGCGCTGGGCTGCCTCCTCATACGAAGCATGCTGTTCTTCTGTTTCGCTGCCTTCGTCCCTGTCGCTGCTAGGTGCGACGAGTTGGCGAGCAGGGTTGCCTTCGGCGATGTCGTGCAGCTGTTGCCCGAGATCGGCATGCCCGTCTCGGTGCAGGTTCCACGCTTCGCTGAGGAGCACATCTCGATTGTCCGCGATACTCAGCAGCCCTGGGGCTTCGAACACCAGCGCCCCTGACTCGGTGTCGCGGTTCTCGGCGAGCACGCCTAGATCGACGAGACGGCTGAGCGACCGCTCTGCGGTGCGTTGCTTCAAGCCGGACCGTTCCACAATGAACGGCAGCGTCGCAGCAGGATGAGTTCGCATCACGCCTAGAACGCTGTCAGCGCTGGCTCTGGCTTTCGCTGATACGTCGCGGCAGCGGCGTTCCCACAGGTCCACGCTCTTGGAGGCCGCTTCCACGAATCCGCAGGCCACGATTACGGCGTCCGCGGTGAACGTCGCTGCGGGCTCGATGGCAGCGGAGCGACGCTCGGAGTCGTCCTGGTCGCCAACATAGGATTGCCATGCCTGCAGGCTGCTGTAGTAGTCGTCCCGTCGGACACTGACGGCTGCGGACACTGGCACCGGCATCCGCAGATGCCCGTCTCGGCGCAACACCAGCGCTGTCAGCGCCCTGCCGACACGCCCGTTGCCGTCAGTGAAGGGGTGGATGGTCTCGAACTGGGTGTGGACGAGAGCAGATTTCGCGGTGGCCGGCATCCACACGGAACGGTCAGCGATACACGCTGTGAGGTCCGCCATCAGTGCGGGGACTTCGGTGTGCGGCGGTGGCACATAGCGCGCGTTGGTGACTGTGTGCTGCCCGCCGCCTACCCACACCTGTTCGGTGCGCAGCTTGCCGGCGTCGAACTGCTCGGCTGTGTCGGTGAACAGGACACGATGCAACTCTTCGATGTCGGAGACCGTCGGGGGGGTCGTTTGTTCCGCGATCTGCAATGCGGCGGTGTTGAGATGCACGCTGCCGAGCGTCAGCCGGGCGTCGCGGTCTGTCTCTGGGCGTCGTCGCCCACGCAGCGATTCGAGCAGGCTCATCGACCGCATGGTGGACCGAATGTTCTCGACGCTGCTCGTGGCGAGTCCCTCGATCCGTGTCAGCAGCCGCAGCAGGGTCGTGGATGCGTCGCCCCTCAACTGGTTGACATCGGCTATGCGGCTCTCCGCTCGCAGCACTAGTTCGCGTGCGTGCGTGGCCAGGCTTGGGGACCAGCCGTGAATCCGGTCTGGGATGTACGCCCGGTAGGGGCTGGTGACGATGCTCGTCCTGAACCATCGGGACCATTCCATGTCCCGGTGGCTGCCCATGACCACAATTGTACCCACGGGCACAAAAACACGACAGTTAGGCCACCAACTGTTGCAAGTTCATGCTCGTTTGACAGCACGGCCGCCAGACGTGACCGGTTTCAGCATGCTGGTGCAGTTTGCATCGCACAGGCGTGGCTGTCTGTCAGTCGGATGCGATGCAATTTGTCAATTGCCTGGTCGGCAGTTTGTCAACTGGATGTTACGGTCGGGAGATGGATCTCGTCGACAGGCACATGCAGCCCCGAGTCGAGGACGCTCTGGGATGGGCTCGGGTGGTCATGCTGCACGGGGCGCGCCAAAGCGGCAAGACGACGCTGGCCAGAGCCGTCGTCGAGAGCCGGGGGGGAACCTACATCTCCTTGGACGACGAGGCCCAGCGAAGCCTCGCCGAGGCCGACCCGATCACTTACCTCGTCAGCCAGCGCCATCCGCTTGCCGTGGACGAGGTCCAACTCGGCGGCGACCGGCTCATCCGCGCCGTCAAGCAGCTGGTGGACGCAGAACGAACACCAGGGCGATTCCTGCTCACCGGCTCGACCGACTTCCTGACTGTGCCCAACATCAGCGAGTCCCTCGCCGGCCGAGTCCAGGTGTTCCGCCTCTCTCCGCTGTCAGAGGCCGAATTGGCCGGCACGCGGCCGACGGAGATCGACCAGTGGTTCGAGGGAGCGCCCCGCCTGGCGCCGGTGACGCCCATCGACCGCGACGAATACCTTGCCCGACTGTGCCGAGGCGGCTATCCCGAGGCGGCCGGGCTGGACTCCAGTGCCCGGCGCCGGTGGTTTCGCAGCTACATCGACACAGTGGTCCAGCGGGACATCGCCGCTCTCGCCGACATCCGCAAGACCGCGACGCTGCCGGCGCTGCTGCAGTGGACAGCCGGGCTCACCAGCAGCCAGATCAATCTGTCAGACGCTGCTCGGAAGCTCCAGACCAGCCGTCCCGCCATCACCTCGTACTTCGAATGGCTGCACACCGTGTTCCTCGTTCACGAACTCCCCGCCTGGACCCGCAGCCTCACGTCGCGTCCCGCGCGCCGCCCCAAGTACCACCTCACCGACAGCGGGCTGGCTGCCAGCTTGCTGGGCGCCGACCCCGACTCCCTCGCCCCTCCGACCGCAACCGCCACCGGGCCACTGCTGGAGACCTTCGCAGCGAACGAGATCTCGCGCCAGCTCTCCGCATCCGACCGCCACGTCCGGCTGTCTCACTACAGGGACAGTCACGACCGCGAAATAGACCTGATACTCGAAAGCGACGACGGCGGGGTGGTCGCCGTCGAGATAAAGGCAACCCGATCGCCCACCTCAGACCAGATCCACCGCCTCGCGTGGCTCCGAGACAAGCTCAATGCCGTGGCCCCCGGCAGCTTTCGAGCAGGCGTCCTGCTCCACACCGGCGAACAGTCAGGCAGAATCGGCGAACGCCTCTACCTGCGCCCCATCAACTGCCTGTGGGCGCAGTAACAGGCACCAGTTCGGGCCAGCCAGCCGACCGCACCGACCCCCCGCTCGACTCCGCGCGGCGTCACAGATCACTGCGGTCAGGCACCGCTCCGCTGTCAGGATCGCCGGCCCCGACCTCGCCCGGGCGCACCTGCCCACGACAGATCAGCGACGTCCGCGCCGCCGAGACGACCGACGCCAGCATCGGCCCGCCGCCCTGCGACAGGCCCGAGAACTCATCGCCGACCTGATCAGACACTGACCCGCCGACGCTGACTGCACCCGGCCACGCCACCGCCCAAGGCGCTGGACAGACCCGCGCCCGACATGAGAACCAAACTCGCAACAGCCACACGATGGGCAGCCCAACGGCCCCGCAGAGACCAGCAAGGCATCGCCCTCCAAACCGTCATCGTCATCGTCGTCATGCTCGTCATCGCCGGCGGCGTCTCCGGAGTCCTGCTCAGCCGAGGCGGCGACGTGATCAGCGACCTCGAATCCGCCGACGTCAGCGGCAATGAGATCAACACGGTCGACGAATGCACCGACGCCTTTCGCTCGTTGACCGGCGCTGCTGGAACGGCGGGCGCGGCAGACATCGGGACGGGTTCCACCGATACACCGGCTGCAGGGTGGAACGCGTCACAATGCACCATCGTTGACGATCAGCGCAAGACCGGGAACAGCTTCTCGCGACGTGCGTGCGAGCTCTACCGTGGCCCAACCGGTGCACGCGGGGTGTACGTAGACGGCACCCAAGCCGTCAACGTTTCCTCTCACTGCACCATCGCCTGATTATCGCCTAGATCGTGGGCGCTCCCTGCGTACGCTGACGTTTCCTTGTCCGCGGGGAGCGCCCTCCTTTCGCCAGTCTCGCTGGGCTGATTGCTCCGCTGCCTGCGGGCGGCGGGGCTTTCTGGCTTCGGGGCTGATGACGTGTCTTGCGTCGCGCGAGCCGAGCCGGTCGAGGTGCTGCTGCGTGGCTTCGGACGCCGGGTGCACAAGATCTGCGGTCGGCCTCAATGGGCAGGCCTCACAGATTCCGGGAGGAAGCAGGGCTGTCATCTGCCCAGCAGGCGTTCCATATGCTGCGCCGGATAGGCAGCGGCACCCATCAACTATACTGAACGGCATGTCCGACTCGACTACCATCAAGGTGACGACACGGACACGGGATGCGCTGCGCCAGCTTGCCGATCGTGAGGGCCTGACGTTCGACGCGCAGATCGGCAAGCTGATCCAGCGGGAACGCCGCCGCATCATCGGGGCACAGCTCGCTGGCGTCCCGCCGAGCGCCGACGACCACGCCGTGCTCGATGCGTCAGCCAGCGATGTCGCCGATGCAAGCAGGTGACGTCATCCACTGCGATTTCGGGACGCCGGCGAGAGGCGAGCCGGGATTCGTGCGGCCGGCAGTCGTCGTCACCTCCGATGACGTCCTCGAGTACCGCCAGCACGCCATCGTGGTCGTCCCCTGCACGACCACGAAGCGAGGATGGCTCAGCGAGATCGACGTCGCCGGCTTCGGCGTCGCCCAGGCACACCTGCCCACGACGCTCAGCGTCGACCGCGTCGTCGACGCAGCCAGCGTCAACATCGGCCCCCTCGCACTGCAACAGATCCGGGAACTCATCGCCGACCTGATCGGGCTCTGAACCACGGCACCCCCGACAGCAGCCTTCCCGAATCCTCACTCCCCGCAGATCTCGGCTGCCGCCCGAACCGCCGCCCGACCACACCGAGCAGATGCTCAGCAGCGCTGGACCCGAGCAGCTCACGCGCCCGAGCCCCACGACGGCCCGGACCGCCCCGCCGCACAAGCGCATCCACCGCCTCGACGGACCCGCGGCCGACATGAGA
>JAJDVQ010000051.1 GCA_022826045.1 Acidimicrobiia bacterium | reverse complement strand
GTCGCCGTGGCACACCACCTGCCCCGGCCCCACCGCCTGGGGGCCCTCAGCGAAGCCCGAGCCCGCAGCGAACCCCGCGACGCAGTCGTGACAGGACCCCAGCAGCTCCCCCACCGAGGCGAGCTCGCCTGCGCCCAGCCGCCAGCACTCGGCATCGGACGGCACCCACCCCTCGACCCAGCTGAGCACCATCGACCCGTCACGCTCGGTACCGAGATACCGGGGAGCGCCGCCGAAGCCGGCCTCCTCGAGATGGACGAGCAGCTGCCGCACCGACGCCGACGAATCGGTCGCAGGACGCCGCACCGTGTCACCGACCCTGACGAACTCAGTGACACGCCCGGCCAGGACCTCGGGCTCGTCTGTCACGGTCGCGGACTCGTCGCTCGGATGACGATCTGGTCGTCGCTGAAGCTCTCGATGACGTCGCCGTCAGTCACGATCTCGAAGTACTCCTTGGCTGCTGCAGATGCACTGCGGAACATCTCACGCAGCTCCTCGGCGTCTGCGCCTTGGGCGCCGCCGCGCTCAAGCCAGAACTCGAAGGACCGACTCTTGCGAACCGACCCAACCCGCTCCACCACCAGACCAGCGCCGCCGATGAGCTGCATCCACTCGTCCCGGCGATAGCTGCGGACATGAGTCGGATCACGGCGCCGCTCGACCGCGTCGAGAAAAGCATCAAGCCCGGGATCGTCCGGCGACATGCTGTCAACCACTACATATCGCCCTCCGGGGCGCAGGACACGCGCGACCTCTGCGATGGCTGCGTCGATGTCGACGAAGTGGTGCGGAGCGATCCGACACGTGACGAGATCGAACGACTCGTCTTCGAAGGGAAGCCGTTCGGCGTCTGCGACGCGGCACTCGAGATTGCTCACGCCGGCTTCGGCACCACGCTCACGTGCCTTGTCGACCATCCCTGTCGCGAGATCGACAGCTACCACCGACGGCACCAGCGGCGCCAATGCCAGCGCCACATGACCAGCACCAGTCGCGACATCCAAGACAACGTCTTCGCTGACGGGTTGCGCGAACTCGATCAATGCCTCAAGGTCAGAACCGGTGCGATGCTCGGAGACCGCATACATGTCAGCCGTCCGGCCGAACCGGCTCTCGATCTGAGCCCTCCTGCCACAACTTGTTGACATGGCCTCCACTTCAGCACACCCGCCAGCCACGCCAACTACCTCACGCGCGCCGACGCCGAGCGCGACGAACTCAAGCGCAGCTCTGTCGCGGCGGCAAACAGAACCACGTCTTGATGCGCCAGCGCGGTCTCAAAGCGACCGGCGACAGCCTGCACCTCGAGCTCCTCGCGCGTGAATCCGGTCTCAGCGATCGCGCTGTCAAGCGCTTCTCGAGCCTCGTCAGGAGTCGGCCGATGCACGACGATCTCGCTCAGCGATGGTGCTGGGGGTGCGGCTGACGGCGGCGGCCCATGTCTGGCTGTCGGCACACATCCATCCAATCAGTTCCAGCAGCTGAGCGTGATCACGCTCAAGATTGCGGCGGAAGATCGGCTCGTGATGGGCGATCCGGTTGCGGAGCACGTGCAGCCCTTCCATTCGCCGCTCGACATCGGCACGGATGCGGCGTGGGTCACCTTGGGCTGGACGGCGCGGGAACGCCGACGCGAGGGCTGGCACCCACAGGGCCGTGAGGTAGGCGGGGACGCAGAGAAACCTCCAGAACCCGAACCCGAGTTCGGAGATGACACCGCCGTGCGCTGGCGAGCCGCGACGGTGGCGACTCGCGCGCTGCACGGCAGTGTCAATGGCATCACGCTGGCGCTCCCGATACAGCAGTTCCTGGGCATACCACGGCTGTTTCCAGCCGCTCGCGGCAGCGAGGTCGTTCAGCGCTCTGTCAAGGGCATTTCGGAAGACAACCTCGAGCCGACCGAGATCTGCATGCATGGCGCCCGCCACAGCGCTGTTCCAGTCATACAGGCGCAGGGCAACGGCTAGGTCGCCTGTAGCAGAGTCGAGATACGGCCCCATGCGCTCAACGGTGAGGCGCTCCACGACGACGTCGAGGCCGAAGGCAGACAGTTGCGGCGCTGAGGTCATGCGTCTAAGGTGGCTCCGAACACCCCGGAACCGTCCCTGCCTCGGCAAACGGCCGGGGTTACGTCTTTCCGGGATTTGATACGTCGGGCACCGCCAGGCGGGTGCCCTCCGCTGCGAGCTCGATGCAAGCTCCGGCCGCACCGTAGAGCCGGGCTACGGATGGACAGGCATGGTTTTCGGGGACGCATTCGTCACCCACCGATCGTCATCGCCGCACACCGGCGCGAACTGCCACACGGCGTGCGCGAGGTCCCACATCGGCGACGCCACAGGGGACTGTCATTTCCTCTGTGTAAGGGGGGTGGTCTGAGACAGTTGCTTCGGTGATGGATTCCGGAGCGGCGGAGGGGACCGCATTGGCTGAGAATTCACGGCGGGCACGACCGCCGGACGCGGTGTCGCTGGTCGACGGCGAGACGCTGGACGCGCTGTTGGAACGCGCTCATGGCGAGGGCGTCGAGCTGCTCGGCCCCGACGGGCTGCTGGGCCAGCTGACCAAGGCAGTGCTCGAGCGTGCTCTGAGGGAGGAGCTGACCTGCCATCTGGGCTATGAGAAGGGCGACCCTGCCGGGGCGGGGTCGGGGAACTCGCGCAACGGCACCACCCCGAAGCGGATCCGCACCGGGGTCGGGTCAGTCGATCTGGACGTGCCCCGGGACCGCAACGGCGATTTCGAGCCACAGATCGTGCCCAAGGGCCGGGACTGTCATTTCCTCTGTGTAAGGGGGGTGGTCTGAGACAGTTGCTTCGGTGATGGATTCCGGAGCGGCGGAGAGGACCACATTGACTGAGAATTCACGGCAGGACCGACCGGCGGATGCTGTGTCGCTGGTGGACGGC
>JAJDVQ010000050.1 GCA_022826045.1 Acidimicrobiia bacterium | reverse complement strand
TCTCATGTCGGGCGTGGATTCATTCGGCCTCGTCCGCGCGACAGCGCGATGGGCCGGATGGTCTCTGTGCATGTGAGCGATGCGATTCCGGTGCAAGAGATCTGGGCTCGCACGGTTCGGGTGGTCCCCGCCGGATCCGATGCCGTGCGGTGCCGTGGGTAGGGTGGTTTCATGGGCGGCGACGCTGAGACTGGCAGCGGCCTGCCTTCTGAGGCTGCTGTCGCGGTGGTGCGCCCGGTGCGTGTGTATGGCCGGGGTTCGTCTGGCGGGGCGTGGGGGCCGATCGTGATCGCCGCGCTGGGGGAGGTCACCGGCTTGAGCAGTGGCCGGCTTGCTGCTTCGGCCGGCTGTCCTGCCTCGCTCGTCGATGACATTTCCGCCGGCCGGCTGCGGCCGGCTTGTGAGACGCTTGAGCGCATCGCCAACGGGGTGGGCTTGGAGGTGCGCGTCGGGGTGCGCCGGGTGGTCGGCGCCTCGGCTGTGCAGGATCGTTTCGACTGTGATTACGTCCGTGTCCGCGAGGCCCTCGCTGCGGAGAATTCGTGGCGTGCGGGCGTCGGGTTGGGTCCGCTCGCGCCGCCTCCTGCGGCGGTGCCCGGCTGGGATGGGACCGATCCTGCGCCGGCGCGGCAGGTCTCTGCGTGGCCGCATCGCACTGACTACGGCGGCCACGCTGCGGTGAATGTCCGTTACGGCCGCAACTGCGTGCTGAGGCTCGGTGAGGCGTCCTTCGCTGCCAGGGTCGGGCTGACGCTGCTCGAGCTGGACGACATCGAGTCGGGACGGGTGGCGCTGTCGCTTGACGACACAGAGTCGCTGCTGAACCGGGCGGGGCTGGAGCAGTTCGCACGTCTTGAGCCCTATGACGACCACGACGACCTGCTTCACCTCGCCGCGATCGCCGAGCGGCCCGGTGCCCGCAGCAGGCTCGCGCGCGTCGGCTCCTGATGGGCGGTCATGACGGGGCGCTGGACCGCATAGCTGCGACGCTCGCCGAGTTCGGAGTCCGGTTCGTTGTCGTCGGCGGCTACGCCCTCGACGTCCAGAGCTACGACATCGGCTACCGCACCGAGGACATCGACATGGCCATCGCCGGCACAGCCGAGAACTTCGATGCTCTGTCAGCGGCTCTGAAGGCCCTCAACGCGGAGATCCGCATCAGCCACCAAGAGCAGATCCCGTTCGATCACACCGGCGAGACACTGCGGACCAAGACGCTGTGGAACCTGGTCTGCGATCACGGACGCTTCGATGTCGCCACCCGCTACTCACCCGACATGACCTACGACGACTTCGCAGCCAACAGCCATCCGGTCACCATCGTCGTAGACGGCGAGCATCACGTCATCCAGGCGGCCGATGTGCACGACATCATGCGCTCCAAACGCGCCGCGAACCGCGTCAAGGACCGCGGCGCCCTCGACCTGCTCGAGACCCAGATGCGCCAGCGCCGCAGCCGAGACTGCTGAGCCGCCCAGCCGGGCCAAGCGCCTAGCCCGCAGCGGCAAGAACATCCGCCCAGGAGTCTCCTGCCATTGCGGGTGTGTTGCCGGAGTATCTCTTCGAGCAGACACCTCACATCAACAGCATTCACTCGCAATGCTTCGACAGCACTGCCATCGGTCGCGACGCGGAAGGCATTTCCAGCCCCGGAAAGCCGAAAGCCCCGCCGCCCACAGGCAGTGAGGCAACCGGCTCAATGGGCCGACGAAAGGAGGGCGCTCCCCGCGGACAAGGAAACGTCAGCGTACGCAGGGAGCGCCCACGGCTGCGGACCATCAGACCACGCCCGATACACAAAATTCCTGACAGGCCCTTCGCTTGAGCCAAGGTTGGCGAAGGTCAATTGCTCCGTCGCTCCGGGAACGAGCGCTTCGGCTGCCAGCTCGCATTTCTCCTTGGAGTCGATCTGAGCGGCATTGGTGTCGGTGTTCTCCAAGTCGCTGATCACGTCGCTGCCTCGGCTGAGCAGGACGCCGTACGACTCCATGCTCGAGGACGCTATTTCGTTGTGACACGCAGCGACGAGGCACGTCTGCGGGACATCATCGACTCAGCGGCCATGGCCACGCGCGTCGCTGACGAGGGCGAAGAAGCGTTCTGCGGCGATTGGAAGAACCTTCCCGTTGCGGCCAAGATGATCGCCGACATCGGGACGGACGCGTCGCACATGTCGGATGCCACCTTGGCGGCGTTTCCCGAAGTTCCGTGGGGCAAGATCCGCGGAATGCGCGACTTCGTCACCCACGAGTACCGCAACGTCGAGCCCGACATCGTGTGGGAGACCCTTCAGACGAGCATTCCGGAACTGGTCGAGGCATTGGGAGAGGAACCCGAGCGACGACTCAAGACGCGTGACTCGGGCACCGGCCTGTGACCGACGCCGCCCGACGGTCGTCGGCCCGTCAGGCACGGCTTCGCGCGGTCGGACGGAGCCGGTCAGAGCGGCGCTATGTGGACATGCGGGTACGGCGCGGCGAGCCGTTCGAGATCGTGGCAGTCGCCGGTCACCACGACGCCGCCGCCTGCTTCGACCGCGGCGGCCACGCAGTGGGCATCGACGAGGGTGCCCGAGTCTGCGTTCGCCGCCGCGAGGATGCTGCCGACGAGACGCGCGAAGTCCCGATCTGTGTCGCGAACCTCGAGACCCGTCTCACGGCTGAGACACGTATCGACCACTTGATTCAGCCGCGGTCCCCGATACAGCTCTGCCAGCACCACAGCGGGAACCACGATGTCGCGTCGGAGACGGCGAGCGGCCTCCAAGGCAGCCCGGATCTCGCCGAATCGTTGTCCCTGCGGGCGAGCGAGGCTGGACAGCGCCTCGGAGTCGAGCACGAGGGCTCGGCTCACGCCAGCAGCTCCATGTACTTGTCGACGAGAGCCTCATCGACAGGACCCTCGCAGCGCTCGAACTCGTCCAGCATTTCGTCGAGCAGCACTCGACGCCGACGACGCGTGAACTCGACCCGCACTGCCTCGTTGACCTGTGCCGAGAGCGATTCGCTCCCTGCTTCCAGCGCGCTGGCAAGTTCCTCGTCTAGTGAAATCGAGACTTTCCGCTTCGTGATCGCCATACCGTAATCCTACCAAAGTAGGACCTAATGCGCCCTGTAGGTCAGTAGTGAGCAGCGTCGCCGGCGGCGAGCACGGCACGGGCGGCACGGATCTGCGCTCGGCAGGCGCTCAGGCGTTCGTCCGACAGTTCAGCGCCCTCGTCCAGCAGACGCGTCACCGTCTCGTCGGCGACAGCGACCGCGGATCGTGCGAGCAGCCTGGCCAGCGGTTCCACGAGCTCCGGCGTGGCTTGGGGCAGCGCATCGGGGTAGGTGCCGCCGACTCGCCAGCACGACACGTCGTCCCAGTCCTCTTGGCCGGGCTGCATCGTGTTGCCCCGCAGCGGGGCGAGCGCTCCGCCCAAGCCGTCCGACAGAGGACGGGCCTGGCTCACCAGCTCCGCGCCGCCCCCGGCGCGAAACGACTCCATCAACTGCGCTGTGGCAACATCAGACAGGGCCATCGGACATGTCCTCCTCAATGAGTGAGTGAATGCTCTCACCGAGGATCGTGCCGATGGCCCACCCAATCGCGGACCCTCTCAACTACCCCAAACCCCACCACTCACCGGGACGCTGCCGAGCGAGTGCGCGTTCGATGTCCCAGTGGACCAGCCGGCCTGGCACAGGACACGAGATCATTCACACCCAAGGTCAGACCAGCCCATCAAGGCGCCGGACGCGCCCTGCGGTCGCCGCGGGCTGGCGCCGTCAGCCGGTTCGGCAGCCCATGCTGCACTGTGACGAGCTGAAACAGGCCAAAAATCATTTGAATCGCACGTTCTGTGATGCCTACCGTCACCGTGGCTGTTGTGCTCGGCGCAGCGCACGAGCACAGACCCGGGAGGCACCTTGGCTACCATCACACCCGTGACCGACAGCGTCGGCGCCGAGCTGCCCGACAGCCCCAGCGATCCCGCCGAGCGAGCCTCCGAGGCTGCACAGCCCAGCGCGCCTGGCGTCGCAGCCGGCGGGAGCGATCTCCGCCGCCTGCTCGACATCTTGGACGCTGCCCAGCGCAACGGACGCGATGTGCCCGCAAGCGAGCAAGCCGCCGTGGAGACCCGCACCCGGCGCCGACCCGCAGGCGTCATGCAGGCAGCCTTGGCAGCGGCGCTTATCACCGGCCTGCTCGGTCTCGCCGCCGTCGGCTTCAGCGCACTGAACAGCAACATCAACACCCTGCACAGCAACATCAACGCACTGCGAACCGACGTCGACGCGGACATCGGCGCACTCGATGCCAAGATCGACACGCTCCGGTCCGACATGAACGCCCGATTCGCCCAAGTCGACGCACGGTTCGTGCAGATCGACGAACGGTTCGCCCGGATGGACGAACGGTTCGACGCGCTCAGCCTGACGCTGCTTGACCACACCGACCGGCTTGCCCGCATCGAGGCCATCCACAGCACCCACCCTCACACCCACGCACAGCAGCCCGACGCACAACAGCAGGAGTGAGCCGGCCCGGGCGGCGAGCGCGGCACTGCTCCGTCGCCGCGGCCGGCCGCCGCCTGCGGCATGTCGCTGATCGGCTGAGGCACAGGTACCGTTGCGGCTGGATCATCGGCCGCCGGACGCGTGGAGCGCAGGCAGCACCGGTGGCGGACCGCCCCCGCAGCCCACACCGTGAACACACCACGGGTACCCGCATCTTGCGCTGCCCCGCGTGATTCACATGATGTGCGCCGTCGTCGCGGCGGAGGCAGCTCCGCTAGTGCGCCAGGGAACATGACACTCCACAATCCGGGTGCTTGTTCGTTCGATCGTATGGTGTTGTCAGATATACAGAATATGTTTCTGACGCTATTCTGTCTATCGCAAGGCACGAAGGGAGGTCGCTCATGGCATCTGTGGCGGAGATGATCATGAAGGCAATGGCCGAGCGCGGTGCGGGAGCATGGGTGTGCACCCCTCAGGACTTTCTGGGTTTGGGGAGCCGGCAGGCTGTCGACCAAGCGCTGTCGCGGTTGGTCAGGGCCGGCAAGCTGCGCCGGATCGGGCGTGGCCTGTATGACATGCCGCGGTTCAGCAGTGTGCTGGGCCGGCCTGCGCCGGCCGACATGGACGCCGCCGTGTCGGCATTGGCGAGGCGCGACGGCGTGCGGGTCATGCCCGATGGGCTGGCAGCCGCGAACCGGCTGGGTCTCACTGATGCAGTGCCGGCGCGGGTGAGCTATGTCACCGACGGTGCTTCCAGGACGCTGCGAATCGACGGCAGAACGGTCCGGCTGCGACATTGCAAGCCCCGAATCATGCAGTGGGCCGGCAGGCCCGCTGCTGCGACGGTTCAGGCACTGGACTGGCTGGGTCCCGATGCCGCCCGTGATGCTCAGATCGTCGCGGCGCTCAGGCGCTGCCTTCCTGACGACGTGAAGCATGACCTCGGGCAGCACATCAGCGACGTCCCTGGATGGGCGGTGCCGCTCGTGCGCAGCGTCGTAAGCGGCCAGGCGACCGCCGCGTGAACACGGCACTCGCAGCATTCCTTGCTCTCGGTGAGCAAGACAGGCGCGATGTGCTCGAAGCGGCCGCGAGCCGTCTCGACACGCTGCCCGGCTACACAGAAAAAGATCTCTGGGTCTGCGTCGCGCTCGACGCGATCTTCAACGGACTGCCCGACGGCCACCCTCGGCTGCTCTTCAAGGGTGGAACGTCGCTCTCGAAGGTGTTCGGACTGATCGACCGGTTCTCCGAAGACATCGACCTCGTCATACACCGAGATGACTTGGGCTTCGGCGGAGACCGAGATCCGACCGCGGCAGAAGCCATGTCGAAGCGGCAGCGCGCTGAGATGTTGAAGAGGCTCACCAACGAGTGCAGCAGCTATGTTCTCGGAGACTTCCGGGCTGCGCTGACCGATTCCCTCAGCGAGATCAGCCAAGAGTGCCGCGTCGTCCCCGGTGCCGACGATACGCAGGCGCTCCTGATTGAGTACCCCACGCTGTACCCGGTCGGAGGCACTGACTACGTGACGCCGAGCGTGAAGATCGAGGCAGGCGCGAGATCCGCGCTCGGCCCCAGCCAGGTCGGCGGCGTCACTGCGCTCATCGACGACGA
Organism: Acidimicrobiia bacterium; assembly: GCA_022826045.1. Taxonomy (GTDB): domain Bacteria; phylum Actinomycetota; class Acidimicrobiia; order Acidimicrobiales; family Poriferisodalaceae; genus Poriferisodalis. Next base: position 4,857 of record JAJDVQ010000050.1, on the reverse strand, counting down.
ACTGCACGATTCCTCGCTCGATGTCGCCGGCATCAGGGTGCTCGCGCCACAACGGACCTACTGGGAAAAGCTGCTGATTCTGCACGGAACGCACTGCGGGTATCGAGACGAACAGCGTCTGCCCGAAGACAGGAACCGAATCTCGCGCCACTACTACGACGTCGCAATGATCACCGCCACTGAGACAGGCGCGCAGGCGCTGTCAGACCTCGAACTCCTCGACGCGGTGCGAAACCACAACCTTGTTGCCTTCAGGCAAGCATGGAAGCGTTTCGAACAAGCCGCTCCCGGTTCGTTGCGGCTGGTGCCCCAATCCAGGCTGCGCGAGGCGATCGAACGGGACTACGCAGCCATGCAGGACATGATCCTCGGCGACGCCCCCGACTTCGAATGGATCAACGAGAAGCTGCGAGAGGCCGAAGACATCATCAACGGCTGAACGGTGTTCGATGCCGGCGGCGACCCCCAACGGTAAAGTGCTGCCAGCGGGCCGAGACGAAGGCGGACGTCGTGCGAATGACTCTCGGGGCCTTGCTTGGAGGCCGCGAGGATCCCCGAGAGACCGGCAGTGCTCGTCATCGTCGGCGCATCGACTGCGGCAGGCGGGGACTCAGGGGAACGGCTGGCCGGAGTCCCAGAATCCCAGCGTGCGCATCTCGTCGTGTAGCCGATTGGCTTCCTCGCGCGTGATGCGTCCCTCATCGGCTGCGCGTACGAGCAGCCAGCGGATGCGCTCATAGGGGTGGCCCCGGCCGCGGTGCAGCTTGTCCAGCACCTTGAGTGCGTCGGCGTCGTCAGTGGCAATGGTCCATCCGCGTTCGAATGCGATTGCGACGCACGCCGCCTCGCCGGGCCCAAGCCGAGGCTTGAGTCCGTACTCGGCAACGTCTCCGCCCTGCAGTCGGGCCGCCAGGAGCTGCTCTGCCTGGGTCATGTCAACCGGCATGAGGCCTCCTTCGTCGTAGAGATCGTCGACGCGTTTGATTCTGCTGAGCGACTTGACCGCATGGCCGGGGGATTCCGATTCCTCGGCCAACGCGGCCGCCGTCTCGTAGTGCTCCACCGACTGTCTCATCTCTGAACGCAACTCGGGCCGCGACGCTGGCACGGGCGAGCGCGCCCGATCGGCGGGGTCGTAGACCGCCATCGGGACTTGCAGCGGTCTGCCGAGGAGGTCGCCCAGCAGGCCTTCCTGCCCGACGAGCAGGAAGTACATCAACACGACGGTGTCGACGATGTGGGTGCCTTCAGACAACGCCGGTGACCTCGAACTCGTTGAACTCGGCCTCAAGGTGAGGCGACTCCTGCTCCTCGCCGCCGAGCGGTCGGCCGAGGATCTGCACGATGTCGGGAATCGCCACTCCGGCGAACGAGGCGGCGGTCGGCGGCGACATGACCTCCGTCACAACCGCCTGGCGCAGCATTCGGCGGAACGACATCGGGAAGCGCTGCACCCGCCACCGCTCGGCATCCTGTGCGATCTCTTCGGGGTGGATGCTGTAGCCGAGGGCCCGGGCGAGCGATACCGGGCGCACCGTCCTGCGGAGCTCTTCGTACCGGTCGGATGCAATAGCGTTCAGTTGGCGCAGCCGCACCAGTGCCGTCGGCCACGAGACCTTGAAGTACCGCTGCATGTGAACGATGTCGATCGGATCAGCGATGCGAGGCGGCAGTCCGACCTCTTCCGCGAAGCGTCGAATGCCCTCGCTCGGCATCAGGAACTCGCCGGCGAAAGCGTCTGCGAAGCTCTCCCGCGGACCTCTGCCGAGCGACAGCAGCTGATTGATCTCGTCACTGTGGAAGAGTGCGTGCGCCAGTTCGTGCGCGACGGTGAAGCGGCGCCGGCCCGGTGTCATGTCCAGATTGACCAAGATCGAGAAGCCCACGTCGGGGTGCTTCAAGAAAGCCCCAGAGGGCGCTTGATTGAGGTCTGATCCGAGCGGGGCGCGGTAGACCGTCACGCCGAGGGTCTCGCAGATCGGATCCAGGTCAGGAATCGGGCCGGCTCCGAGGCCGAGGTGCGCGCGGACTTCCTCTGCCTTGCGTCGAATGTCGTCCTTCTGGCTGAATCTGGGCCGAAACACGAACGGGCTCTGCGTGAGACCCCGGATCGGCTCATCCAGAATCCTCGCCAACTCGGCGAAGCGATCCAAGAACTGGACAAAATCTCGAACGCCCGATCCGACTCCGGGGTCGATCTCGTCTTCTGCGCGCAACAGCATCCCCGCCAGGCCGTCGAGGGAGGACTCGGATTCTCGGCCTTCCAGCAGGGCCAACGGCTCGGTGCCGTAGAGCCGGGCCAGCGCGCTGAGCTGTCGATCGTTCGGGGTTCGCGTCCCGGATTCCCAGTACGACACCATCGCCCGGTTGATGCCCAAGGCTGCCCCCACATCGTCCTGCGAGTAGCGGGCGCTCGTGCGAGCGCGCGCGAGTGCCTCACCCAGCTGGCTCATCGCGTCCCTCCTCGCTCGCCCGCAATGGATCTGTTGCGCGTTCTGCTGCGTGTTGGTTCATGCCGCAACTATTCCATTCTGCTGTTACGCAAAGAACAATAAGAAATAAAACAACATAACAAGCGACGACTGTGTGCGCTTCCTGACCCCCAAACCGGCGAGAACGTCAGGCCGAGCCCCGTGAGGCGGTGCATCGGACGATCGTGAGTCACACCGGTCCCGACGCCGCCGCTGAGTGACAGCCGACTCGCTGGAGCGCCGTCTGCCACAAGCAGAGACACCGCAGGTGCAGCATCCTGCCGACGGGCCGGCGGCTGTTCCCGGCGGAAGCCCGGAAGACGTCGGCGCCACGGCCTCGCCGCATTCGACCTGCCGATGCCCCGGCGCAACCTCGCAGCCGGGAGCATGACCCACGACGCGGGGAGGATCGACGGCCACAGAAAGCGGAAAGCCCCGCCGCCCGCAGGCAGCGAGGCAATCAGGGAAAAGGCGGGCGCTCCCCGCGGACAAGGAAACGTCAGCGTACGCAGGGAGCGCCCAGGCTCCAGGCAGCTACGCCGCCGGCGATGACGAGCATGACGACGATGACGATGACTGTTTGGAGGGCGATGCCTTGCTGGTTGGTGCGGGGCCGATGTCTTGCCCATCGTGCTGCTTCGGCAGTCCGCGACGAGGCCGGTTGGCTTGGTGCCTGCCCTGGTTATTGGAGATCGAGTCCTCTTGCGGCTTCGACGGCCTGTCTGAAGTGTGGGGCGTCGCCCCACACGGTGGTTTCCACGGCTCGTTCGTAGCCGACCCGCAGAGCGTCGTTGGCTGTTGTGCCGGGCATCAGTGCCGGGCTGGCGCCGTAGCCGTGACCGGGCCTCGGGACGGGGGCTCGAATGCCGCTTGCTGCTCGTTCCCACAGTTCTGGTGTGCGTCGGCGGATCGCAGTCGCGTGGTCTGAGCGGGCCAGTGCCCAGAGGTCGTACAGATCGCGTCCCTTGGCGGTCAGTCCCGCGAGGTCGTCGGCTTCTGCTCGCCGGTGGAGCGCGTCGAGCTTGTTCACCGCTGTCCACTCAGGACGCACGCACGGCATCGGGAAACCTCCGACCTCGGGGTACTCGCCGGCCGCGGGATCGGCGTTCCCGCGGCCGCGTCAGCGCTCGGCGGCGCGTCGGCCCCAGCGCGTCGAGCATCGACAGGCTCGGCGCCTTCTGCGCGGTGCTCGCGATGCGGGCACGACAGCCCCGTGCCAAGGCAGGGCTTGCCGTCCGCCGTGTCCTGAGATCCGCGGGCCGCGTTTCGCTTGCTCACGCAGCCGTCGCGGCAGAAAGGGCGTCGACTGCATCTGTCAGCCGGCGATGGAACTCTCGTGGCTGTGAGCGCTCGGCCTTGCCGACCGATGCCAGACGATCACAGCGGAACATGACTCCTTCCCCGAGCCGTTCCTGGCAGATGCCGCGCTCCAGCATCGCGGCGGCCTCGTCCCACGCAACGCACTCGAGGAACCCGAAAGACCTGACGGCTTCCAAGAGCGTGACCTCCGCCCAGTGCAAGGTGCTTCTGGCGGCGTTGCTGCGCCGGTGAAAGCGAACGGATTCCCACGGCGAGGTCGGCGGTCTCCCGACGACGGCGAAGTCGTACCGGCACGGATGCTGGCGCGTCCATCCGAGCCAGTTGAGAGCGAATGACGAGGCTGCCCCGCCGCCCGCTCCCGCCAGCTTCAGCGCGCCATGCAGCTGATCTGCATAGGGGATCCGGGGCTCGTCGCCTTCATGCCAGAGCTTGGAGTAGAAGCCCTGCATCTCGCGATGGACGGGGCTGCTGTCGTCCGCCGCAAGCCGACTCAGCAGCGGCCGTACGACGCTGGAGCGGCCCGGCACCTCGGACGCGAAGAAAAAGCTCCCGCCCGGAAGATCATCGAGCCAGGACCGCGCCAGCGAGGTTGCCGCGGGCACACGCTCACCGTAACCCGGCCCGAGCCGGAATGCAACATATTCAGTCAGGGTCGTGCACTCGGCGCAGTGCTGAGAACTCACGGGCCCGCTCGATTCCCGATCGAATCACACCGCTTCAGGCCGAGACTGCTCTTGCTGAATCACAGCCCCGGATCGGCGGCGCATTGACTGCGACAGGCAGAGACGATGCAGGCGCAGCGGCCACCGGGCAGACCGACGGCCGCCCCCCGAAACCGCCCGCAACAAGGCATCGCCGCATTCGACCTCATCGACTCCCCAGCCGAACTCACACCGGCAACCACCACCGAGGCTCAACCCCAAACCCCACCACTCCACGGGACATAGCCGGATCGAACGCCGCACGGCGGATCAGATGTTTCTCATCTCTTGCGGTGTCCATGTCGGCCAGCTCGGTCGCTGCACGAGTTTGCCCTCGCGGAACTGGGCGACAGGCTCGAACGGTT
>JAJDVQ010000014.1 GCA_022826045.1 Acidimicrobiia bacterium | reverse complement strand
TGTTGGCGGGGTCGTTGCCGACGTCGACGGTGACCTGCGCAGGGCCCGACAGCGTGAACGTGTGCCGCCGCGTGTAATAGGTGCCCGCACGGCCGCGGTTCGCGGTGGTGCACTTGCTGTCAGCAGCGATCGCGCCGCTGCGGGTGACAGTGCCCTCAGCCAAGACCCCGAGCGGGTCGTCGCACGCCGCCGCTGGCGGCGGCTGGCCGCAGGCGACCGCGACCGTGACAGAGCGGCTGTGGGCTCCGGCGGTGGCGGTGAGGGTGACGGTGCCGTCGGCGGTGCACGACACAGCAGCGGTGCCGGAGCGCGAATACACCACTGGTGTCGCGCTGGGCGCAGCGGTCTGGGTCTTAGCTTGGGTCTGGCTGTCGATCTTCGCGTCGCCTGTGGCGGCCCACGACAGCGACAGACCGCTGTGGGGTCCTTGCGCGGCGCCGGTCACGGTCAGGGCGCTGCCGTGGGGGACAGTACACTCGTAGTCGGTGCTGGCACCGGTAGCGGTCTTGCAACCGGTCGCTGTGACAGTGAGGCTGGCGATGGCCTGGTGGCCGCGCAGGGTGGCTTTGGCGGTGCCTTCGGAGCGTCCCGTAGCGGTGCATTTGACGGTGGCCTGCTGTGAGAACGGCGGCTTGCGGGTCAGCGACACCGTGCGGTCCGCGCCTTTTCCGGCCGTGATCTTCGCGTCGGTCGGCGAGACCATGCACGAGGCGTCAGCGGGCTCGACGGTGAAGCCGTCGCTGGCTGTGGCCTGGGTCTGGCCGATGCCGTAGCTGTCATCGAGGCCGCTGATCTTCACCGGCTGTTTGGTCGGCGTGACGGTGAGTGTCGCGGTGTAGGCGCCGGCGGCGTTGGCTGTCGACGTGGTGACTTCGACGGTGTAGGTGACGCCTGCGGCGAGCTGCACGTCCGACACCGCAGCGTCGGTGCCGGTGCCCGAGTCGTCGTCGGACGCGATCACCCTTGCGGTCGCTCCCGATCCTGTCAGGGCGTACACGAACACGTCCACCGCAGCCGACGACACGCCGATGTCGACGGTGGACACGGCAGGCACGCTGAGGGTGTAGCGCCGCGCGAAGTGCGGGGTCTGGGAGTTGCCCTTCTTCCATGACACGCAGCCCGCAGCGAGCGTGCCCGAACGCGTCACTGTTCCCTTGCCGAGGCTGCCGAGGCTCTCGCTGCACGCCCCTGTGCGGGTGAACTGCGCTGTGATCGCCGTCGGCGCGTAGCCCGACGCGGCGCACGAGACGCGCACGGTGGCCGTGCCGGTCGCGGTGCCCGCCACGGTGACGGTCACTGTGCGCGACGCGCCGCGGTTGTCGCTGAACGCAACCGAAGCGGCGATCCCGCCGGTGCGCGTGGCCGTGCAGTTCGCTGCTGCGGGCACTGTGAAGCTGTCGCTGAGTGCCGCTGTGGCACCGGTGCTGCCGTCAAAGCCGCTGATCGGCAGCGGGAGGCGGCAGTCGACCGCGAAGCCGGCGATGTGCGCCGCAGTGCCGCCGACGGCGGTGACGGCCCGTGCTGTGCCGTCGGCGGTGCAGGTGACGGCGGCGGTACTGCTGCGCTGGTAGCGGCCAGTGATCTCGTCGAACAGCGCCGCGCCCTGGGTCGCGGTCAGCGACACGCCGCCGGTGCGCGATGCCGACGGCCAGCCCACCGAGACGTCCGACAGCGACGCCGTTGCGGTGACCACCACCGTGAGCGAACGGTCGGTGCCCGTCCAGCAGTCCCAAGCGGCGTCAGTGCCTGCCGGAGGAGCCGCGTCGGCGGTGCACTGCCCGCCCGATGTCGCCCGCGCCCCGACAGCCAGGTTCACCGCACGCGCTGTGAATCTCTCGACCTGCTCGGCCGGGGCCCGCCCCGATGCGGTGCAGCGCAGCCTCACCTGCGCGGTGCCCGTGCCGGCGGCGGTGACCGTCACCGTGCGGGCGACGCCAGTGCGAGGCGACACCGTCGCTGTGGCAGCAGCGCCCGACACACGCGTGGCGGCGCACGACGCGTTGGCCGGCGTGACGGCGAACGCGGCCGACATCTGCCCCGCGCCGTAGCGGGAGGCGCCCCTGAAGCCGCTGATCTGCACGCCCGGACGGGCGGTGAACGTGGCCGTGCCGGTGGCGGCGGTGTAGCCGGCGGCTGTGCAGGTGATCCGTACCGTCACGCTGCCGGTGCCGGTGGTGGTCACCCCGAGCACGCGGCTCGCGCCGTCGCCGTCGGTGAAGTCGAGATCCGCTGTGATGCCCGATACCCGGGCCGCAGTGCAGTCGGCATCGTCGGGGTCGACGCTGAACCGGTCGCTCATTGCGCCTGGGCCATTGCGGCTGCCGTTGCCGAACCCGATGACGTCCACAGGCACCCGACGTGCGGTGAACGTCGCCGTGTCAGTGGCGGCGGTGTAGCCCGTCGCGGTGCATCGGACCCGCACGGTGATGCTGCCGGTCGCGGTGCCGGTGTCGACGCTCAGCGTCCGGCTGGCGCTGCTGTCGTCGGTGAAATCAAGGTCCGCTGTGATGCCCGATACCCGCGATGCAGTGCAGTCGGCATCGTCGGGGTCGACGGTGAACCGGTCGGTCATGACGCCGGGGCCATCGCGGCTTTCGTTGCTGAACCCGATGATGTCCACGGGCACGCGGCGGGCGGTGAGCGTGGCCGTGTCGGTGGCGGCGGTGTGACCCGTGGCAGTGCATCGCACGCGCACGGTGATGCTGCCGGTCGCGGTGCGGGTGTCGACGCTCAGCGTCCGGCTGTAGCCGGTGTCGTCGGCGAAATCGAGACGAGCCGAGATGCCCGATACCCGCGATGCTGTGCAGTCGGCGTCGGAGGGCGACACGCTGAAGTGATCGTTCATGACGCCGGGCCCGTTGCGGGACGCACCGCTGAAGGCGCTGATCGAGACGCGTTGCTCGCGTGAGGTGAAGTCGGCCGTGTCGGTGGCGGTGGTGTAGTTGCTGCGGCTGCAGGTGACTCGCACGGTGACGGTGCCGGTGCTGGTGGTGCTGACCGACACGGTCCGCGACGAGAGGCCCGCGCCGCTGATGCTCACCGTGGCGGAGATGCCCGAGGTGCGAGCGGCGGTGCATGTCGCGCTCGACGGCGACACGGTGATGGTGTCGGTCATGTTGCCGGGGCCGTTGACGGTGCGGCCCGCTAAGCCGGTGATGGTGACCGGCTGCTTGCTGGCGGTGAACGCGGCTGTCGCGGTGGCAGCGGTGCGGCCCGTCGCGGTGCAGCGCACCTGCACTCGCACTGTGCCGGTGCCGGCGGTGGTGACCGACACTGCCCTCGTGCCGCCGAAGCGGTCGGTGACCGACACCGCTGCGGAGATGCCCGACGTGCGCCGTGCGGTGCACGAGGCGCTCGACGGGGACACGGTGAAGCCGTCGGACATGCGGCCGGGCCCGTCGCGGGTGTCGCCGCCCCAGCCGGTGATGCTGACAGAGGGCGGATCCTCACAAGTGACGCTGACCCTGATCCGGTCGGTGTCGTAGCGGTCCTTGGCCGTCAGGGTGGCGGCGCCCGACGACGTGCAGCGCACCGTCGCGGTGTTGGAACGCGAGTAGACGGTGTGCGCGCCCAGCACGGACACTTGCAGCTTGCCTTGGGACTGCGACACGCTCACGCCGCCGGTGCGCGACCAGCTCAGCGACAGCTCCCGCCTGTTGCTGTTCGCCGAGCCCACCAACCGCAGCGAGCTGCCGCGGATGAGCGTGCAGGCGTACGCGTCGTCGTAGCCCGACGGGGTCGACGCATCGCTGCAGCCGCTGCCCGAGGCCGACACCGCGATCCCCGTGACGTTCGCCCCGGCCGGTTCGGGCGACACCACCGAGAGCACGCTCGCCACGCCTGCCACGACAGCAGCCACGCACACCCACCCGGCCAGCCGCCGTGCACAGCCGCTTGCGGTGCGGTGACGCTCTCGCTGCCTTGCGGACCTGGCCGGCCATGGCGCCCGCTGGTGGCCGGGGTGGTTCACGCCGAACTCCGCGTCCGCGTGGCGCCGGGCGCGATGCTGCGAGGTTCATGCCGTCGCGGCTCATTGCCGGGCTCGGCCCGCAGGGCTATGGTGCCGTGCCGCGTATGACCGTCGCACTGCAGCCCGCCAGCAGCCTGCTCGAACGCACTCGTGGCCTGCGAGGCCCGAGCGCCGTCGGCATCGGCATGTGCCGCGTTCTCGGCTGCGGTGCCCGCGTCGGCGGTTCCGCCCGACGCGAACCGCTGCGGACTCAGCCCAACGGCGCCCTCAAGCGGGGCTCGAACGCGGCGCGGCCGAATCGCGCCGCGTCGGCGGTGCTGCGGCGCAACAGGGCAGCGACACCCCCCCCCCCCCCGGTACGGGTGTTCGCGTGGGTGGGGCGGGTCATGAGCGGCGCAACGTAGCCAGACCCGGCGCTGCTGTCAACCGTCGGCCGCTGGTCGGCGTCGGGCGGCGCGCTGTCTGCACGGTGCTGTGCGGCGCCGTGTCTGGGTCGGCGCGGTTGCCGTGTCGTGCCGGAGGGATACGGTGATCCGCGGCCTGCGGGAGCGTTCGGGCAGGCGTCGGGGGGCGCTGCGAGAGGCCGCTGCGGGCGGGTTCGTCGGGTCGGCGCCCGCCGCGGGGGTGCCGGCGCGGGCGCCGAGACGGCTGGGCGGTGGCGGGCGGCGTGCGGTTGCGGCTGCCGGGGGGCTGCTGCTTGTGACGGGCAGCGTCGCCGGTTTCGTGCGGACCGCGGACGCGTTCGACGAGCGCTCGGCTGTGGTGGTGGCAGCGCGGGACCTGCCCCGCGGCCATGTGCTGGCAGTGGGCGATCTGGACGCGGCGCTGGTGCTGCCCGGGGCGGTGCCGCACCTGGAATGGAGCGACGGTGCAGCGGCGGCGCTGGCCGGTCTTGCGCTGACCCACAGCGTGCCGGCGGGGTCGCTGGTGACCGCGGGGATGCTGGCGGGGCCGGCGGCGGGGGCGTTCGGGGATCGCCTGGAGGTTCTGGTGCCGGTCGACACGAGCCTGGTTCCCTCGGGTGTCGCCGAGGGCGACCTGGTGCTGCTGATCGACCCCGGCGCGTCGCCGTCGGGCAGCGACCCGGGGCGTGCCCGCCGGGTGATCGACACGCTGGTCGCGGAGTCGCTGACCGGCAATGCGCTGCGATTGTTCGCGCCTCCCGCCGAGTGGGCGCAGTGGCGGACGCTGCCCGCCCGTCTGGGAGGCCCCCCGATGGTGCTGCCGGTGCCGCCGGGCGGCGACGCGGCTGTTCTGGCAGCGGAACTGAACGCAGTGTGGGCTGTCGACCATCAGATGGCAGCAGCCGCGGGCAGCCCGCTGGGCGCAGCGTGGGAGACCGCCGGAGGGCCGGGGCTGCTGCAAACGGTGGTGCCGGTGGACGCGTCGCTGTCGGCGTCGGGAGTCGCCCAGGGCGACCTGGCGCTGCTGGTCGACCCCGGCGTGCCGCTCGACGCCGCCAGCGGCGGCCGGCCCCGCTCGGTGCTGCGCACGGTGCGGCTGGACCACTACCGCGACGGCCTGCTGGGCATCTGGGCCGAGCCCGCCGAGTGGGTGTGGTGGCAGAGCCTCGCCCAGCGGCTCGGCGCCGCGCCCATGCTGCTGCGCGTCACGCCCGATGCCGACACCGACGCCATCAGCGCCGACCTGAACGAGGCATGGCGCAAGCACTGGGAACAGCGCCAGTGATGGCGACCGTCACCAGCGCAGCCGAACCGCACGGCGCCGCCGACGGGCCTCCGGTCGAATGCGGAGCGCTGACGGTCGCCTTGGCGCATGGAATCGCCGCTGCCACCGGCGAAGGGGTGCTCGTGGTGGACGCCGACGCCGCCGGCACACGGCTGGCCGCACGCGTCGCCGCGGCCACAGCGACGGCGATGCCGACCGCCCGGCGCGGGCTGCCGACGCTGGTCGCTGCCCGCCGCGGCATCCGCGCCGACAGCATCGAGCAGCACTGCTGGGCGCTGCCCGAGCGGCGCCGCGGCGCGGGCCGGGTGCTGCTCGCCGGCGCTGCCGCTCACCCCGCAGGAGCCGCACGCACCGCGCATTGGGCGGCCGAGCACGCCGCCGAGCTCGCCGCGCTGCCCCAGACGCATCACAGCATCGCAACGGTGCTGGTGTCGCTGCCGGGCACGGCGCCCGACGCAATCTGGGGGCCGGTGCGCCAAGCAGCGTGCATGCACGTCGCCGCCGCGTCGGCATCGGGCACAGCGGCGCCGGGAGGGCTCCGCGGCGTGCTCGCAGCGCTCGGGAGACGCTCGGCGCCCGACCCGGTCACCGAGCTGCGCGCCGCACACTGCGGGGCCGAGCCGCACGTGCCCCGCAGCGGCGGCGCCGAGTTGATGCCTGCACTGCCCCACGGCGGCGCTGGGTGCATGCCGGTGCTGCTGGGCAGCGTGGGGCCGGTGCGCGAGCGGGCGCTGCTGGGCGCCCGACCGCGCCGCAGCGAACGCGTCGCCCTCGACGCACTCGGCGCCGCCGCAGCACGGCTCGCGGCGCTCGACGCGCGCAGCGCAGACCCCCTCGGCAGGCCGGATGCCGCAGATGCAGGCACCGGGCGAACAGACGCGGGGCGAACAGGAGCCCGGCAGTGAGCTTGGCTGCGTCGATCTGGGCGACGGTCCGCGAGCAGGTGCAGGCCCATCGGCTCGACACCGCTGCCGATCCATCGGACGGCGAAGGCGCCGCAGCAGGCGGCCGCGGCGGCGGGTCGTCGCGGCGCCTGGCCGCCGAGACGATCGCTCGTCTGGAAGCCGAGGCGCTCGACGAGCAGGGCGCCGTGCTGTCGGACGCGGACCGGGCGTGGATCGACGGCGAGCTCGAAGCGCTGCTCGGCGCGGGGCCGCTGCAGCAGTTCCTGGACCGCCCCGACGTGGAGAACGTGTGGCTGTTCGGACCCCGCCGCGGGGTGCTGGGGCTCACCGGCGGCCGTCAGGAGACGATCGTCGGGCCGCTGTTCGCTGACGACGCGGAGATGATCGGCTTCGTCGCTCACCTCGCGGTGACCCACGGCCAGACCGGCCGCCGGTTCGATCACTCCGCTCCGCTGCTGGACCTGCGGCTGCGCACCGGCGAGCGCCTGTTCGCGGCGATGGACGTGTGCGGCGAGCCGTACCTGACCGTCAGATGCCACCGCCACCGGCTCGTCACTCTCGACGACCTGATCGAAGCAGGCACCTTGGGCGGCGACGCCGCCGCGTTCCTCGCGACGGCCGTGCGGCCCCCGTCGCCGGCGAACGTGCTGATCTGCGGCGCATTGGGGTCGGGCAAGACCACCCTGCTGCGCGCCCTGCTCGGCCAGATCGGCAGCCGCGAAGTGGTCTGCACCCTCGAGCAGACCTTCGAGCTGTTCCTCGAAGAGACCCATCCGTGGGTGTTCGCAGCCGAGACACGCGAGCCCAACAGCGACGGTGAAGGCGAGATCGGCATGGAAGAGCTCACCCGCCGCAGCCTGCGCACCGGCGCCGACCGGGTCATCGTCGGCGAGCTGCGCGGCCCCGAAGCGGCCGCGTTCCTGTCGGCGTGCGGCACCGGCAGCGACGGGTCGATGGCCACCATCCACGCGTCGTCGCCCCGCCAAGCACTCGCCCGGCTCGTCAGATACTGCCTCACCTCAGGCACCGCACCAGCCCAAGCGGCACTGGTCCAGGAAGCCTCCGAGGTGATCCATCTCGTCGTGCACATGGCCGCCGACCCCCACAGCGGCCGACGCGTCATACGCACCATCGCCGAGACACTGCCCGCCGACGGCGACCGTTTCGAGGTGCGCGACCTGTTCCGGCGCGATCGGCCCGACGGCCCCCTCGCGCATCTCGCTGCGCCGCAGAGCCCCGGCCTCGCCGAACGCGTCCACCCCACCGACGCCGACTCGTGGGCGACCCCAGCGAGGCAGCAGCGGTGAACGCCGCCGGCTTCGCGCTGCTGTTCGCCGTCGGCGTGTCGCTGACCGCCGCGGCAGCCCTCCGAAGGCCGACACGGCACGGCACGCAGCCACATACACCTTCCGCCGACACGCCGAGCCATCGGGCCCGCAGCCCCGCCGCGTCGCCGCGGCGGGCCTTGCTACTGGGCGCCGCCCAAGCAGCAGCGGGGATCGTCGGGCTGGCCGTGGGCTACCTGGCGAGCGGCCTGTGGGGCATCGGGGTGCTCGCCGCCGGCGCCGGGGTGCTCGGCCCTGCCTTCGCGGCTGCGCCCGCACGGCGGCGCCGCCACACCGCGCTCGCGCTGGCCTGGCAGGCATGGGCACGCCAGCTCGCCGAACTCGCCCGCTCGGGCGCAGGACTCGCCGACGCGCTCGCTGCCAGCGTCGCGCACGCACCGCAGCGGATCGCGCCGGTTGTAGAGCGCACAGCTCGGGCCGCCCGCGAGCACGGCATCACCGCAGCCGCCGAGCAGCTCGCCGGCGCCGGCACCGTGTTCGAGCCCGACATCGCCGCGGGCCTGCGCATGGCTGCCGCAGCGGGCGGCCCTGTCGCCGCGTCGCTGGAACAGCTCGCACAGCGCATCGGCGACAGCGTCGCCGTGCACCGCGCCCGCACCGAAGCCGTCGTGGCGCTGTGGACCCAGACCATCGCGCTGCTCGCGCTCGCCGGCGCGGTGATCGCGCTCATGTACCGCAACAACCCCGCCTACTTCGACCCCTACCGCACCCCGGCCGGGCAGACCTTCCTGGTGCTCATCGCCATGGTCATCCTGGGCGCAAGCGCATTCCTCGTGCATCACAGCACCGTGCGCACCCACCGCTCCCCGCTCGCCCCGCCCGCGCAGCAGCCGCGGCGGCGCGCCGAACGGCCGCCCCTGTGAGCCCCATCGCAGCCCTCGCAGGCGCCGCGCTCGCCGCGGGACTGCTGATGTGCATCGCTGCAGCCCTGCCCAGCCGCCGCCGTCCCGCAGACAGGCCGCCGCGGGACGACTGGCGGCGGCTGGCGACGCGCAGGCTCAGCGACCGACGCGCAGCCGACCTGCGCCTCGCCGGGATCGACCCCGCAGCGCATCTCGCCCACCAGGCACTCTCCGGCGCAGCGGGACTGCTCGCCGGCACGGCCATCGCCGCCCAGTGGGCCTCCGCCGCGCCCGCAGCCACAGCCGCCGTCGCCGCCTGCACCGCAGCGGGCTGGCTGCTGCCCGCGCAGGCCGCCCGCGACACCGCCCGCCAGCGCCGCCGAGACCTCCAGCACACCGTCAGCGCCTGGATCGCGCTCACCGCTCAGCAAGTCAACGCCGGCGCCGAGCCCGCCCAGGCCATGCTGCGCGCCGCGCACGCCAACAGCACCCTGCCGTGGCGAACCCTCGCCCGACGGCTGCACGCAACCCAGAACGACACCCGACCCGCCGCCGACGGGCTCGGCGACCTCGCCGAGAGCTACCGGCTCGACGGGCTCGACGAGACCCTCAGCGCCCTCACGCTCGCATCACGCCGGGGCACCCGCCTCGCCGACGCCGTCCTGACCGCAGCCCACAACCAATGGCAGCGCCGCATCGCAGCCGAACGCGAAACCGCCCAGCGGCACAACCAGATCATCGCCCTGCCCGCCACCGCCATCGCCCTCGCGCTTGCAGCCATCCTCATCTACCCCCCGCTCGTCTCGCTCACCGGCGGCATCACCGCCACCGGGCCATGAACCCCCGCCCTGTGCCGCGGCGCCGCCGGAACCGCCTGGCTCCCGACCCTCGACGACGCAACCCGGCGGGCATGGTCACGCTCGAATGGCTGCTCGTCATCGCCGCGGCAGGCGGATTCGCCGCGGCCATGGCCGCCGGACTCGACGGGCTCACCGCCGACCACACCGCCCTCACGCCCCGCGAGCACAGCACGCACGCTGCGTCGCGTACCGCCGCGGCGCGCATCAACGACCGAGCGCTCGCCGCGCTCATCGACGCGAGCGCAGCCCAAGCCGGCGGCGCGCCCGAAGCCGCAGACGCCGCCGCACGGCTCGAACGGCTGCGCAGCGAATGCGAGACCCTTCCTGCCGCCTACCCGGCCGCTGTCCAGCACGCCCGTTGGCACTGGCAGCCCATCCCCGCGCTCACCGATGTCGGCACCGACAGCCAGTTCCCCGCAGGAACCCCCGAGCCGGCGACGCCTCCGCTCTCCGATGAGGGAGCAGACCCAGCCGCGGCACCCCGCCAGCCCGACGAACCGGGCCGCGCCGCCGCCGAGGGCCGCTGGACATGCCGCCTCGACGGACCCGCCCGATGAACACCCCGCAGCGACCGCGCAGCGACGAACGCGGCGGCGCCGTGTCGCTGATGGTGATCCTGATGACCCCCGCGTTCGCCCTCGCGGCCGTCGCCGCCGCTGCCGTCCCCCAGCGGCTCGCCGCCCAGGCCGCCCTCGACGACAGCGCCGCACAGCTCGCCGCCATGGCAGCCCACTGGCGCGACGCCCAGAACCGGCCCCACGGCCCGGTCGACTGGTACTACCCCGACTGCACCACCCACCCCGCCAACACACCCACACCCGACCCCGCAGCCGAGCCTGACCCCACGAGCGCCGGCACCCCAAACGAGCCAGCCGACACACCCGCAGCCGAGCCTGGCCTCGCCGCGCTCTGCGAGACCGCTACCCGCTCGCTGCTCGCCGGCCTCGGCGCCGTCGGCATCGACGCCGACCGGCTCGCCGGCTACCAAACCAGCAGCCTCGCCACAGCAGCCCCAGCCCACGACCCCGCCCCTGTGCCCTGCCGCACCGGCGCCCACACCGTCACAGCCGACGCCGTGCACGTCGGCGCGAGCGCACCCTGGGCCGCCACCAGCTGGGCGCCCGGCCAGATCTGGCCAGACGGCATCAGCCTGCAAGCGCACGCCACCGCAACCATCACCCGCGCCGACAGCACAACCAAGCTCCCCCACTGCACACCTCTCACCGGACCCGCCGCCCGCCTGCTCGCCGACCGAGCCGCCGCAAACACCGCCTTCGGGCACCCCCAGGCCCCATGACCACCTGCGCGCCCAGGCCCGAGCAGCGCAGCCGCATCCCCGCCCAGCGGAAACGCCCGCCGCTGCGACGACGCCGACACGCCCGCAGCGAACGCGGGTCCACCTCCGCGCTCGAGCTCATGGCGCTCACGCCCGTGTGCGCCCTGGCCGTCGCCTTCATCACCTGGGCCGGCAACACAGGCCAAGCCCAGCTCGCCGTCACCCTCGCCGCCCAAGAAGCCGCCACCGCCGCTGCGGTGTGCTGCGGGTCCCCGCGGCCCCACGACGCCGCATACGACCAGAACACCGCCAGACAGCTCACCGCCGAAGCCGTCATCGCCGCCCGGCCCAGCCTCGAACGGCTGTGCACAGGAGGACCCCGGCCGGTCGGCCCCCACGGCCAATGGATCGCCTACACCACCGAACCGGCAGACGAGCTTCGCATCGCTGTGGTCACCGCCCACATCGTCTGCACCACCGATGGCGCAGCGACACCGGTGCGAGGCCTGTTCGGCACCCGCACCGTCCACGGGCACGGCACCCACATCACCACCGCCCCGACAACCAAAGGAACCCCATGAACACCACACCCCCCACCCGCAGCGAAGCCGGGCTCACCACCCTCGAATGGCTGCTCATCGTTGCCGCCGTCGCCGGACTCGCCGCCCTCGCCGTCGTCCTCGTCCAAAACGTCGTCGACGACACCGCCGAACAACTCGGCGGCGCCAGCGCACGCGAAACAGCCGCCAACGTCGCCGCCGACACCGTCATCCGCGAAGCCCGCACCGCCGACCCCGACGACGCCCGCTACAACACTTGGCAACGCTGGGAGCTCTACTTCACGGCCCGCTGCGAGCGCCTCGAAATCCTCTACAGCGACACCAACCTCGACGTCCAAGCCAAATTCGTGCGACCCAACGGCAAGAACGACAACGACCCCACCACTACAGCAGACCTCAACAAGGCCGACGAGGCAGACCCCGCCGCCGGAAAGCCCCAGGCCATCTGCCGACGCAACACCTGAACCCTCCAGCAGCACCGTCCAAGCACCCCACGCACAGATGCACTGCCCGCCACCAGGGCCAACGACGCCCCTGCCGCCCAAAGCCTCTACGACCCTGGGGTCTGTCACATCCCGACAGACCCGTTCTTAGCCGGTGCTCGCCTCGCGGGCGACATCGGCCGGTGTGCGGTCGAGCGCTCTGGCTGCGACGACGACGTCGGCCCACTCGGGCTTGCTGCGGTGCGGGCCGTGCTTGACCCGGATGGCCTGACCATCTACATGGACAGTCGAAATATGCCGTTCGAGCGCCGTGCGCACGACGGTCCGCGCCCGCAAGCCCAGCGTGCCGGTGAGACGCGCCATCAGGTCGCCCAGCGCTGTCACTTCGTCGGCGCTGCACAGCGCCATCAGCGTGTGCGCCGGACGGCCGTGCTTCATCACGATCGGGACCGCCCACGCATCCAGCGCGCCGGCTGCCAGCAGCTCCTCGATGACGTGCCCCAGCAGCTCGCCCGAGACGTCGTCGAGATTCGTGGCCAGCTCAACCAGCTCTTCGGTGAATTCGGCGCCTCCGACGGCCGCCATAGTCGCGGCCAGTCCTGCATCAGCACGGCTCACTTCGGTTGTCCGAGTACCGATCAACACACCGGTGACGTTGGGGCGACCAGGCAGCTCGCGGGTGCCCGCACCGAAGCCGACGCCAGTCACCGTCATGGGCGGCACTGGCCCGAACACCGATGCCAGGGCGGCCACGATGGCGGCCCCCGTCGGGGTCGTCAGCTCCATGTCGACATCGACGCCCACCACTGGGTGTCCCGCCAGCAAGTACGCGACTGCGGGAGGCGGGTTCGGCAGCACGCCGTGCGCGGCGTGAATCGTGCCCTTGCCCACAGCCACGGGTCCGCAGGCAACCTCATCGACGCCCAGAGACTCCAGCGCAGCGCACACGCCGACGATGTCGACGATGGCATCGAGCGCCCCGACCTCGTGGAAATGGACCTCGTCGGGCGGCACTCCGTGCACCTGGCCCTCGGCAACAGCGAGCGCCTCGAACGCTGCGAGCGCGCGGCCCCGAATCCGGTCTTCCAAGGATGCGCGCTCCAGCAGCTCCCGGATGTGTCGCCACCGCCGATGGTGATGCCCTTCGGGGGCATCCACGACGGCCCGCGTCGCGGCCAATTCGTTCCGCCGTACGCGCTCGGCACTGAGCTGCCAGCCGTCGACACCCAGCATCTGCAGCTGTTCGATGACGAACTCCAGGTCTGCACCGGCATCCAGCAGCGCCCCGAGCGCCATGTCGCCGGCGATCCCCGACACCGGGTCGAACCACGCCACTGTGCCGTCGGGAGCACTTCGTTCGGCGCCTGCAGATGACGATGCGGCCGTCGGCGCGTGCGGCGTCACCGGCGACGTGTCGGCAGCCGCGATGTCGTGCATCACTCGGCCCCGCCGTCGCGGCTCGCCGCCAGATCCAGGATGCGCATGACGGCCATTGCGGCGCCGAAGCCGTTGTCGATGCCCACCACGGTGATGCCTGCCGCGCACGAAGCGTGCATGGCCAGCAGCGCTGTCACCCCGTCGAGCGCCGCTCCGTAGCCGGCGCTGGTCGGCACCGCAACAACCGGAGCGGGCACCACGCCTGCGACAGCGGTGGCGAGTGCTCCCTCCATGCCTGCCACCACGATGACCACATCGGCCGACGCGAGCGTGTCGATCTCGGCCAGGAAGCGATGGAGGCCCGCGAGGCCGATGTCGGACACCATCCCGGCATCGACGCCGAATGCCCCAAGCACCGCTGCGGCTTCGCTCGCGACCGGTCCGTCCGATGTGCCCGCTGCTGCCACCACCACGCGCTCGTGACGCGCTGCCGCAGCGCGCCATACCACCGTCGCCAAGTCGGCTGAAGACATGGAGGCGCCATCAGCCGGGTCGGGCTGCCGATCGGCGGGACGGTGCACCACGCCGCCGGGGCACGCGGCCAGTGCCGCTGCGACCTGATCGATGCTGGCCCGGGTCAGCAGCACCGGGCCGGAGCCGCCGCTCAGCATCTCGGCCACGATGCGGGCGCACTGGCTCGGCGACTTGCCGGGCCCGTACACCGCCTCGGGATGGCCGGTGCGCAGCGCTCGGTGATGATCGATGCGCGCCCCGGCAATCTCCGCATAGGGCAGCCGACGCAGTCGCGCCAGCGCCTCGTCGGCACTCACCGTCCCGTTACGAACCTCTGCCAGCAATCCGGCGATCTGTTCAGCGTCCATCGCCTGCCGTTCTACCCGCCGCGGCCCGGGGTCGGGTGCCCGCGGCCCGGTGCGTATCCTGCCCCGATGGCTGCTGCCGCTGCACCCCAGGGCGCCTCTGCCCTCTCGCCGTCGACGCGCATCGGGTACATGGGTCCGCACGGCACCTTTACCGAGGCTGCGCTGGCGACCCAGCCAGACCTGTCGCAGTGCACGCCTGTCCCGCTCATCTCGGTGCCCGAGGTGCTCTCTGCGCTCGACGACGGGGCAGTCGATTACGGCTTCGTCCCCGTCGAGAACGCCATCGAAGGCACCGTCAACGTCACTCAGGACGCGCTCGCGTTCGACTTCGACTTCTTCATCCAGCGGGAAGTGGTCGTGAACGTGCAGCTCGACCTCATGGCGCTGCGGGGCACCGCCACGGCCGACGACCTGTCGGCAATCCACACGGTGCTGTCGTTCCCTGTGGCCATCGCCCAGTGCCGTGCGTTCCTGCACACCCAGCTGCCCGACGTCGAAATCGAGGCGGCCACCTCGACCGCGCTGGCAGCCCGGCGCATCGGCGAAGAGCAGCTCGCCGGCGTCGCAGCCATCGCCAGCCCGACCGCTGCTGAGATCTACGGGCTCGAGACCGTCGTGGCCGGCGTCGAGGACCACCGCGACAACCAGACCCGCTTCCTGCTGCTGGCCAAGGGCCAGGTGCCGGCGGCAAGCGGTACCGACAAGACCAGCATTGTGGTGTTCCAGCAGCAGAACGAACCGGGCAGCCTGCTGGGAATCCTCATGGAGTTCGAGGCCCGCCGTCTCGACCTGTCGCGGCTGGAGTCGCGGCCGACCCGGCGCGGCCTCGGCGAATACTGCTTTCTGCTCGACTTCGAGGGTCACATCTCCGACGAAGTGGTTGCCGACTGCTTGCGCGCGCTCAAGATGAAGCAGCGTGACGTCAAGTTCCTGGGCTCGTTCCCTGCCGCCAACGGCAACTCATCGGGCCGCGAGCGGGTCAGCGAGGAAGCCTGGACCTCCTCAGACGACTGGCTGAAGTCGCTCCGCCGCCTCGTCCGCTGATCAGCCCCGGGAGGGCTAGACCCAGGGGCAGTTGGAGTTGCGGTCGCCGAAGGTGCCGCCGGTGCGGTAGCGGTCGAGCGTGAACGGCTTGAGCTCGTCGGGCTTGTCGCCGTGCACCATCATCTCGGCGGTGAGCTTGCCCACACCGATCATCTTGAACCCGTGGTTGGAGTCGGCGATGACCCAGGCGTTGTCGGCCACGTAGTCGAACACCGGCACGTTGTCGGGGGTGAAGGCACCGATGCCGCCGTTGCGGCGTTCCTTGAAGTACGGCCGCAGGTCTTCCAGCCGCTTGAACAGCATGCCCAGGGTGGCGCAGTAGTAGTCGGCGAACCACTCCTCGGCCTGGTATTCGTCGTTCAGGTGGCCGTAGGGCTCCACTGCCGCCCGCGGCCCGATCTTGATCGGGATCGTGCCGCCCTGCAGACCGGGGGCGCCCACCCGCTCCGCCGCGTACCGCGTATAGGAGTAGAAGTGGTCCTTGAGGAACCGGCCGTCGGGTGAGTACACGGGCGTGTTCATGAGCTCGACGTGCAGCACCGGCGAGTCTTTGTGCTGGGCAGTGCGGAAGTCGACTCCGGGCGGCAGCAGCACTTCGCCTTCGAGCAGCCGCCAGTAGGTCCACATGTCCATCTGGGATTCGACGTGGCCGTCGGGATACAGCACGTCGAGCT
The DNA here is from genome assembly GCA_022826045.1 of Acidimicrobiia bacterium. Taxonomy (GTDB): domain Bacteria; phylum Actinomycetota; class Acidimicrobiia; order Acidimicrobiales; family Poriferisodalaceae; genus Poriferisodalis. The sequence continues at coordinate 29,919 of JAJDVQ010000014.1, read as the reverse complement.
GGCTGGGGCCGCCCAGCCATTCCCAGTGCGTCGGCGTCCACGCACCCGCACCCACCACGACCTGCTCGCACGCAATCGGCCCCTGGGTGGTCTCGACCGCGGTGACCGAGCCCGAGTTGTCGAACTGGTAGCCGGTCACGGTGGCGCCGTACACCCGCCGCACGCCCCACTGGCGGCACTTCTGGTCGAGGCCCCACACGGCCAGGTGCGTGCCGGCATAGCCGGAGCGATGCTCGTGCAGCACCACGTCGCAGTTCTCGGTCGTGAAGTCGGGCCACAGGTTGGTGAGGAAAGCGCGGGCCTCTGCACCGGTGTAGACGTCGGAGGGGTAGCCGCTGGCTGCCTGAGACACCTGCAGCTTGAGATAGTCGTCGGTCTGGTTGGCCTCGCCCACCGACACGTAGCCGACCTGCTGGAAGCCGAGGTTCACCGGGTCGGACTCCCACACCTCCACGCTGGCTCGCAGGATGGCGTGCAGCGGCCCGGTCATGTACATGTTGCGGACACAGCCGCAGGCCAGCCCGGTGGCGCCTGCGCCAGGACCCTGCTTGTCGATCAGCACCACATCGCTGCCCGAGCCCTTGCCCGTGCGCTCGAGGTACATGGCCAAGTGGTAGGCGCTCGACAGCCCGTGCACGCCCGCACCCACCACCACGAAACGGGCCCGGGGCGGCAGCGGCACAGCGTCGAACACCGGGATGGCGGCCGGGTTGACCGCCTGGCCGTCCACCTCCGACGGCAGGGGCCGGTTGGCGAACGGGTACCACTGGTTGTGTTCTGTCGGATTGGGAATGGTGTCATTCATCGGTGACGCTCCTGAGCCGGCACAGCCAGAGTCAATTCTGGTGCAGGAATTGGGTCCGAGGCGCCGCGTGCCAAAGACCTGCGAACGGATTTATCACCCGCAGGCCGTCGTAGTCCTGCTCCGCGCTCATGTCCTCGGAATAGACCGCGTCGCAGCCCGCCAGCTTCGCGGCGGCCAAGATTGCGCCGTCCCAATATGACAGCCCGACTTGTTCGCTGATGGCGACGCCAAGCTCGAATACCTCGACCGTCACCGGCTGGATCTTTGCTGCTTCGATGCCGCTCAGAAACGCAAGAGCCTGTTCGGGAGACAGCACACGCGTGCGGCGACGGTGTGTCGCTTGGTTATAGAACTCTGCCATCACCTGCACCGACAGCGCCAGGTCATCTCGGGTGAGAACCTCTATGGCGCGCCCCCGCTTGTCGTGCTCTGCGTCGGAGAAGCTGACGGCATACAGCAACACGTTGGTGTCAACGAAGCGCATGCCGGTCGTGGAGCTGATCGCGTGGCAGATTCTCCGACATGAGCAGCCCGCCGCCGGCTGCGGTTATGTCTTCGATGACCGCCAAGAGACGGGCGCGCCGTTGGCTTGCCGCGTCAGCGTTGTCTTCGCTGCCGCTTGAAATGATCGCAGCGTCACCATCAGCCAACCGTCGCAGGAAGTCGCGGACCAGCGCCGAGACCGAGGTGTCCTGCTCGGCGGCGCGCACCCGGGCCAGCCGATGCGTCTCGTCGTCGACCGAGACGGTGATGTTTCTCACAGTGTCTCCTCCGGCGCTGGCACATCGGCGGGCGGGCGGCACCTGGGCCATGCCGTCGGACTGCCTGCGCAGCCTGACTGTGACTCACAGCATCACAGCAACTGTGTACGCTACACCTTGTCGCAACTGGGGAGGCGCCCATCTCGATCGGCAGCAATGGCTTCGACCTCGAACATCAGCGCGGGGATAGCGAGCCGGGTGACGTCGGCGAGACCCATGTCGACGGCATTCAGGTCGGAGTTGGTGATCTGGGCGAACCGTGAGTCGGCGTACAACCTCAGAATCGGCACCGAACTCGGCTGGGGTGATTGCCCATTCCGGGCACGCGCCGTCGCGGATAACTGATGACCACGGGCGCAGCTTCCTGATGAACGAGTTGGCTAAGGGGCCGCGCCCGATAGGTGACGCAGATTTCAGTGTATTTCGTGCTTGATGTCGACCTCGGCTTCAAACCCGCAGGTCAGAGGCCCAGAGAGCAAGTTGTTGGACACAGAGTTTCCGCAGGTCAGCGCCTATTGGCGCATGCTCTTGGCACGGTTCACCGCTGTTGGGACACGGCCGGACGCATGTTGTGGTGCCCTTGTGCCGTACGGTGTCAGTCCCCGCGGTCTGACCGGAGCGGGTGTCATTCAGGGAGGAACCGTGCCAGTCGAGATGGCCATTTGGCGGATGACTGAAACCGATCCGCTCCCGCTTGGGGCGTCGACTTTGGACTCCGAGGAGCGCTTGGAGGACATGCTCGCTCGAACACCGTCGATACTTGGGATGGAGCTGCTCATAGTCGGCAGACAGGTGACGACGGACTTCGGCGGGGTGGTGGACCTGCTGGGACTCGACGCGGAAGGCAGGGTGCATGTTCTTGAACTCAAGCGAGACCGCACTGCGCGTTCCGTCGTGGCGCAGGTGCTCGACTACGGGTCGTGGGCGGAGGCACTGAGCCTCAGCGATATCGAGCAGATTTTCACCGAGTACCGCGGCGAGGACACAACCCTTGAAGTCGAATTCGCTGAGTGCTTCGCAAGCCCGCTGCCCGACGTCGTGAACTCCGAGCAGCAGTTCACGATCGTCGCCTCTGAGCTCGACGCAGCCTCAGAGCGCATCGTGCGATTCCTCGCCGAGTCATACGAGGTGCCGATCAGCGCCGTCTTTTTTCGGCACTTCGCCGAGGAGGACCGCAAGTACTTGGCGCGTACGTGGCTGCGCGAACCTCAACCCTCAGACAGCACAGCTCGACGGACATCACGCAGCAAGCGGCGACCTTGGAACGGCCGCGACTACTACGTCATCTTGGGCAGTGTCGCCGGCGAGCGTGTGCGCTATCAGATAGCTCGCGAGCACGGGTATCTCAACGCCGGTGGTGGAGAGTGGTATTGGAAGCCACTGCGCAATCTCAAACCGGGCAATCGCGTGTTCGCGTACGTGGGTGGTGCGGGGTACGTGGGCATAGCCCAGGTCACCGGCGAAATGATCCCCGCGCGGGACGCCAAGGTGATAGTCGGCGGCGAGAGCCGTTCGTTGCTGGACCAGACCGAAGTCGACGACAACTTCAGAGATAACGCATTATCGGACGATCACAAGAGGACTGAGATGGTGGTACCCGTCGAATGGGCCAAGGTTGTGCCGATCGATCAGGCCGTACCCGGAGCGGGCCTCTTCTCGTCACAAGTCACCGCATGCCGGCTGACAGATGAACGCACAATCGAAACGGTCGAGATGGCGTTAGAGGTCAGCAGCATCAGTTAGCCGCCAACCAGGCGTTGCGCTCTCTGCAATTGCTCCCGCGGGTTTGTCCGCACGACACGAGCGTCACATCAAGGCAATGCCAAACCGAGGATGGCCCCGGGTTCTCACGCGTGCTAGCTACTCCAGCCATGTCACGCCAGCACAACGCCGCCCTTGCACAGTGCCGGAGCGGGCTTCCGCTTCATCCTGGTGCCCACGGTGGCGACTGCTACCCGCGCCCTCGCCTGAAGCAGCCATCCACGGGCAGGTGCTCTCGCACAAGTGCTGTGATTGTACAATTCGTACATGACGGAGATCGCATTCAGCGATGCGCGGAATCGCCTGGCCGAGGTGATCACCGAGGCCAGCAGGTCCGGCCAGCCGATTTCCGTGACGCGGCGTGGCCGTCGCGTCGCAGTGATTCTGGGCGCCGACGCGTTCGATGAACTCGTCGACCGCGCCGATGAGGCCGAGGACCGTCGTGAGCTCGACGCGGCCCGAGCCGAAGATGACTACGTGCCTTGGGAGGAAGTCAAGGCTGCGCTCGGGCTCGATTGAGCTGGCACATCAATGAGTCAGTGCAGGGTCGAGATCTCGCGCCGGGCGGTCAAGGCGATCGCCGCGCTCGAACGCGCCGACCAGCTCCGCGTTCGGGCAGTGATCGACCTGCTCGCTGGCGAGCCACGTCCTCCCGGCTGCGTCAAGCTCGCCGGCGAGGCCTCTGTGTATCGGGTTCGGGTCGGCGACTACCGGATCGTGTACGAGGTCATCGATGACCGGCTCGTGATCCAAGTCGTCCGGATAGGCCATCGCCGCGACGTCTACCGAAGCCCCTGAGCCGGGCGATTGGCTCTGCCTCAGTGCGGAGGGAGGGGGATTCGAACCCCCGGAGGCTTGCGCCTCAACGGTTTTCAAGACCGTCGCAATCGTCCGCTCTGCCACCCCTCCGTCGGCCAAGCTACCGGCAGGTCTCGCTGGCACCGGCGGCCGGCGGCATCGCGGTCGGCCCCCGTGCGGGGCTATCTTGAGTCGGCGCACTCGCTGCTTTCGGCTGGCTGCGCTTGGAGAGGTGGCCGAGTCAGGTTGAAGGCGCTTCCCTGCTAAGGAAGTAACTGCCGCAAGGTGGTTCGTGGGTTCGAATCCCACCCTCTCCGCACCTCGTATCCGTTCGAAGTGAAACGACCTGCATGAGAAACCGGCTGCTTCGCTTCGCGACATATGTCGCCGTGGGCGTCGTCACCGGCTTCATCGTGGCCGCAGTCGCCGTGCTGACCGAGAAGGTGCTGCTCGAGCGGGTGCTGCACCTGCCGCCCTGGCAGCGGATGATCGCTCCCGCGCTCGGGCTGTGGGGCGCCGTCATCATGCTGCGCTGGGCCGATGCCGGCCGCCGGCTCGCGCCGTCCACCTCCGAGGAGTACATCCGGTCCTTCCACGACCGCAACCATCCGATGCGGTTCAGGGACCTGCCCGCCCGGCTGGTTGCCGGCATCGTGACCGTGGGCTCCGGCGGCGCGGTCGGCCTCGAGGGTCCGTCCATTTACGCCGGCGCCACGGCCGGCAACGCGATGCAGCGGGTGGTCCGCCGGCTGTTCCGCGGCCGGGAGGGATACGCGCTGCTCGTGGCGGGTGCCGCCGCAGGTGTCAGTGCGATCTTCCAGGCGCCCGCCACCGGTGTGCTGTTCGCGCTCGAAGCCCCCTACCGCAGCGACTTGGGCCGCAGGGCACTGCTGCCCGCCCTGCTCTCCAGCGCTTCCAGCTACGTCGTGTACGTGCTGGTCACCGGTTTCGACGACCGTCCCTTCGAGATCGGCACCGAGATGGTGAGCGTCCAGTTCGGCCGCCAGGAACTGCTGGGCGCCGCCCTGGTCGGCGCTCTGTGCGGGCTCTTGGCATCGGGGTTCTGCCGGGTGCTGGCGATCGCCAAGCGAATCCACGGCTCGGAACGCCCGTGGTGGCTGATTGCGCTCGGCAGCGGGGGGATCCTGATCGGTCTCGCCGCACTCTGCGAGTTGGTGTTCGATGCACCGCTGTCGCTGGGTCCGACGGCCGAGGGTCAGCTGGTGGACTGGGCACTCAACCCCGAGGCATCGCTGTGGCTGCTGGGGTTGTTGCTGGCCACACGCATGATGGCGACGTCGACGGTGCTGGCCGGAGGCGGCGTGGGCGGCGTGTTCATCCCGCTCGCGGTGTTCGGCCTGATCGTGGGTCGCCTGGTCGGCGGCTGGATCGAGCTGGGGCCCGAGTCGCTGGCGTTCTTTCCCTTCATCGGCGTGGCCGCGTTCCTGGCGGCCGGCTACCGCACTCCCCTGGCCGGGGTGATGTTCGTGGCCGAGTCCACCGGCGCGCCGCTGTTCGTCGTGCCCGCGCTGGTGGCAGTGGCGGTGTCGCAGGTGCTCATCGGCAATGCCTCGGTCTCGCAGTTCCAGCGCGACAGCCGCACGGGACATCTCGAACGGCGCTTGGAGATGCCGGTCAACTCCGCCATGTCCACCGAGGTGCCGACCGTGAAGGCCGATGCCCCGCTCGCCGACTTCGTGTGGGGAGTGGCACTGCCGCGCAAGCAGCTCGAAGCCATCGTGATCGGACCCGAACGGGAATTCCTCGGCGTGATACGACTGAGCGATACCCGCGATGTGGAACGCAACGACTGGATGTCGGTGACGTGCGGCGAGGTGATGACGGCCGACATCACCCCGGCGCGCCCGTCGTGGACACTGCGCGAGGTCACCGAGGCAATGGCAGACGCCGAGATCGAGCTCTACCCCGTGATCGACAGCGGCGGGCGCATCGCGGGCGTCGTCACCGAGAATGCCATCGTCAAGCTGGTGGACTTCCTCAACGAGACACAGGGCGACCGCTGAAGTTCTCCACCGAAACACACAAGCGAGGCCGAGGATGAGTGAAGCCGCAGATGGAATGGGCGCTGACAGCAGGAGCGAAGCCGACGCCGGGTCCGTGGCCGGAGCCGAGCCGGAGCCGATCGGGCTGCTCGAGGGTCTGGCGACGACCCGAGCAATCCGCCGCTATCTGCCCGAGCCGATACCCGACGAGGATCTGGCGTCGATCCTGTGGCATGCCAGCCGGGCGCCCAGCGGCTCCAACCGGCAGATGTTCCGCTTCGTGGTGCTGCGCGACGGGCCGGCGGCGCAGCAGGCGAAGGCCCTGCTCGGCCAGTGCTTTCGCGATGGCTGGAATGCGAAACGCTCCGACGACGGCTACACGCAGGGATCCGGTGCTGCCGACGACTCGCCCAAAACCCGCATGGCTCGCACCATGCAGCACTTCGTGGACCACTTCGAAGAGACGCCGGCGGTGATCCTGGCGTGCTTGGTGCGCTACCGAAAGCCCACGTTCACCGAGGGCGCATCGGTGTACCCGGCGGTGCAGAATCTGTTGCTGGCGGCACGGGCGCTCGGCTATGGCGGCGTCATCACCGGCTGGCATCGCGACGTCGAGGACGAGCTGCGCGAGCTGCTCGGCATCCCAGAGGGCGTGGCAATCCACGCCACCATCCCGCTCGGGCGGCCCGCAGGGCGCCACGGGCCGGTGCGGCGACGGCCGCTGCGTGAGCTGGTGTATGAGGACCGCTGGGATCAAGACGCTGCATGGGCCATCGACCCGCCGGACACTCGCTTCACCTCTGCAGGCCCGCCGCCCGGTTCCCCGACCTCGTCGCGCCCGCTATGACATCTGTGCCTGTCCGCTCAGGCGGTCTCGGCGGGGCGGTCGGTGTGGCTCCATTGCGACCACGAGCCGATGTACACCGCCGGGCGGCCGAGGCCGGCGCGCTCCATGGCCAGTGCGTCCATGCAGGCGCTGACGCCTGAGCCGCAGTACACGACGGCGTTGTTTGCTCCGCCGGCCGCCTTTACGCCCTCGGCTCCATAGCGGGCGCGGAGCGTCGCAGCGTCGGCGAAACTGCCATCGGGGTCGAGGTTGTCGGTCATCGGCACGTTGACCGCGCCAGGGATGTGGCCGGGGCGTGGATCGACGGGTTCGGTCTCGCCGCGGTAGCGGTCGCCTCCGCGGGCGTCGATCAGCACGACGTCCGGGCTGGCGCCGGCGTCGGCGGCTGCGTCGATATCGACGAATGCCCCGTCTGGCCAGGCTCGTACCGGGCACTCGCAGGCGGCTCGCGTGCTCGGCGCCGTCTCGGTAGCGCCCGTCCACGAGCCCAGTCCGCCGTCGAGCAGTGCCGCATTGTGGCCGAGCACTCGCAGCATCCACACCATCCGGCCCGCGGCGGTGCCGTTCAGGTCGTCGTACGCCACGACCGGGTCGTCGGGGCCGATGCCCAGGACCCCCAAGGATGCGGCGAAGCTCTCGGCGGTCGGCAGCGGATGGCGGCCATGGGCGGGCGCGCCGTGCGCGGACAGGTGCGCGTCGAGGTCCACCCAGATGGCACCAGCGATGTGGCCTTCGAAGTAGGCGTCATAGCCGGACCGGCCGTCGAGATACCAGCGCACGTCGCAGAGCACGACGTCGTCACGGCCAGTCAGCTCGGCGGCGCTCACCACCGGCGGCAGCGAGGCCATCAGCCCTGCCCGAACATCATCAGCCACTGCGCCACCACCACACGCTCGGCGCAGGACACCGCTCTCAGCCCTGCCCGAACATCATCAGCCACTGCGCCTCGCTGCTTGGCTTGAAGACGTAGTTCATCTGACGTGTCTGGCCCATGGTGGCGCTGGGCTCGAACGAGTAACGGTGGCCGGGAAACAGCACGGCCGAGTCGGGCACCTTGGCGAGCGTGTCGTGCAGCGAGCGGTACATCGCCGCTGGGTCGCTGCCCGGCAGGTCCATCCGCCCGCAGCCGTCCAGGAACAGCGTGTCGCCGGCGACCAGCGCCCCGCCGACCATGAAGCACTGGCTGCCGGGCGTGTGCCCGGGGGTGTGCAGCAGCTCGATGTCCACCGCACCCACCGACACCACGTCGCCCGGGGCGTGCAGCTCCATGTCGTTCATCGAGATGCCGGTGGTCTTGCGCACAAGTTCGGCCTCGGGTGCCTGCAGGTGAATCTTCGTGCCCTGGCGTTCGAGCAGCTGGGCGACGCCCTCGATGCTGTAGCCCATCATGTTCCCGCCGATGTGATCGGCGTGAAAGTGCGTGGCCAGCACCCCGGTGAGCTGCATCTCGTCTTCGGCCAGGATGTCGAGCAGGTCGTCGACGGCATACGCCGGATCCACCACGACGGCCTCGCGGGTCTCCCGGTCGCCGATGAGGTAGGCGAAGTTCACCATCTGGCGGGCGATCGGGTCGCTGGTGGCGAAGTCCTGTCCCGACAGCAGCTGGCGGAAGTAGAGCCGGCTCTCACCGGGCTGGCGTGCCTGCGGATCGTCGACAGTGTCGTCACCCATGCCAGCGCACAGTACTCAGAGGCTGAGCGCCCGGGGCGGGTTGGCCCTTCGGGCGCCGACGCGGCAGTATGCGCCCATGAGCCAAACGCCTGCATCGCTGTCGGACTTCTACGAGATGGACGAAATCCTGTCCGACGAGGAAACGATGATCCGCGACACGGTCGCCACGTTCGTGGCCAAGGAGTGGGACCCGATCGTGGGCGACCACTTCGAGGCAGGCACGTTCCCGATGGAGCTGATCCCGACGATCGCCGACATGGGCCTGCTCGGCATGCACCTCGACGGCTACGGATGCGCTGGCGCGTCGGCCATGGCGTACGGCGTGGCCTGCCGCGAACTCGAAGCCGGCGACAGCGGGCTGCGCAGCTTCGTGTCGGTGCAGGGGTCGCTGTGCATGTTCCCGATCTGGCGCTACGGCTCCACCGAACAGAAGGAGCACTGGCTGCCGCGCATGGCGGCCGGCGAGATCATCGGCTGCTTCGGGCTGACCGAGCCCGACCACGGCTCCGACCCGGCTTCGATGACCACCCGGGCGGTGCGGCGGGGTGACTCGTGGATCCTCAACGGCGCCAAGCGGTGGATCACCAACGCCGGGCTGGCCGATCTGGCCATTGTGTGGGCCAACACCGACGACGGCTTCCGGGGCTTCTTGGTGCCCACCGACTCGCCCGGCTTCGAAGCCCGCAAGATCCAGAACAAGCTCTCGCTGCGGGCCTCGGTGACCGGCGAGTTCTACATGGACGATGTCGAAGTGCCCGAGTCGATGCGCCTGCCCGACGCGCTCAGCATCGGCGCGCCGCTGAGCTGCCTGTCCGAGGCCCGCTTCGGCATCGCCTTCGGCGCCGTCGGCGTGGCTCGCTGCTGCTACGAGCAGGCGCTCAGCTACCAGCTCGAACGGCCCCAGTTCGGCAAGCCGCTGGCCGGCTTCCAGATCAGCCAGATCAAGTTCGCCGACATGCTCACCGACATCACCAACGCCAACCTGCAGGCCATGCGACTGGGCCAGCTCAAAGAACAGCACCGGCTGCGGCCGCACCACATCTCGATGGCCAAGCGACACAACTGCCGCGTCGCCATCGACACGGCCCGCACCGCACGGGCGATGATGGGCGCCAACGGCGTCTCCACCGAGTACGCGCCGATGCGCCATGCAGCGAACATGGAATCGGTCATGACCTACGAGGGCACCGAGGAGATCCACGGGCTGATCCTGGGTCAGCAGATCACCAACATCCCCGCCTTCCGCTGACAGCGCGCACGGACGCATGACAGCGGGGGCGCGTCATGGTCTCGTGACCGACACGCAACCGCAATGGCCCTGCGGGAACGACCACGGGACCATGGGCGTCACTCCGGTAGAGCCGTTCGATGAGCGGCCAACCCAGGGAGGGGACGTCATGACCGTTCCGTACAGCCGCACACCAAGTGGGCACGCCGTGCGAGCCGCACCGCGCGAGGCTGCCGACACGAGCACGGCCGGCGCCGCACCTCAGGCAGCGTCTGCGATCCAAGCATCTTCGGCCTCGATCGTGGTGCCCGGACGCCTTGCCAGCAGGCATCTCATTTGGCGAACGGCGGCAGCCGCGCTGGCACTGGTGCTGCTGGCCGCGGCGTGCAGCGCCATGAGTTCCGATGACGCCGATGCTGGCGGCAGCGAACGCGCAACGTTCACGACCGTGTCCGCTTCGGACGAAGACATGGAGGAGTTCGCCGCAAGCATGGACGACGGAGCGATGGGTGGCGACATGGACGAGATGTTCATGTCCGAGGACGAGATGATGGCTGGCGGCGACACGATCGCGGAGGCGATGCTCGAGAGCGCGCCCGCGTCGGACGAAGGAGACACCGCTGCTCTGGCCACGAGCGTGCCCGACGTGGCCGCCAACCTCGGGCGCGACATCATCTACACAGCCCACATCGCCGTCGAGACGGCAGACGTCGCCGCGGCGGGGGCGCAAGCTACTTCGATCATCGAGGGTCTCGGCGGCTTCGTGTTCGCTCAGGACACCCGCACGCAGGGCCGCGCACGCACCATCCTGACCTTCAAGGTGCGTCCGCAGCAGTTCTCGGACGCACTGGAACGCCTGTCGAACGTCGGCGAACTCGTGGAGCAGACCGTCAACGCCGAGGATGTGACCGGCATCGTCGTGGATCTCGCCAGCCGCATCTCCACGGCAGAGGTCAGCGTGAACCGGCTGCGAGAATTCCTGTCACAAGCCACCGAGGCAGCAGGCGTGGCCGAGCTCGAACGCGAGCTGGCCAGCCGTGAGAGCGATCTGGAGCGGCTGCGCGGGCAGCTGCGCTCGCTGCGCGACCGGGTCGACCTGGCCACCATCACGCTGTCGATCACCGAATCGGTCGAGGCAGTGCCGAGCGCATCGATGATCGTGCAGGCTTGGATGGCCGCAGGCGACGAGGATCCCTGCCTTGGCTACAAGGACATGCTGACGCCGCCCGACGGCGATGTCGGCCTGTGCATCGAGGTGGAGAACAATGGCGAGACGGTGCTGACGGACATCGCTCTGACATCGAACGCGCTGCGTTTCGACAACGACGACCTGACGGTGCCCGACGGCACGAGCCTCGCCCGCATCGAGCCCGGCGAGCGAGCCACGGCCACGCTCGGCTACACGATCTCCGACGGTCGCATCGCAGGACGCGTGGCAACCCGCGGGCTGGACATCGACATCCGCGTCAGCGCCGTCCCCGTCACTGCCGACGGCGCCGAACTGGGCCGGCTGGCCCGCGGCGCCATGCTGCAGCTGTATCTCGAAGCAGACGAGACTTCGCCTGGGTTCGGCGACGCATTGAGCGGCGGCTGGGGCGCCTTGGCAGCCATCGCCACTGGCATCGGGCTGGTCGCCGCCGCGCTGCTGCCGTTCCTGCCGGTCATCGCAATCGTGCTCGCAGTCACATGGTGGTGGCTGCGCCGCCGCCGTGCCCGGCGAGCCAGGGGAAGATCCGGCGTCAACGAGACCTGATCTCTTCCCCGGCCCTTCAGCGGTCGGCGGCGATCGCTGACGGCATCGGAACGTTGACTTATCATTTATGATAAGCCGCATGGCCGAGATGAGCGCAACGCTGCGGCGGGTGATGGAGTCGGCGGCGCGTTTGCAGGCGGTCGTGCCCGACGCCGTCCTGGTGGGAGGATCAGCCGCTGCGCTGTATGCGGGCCACCGCGACTCGCTCGACCACGACCACGTGCTTGTCGATCTGGCCGACCGCTACGAAGCCGTGCTGGAGGCAGTGGAGGCCACCGAGGGGTGGGCGACATCGGTGCGCGCCTCCAAGCCGCCATTCACCATCATGGGCAGCCTCGACGGCATCGAGGCCGGGCTGCGCCAGATGCGACGCCGCAGGCCGCTCGAGACCGTCGAGGTCGACGTCGGCAACGGCGCCGTCGTGGTGGCGCCGACCGAGGCGGAAGCTCTGCGCGTCAAGGCCTTCCTGGTGGTGCAGCGCAACGCGGTGCGCGACTACCTCGATGTCGTTGCGCTCGCCGACCACATCGGCGTCGAGACCGCCGTCGGCGTGCTGTCGGACATCGACGGCTACTACGCCGACCGGTCGGACGAGCCTGCGTCGGTGCTGACCTCGCTGGTGATCGCGCTGGCCGAGCCGTCGCCGCGTGACAGCGGCGTGACCGACGAACTGTTCCGCTACAAGAACCTCGACCCGCGCTGGCACCGCTGGCCCGACGTCGTGGCTGTCTGCCAAGCGCTGGCCCTGCGGCTGGGCGGTGCCGTATGAGCGCACTTCGGTTCCGCAACGTCGACGCCGAGACGTCCGACGACATCGGCACATGGCCCTCGGAGGCACTGGCTGCCGTGATCGACCGGGGCCTGGTGCCCGACTGGCGTCCCGTCTTCGCTGAGATCCGCAGATCGCCGTGGGGGCCTGTGGCTCGACGGGTCGAGCGCTGCCTGGGCTGGCGCGAACCCGACGGCGCGAGCGCGCTGTTCAGACTGGCGATCCAGCACGCCCGCGACGAAACCGACCGCGCCGACCGCGCCGCCGTGGCCGCCCGTGTCCGAGCAGCCGTCGTACGCGCGGGAACCAGCAAGGCAGAGTTCGCAGCATCAGTGGGCACCAGCCCGTCGAGGCTCAGCACCTACCTGAACGGCAAGGTCACGCCCTCAGCGGCGCTGCTCGCACGCATCGAGCGAACCGCAGCCGCGATCTGATTCCCCGAAGCTCTCTCGTGTCGCTGCCGCCTCGTCGCATCAAGGCCGCAATGGTCGCTTTGGTGGCGAGCATCGGTCTCATGGCATCCAGTGGATGTGGGGCCTCTCCCCAAATCGTGGAGGCTCACATCTACAGCGTCTCGGACGATCGAGTGGAACGTTTGGACGATGTTGCCATGGTCAGGTTGTCGTCGCGACGGGCCCAACTGTGGAACAACCACCAATGCGTAGATCTGAGGGTCGCCGTGCCGTCATGGCTGGAAGATTCTGCGGCCGATGCTCTTGGGAACGGGGGCGGGTTCTGTGGCGCGAGGCCCGCGGAGGACGACGTGTGGTACGGCATGTCAGGCGGGTCCTACGTGCCACCGTCGTACGATGCTCTCGACGACCGGGGAGATCGGATCTGGGGCCATCTCATCTATGGCATCGGACCGCCGCAACTTGAAGCGATCAAGGTGACGGACGGTGACATCACTGTTGTGGTGGATACCGACGCGGGCGACGGCATGACGGCGTTCGTGGTCTGGTGGCAGGGCTCTGGGAACTCGGGCGGTGTGGTGCCCGACTACCGCGTTCAGCCGTCGTCGTGAACCGGCCACCAACACGAGTTCCCGGCATCAGCAGCCAATCACTCTCTGCCATCGCGAGACAAGCACGCGGCTGCTGACACGTGCGCCTCTCGAGAAACTCAACACTTGCGGGCCAAGTCGGACATGTTCGGACCTCGATTGGTGATGTCCGTTTGTGTCCGATGCGGCCTGCCAGACTCGCCTCATGCAGGTATCGGCCGTGCGCACGACGGGCATCTACTGCCGGGCAGACTGCTCGGCGCAACCGCTGTCGCACAACGTGACGCAGTACTCCAACCCGGTGGCCGCCGAGGCGAACGGATTCCGTCCCTGCCTGCGCTGCCATCCGGAGCGTCGCGCCGGATCGCTCGCCGACCTGGACGTGCCGGTGCCGATCGAGGCGGCCCTGCTGCGGATCAACGACGGCTTCTTGGACGACCACGACGAAGAGGCGCTCGCGGCCCACGTGGGCTATAGCGGCCGACAACTGCGGCGGCTGTTCGAGCATCATGTCGGGGCGACGCCCACCACCATCGCCCGGTCGCGTCGTGCGCACTTTGCTCGCTGCCTGATCGACGACACCGATCTGACCTTCGCCGAGATCGCCCGGGCCGCGGGCTTCGGCGGGCCGCGCCAACTGCATCGGGCCATCACATCGGTGTTCTGCTTCACGCCGACCGAGCTGCGCTCAAGACGGCGGCAGGGCGAGCGGCCTCACCTCGACGGCGGTCTCGTGCTCGCGGTGCCGTATCTGGCGCCGTTCGACTTCGAGACGTTCATCTCGCACCAGAGCGCTCGAGCCATCCCCGGCGTCGAAGCCGTCAGCGCCGATGCCGACGGGCACTCCAGCTATATCCGCAGCTTCAGCGCCTGCGGCCACCCCGGCATTGCCGAGCTGGCTGTGCCCGAAAGCGCCGCCCCCATGGCGGTCGGGCCGAACAGCGCCGCCGCTGTGCCTGCTGCTGGCAACCGAGACCACTTGCAGCTGCGGCTGCACTTGCCGACGTACGACTCGATCATCGATGCGGTGAGCCGCTGCCGCGCGATGCTCGGCACAGACGAGGACCCGTCGCCGGCCGAAGCTGCGCTGGCCGATGATCCGCTCATCGGCCCGCTGGTACGGCAGGCACCCGGGCTGCGGGTGCCGCGGTCATGGGACCGTTTCGAGACCGCGATCCGCATCGTTGTCGGCCAGCAGATCTCGCTCGCAGCGGCTTCCACGATGTGCGGCCGGATCGCCCAGCGCTTCGGCACGCCCTTCGAGCCGCCATCGGGGTGCTGCGTCGACGTCCAGGTGCCTTTGACCCATCTGTTCCCGGGTGCGGCGAGCTTGGCCGATGCCGGAGCGTCCGGGCTCGCCGGGCTCGGCTTCACCCAGCGCCGCATTGACACCATCGTGGGCCTGTCCGAAGCGGTCGCGAACGGCGATCTCGACTTGAGCGCAGCAGACACGCTCGACGACACCGTGGCGCGGCTCTGCGAACTGCCCGGCATCGGCCCGTGGACCGCGCACCTCATCGCCATGCGCGTCTTCGGCGCGGACGATGCGTTCCCCGCCTCAGACCTCGGCCTGCGCCGGGCCGCCGAGCGTCTCGTCGGCCACGCCGTCACCGCCGCCGAGCTGGAAGCGTTGGCCGAGTCGTGGCGCCCGTACCGTTCGTGGGCTGCACAGCACCTGTGGCACAGCGCAGCGGCGTCCAGTCCACGCCCGACCGGTCCTCACTCGCACTGACCCCCGTCCCGATCCAGAAAGCGACTCATGAATCCACCGCCGTCCGCCGCTAGCAGCACCGTCCCAGCAGAAGATGCGCACTGGCACACCACCATCGACAGTCCCATCGGGCCATTGGGCCTCGTGGCGACCGACGAGGGGTTGCGTGCCGTGTCGTGGCGCGGTGACGAGACGTCCGTCAAGCTGCCCGACGACATGGTCGAAGACCCCGGCCATCCGATCCTGCGCCAAGCAGCGCTCCAGCTCAGCGAGTACTTCGACGGCGACCGCACCAGCTTCGACGTGCCGCTCGACCTGCGCGGCACACCATTCCAGGAGGCAGCCTGGCGCGCGCTCGGCGACATCCCCTACGGCAGCACCCGCAGCTACGGCGAGCAGGCCGCGCTCATCGGCAGGCCCAAGGCCGTGCGGGCCATCGGACAGGCCAACGGCCGCAACCCAGTGCCGATCGTGCTCCCCTGCCACCGGGTCATCGGTGCCGACGGCTCGCTCACCGGATTCGGCGGCGGCCTCGACCTCAAGACGCAACTGCTGCAGCACGAAGGCGCGCTATAGCCGGCGCATGCACGGTCGCACACGGACTACAGGCAGGCAGCTCTGATCATGGCCAACAAGGAGCTCGTCGCCGACATCCGTCGCGCGCTCGCCGACCATGCCAATCCCGACAAGGCCGAGGGCATGCGCGCGTACATGAAATCCGAGATGCCCTATCGCGGCGTGCAGAAGCCGGTCCGCCGCAAGCTGCTCAGCGCACTACTGCGCGCTCATCCGTTCGACGACAAGACGATCTGGCAGCACACGGTCTTCGAGCTCTGGCGCGACGCCGAGTTCCGCGAGGAGCGCTACATCGCGCTCGACATTGCCGGCGCGCCCAAGTGCCGTCCTTTCCGCACGCTCGACACGCTGCCGATGTTCGAAGAGTTCGTCGTGACCGGCGCCTGGTGGGACTACGTCGACGACGTCGCCACGCACCGCCTGCGCGAGCTGCTCGAGACCTACCCCGGCGACATGTCCGGCCACATGCGCTCATGGAGCGGCGACAGCGACATGTGGAAACGCAGGTCGTCGATCATCTGCCAGATCAACAGGAAAGACGAGACCGACCTCGACCTGCTCTTCGATTGCATCGAGGCCAACCTGTCCCACACGGATTTCTTCATCCGCAAGGGCATCGGGTGGGCGTTGCGCTCGCTCGCATGGACCGACCTGCCGACCGTCGAGAATTATGTCGCCAGCAACCGCGACCGCATGAGCACACTCTCTGCTCGCGAGGCCCTCAAGAACGCCGACAAAATCCGGCGCACTTCGTGAGTGCACGGCCGGGCGTCTACGCGTGTGGACTTGGCGCGTTGATCTTGAGTCCCAAGTAGAACAGGATGCTGCCTCTCACCTCGGCTAAGCGCTCAGCGGGCAGCCGTCCTCTCCAACGGGATGGCGATAGATCGGACTTCTCCAACGGCTGCAGCGCTGCGATTCGAACCCAGCTGGTCCTGTCCATGCCTGCTTCGCCATTGTGCAATCGGACACAGAACGCTGTTGTTGACTCGGCCGAACTGGATATCGGACAACCCATGACGACGGGCCAATTCGGCTGATCGTTGCCTGCGTCATTGAGCACAACGAAGGGCCGCGATACGTGGTAGCTCCGATCCCCCTCAGGCAGCATGCGAATCAGGTCGTCGTTAACGTCGTAGCCGTCGCCCAGTCGGATGTCCGACACCTCAGTCAGCCAGCAACCTGCGGTTGGCCCGAGCTCTGTTGGCGCGAAAGACCCCGACGATCTCGGATGCATCTGGTGAACCCAGAGAATCGAAGTCGATCTGAGGCATGACGACAAGGTCAGGGCGATCAGCGAGAGCGGCCATGACCGCATCAACGTCCGCGACATCGGATCGCGCCTGAGGCATGTCCAGCACGACGGCTCTTTCCCCAATTCGCCTGGCCTTGATCATCGGACCAGCCTCGAAGGCTAGATGTCGGCCCAGTGTTTGGCTTCGACGAAGCGTTCGAGATGGGCGACGTTGGTGGTTGCGACGACGACCTGTTGGGCGGGGTCGGCGGCGGCCACGCTACGGGCTTGGGCGGCGAGCAGGACGTCGCCGTCGAGGGCAGCCTGGTGTGCGGTGGGGTAGCCGCGGTTGCGTGCCTCAGCCCACAGTGACGCGGCGTCGCGCATGACCGGCGTCGACAGGGTCGCGTAGCTCAAGGCGGCGCAGAGCTCGTCGAGTCGGGCGAGCCCGGCGGCTCGTCCTGCGCGGACCAGTTCACGGCGCACTCCGTAGTCGGCGATCTCGGGAAGCACGAGGCTGGCACCGGCGGCTGCGTGTGCTCGTGCCCATTCCCAGGCATCGTTGCCGGGCCTTCGTGGCGTCGGGTTGCTGAGCAGCCCGAGGGGACCGCTGTCGAGCACGATGACCATGTCAGAACCGACGTCCTTCAGCGCGCCGGCTGCCGGCGAGCGCTTCCATCAGCATCTGAGCCGTCTCTTCGCGCTCTTCGTCGCTGCCGATAGCCGCGACCGCATCGAGCGCTGCAAGTGCCCGCGAGGAGGCATCGGCGCACGAGTATTCGTCAAGGGCGAAGTGCTCGGCCTTGGCAAAGAGACGGGCGCCCTTGACCGCACCCTTGCGGCCAGTGCGGCGCCAGCCGAGCTTGGCCATCTTGAGCTTGACGGCGACGCCGATGGTCTGGCGTGCGCGCACGGCGGTCTCGTCGCTTGAGATCAGTGCTCCGATGATCGGGTCGGCCTCGATGAAGCGGGCCACCCCGCAGAGTGCCGGCAGCCCGTGCATCTCGGCGTCGATGAGCCGCTGCTCGTTCGCAGGGTCGTTGAGCAGCGAGAGCAGTCGCAGGTAGGCCTCAGGATGGCGGCTGAACTCGCCGTGGTACTTGACGGCATGCGCGTCGGCAGCGAAATCGGCTGCGCACAACTCTCGCCCCGGCCCGGTTCCGCTCGCCATGCCGCCAAATTAGACATCCGATTTGCAGATGTCAAAAAGACGATGCTCAGCGGGATGTGTGCGAGGTGATCCTTGCAGTCGCAGGCGGCGCGCAAGCAGACCAAGCACGGACAGCGCCGCGGTGACGGCATGGCAATCACCGGCATTGTGCTGGGCTGGATCAGCCTCGCATGGCTCGGCGGCTCATTGCAGTGCGCGAGGAGGGACTTGAACCCTCACACCCTTGCGGGCACAGGCACCTGAAGCCTGCGCGTCTGCCAATTCCGCCACTCGCGCGTGGGGCGAACAGACTAGCCCGCGAACCACCGCTCCTACACTTGACCGCCGTGGGTGGCCTCAGCCTGGTCGGCAGCGACGGACAGAGCCACGAGCTGGGGCCCGAGACCGTCATCGGGCGACGAGACGACTGCGACATCGTGCTCAACGGCCCGAAGGTCTCCCGGCGCCATGCCCAGATCCGCTCGGACGCCGACGGCATCCTCCTGGTCGATCTGGCCAGCGTCAACGGGACCCTGCTGAACGGCATCGAAGTGACCAGCGAGCGGCTCGCCGCGGGTGACGTGGTCACCATCGGCGGACACGAACTGCGGCTGGAGTCGAGCTGATGTCCGAGCAGCTCGTGCGGCTGCTCGCGATCTGCGTGCTCGTACTGCTCTACCTCTTCTTCTTCCGGGTGCTGCGAGCCGTCTGGGCCGGCGTGGCGACGCCACGCAACCACCTCGGCTGGAAGTCCATCCTCGCGCTGCGCGGCGACATGCGCGGCGACGGACGGGCGGCATCGCAGCCATTGGCCCTCGTCGTTCGCTCGCCGCTGCACGCCCAAGGCGAACGGCACCTGCTGGAGGACACGATCACCATCGGGCGGGACCCCGAGTGCGATGTGGTCATCGACGACGGCTACTCGTCCCAAGCCCATGCCCGGCTGTACCGCCGGGGCGACCAGCACGTCCTGGAGGACTTGGGCTCGACGAACGGCACCTACCTGAATCGCCAGAAGGTTGCAGCCACGACCGTCGTTCGCGTCGGCGACTACGTGCAGATCGGCTCCACCGTCTTCGAGGTCAGCTCATGATCGCCGCGCTCCGTGCCGCCGCACGACAGAGCCGCGAGACTGCAGCGTCATGAGCGCCCCCGCCCGCCAGATGCGCATCCGCTGGGGAGGCGCTTCGGATCGAGGTCTGCGGCGGGCCGAGAACCAGGACGCCATGTATGCCGACATCGGTCTCTTCGTGGTGGCCGACGGCATGGGCGGCCATCTGGGCGGCAGCGTGGCATCCAGCCTCGCCGTCAAGACGCTCGCAGCGAATTCCCCGTCGACGCCGAGCGAGCTGCTCGCGGCAGTGCGCCACGCGAACCAAGTCGTGCACCACCGCTCTGCCGCCCACTCGGACCTGACGGGAATGGGCACGACGCTGTGCGCCATCGCCGTCGTGCAGCGCGACGGCAGCAGGGTCTGGTGCCTGGTCAACGTGGGCGACTCGCGCGTCTACCGCTACCGGGCAGGCAAGCTGACGCAGCTCACCGTGGATCACAACTTCGTCGCGGAGATGGTCCGCGCCGGCGATCTCACCCCCGAGCAGGCCGCCGAGCATCCCCGGCGCAACACGCTCACGCGTGCCATCGGCGTGGAGCCCCAGGTGCTGATCGACGACTGGATCCTCGATCTCACCGGCAATGACCGGTTCCTGCTGTGCACTGATGGGCTCACGAACGAACTCGACGAATCCGAGATCACCGAGTTGCTCGACGCCGACCACCACCCTTCCGAGGTGGCGCGTGCGCTCGTGCGTCAGGCCAACGATCGAGGGGGGCGGGACAACTCGACTGCGCTCGTCGTGGACGTCGACATCGAGGGCCTGCCGGGCCCGACGGTTGCTCCCGCCGAGCCGGCTGTCGAAGCCGGCAGGACCCACAGCACCTCGAAGCGGCGCAGCTGGCGACGTTCTCGCTCGCGCTGAGGACCCCGCTGCGCACGCGACGTCGCACCGAAGCAGCGCTCGCCGCACTCGCGGGCGTGGTGGTCTGCACGACGTTTGCCGTCACCGCGCTGGGGGTGGAGCACAATTCGGTCTGGGGCGGTGCCGACAGGCGCGGCGCAACCGAGTCGCTGTGGGGCACCGCCGGTTGGCTGGCAGCCGTCGTGGCCGGCGGCGCGGCGACGCGCGCTGCGGTCAAGCGATGGGCGCCGAACAGCAACGAGATCCTGTTCGGCGTCGTCGGCCTGCTGATGGGCATCGGCTGGGTCTTCGTCGCGCGAATCGACTCCCTGCTGGCGTCCGAGCAGGCGGTGGCTGTGCTGCTGGGACTTGGGGCGATCGCCGGAGCCTTGGTCGCCGCCCGCCACCTCGACTGGTTCTTGAGCCGACCTGGCGCATGCGGCATCGTCGCTGCGGGGCTGCTTGCCGCGGGGAGCTTCTCGGGCGGGGCCAATGTCTCGGCCGGTGCGTACGATCCTCCGCGCCAGTGGCTGGATCTCGGGTCGCTGCTGAGCGTCCAGCCCTACGGTCTCGCCAAGATCGTCGTGGTCATCGCTGCCTGCGGGCTCACCGCAACGGCGCCGCGCTGGCTCGGGTCCCGCTTCATCCCGCATCGCCACGTTGCGGGAGCGAGCGTTGCGGCGATCGGCTCCTGGACGCTGCTCATCATCGGCGCTGATCTCGCCTCATCGGCGATCGTCTTTGCGGCGGCCTGGCTGCCGCTGTGGCTCGATGGGGACGACCTCGTCGGCAGCGACATCCCGACGGTCCCCCGCTCGGCTCGCGCGAGGGCGCTCAACGGGGTGATCGCCACCTACGTCATCGGCGTCGGCGTGCTCGCGACCGTGTACGACCGGCTGTCCGCACAGATTCGCTACTGGCTGAACCCGTGGATCGATGCCGAGGGCGCAGCTGTGGTCGACGCGGCGTTCGCCATCAGCGACGGCGGCATCAGCGGGGTGGGCCTCGGACTCGGCGCGCCCCAGCATCTGCATGAACCGCACAGCGACTTCGTCTTCGCCGTCATCGCCGAAGAACTCGGCATCGGGGGCGCTGCGGCATTGCTCGTCGCGTTCATGCTGCTGGTTGGCGTCGGCGCAGGCATCGCCCAACGGGCGCGAGGCCCGCATCGGCTCGTGGCCGCTGCTGCCACGTCGGTTGTCGCACTGCAGGCCTTCTTCGCCATCGCCGGGGTGCTGCGGCTGCTGCCGCACACCGTCGGCGCGCTGCCCTTCGTTGCCTACGGGCAGCTGGCAATGATCGGCAACTGCGTCGCGGTGGGGCTGCTGCTCGCCGTCTCGGACGCCGGCGGCACGCCGAATGGCGAGTTGGGGTCATCGCCCCGCCCCGCCCCGTCACGGTTGCGCATGGTTGAGCCGGTGGCCCGAGAAGCGCCGACCGGTGAGCACGGTGTGTCGCCCCGCAGGCCGGCCCGGCACCGACGCCGGGCCGCCGGCAACCCCGCCCGAGCCGAACCCCAACA
Organism: Acidimicrobiia bacterium; assembly: GCA_022826045.1. Classification (GTDB taxonomy): domain Bacteria; phylum Actinomycetota; class Acidimicrobiia; order Acidimicrobiales; family Poriferisodalaceae; genus Poriferisodalis. The sequence continues at coordinate 8,369 of JAJDVQ010000014.1, read as the reverse complement.
GCTCCCTCTCGGCGACCCATGAGGCGGCGCATCGCACGGCTGGCGATGGTGCTCGGCGCGGGCTTCGTCGTGCTCCTGGTGCAGCTCACCAATGTCGGCTACCTCTCTGCCGAGAGCTTGCGGCAGCACGACTTCAACAGGCGGGCTGCGGCTGCGGCACTGGGACAGGCGCGCGGGGCGATCACCAGCGCCGACGGCGAGACAATCGCGTCCGCTATCGACCCCGACGCCGCCGGAGCGCGCCGGCTGCGTTCCTACCCCCATGGATCGCTCTACGCCCACATCGCGGGGTACCTCGCACGTCAGGCCGGAGCGGGCGGGCTTGAGCGGAGCTACGACGCAGAGCTCTCAGGTCGCGCGGCGGATATCGCCCTGCTCGACATCTCGGATCTCTTCGCCGACAGCGACCGCATCGGCGATCTGCGCCTGACGGTGCATCACGGAGTGCAGCTCACCGCTCGTGCCGCACTAGGAGACCGTGACGGTGCGGTCGTCGTCGTGCATCCGCAGTCGGGGGCGATCCTGGCGCTGTGGTCGCGCCCCAGCTTCGATCCCAACGTCGTCGACGAATTGATGCCTGATGGGCCTGCACTGCTGCCCGGAATACCGGTCGCACGCGCCTACCAGCGCAGCTATGTCCTGACGGCAGGTGCGGCATCCGGTGCTTCCGGCGAGACGCTGCTGCAGCGAGCCGGCGCCCAACCCGCAGCGACCGGCATCGACCTGCCCGGTGAGCCAGGTGCCGTGGCGCAGCTCGACGCGATGACGCTGACACCGCTCCAGCTCGCGCTCGCTGCTGCAGGGGTCGCCAACGAGGGCATCCGCATGCGCCCCGCTGTGGTGCAGCAGATCAGCGTCCGGTCCCCCCGCACCGCGGCCGCAGCCGCTGCCGTCCAGGATGTCGCCGCAACCAGCATCGGCAGTCTCTTCGAGCCTGATGAGGCTGCCAGCCTGCTGCGGGCGATGTCCGTCGCGGCCGAGCAGGTCCCGATCCGTCTCGTACCCGTAGACGGCGTCGAGCTGTCTGCAGCGTTTGCAGGCGGCGCGGCCAGATCCGTCGACAACGTCGGTGGCCCGGCGGGAAGCTGGGCGGTGCTGCTGGCACCCGCGGATGCACCGACAGTGGCCGTTGCGGTGCTCATCGAAGGTGATGCAGCGCTTGGCGTGGGCGATCCGCAAGGCAGCGGTATCTTGGCGACGATGATCGCTGCGACCGCAGCAGAAGCCGCCCTTGCACTGCGGGCAGTCCCGACACCTGTCGACGACGGCCCCTAGCCCGACCCACTGCAGTCACCCCGCCGAGCCGACGAATCGATCTGGCAGCACGAGGCCAGCGTCCATGGCAGACACCTCAAATCCCATCTTCGGCGGCCGCTATGAGCTGTTCAGCCGCATCGCTCGGGGCGGGATGTCCGAAGTGTTCCTGGGCCGTGACCAGCTGCTCGACCGGCCGGTCGCGGTCAAGGTGCTGTTTCCCGAGTTCGCCACCGACTCGTCATTCGTCGAGCGATTCCGGCGGGAGGCCCAAGCTGCCGCCAACCTGAGCCAGCCGAACGTGGTCGGTGTGTACGACTGGGGCAACCACGAAGGCACCTACTACATTGTGATGGAGTACGTCGAGGGGCGCAGCCTCGCCGAGGTCATCCGCAGCGAAGGTCCGTTGCATCCCGACCGCGCCGCCGACATCGCCATCGACATCGCAGCGGCACTGGCGTTCGCGCACGGCAACAGCGTGGTGCACCGCGACATCAAGCCGGGCAACGTGATGATCACCCAGTCCGGCCAGGTCAAGGTTGCCGACTTCGGCATCGCTCGGGCGCTCGGGGGCGGCTCCGATGACCTGACCCGCACGGGTTCGGTGATGGGCACGGCCACCTACCTGTCCCCCGAGCAGGCCCAAGGGCTGGACGCTGATCCGCGCAGCGACGTCTATTCCCTCTCCGTCGTGCTGTACGAAGTGCTCACCGCAGGGCCGCCGTTCACCGGCGACAGCCCTGTGGCGATCGCGTACAAGCACGTGCAGGAGACTCCCGTGCCGCCGTCGCGTTACAACGCCGACGTTCCCCACGAGCTCGAAGCCATCTGCTTGCGCGGTCTTGCCAAGGAGCCCGATGCTCGGTACGGCTCGGCCGCGGAGATGCGAAACGACCTGCTGCGCTTCCGTGCCGGCCAGCCGACGCACGCTGCCGCCGCTGACGTCACGGCCTACTTCCCGGCAGTGTCCGTTCCCACGCCGACGATCACGGGCCAGATCCCCGCCGCGGCGCCACAGGCCCAAGCCGGATACGCACCCCCGCCGGCGCCCCCGTACGGCTCACAGCACGCCGGCGAGTACGGCCAGCCCCAGTACCCCCAGCCGTACCCACTGCAGTACGCCTCAGGCGCTCCGCCCAGCCAGATCGAGCCCCCGGACCGCACCCCCATGTGGATCACCCTGCTCGTGATCCTGCTGCTGGTCATCGCCGGACTGGTGTTCCTGCTCGTCGACGACCTTGGCGACCCCTCCCAGGTGGCAGAGCCCCAAGGCACCTCCGATGCCCGCCTGCGCGTGCCCAATGTGGTGGGCCTGCATTTCGAAGAAGCCGAACGAGAGCTGTCTGACGTCGGTTTCTCGTATGCCATCAGATTCGACGAGCGCGACGACGTCGAGGAGAACATGGTGTTCCAGCAGAGTCCCCGCGCGGGCCTGCTGCTGGCCGAGCCCGACGATCCTGACAATCCGATCACACTGTCCGTCGCCAAGCCGCCGAACCTCGTCCGTGTGCCCAACGTGGTGGGGCGAAGCTACGAAGAAGCCGAAGCCGCGCTGGTGGCGGCCGGCTTCAGCGTCGACGAACCGATCTATGTCCGCAACGACAACCTGGCGATCGGGCTGGTGACCGAACAGAGCATCCCGAGCACCGAGCAGCGGCCCGCAGGCACGGTCTTCACGCTGACGGTCTCAGAGGGACGAGGAGAGGTCGAGGTGCCGCGGCTGATCGGCCAGACCGTCGACGACGCACGCGTCACGCTGGCTCGTCTCGGACTCGTGGATCGCGTCGAGCGGGAGCCATCCACAGAATTCAGCGAGGGGGCCGTGATTCGCAGCAGTCCCGAATCCTTCGCATCAGTAGAGCGAGGCAGCGTGATCACGCTGATCGTGTCCGAAGGACCCGAGGAGCTGGTGGTACCTGCGCTCGAAGACTTCGGCACAACGCTCGCCGACAGCATCGAGGAAGAACTGGTCGCGCTCGGATTCGCCGTGAAGCGCACCTTCAGCGAGGTGTCCAATGCCGACGTCAACACCGATGTGGTCCGCGACATCAGCCCCGAGCCAGGCACCGTGCTCATCTCCGGATCCGAGGTCATCATCCACCTGTACACCCCACCGGTGATCGCGGCCGTCCCGAGCCTGCAGGCCTTGGGAACGTTTGATGCCGACGAGGTGGAGACCGCCATGACCGAACTCGGTTTCCGGCTCCAGCGCCGTACGCAATCGGTCGCCGCAGGCGACCCTGCCGACGGGCAGGTCATCACGTTCGATCCGGCACCCGGCACTGATGTCAGGATCAACTACGACACGGTGACGCTCATCGTCGGCGAGGCCGAAGCCGACACCGGCGACGGGAACCCCGAAGACGGGACCGAGGACCCGGCCGACGGCGGCGGGGGGTGAGCGCCACGCGCTGGTGCACACCCTCGATGCAGATCGAATTCCGATTGCACCACTAGGTTGATCAGCCATGACTCGGCCCCGCAAGACAAGCCGCATCACTCCCAAGGGCACGCGACCGCAGTCTGCCCCCCAGCACACCCCCAGCGACGGCCAGCAGAGCGCCTCGTGGTTCGGGTGGCTGATCGCGGCGCTGCTTGGCATCGGCACCGCAGTGATCGTGTCGAACTACATGAGCTGGCTGCCCGGCAGTCCCGCCAGCGCGTGGATTGCCGTGGGGCTCGCGATCGTGCTGGTGGGCATCCTGCTCGCAACACGCTGGAGATAATGCTTGCGAACGCTTGAATGACATGGATGTAACTTTCCCCAGGCTGTGGAAAACCTGTGGGCATCTGCGGCTCGCCGGACGGACCCCTACTCGTCGGCGTTGGCGATGAGATCCATGTCCTCGCTGCAGCAGCGGGGCGGTTCTGGATTCTGCACCGGAGCGCGTGTCATGCGCATCTCTGTGCCGCACAGGCTGCATCGGTAGGTGAGGCGCACCCGTCGCAACTCTCCGGGCGGGGGTGGCGGCGGGATCGGTCGGGAAAACGTCGCCATCATCCGCAAGCCGAGCCGGTACACGATGTAGATGAACACCAGCGACAGCGGCACAGCCAGCCACAGGCTCACGCTGTCAAGCTACTGGTGCGCGCCTCCGCTCTTGGCGTCGGGAACAGAGTGCTTGTGACATTGTTTGGCTGTGCGGCCGAGCGGGACCGAGCCCGGCGACTTCGTCGAGTACGACATGGACCTCTACGAGGCCCAACGTCGCAGCAGGATGCGCGCAGCGCTCGAGGCCAGCCGGGTGGAGCTGTCGAGCGAACTCGGCATCGAACTGCAGGTCGCCAGCGAAGGCAGCGATCTGGTGCTCGCCGATGCGGATGGCGTCCGCTACCGGGCGAGCCTGAACCACGATGGACGCCTCGTGCTCACGGCAGCTCGGGGTGCCAGCCTGCTGTAGCGCTCCTGGGTGCTACTGCGAGCGGGCGGCCGCCGCCCGGAACGCGCGCTCGAGCAGCGACGGCGGGGCCGACTCGGGCTCGGCGACTCCCGGAGGGTCGGCCGGCTCGGGTCGCGAACGGGGCTCGAACAGCGGCGCTGAGGTCATGCTCGGCTCCGGCTGTGCCGTGACCGGATCCGGCGCCCGACGATCGGAGAACTCCCATCCGACCGGCACGGTGATCCGGTCCGCGTGCGTTCTGCAGAGCGGCACCACCATGCCTTGACTGCGGGTCGTCCCGGCAATCGTCGCTGGATCGAGGTCGTACAGCCACGCCCTCGTCCCGGTGATGTCGTAGCCCAGCCCCGCGGTGGCCGTCTCGGTGCACATCCCTCGAACACACTGCAACATGGCCTCTGAAGGTACCGGCGCGCCTTGGTCCGCTCGGGGATAGGCAGAGCGGCGCACAGCCCGCAGCCCGGTGCCGTCAGACCGATCTCGGTAGGGTTCACTGCGCCAGCGGCAGACCTGCGGCCGGCGAGCACACGAGGGGAGCAGCTGTGGTTGGCGGAGCATTGAAGTCCGCGAGCATGGACGATTTCGATCTTCGGATGTCCACCGAGGTCGAGCCGCTGTACGAAGCGGTCAAGGCGTTCATCCGCGACGAGGTCGACCCCATCACCGAGGAATTCCACCGGATGGGCGAGAACCGCGAGGACCGCTGGAGCTGGGCGCCCGGCCAGCTCGAGCTGCTGGACGGCGCCAAGGCCAAGGCACGTGAGCAGGGCCTGTGGAACTTCTTCCTGCCCGACGCGGACACCGGCGAAGGACTGAGCAATCTCGACTACGCCTACATCGCCAACGAGCTGGGCAAGAACCGGCTCGCCTCGGAGTGCCTCAACTGCTCCGCGCCCGACACCGGCAACATGGAAGTGCTCGAGCGCGTCGGAACGCCCGAGCAGAAGGCGCAATGGCTCGAGCCGCTGCTCGAGGGCAAGATCCGTTCTGCCTACGCCATGACCGAGCCGGCGGTGATGAGCTCGGATGCCAAGCAGGTGCAGACCAACGCCGTGCTCGACGGCGACGAGTGGCTGATCAACGGCGAGAAGTTCTACATCTCGGGTGCGGGCGACCCGCGCTGCAAGATCATGATCACGATGGTCCGCACCAATCCCGACGCGGACACCTACAAGCAGCAGTCGCAGATCCTCGTGCCGATCGACGCGCCCGGCGTGGAGATCTTGGGGCCGATGCACGTCTTCGGCGCCGACGACGCGCCGCACGGGCACATGCACATCCTGTTCAACGACGTGCGCGTCCCCAGGGAGAACATCCTGCTCGGCGAGGGCCGAGGCTTCGAGATCAGCCAGCTGCGGCTGGGCCCGGGCCGCATCCACCACTGCATGCGCTCGATCGGCTCGGCCGAGAAGGCCATCGAGATGATGGTCGACCGGGGCGTGAACCGCGAGGGCTTCGGAAAGAAGCTGATCAACCTCGGCAAGAACATGGAGATCGTGTCGCGGTCACGCATCGAGGTGGAGGCGATGCGGCTGATGGTGCTGCGGGCTGCGAAGGCCATGGACACGCTCGGCAACGCGGAGGCCCGGGTGTGGGTGAGCGCCGTCAAGGCGATGGTGCCCGAGAAGTGCTGCGACATCATCAACGAGGCCATCCAGATGCACGGCGCGGCCGGCGTCTCGCAGTGGTTCCCGCTGGCGGACATGTGGCATGCGCAGCGCACGCTGCGGCTGGCCGATGGGCCCGATGAGGTGCATCACCATGTGGTGGCTCGGGCTGAGGTTCGCACTCGTGAGTCGGAGCGGGCGATGGGGTTCGCTGCTGATCACACGCTGGACGGGCCTCGCCAGCCTGCGATGGCTTTCTCTGGCCCGTAACTACACCCGCTCAAGCATGAGTGGGGTCGCCGAGGTCTTGTAGGGCCCAGTCGCGGAGTTCTACTTTGCGGATCTTGCCTGAGGGGGTGGCTGGCATCTCCTTGACGAAGATCACGTGGCGGGGGATCTTGAAGCTGGCTATGCGGCCTCGGCAGCGCTCGATGAGCGCCTCTTCGGTGATGTCTGATGGGGCTGTGGCGGTGAGCTGCACGAAGGCGACGGGGACCTCTACGAGGCGGGGGTCGGGGTAGCCGACGACTGCTATCTGCTCGACGCCGTCGACTTCGAGCAGGTAGCCCTCCACCTCGGCCGGTGACACGTTCTCGCCGCCGACCTTGAGCATGTCCTTGTGACGGCCGATGAAGACGGCGTGGCCGTCGGGGCGCATCCGGGCGATGTCGCCGGTGTCGAGCCAGCCGTCGTCGCCGAGCACTTCGGCTGTGGCCTCGGGGCGGCGCCAGTATTCCTCCATGACCGTGTAGCCGCGGACGAACAACGCCCCGGGGGTGTCGGGCGGGCATTCGGCGCCGGTTTCCAAGTCGCGAATCTGGTACTCGATGCCGTCCATGGGGTAGCCGGAGGCCTCGGTGCGCTGCTCGACAGAGTGGGTGGGGTGGCTGCAGCTCACGAACGCCCACGACTCGCTCATGCCCCAGCCTGAAATGGTCGGGCAGAACACCTCCTGAGCCCGGCGAGCGATTGGCGTGGACGATTCCATGCCGGCCGCGAGGGTTCCCATGCGCAGGCTGGACACGTCTCGGGGGTGCTCGTCCTGGGCTCGCAGCAGGTCGCCCCAGTGCGAGTCGAATCCGTGCAGGACCGTGCCGCCGATGTCCTCCACCGCAGCCAGGACCGCCGCTGGGTCGAAGACGTCGAACAGCACTTGGCAGCCGCCGGTGAGCACCGCCTGGATCGACACCTCGCCGTAGCCGAACAGGTGGAACAGCGGCAGGTAGCTCATGTGGATGTCATTGGCGGTGTGACCCAGCAGCATCGAGCGCTCACGGCTGTTGCGCAGCGGGCGGTGGGTATGCACCACACCCTTGGGATGACCGGTGGTGCCCGAGGTGTACGCCAGCATCATGCGGTCGTCGACGGTCACGCTGGCGGCGCGAGCTGCCAGCTCCTCATCGGAGACGCTCTCCCCCGCGGTGAGCAGATCGTCCCAGCTCATCGCATCGGCCAAGGCGTCGTCACGGTCGGCGCCGGTGAGCACCAACTGTTGCAGATGGCCTGCGCCAGCAATCTCGGGGTAGGCCTCACAGAGCATCTGGCGGTAGTCGATCGGCCCCGACTGGTCGATGGAGATCATGAACCGGCTCTCCGACTGCGCCACCGTGTACGCGACGTCGTCGGTGCGGTAGCGGGTGTTGAGCGGCACGATGCAGCCGCCCACCTTCGGGATGGCGTACTGCAGCCACAGCCACTCGGGCAGGTTGGTCATCCACACCGCGACGTGATCACCGATCTGGGCACCGAGCGCCATCAGCCCCTTGGCCACCCGGTCGACCTCGGCGGCGAATTCGGCGTACGTCCAGTGGCGGTCGCCGAAGATCACCGCAGGGCGATTCCCCCACTTGCTTGCCGCCCGGTCGACGGCGTCGCCGAGCAGCAGCCAGTCGTAGGTCGCTCCTTCAGAGGAAACGCGGACTGTATTGCCTTCTCGTTGCTCCGACATCACTTCCCGCTCTTGTTCCCAGTGCTTAGAGCGTTAGCGGATTGATAAAACGACTGTATGCAATCGCATCGTCTGTCGTGTCGATGCTGCAGGTCAGAGACCCATCCAGAGGCGATTCCACGGCTCGAAATCGTTCAGAGCCGATCTATCCGCGCGGCCTCT
>JAJDVQ010000082.1 GCA_022826045.1 Acidimicrobiia bacterium | reverse complement strand
AGCGTCGCCGTCAGCCTCGACTCGCCCGCGCCCCAAGGCGGCCTCGCCGTCAGCTACACCGTCGGCGGCACCGCCGACGCAGGCAGCGACTACGCCGCCCTCGGAAGCTCGCTCAGCATCGCCGGCGGGTCCTCCAGCGGCGCCATCACCGTCACCATCCTCGACGACAGCGACGACGACGACGGCGAATCGATCACCATCACCCTCACCGCCGGCAACGGCTACTCGCTCGGCACCCCCAAGAAAACCGCCATCGCCATCACCGACGACGACGAGCCAGCACCGGTCGTGGACGACGACCAGCAGGACAACCCGCAGCAGGTAGAGCCGTCCACGCCTTCGACAGACACCTCTTCGTCCGGCAGCTCCAATGGGGGTCGGTCGTCGGGGCAGACCGTCCGGCCGGTAGTCGATCTGACCTTGGGCGACGCGAGCCAAGACAGCATTGCTCTGGGCGAGTCCAGCGAGATGACCGTCGAATTGGAACGTTCGGTGTCGAGCATCGTGCGGGTGTTCATCGAGGTCGACAGCACAGCCGTGCTGGGAGCCGACTACACCGTCGACGCCGATGTGGGCGACGGGTGGTTCTCGCTCGGCGACAATCCGCGACGGGTGGTGTTCGACCTTCCGCGCCGCGACACCGACGCGGCGATCCGGGTGACCTCGCTCGACACCAGCACCACCGACACCACCGTCACGCTGACCGTCACCATCGGCGACCGCTCGTTCGCCGGAGGCTCGGTGGTGACGATTCGCCCGCAGGGGACCGCCGAAGTGGTCTCGCTGGGCGATCCCGATGCCGCACCAGCCGAATCCGACGACGACGGGTCCGGCGACGACGGACAGGACCCCGGCGACGGCACGCCCAGCACGGATACCGACGGCGCGGAAACTGCCGGCGACGGTCATGTTGCCGATCCAGGGTCGCTCGGTGCCGTCACTCGGACAGACGACGGCTACTTCGTGCTGTACACCGTGCGGCCCGGCGACACGCTCAGCGGCATCGCGCTCACCTTCTACCGCGACGACGAGGCATGGCGGCGCCTCTTCGCCGCCAACCGCGGACGCCGCATGAGCGACGGCTACACGTTCACCAGCGCAGACATGATCCGCGTCGGCTGGGTGCTGCGCGTGCCGCTGCCGATCGCTGCGCCTTCGTCGGCATCGGCCGCCAAGATGGCCTACGTCACCTACTGCGTCATGAGCGGCGACATGCTGAGCGGCATCGCGCAGCGCATCTACGGCGACGGCAGCCTGTACAACCGCATCGTGCTGGCCAACCGGGGCCAGCGCCAGGCGAACGGCCAGACGTTCGTCCACGGCGACCGAATCGCCCCAGGCTGGCAGCTGCGCATTCCGATCGGCGGCTGAAGCCGGCTCAACACCGACGCGACGAGCCAGCCGCCCCCCGCCGTCGGCCCACCCTGTTCAACGGTTGCGTCGCTGGGTTGACGGCTCCGGCGCGGGTCAGTCGGGCCGCAGCCACGCCTGTCGAGCCGGCCGCCGGATCAGGCCGAGCGGGGCCAGACGACCGGGTAGCGGTCGAGTTCCATAGCGGATCCGGCAGCCAACCCGTCGACGTGCAGCGCCTGGGCGGTGCCGATGCGGGGGTCGTAGCGGACGTCGGTGCCGATGTAGCGGGCTGCGTAGCCGCGCCGCGCCCGGCCCTCGTTCGCGTTGCCCCGCGAGCCGTGCACGATCATCGCCCAGAAGGCGACCGCATCGCCGGGTTCGAGATCGAACGAGATGATGTCGTAGTTGTCGCGGTCGGCCTCGATGTCGGGCATGAGCTCGTAGTCGGGGTTGCGCTCGTAGTCGTGGGCGTTCGTCGGGGCGAAAGTGCGTGGCTGGAACCAGCGGTCCCAGGCGTGCGAGCCGCGGACGTACTCCACCCTGCCGTTGGTGGCGTCGACGGTGTCGAGCGCGATCCAAAACGACATCACCTGGCGACCCGAGATGGGCCAGTACGGCTGGTCGTTGTGCCACGGCACCGGCTGGCTCGAGCCGGGCTCCTTGACGAAGAGCTGGTCGTAGTACATGCGCACCACCGGCGAGCCGAACATGGCAGCCGCCAGCTCGCCGAGCCGGGATTGGGTGACGAACTCTTCGAACAGCGGGTGGAAGCGCCACAGATCCAGCGAGCCGAAGAAGCCGGTGGACTCGTAGTTGTGCGCCGTGGGGCTGGGGTTGGCCATCTCGTCGGCGACGCCGCCGCGCAGTCGCTCCACCCACTCGTCGTCGACGACATTGCGCAGCGCCACCACGCCGTCGGTGCGGAATCGCTCGATGGTGTCGTCGTCCACGATGTCGTGTGCCGGCCGGTCCAGAACTGTGTCGCTCATCGTCGTCCCCTCTGCCCCAACGTCACCTGGACAATGCAAGTCAACACGATGGAAGCACTGCATTGCCAGAGGTCGCACTGCCAGACTCGGGGCTACAGGCTGAGCCTCGGACTCGAGCGGCCTGCGAGCGAGGCGAACGAGATCAGCAGACAGGGCGGGGATATGAGCGACGATCACGGCAACGACAGCGGCGATTCGGGAGTCATCCCTGGGCTGCCGCCCCAGCCACACCGGGGCTGGACCTTCGACGAGCAGCCGGTCGGCAAGCGATGGACCACCAACCGGCGGACCATCACCGAGACCGACTTGGTGGTGTACGCCACGCAGTTCGGCTTCGGCGAGGGCCTCTTCCTGGATGCCACCGCCGCCCGCCTCACCTCACGCGGCGACCGCGGCATCGTCACCACCCGCAACGAGGTGTTCAACCAGCACGGCAACCTCGTGATGGTCTACTCCCCCACCCGCATGATCCTCTGTCGCCACACCGACGACTAGCGGCGCACTACGAATCGCTATGGGATGAGCACCAACCGATCACCCATGCCGTGATCGTCAGCAGCCTCTTGTGCTACGCGAGCAAGAGGCGTTGAGAGCCCTTGCAGGACGAGGCGCTCGCAACCTCGACGGACGAGCGCTTCCAGCACGAGTTCGTCGACGAATGAGATCGTGTACACAGTCCGAGGCTTGAACTGGACGGTGAGAGATGCGCCAGCGAGATCGTCAGACAATCCACCAGATTCAAGGAACTCACGGGGCAGCTCACGCCCGCCGATTCGGGAGGGGGCTGTCAGCATCGCCATGACCGGTGCTCCTTGTCCGCTGGAGAGTATTCAACACGGCAACCAACCCGAGACCAAAGTGCCCGCGAGTTCCTCTACGTCCGCTGTGGAGATCCTGCGTTGACCATTAAGCGGATGCGCGCTGAAAATCACTGCGATCCCGCCGGAGCGAATCGTCACCTCGCCATCAATTCCGGTTGCCAGATTCAGCAGGTTGGGCAGGCCCACACCCCGCTCCGTTCCCCGGACTGAGGTCACGCGCCGCCGGGACGCGACCATGACGGCAGCCTCGTCGCTATCGCATTCGTAGTCCGTCCCGATAAGCGATGAACGAATTCCGATTCCGCCATCAGCGACCGCGAAGTGCAGGGCATCACGAGGCTCAGAATGCAGTTGGGCGGCGAAGAAGCCGTGCCCGACCCGGGAGTGCTCAAGGCAATTGGCAGTCATTTCCCAAACCATTTGGGTCAGAGCGTCCTCAACCTCAAACGCCAGCGATGCTGCTTGACAGCGCAGCTGCACTAGATTCACGAGTTGTTCGGCTTCGCCGCTGCTCTCGAACTGCCGCAACTCGCATAGCTGCAGATCACGTTCGTGTTGTGGCCTTTGCCGCAGACCAGTGCTCTTGACTCCCAGCCCGGACAGCACCTCGCCGAGTGACATTCGGCTCGCATAGATGCGTGGGTCACCGAGGCCCGGCGGTACGAATTGCGGCGGCACGCCATGTCGAACACGATGCGCGGACGCAATCGCGGCTGCAGCGACGAGCAACGACGGTGTCACGAATCGAACGTCACTCAGGTCGAGAGTCAGCAGTTCCGAGCCGTCCGCGACGGCGTTCAGCAGATCGTCGCTCTCGGGGAACGGCTCGAATCTGAGTCTCATAGTGAGCGTGAAGCTAGCCAGCAGTCCTGCGCGCGTTCCAGGGATTTTCTCGACCGGGAATGCACACCGGGCGCCGGGTCATTCAGTTCGGCAGTACGGTCGGCGGCTGGTGCGGCGGACCTGGCTCTTGGGCCGTCGGCCGGGAATGCGGGAGGACTGATGAGCAGATTCACGGGACGGGTGGCGATCGTGACGGGGGCGGCCGGCGGCATCGGGCTGGCGGCGTGCGAGCGGTTCGCATCGGAGGGAGCGTCGGTGGTGGCTGTCGACTTGGCCACGACTGACTTGGGCGCCGCGGTGGCAACGGCAGAGGCTCAGGGTGCTGCTGCACTGGCCGTCGGGGCTGATGTGACCCAGTCCGACGAGGTCGCGGGTTACGTGCGGGCGGCCATGGACAACTTCGGCCGCGTCGATGTGCTGTTCAACAACGCCGGCATCGAGGGCGCCTACTACCCGATGGTCGACTACCCCGAAGACGATTTCGACCGGGTCATCGCGGTGAATGTGCGAGGCGTCTGGCTGGGCATCAAGTACGCCGTCCCGGCCATGATCGCCGGGGGCGGTGGTGCCATCGTGAACACGGCATCGGTTGCGGGTCTGTTCGGTGCAAGGGGCATCTCTCCGTACTCGGCGAGCAAGCACGCCGTGGCCGGGCTCACCAAGTCCGCCGCGCTCGAGCTGGCCACATCAGGGGTGCGCGTGAACGCCGTGTGCCCGTCGCCGATCGAGACCCGCATGATGCGCTCGCTCGAGACCTTCATCGGCGGCGAGAACGCCGATGACGTCCGCAAAGCGTTTGCCGAGCGCCTGCCGGCTCAGCGCTACGGCGAACCCCACGAAGTCGCCGCACTGGTGGCATTCCTGGCATCCGACGAGGCCAGCTACATCACCGGCAGCCTGTACCCCATCGACGGCGGCTACTCCGCCGGCCGTTGACTCAGGCTTGCGGGGTACGACCTGAGCACCACCGAACCTGTGCCCGTTCTTCCATCACCGCGTGATAGTTTGATATTTATATAGCATCATAGTTTGATAATTTAAATACTATGTCCGCTGCTATCTTCGTCACGCCCGAGCCGGACGATGCCGACTTGGCGGTCATCGGGGAGATCAAGCGGCTCCGTCGCGAGCTGTCGCACTACGTCGTGGATCGGCCGCGCCGGTGGGTCGGCCATCTCCGGCGCATGAGCTTTGCGCGGGCGGTGCGGGGTTCCAACTGGATCGAGGGGTACCGGGCGTCGCTCGACGACGTGCTCGACACCATCGAGGACGAAGAGCCGCTCGACACAGTCGAGGAGACGCGCCTCGCGCTCACCGGCTACCGCGACGCCATGACCTACGTGCTCTCGTTCGCCGAAGACGGAGCTGAGGTCGACGAATCGCTGCTGAAGTCGCTCCACTTCATGATGACCAAGCACGAGCTGCGAGTGCGGCCCGGCCACTACCGCACCGGCGACGTCTGGGTCGAGGACGAGACCGGCACGCGCGTCTACGAGGCTCCGAGCGCTGAGCTCTTGGACAGTCTCATGGGGGCGCTCATCACGTCGCTGCAGGACGACGACGCTGCGCCGGTCATGTTCCGCGCCGCAATGGCCCACCTCAACTTGACGATGATCCACCCGTTTCGCGACGGCAACGGGCGCATGGCCCGAGCACTCCAGACCATGGTGCTGTCCGGCGAAGGCATCGTTTCGCCGGTGTTCTCATCCGTCGAGGAATACCTGGGGCGCAACACCGCCGACTACTACGCAGTGCTCGGTGAAGTGGGCGAGGGCAGTTGGCAGCCGCAGAACTCGGCACGGCCGTGGATTCGCTTCATGCTGCGCGCCCACTATCGCCAAGCGTGGACGCTGCGGCGACGGGTTCACGAGACCGAAGCGCTGTACGACGGCATCTCCCAGCTCGTTGACCGGCGGCAACTGCCGTCGCGGGCTGCCGGCGTGCTCGCCGATGCTGCGCGGGGCCGCCGAATCCGGCGCTCGATCTACATCCGGCTCGTCGAGATGACCGACGGCGACTCGGTCTCCGATCTCACCGCCAGCCGAGACCTCAAGGCCCTGGTCGATGCAGGTGTGCTGGACGCGACCGGTGCGGGACGGGGCCGCACCTACCACGGCTCTGGTGAACTGCGCGAACTGTGGAGAGCAGTACGCACGGGCCGCCCGCCACGGTCGCAAGACGATCCCTACGTGACGTTCGCGCAGCAGCGACTGCCAGGCATCCAGCCCGCCGGATCCTGAGCGCCCCCCCAACTGCCAGATGGCACATCCCGGATGCTGACCTAAGTTGTCAAAACATTGCAAAATGCAATGTTTTGACAATCTAGATCATGTGAATGCCAGACTTGGGGGATTATATAGCTGGCTAAGCAGAGTACGCTTATTCATGTCGCACCCCCCTGCGACACTAGAGACATGGCAGAACACGCGAAGGCACCCGGCAAGAGCTTCCGCAAGGGAATCTCGCTCATCGAGATCGTGGAAATGTTCCCCGACGATGAGACCGCGGAGCGGTGGTTCGAGGAACAGCGCTGGGGCAAGGCGGGCGAGCCGCACTGCTGCCCGCTCTGCGGCTCGAAGGATCGGCTGAACGCCACGAAGTCGGGCGAGCCGCTGCCGTACTGGTGCGGCTCATGCCGTCGCCATTTCAGCGTCAGGTCGGGCACGGTGATGCACCGCTCGAAGATTCCGCTGCGGAAGTGGGCGATAGCGATCTGTCTGTGGGCGACATCGCTGAAAGGCGTGTCGAGCATGAAGCTGCATCGTGACCTGAACATCACGCAGAAGTCGGCCTACTTCCTCGCTCAGCGGCTGCGCGAAGCGTGGTCGGACATGGGCGGCGACATGGGCGGACCGGTCGAAGTCGATGAGACGTTCGTGGGCGGGAAGGCGAAGAACATGCACGCGGTGGATCGGGAGCGTCGCATCACGGGCCGCGGCGGGATCGACAAGACCGCTGTAGCGGGCGCGAAGGACCGGGCGACGGGCAACGTGTCGGCTCGGGTGATTTCCGGCACCGACCGGGCGACGCTGCATGACTTCGTGGCTTCGGCTGCTGCCCAAGGCGCGACGGTCTACACCGATGACCACAAGGGCTATCTGGGCATCCCCCACCCGCATGAGACCGTGCGGCACAGTGTCAGCGAGTACGTCAGCGGCATGGCACACACGAACGGGATCGAGAGT
The DNA here is from genome assembly GCA_022826045.1 of Acidimicrobiia bacterium. Classification (GTDB taxonomy): domain Bacteria; phylum Actinomycetota; class Acidimicrobiia; order Acidimicrobiales; family Poriferisodalaceae; genus Poriferisodalis. The sequence goes on along the minus strand of JAJDVQ010000082.1, from coordinate 3,188 downwards.
TTCTGGGCGCTGCTCAAGCGCGGCTATCACGGCACGTTCCACCACATCAGCCCGAAGCACTTGCAGCGCTACGTCGCTGAGTTCGCGACACGTCACAACCTGCGTCCGCAGGACACGGCGACGATGATGAGCGAGACTGTCGCCCGCATGAACGGCAAGCGGCTCACCTACGCAGCACTGACAGCGAACGCGCTGCCGGGCACCGTGGCCGAGCCGGACTGCGGCGAGCCGTGGTAGGAGGAACCCCGATGAAGCGAGAGATCACGCTGCCCGTGATCGACACGCCACCCGAGCGCATCGCGCAAGGCCTGTTCCAGCAGCGGCCCGCGGAGATCGCCGTGTCGAGCATCCCCGCCGTGAACGTGGCGTCAGTGCCTCAGCGCAGCCCGCTGCGCTACCCAGGCGGCAAGACGTGGCTGGTGCCCCACATTCGGCATTGGCTCGCTGAGCCGTGCGGGGTGCTCGTAGAGCCGTTCGCCGGTGGCGGCATCGTGTCGCTCACCGCGGTGATGGAAGGGCTAGCCGAGCGGGCGCTGATGGTGGACCTAGACCGCGACGTAGCGGCGCTGTGGCGTGCTGCGCTCATGCACGGCGACGAACTGGCCGAGCGGGTGCTGACCTTCGACGTGACCCGCGAGAGCGTCACCGAGCTAGAGCAGCACTGCCCCGCGTGCGTCGTGGAGCACGGGTTCCGCACGCTGGTGCTGAACCGCACTCGACGCGGCGGGGTGCTCGCGCCGGGCGCGTCGCTCACACGCTCCGGCGAGAACGGCAACGGCATCGCTTCGCGGTGGTACCCCGAGACGCTCGCCAAGCGGCTCGCTGCGATCTCTGAGCACGCGGACCGGCTGACGTTCTGCGAGGGCGACGGCGCCGCGGTGCTGGAGATGACAGCCGAGATCGAAGGCGTGCGAATGTTCGTGGACGCCCCGTACACGGCGGGCGGCAAGCGGGCAGGCAGCCGCCTGTACGCGCACAACGCGGTAGACCATCGGCGCATCTTCGAGACGCTGGCCGCTGCCGGTACCGACTTCCTGATGACCTACGACTGCTGTGATGAGATCACCGAGCTTGTCGCTGAGCACCGTTTCCACGCGGTCACTGTCGAGATGAGCAACGGGCACAACACCCGCATTTCCGAGCTGGTCATCACACGGGATCGCCTGTTCGCGTGACCCGCTACGGGATCGCGGAGTGGTACGGCCACGACCTGCTCGACCTGACCACGACAGAGCGCAGAGACCACGCTGACGCCGCGGTGAACCGCCGCGAGCGGCCATGCCCCTACCGGCCCGGTCCGTGCAACAAGACGGGCGGGGTGTGCTCCATGCGGCAGTACGGGGAGACCCGCGGGCGCGTCACGTCCGTGGTCGGGCCGACCGTCATCATGTGCCCCAGCCGCTTCGAGCAAGACCGGCTTCTGCTCGGGTGGCTGAATGAGATCGTCGGCTTCGATGCCGATGCGATGCTCGCCCGTGAAGTGCCGTTCATGGTCGGCAACACCGGCAAGCCGGCCGGCAAGATCGACCTAGTAGTAGCCACCGAGCAGCACGACCTCCGCTGGTTCGGGCTGGAGATTCAAGCGGTCTATTTCTCCGGGCCGGGCATGGACGATGAGTTCGTGCGATACCTGCGCGACGAAGGCACCGAGCCGCTGTACCCCAACGGGGTACGCCGCCCGGACTGGCGTTCATCGTCGGCCAAGCGGCTCGCTCCGCAGTTGCAGGTCAAAGTGCCGACGCTTCGCAGGTGGGGATCGAAGATCGCCGTAGCCGTGGACGGTCCGTTCTTCGACTCGATAGGCGGCCCATCGGCTGCCCCGTCGCACGACCTCGACGCGGGCGATGTGATCTGGCTGGTGCCCGAAGTCGTGGACGGGCAGCTAGCCCGGCGACACTGGGAAGTGCTGACGCTCGAAGCGTCGTGCGAGAAACTGCTGGCAGCCACCCCGATCCCGCGTGCTGACTTCGAGCAGCAACTACGGGAGCGGCTGCGACCGTTCAGCGCCGGTGCTTAGTCAAGTATGTAATCCCCCAAAGTTGAGATGAATACGTTCGAGCGTTCGCCGGTTCGCCCCATCGTCAGCAGGCCCTACGCAGTCGACAGCCCGTGGTTCACCGGAGGCGCCCACGTCGCCACCTTTGCGATCGAAGAACTCGTTGCCACCAAGATCAGGGCCTTGTACCAGCGCAAGAAGGGCCGCGACCGACACAGCGAGAAGCGTGATCGGCCACATCGCGAGCTGAACGGCCCTGAGCCGCCCCAATCCGCTGGCTGCTCGAGCGCCGATCACGGAATCGTGCTGGTGGGCCGGGGAGGATTCGAACCTCCGTAGGCGAAGCCGACGGGTTTACAGCCCGCTCCCTTTGTCCGCTCGGGCACCGACCCAGATGAGCAACAAAGCCTAAGGCGTCATGGCATGTGAACAACGAGACCGAGCGGACGAAGACAACCAACACAGTGTCCGCTCGGGCACCGACCCCAGAGATGGGCAGGCTACCGGCGCATGTGAGGCCCACTGCATGGTCGAGTGCCATACAAGTTCCGGAGTCCGGGGGCAGATTCGGCTCGCTAGGTTGCGGACATGGCTTCATTCGATGTCGTTTCCAAAGTCGACATGCAAGAGATCCGCAACGCGGTGGATCAGGCGTCCCGGGAGATCGCCAACCGTTACGACTTCCGCAACACCGGCAGTGCCGTGGAGCTGGGCGAGGGTGTCATCAACATGCGGTCGAGCACCGAGGATCGGCTCGCCGCGATGCGCCAGGTGCTGGAGGAGAAGCTGGTTCGCCGCCAAGTCAGCCTGAAGGCCGTCCAGTACGGCAACGTCGAGGAGGCCGCCGGCGGCACGGTGCGTCAGACTGCCGCCCTGCAGGCCGGCATCTCATCGGACCGGGCCCGCGAGCTCAACAAGTTCATCAAGGGTCTGGGCATCAAGGGCGTGCAGTCGCAGACCCAGGGCGACCAGCTGCGGGTGAACTCGAAGAAGCGTGACGACCTGCAAACCGTCATCGCCGAGCTGAAGGAAGGCGACTTCGACGTTCCCCTGCAGTTCGAGAATTTCCGCGACTGATGTCGGCCTGTCGCGCTGGGGGGTTGGTCAGTCGGTGATGGTGATGGTGTAGGCGGGGTTGTCGCCGAGGGTGTAGCCGGGGCCGTTGAGCAGGCGCAGGACGATGGTCTCGTTG
>JAJDVQ010000036.1 GCA_022826045.1 Acidimicrobiia bacterium | reverse complement strand
CTCCGCCGCAACACCGACCGCAAGCCCCGCCACCGGCTCGCCCAGATCGCCCTCGCCGTCGCCTTCATCATCACCATCAAGCTCATCGACCACCGCAACCGCTGGCAACCCGACAACCGATCAATCCGCTAACGCTCTAAGAGGCCGCGCCAATAGGTGGCGCAGATTTCAGTGCATTTCGTGCTTGATGCCGACCTTGGCTTCAAACCCGCAGGTCAGAGGGCCAGAGTGCAAGTTGCTGGACACAGCATTTCCGCAGGTCAGCGCCTATTGGCGCATGCTCTAAGGGTGGCCTGCCACACGCCTGTCGATTCTCGGCGCAAGTGCGATGACAACGCTGGGCAGCGATGACAGAGGGGCGATTGGCCGTTGCGGAGCAACCCCGTTCAGCGGAGGTGGGTGGGACGGGGGTCGGCTAGGCGGCCGAGGGGTGATTGGGCTCGCAGGCCGCCGTCAACCACGATGGCTTCGCCGGTGACGAACGACGACTCTTCGCTGGCGAGCCAGGCTGCGACACTTGCGATCTCTTCGGGATGGCCAAGGCGGCGCAGTGCGTGGGCTGCAAGGTTTCGTTCGAGAGCCTCAGGGTCCTGCATCATCCGCTGGACTGGGGGCGTCTGGATGGTGCCGGGGCAGATGGCGTTGACGCGCACGCCGTCGGGGGCGTGATCGGTGGACAGCGCCCGCGTCAGATTGATGACCGCTGCCTTTGACGCGGCATACACCACCGAGCCGCCGTCACCGTGCAAGCCGCTGATCGAGGCCGTGTTGATGATCGAACCGCCGCCGCGAGCCTCCATTGCGGGCACTGCGTACTTGGCGCCCAGGTACACCGAGCGCACGTTCACGTTCATCACGAGGTCCCAGTCACGCGGCTCGAGCTCCACCGCGGTGCCGGGGCGGATCGTGCCGGCGTTGCTGTAGAGCACGTCCAGGCCGCCCCAGCGGTCCACGGCCGTGGCCACCATCGCCTCGACGTCGTCAGGCTCGGCGACGTTGGCGCCGAAGCCGTGCGCTTCGCCGCCGGTTTCCATGATCGATTCGGCAACGCCCTCGGCCCGTTCACGACGGATGTCGACCACCAGCACCGATGCACCTTCGGCAGCGAAGCGGTGCGCACTGGCTTCGCCAATTCCCGACGCGCCTCCCGTGACAATCGCGATCTTGTTCTCGAGCAGCATGCGGTGGCCTCCCTCGCCGGGTTCTGGACGTGCCGGCTTGTCTCACCGGCGCGGCGCATCGACACTACGACGCCGCCCCTGACTACGTTGTGCCGACCGGGCGGCTGCGCTCGGAGCGAAGGCAATCGACCGCACCCGGAGGATTCGATGGCGAGCGAAGCGTTCTACAGGATCCGCGAGATCATCGCGTCGCAGGAGATGCCTGCGAACATCGATGCGATGCGCAAGGGCATTGAGCTGACGGCGCGGCCGCTGCCGGCCGGCGTGACCGGCGAGATGGTGGACGCCAACGGCGTTCCGTGTGAATTGCAGACGCCCGACGAGACCACCGGCGACGCCATCGTGCAGTACGTGCACGGCGGCGGCTACGTCGCCGGGTCCATCGGCTCGCACCGGAACCTCACCGGTAATCTGGCGCTGCAACTGGGCTGCCCGGTGCTCTCGGTGGACTACCGGCTGGCGCCCGAGCATCCCCACCCGGCGCCGGTGGAAGATGGCGTCGACGTGACGCTGGAGGTCTGGCCCGAGATGATCCACGTCTGGCACTCGATGGCCGGCCTATTCCCGGAGGCCGACCAGGGCGTGGCACGGGTGGCCGAATACCTGAGCGAGCGTCTCGGCGTCTGACGCTGCCCGCCTGCGCTGACGGGCCTGACGGCGAAGGCGGGCTTACGACTTCGCCACGTCGTCGAGGAACCAATCCACCAAATCGAAGCAATTGCGTCGGTTAGCCGCCTCGTTGCGCGCGATTTCGGAAAGGATCACCTCGCGGACGATTCCTACCGATGCCAGGTAGTCATCGCTGGCTTCGCGTAGCCATTCGCTGGCCAGCTCGGTGCTGATCTCGGGATGGAACTGGGTGCCCACGCTGCGGCCCATCCGGAACAGCTGGGGGCAGATCTCGGTGCTGGCGAGCAGCTCAGCGCCGTCGGGCAAATGGAAGCGGTCGTGGTGCCACTCCATCCACGGCCCCGCTGAAATCGGCAGATCGACGCCGTCGGGCGGCGAGATCCGGTACCAGCCGATCTCGGTCTCGGGGGAGAGGTCCACCGATCCGCCCAGTGCCGCAGCCAGCGCCTGACCGCCGAAGCAGATGCCCAGCACCGGCGTGCCCCGCTCGTGCGAACGGCGGATCAGGTCCAGCTCGGCACCGATCCACGGCTCGATGGCGTCTTCATAGACCGAGAAGTACGAGCCCGTCACCACGAGCACGTCGAAGTCGTCTTCGGGAAGCGGATGGAAGTCGGCTGGCCGCGAGGTGTCGGGCACCATCACGTGGATGTGCAGTTCCACGCCGCGCTCCACCAGGCGGTCGCCGACGAAACCTGGCCGCGACGTCTCCTCGTGCGTGACGACGAGCGCCCTCATGCAGCCAGCTCGACCACGTGTACGGGCAGGTGCTTGATGCCGGAGATGAAGTTGGACCGCAGCCGCTCCACGGGGCCGTCCTGTTCGATGCGGACCACCCGCCGCAACAGCTCCTCGAACACCACCTTGATCTCCATGCGGGCCAGCCACGCCCCCAAGCACAGGTGCGGGCCGTTGCGGCCGAACGCCATGTGCTCGTTGTTCGGGCGCGCCAAGTCGAACCGGAACGGGTGCGCGAAGCGATCGTCGTCGTGATCGGCGCTGACGTAGTACAGCACTACCTTGTCGCCGGCTCGCACCTTGGTGCCGCGGATCTCGGTGTCGCAGGTGGCCGTGCGCCGGAAGTGCGTCGTGACCGAGCTGGCGCGCAGCACCTCCTCCACGGCGCTCGCTGTCAGGTCGTCGTCGCCCGCGAGCACCGCCGCCCGCCAAGTGTCGAACAGGTGCGGGTGGGCCATCAGCACCCACAGCCCGTGGGTCATCGTGTAGCGGGTGGTGTCGTTGCCCGCCGCGATCAGCAGCGTGAAGAAGTTCTTGAACTCCAGGTCGGTGAGCGGCGTGCCGTCGGTGGTGGGCGCCAGGAGCTGGCTGATCACGTCCTTGGTCGGGCATTCGCGCCGCTGCGCCGCCTGGGCCGCCGCGTACTCGAAGATCTCCACGGTGGCCGGGCTGCGGAACGGCATGAAGCGGAACTCGTCGGTGTCCACGAGCCCCACGGGGTAGTCGGTGAAGTCGGGATCGGTGTTGCCGAGCAGCGCGTCGCCCCACTCCACGAGCTGGTGGCCGTCGGCGTCGCTGGTGCCCAGCATGCGGCCCAGCATCCGCATGGGCAGCTCGGTGGCAACTTCGGTCACGAAGTCGAAGCGTTCCTCGCTCAGGGCGCGGTCGAGCACCTCGCACGCCAGCCCCCGGATGGCGGCCTCGTAGGTATTCACGACCCGCGGCGTGAACCCGCGGCTCACCAGGCGCCGGTAGCGGGTGTGCTCGGGCGGGTCCATCTCCATCATCGTCTTGCGCGCTTCGAGCTCGTCGGGCGCCATGTCCTCGAGCCGGATGCCCTGCGCGGAGGTGAAGGTCTGCGTGTCACGGCTGATGCGGAACGCATCGTCGTATTTGGTGACGGCCCAGTAGCCGCGCCCGTCCACCTCATCGACCCAGGCCACGGGGTCTTCGCGGCGCATCCGGGCGAACGTGGCGTGGGGCACGCCGTGCGTCCACACGTCGTGGTCGGAGATGTTGGCGTCGTCGGGCCCGAGTTCGTCGAGGTAGGGCTCGGCCCAGGTGCTCATTGCGTCAGGCTCGCACAGCGGTCGGCGGATCGGCCACTGCTACATCCACTGCCACCTCCACCGAGGCGACGCCGTGAACGAAGTTCGAGGGGATGCGCACGAGGTCGGCAACGCTCGCCGGTCGGATGCCGCGGTCCAGCATCGCTTCGAGCAGCACGGTCAGCTCCATGCGGGCCAAATACGCGCCCAGGCAGAAGTGCGGCCCGCCGCCGCCGAAGGCGATCTGTGCGTTGTCGGCCCGGCCGATGTCGAACTCGTCGGGCCGCTCGAACACCGCCTCGTCACGGTTGGCCGACGGGTACCACATCACCACCTTGTCACCCGCCGAGATCTGGGTGCCTGCCAGCTCGGTATCCACCGCTGCGGTGCGGCGCATGTGCAGGATCGGCGAGGCCCAGCGGATGACCTCCTCGACAGCGTTGGGAAGCAGCTCACGGTCTGCCGCCAGCCGGTCCCACTGGTCGGGGTGCTCGGCGAACGCCATCGTCCCGTGGGTAATGGCGGTGCGCGTCGTCTCGTTGCCGCCGAACACCAGCACCTGGAAGAAGTTCCGGAACTCGGTGGCCGTCAGGCGGTCGCCGCCGACCTCGGCGTGCACCAGGTGGCTCACGACGTCGTCGGTGGGGTGCTCCAGCCGCTCGTCGCCGAGCTTGGCCCCGTACTCGTACAGCCCCCACGCGGCGGGGCTGCCGAAGGGGAGCAGACGCAGCGGCGTCGTGTTGCCGTAGGCGTCGGGCGGCAGCGACTGTGTCTCGGTAGTGCCCTCGACGAGGTGGTTCGACAGCTCCACCATGTAGTCGGCGTCTTCGGGCGGCACGCCCAGGATCGCGATGATCACCCGGATCGGCAGCGGCGCGGCCACCAACTCCACCCAGTCGCCGCCGCCCCGCTCGACCACCACGTCGAGCAGTTCGTCGGCGATGGCCCGGGTGCGCTCGGTGTAGCGGCGCATCTGGCGGGGCGTGAACGCCTTGGAGACCACCCGTCGCAGCCGGATGTGCGCCGGCGGGTCGTGCTCGAGGATCGATCGGCGGGCCTCCAGCGCGTCGGCTTCGAGGTCCCACAGGTTGACGTGCCCGATGGCCGACGAGAAGCGCTCAGGATGGCGCGACACCTCGCACACGTCGGCGTGGCGAGTCACCGCCCAGAAGCCCCCGTCTGCATTCGACTCAGCCTCGTACCGGTTCCAGTGCAGCCCCGGCTTCGCGCGCAGCGTCCGGAAGTCGTCCCAGGGAATGCCGTTCCCGTAGCGGCCGGCGTCGGCGATGTCGATGTCAGCGGGCGCCTCGCTCGGCGCCGATCCATCGGTCACGATGTCCACTCCCAGAGGCTGAGCCGAACGGCGAAGCCGTGGCCCGAGCGGCCCGTGAGCGGAGCGAACAAGAGCGGGAAACGACAAGTAACGCGACAGGAAGGTTCGTCGATCCGCGCACGTTCTAGGTCCGTTCCGGCCAATGCGGTTTCGGGAGGCACAGCCGAATGGTAAAGCTGTGCCCGCCCGCGAGCCGACCAGACGCGTCCATCGCACGCGAATTCCACGGAGGAATGAATCCATGAGCGAAATTGCCGATCTCCAGAGCACCCTGCGGATGGCCGATGTGCACACCGTCGAGGTGGCCATCGTCGACACCTACGGGCACCTGCGCGGCAAGCGCTTTCCTGTCGACCACTTCCTGCGCTCCGTCGCCGAGGGAGGCTGTCACCTGGCGGATGCCATCTACATCTTCGACCTGCACAACGATCTGGTCGACAGCCCCTACATCAACATGGGCAAGGGCTTTCTCGACACGCATCTGGTCCCGGATCTCGGCACGCTCAGGCTCTTCGGCCACCGTCCCGGCTACGCGCTGGTGTTCGCCGACAGTCTCGAACCGCCGCACGACCTCCACCCCATCGCGCCCCGCACGGTGCTGGCCCGCCAGATCGCGCGCTGCCGGGCACTGGGCTACAGCTCGCTCGTGGCCACCGAGATGGAGTTCTACCTGTGCGAGGCCGACTGGTCGCATACACAGAGCCACATCCAGTACTCATCGCTCACCGACCGCTCAGACCTCGAATCGGTGCTGCTGGCGATGCGCCTCGCGATGATCGATGCCGGCATCCCCGTCGAATCGTCGAACCCCGAGTACGGACCAGGCCAGATCGAGATCAACGTGCAGTACTCCGATGCCATGACGACGGCCGACAACACTGCGCTCTACAAGAGCATTGTGAAGGAGATCGCCGAGGAGACCGGGCTGAAGGCCACGTTCATGCCCAAGCCGTGGACCGAACCGTCGGGCAGCGGCATGCATGTGCACACGAGCCTCGTAGACGTGAGCCACCGCGCTCCTGGCGGCGGCGAGCAGTCGCACGAAGCAGCGAGCTCCAACGCGTTCGCCAGCTCCGAGGAGCGGCCCAACGACGTGATGTCGCACTGGCTCGCCGGTCAGCTCGACAACGCCGCGGCGCTGTCGCTGCTCGGCAGCCCCGTGCCCAACGGCTACAAGCGCGTGCGTCCCTACACATTCGCTCCCACTCACGTGCACTGGGGGCTCGACAACCGCTCGGTGATGTGCCGATGCACGGTCGGCGCGGACAATGCGAACCGGGTGGAGTACCGGGCGGCGGGTGCCGACGCCAACCCGTACCTGATGATCGCCGGCCTGCTGGCGGCAGGCGCCGACGGGCTCGAGCGCGGTGCCGATCCGGGCCCGATGAGCGTGGGCGACCAGTACGACGACCCGGGCGACGCCGTGCCGCTGCCCGCCAACGCCGCCGACGGCATCGCGGCCTTCGAGGGCAGCTCGCTGGCCGCAGCATTGGGGGAGGAGTTCTCGACCAACTTCGTGCTGATGGCCAAGGCCGAACTTGACAAGTTCACTGAGGCCGGCTGCGACCCAGTCGGCGACGAAGTGACCGACTGGGAACGAGACCGCTACCTCGAATTCACCTGAGCACTCCCGACTCGGGGTTCCTCGGGGCTGGCTCGCGTGCTGGCATCAAGGTCGGCGACGCGCGGGCGAGTGCTCGGTCAGTGGTAGGGGAGGTATTCGTTGATCTCCCATTCGCTGATCTCGTCGGAGGGTTCGCCTACGGCGGTGACATAGCGTTCCCATTCGGCGTCCTTGATGGCGAGGAAGTTGTCGACGAGGTCGTTGCTCACGGCTTCGGCGAGTGCAGTATCGGCACGCAGGTGGTCCAGTGCGTCGGTCAGGTTGAGCGCTGAGGTGACCTCGGTGTTCCACGCTTCCATGCCGTCGTTGGTCTCCGGATCGGGGCAGGGCAGCTCGTCGACCACGCCGAGGCGGGCCGCCTGCAGAACTGCGGCGATGGCCGTGTGGACGTTGCACGTGCCGTCGGCCAGGCGTGACTCGATGCGTGTGCGAGCGCCACGCTCGGGCGGCACACGGGTGCCGACCACACGGTGGTCGTAGCCCCAGTTCGCTCGCCGGCCGCTGAACGTGAACGGGCGCAGGCGCCGGTAGGCGTTCACCGTCGGGGCGCACAGCGGCGTGAGCCCTTGGTGATGGGCGCACAGCCCGGCCAGGCAGCTCTTCGCCAGCTCCGACAGACCGTCGCTGGAACTCGGGTCGGCAAGCGCGTTGTTGCCCTCGGCATCGACCAGCGAGAAGTTCACGTGGACGCCGTTGCCCTCCAGCTCCGCATAGGGCTTGCCGAGGAACGTGAGCCGGCGGCCACGATCCATGGCGCATTCACGGGCCAGCACCTTGAACAGAAAGGCGTCGTCAGCAGCGCGCAGCGCATCGGCATAGCGCAGCGTCAGCTCGAACTGGCCCGAGTCGAACTCGGCGTTAACCGACTCCAGCACGATCTCGCTGCCCGCCGCGAGGTCCACGATGTCGTCGATCAAGCCGATCGGGTCCACATAGCGCCCGGTGCCGTAGACGTACGACTCGGGCGTGTCCCACCGCTGCCAGCCGTGCTCTTCGGTGAGTTCGAGCACGTATGCCTCGAACTCGATGCCCACCATCGGGCGATAGCCCAACGCCTCCCAGTCGGCGATGGCCTTGCGCAGCGCATATCTGGCCGAGAAGCGGAACGGCTCGCCACGCTGGGACAGGTCGCAGACGGCCACCTGGGTGCGGTCGTCATCCCAGCCGGGCCGCAGGTCGGCCTCGTCGAAGGTGGCGTGCATGTCGGGAAAGCCGTCGAGCACGCCCGAGCCAGGCGCGGCGATGAACGAGCGGTCGTAGGCCAGGCTGAACACGGCTGCCGCATGGCCGGTGCCGTCGTGGGCGAAGGCGGCCGGCACGTACTTGCCCCGTGCGAGGCCCAGATGGTCGGGCCACAGCATCCGGACGCGTTCATTGGCCATGGCTGTTCCTTGTCGCTGTACGGATCGCTAGATGAGCCGGGACGATCAGCAGAAGCTATACGAGCCTTTCTCGGCGGAGGGCTAGCATCGGCTCCGATCCACGGGAGGGGTTCATCATGAAACGACGCGCATTGGCCTTGCTGGCCGTAGTTGCGCTGCTTGGTGCCGCATGCGGAAGCGACGACGACACCACGGGCAGCGACGCCGCCGGCGAGACGATGTCCAGCATCGACATCGATCACATCCTCAGCGCCGATCTCGCCGCCTGCGAAGAGGCGCCCACCGGCGACCCGATCCGCGTCGGCATGGCGATGGACTTCAGCGACGTGGTGGGCTTCGTCGACATCCCGGGCTCGAAGCTCGTGCCGTACATTGCCGAGCTCGCCAACTGCCGTGGCGGCTTCAACGGCCGGCCGGTGGAAGTGCGCGTGGCCGAAGTGGGCGACGATGCTGCGCTCGCCACCGAAGACCTCCTGGACTGGGGAGCGCACTTCCTGATCGGCCCGCCGTTCGCCGACTTCGCGCTGCCGATCCTGCAGACCACCGGCGGCGAGGTCCCGCTGTTCGTGGCGGCATCCACCGAGCCGACGCTGGCAGATGCGTCCATCAACTCGTACCTGGTCACCTTCGACGACCACCAGATGTCGGGTGCGGCCGCACAGTGGGCGCTCGACCAGGGCATCACGCGGGCCATCGTGTTCACCGAGGGCGAGGGCATCCCCTACACCGGAGTCAATCCCGATGCGTTCATCGCTGCGTTCGAAGCCGGCGGCGGCGAGGTGGTGAGCGTGCAGACCTATGTCTGGTTCGTCGACACCGACTTCTCCTCGCAGGTGAACGAGATCGCCCAGATCTCCGAGAACAACGAAGTCGTCTTCTCGGCGGCACTGGGCTTCCAGGTCACCGCGCTGCGGGGCCAGCTCGAAGGACAGGGCCTCGACAGCCTCACCTATGTCGGCACCGACGCGCTCGACGCCACCGGCATCCAGGTGGAGGCGAACAACGAGGGCATCGCCCACACGCCGCACACGAGCATCACCGCGGGCGACCGCATCGACTCGATGCTCGCTGCATTCGAGGCCGAGAAGGGCGAGGCGCTCGAGAGCCGCGGCTTCATGGCGCTCTACGTCGACTCGATGTTCATCGGCATCCAGGGCATGCTCGACTGCGGCTGCGACGACACCGCCCAGATCGGCGAGGCCGTCCAGCAGATCTCCGGATTCCAGGGACTGTCGGGCGAGATCACCTACGAAGGCACCAACGGCATCCCGCCGAAGGCAGTGCCGATCAACCGCATCGTGGACGGCGAGGACGTGCTCGTCGACACGATCACGATCAAGTAAGCGCACCACCAAGCAGCGCGCCGTCGAGCAGGTCCGTTCCGGCACCGTCGCAGCGGACCCCAATGCCCAGCGGACATGGGCAGCAGATTGCGAGTTCGATGCTCGAAGTCGAAGGCCTCACCGCCCGGTACGGCTCCATAGCCGCACTGCGCGGCGCGGCCCTCAGCGTCGGGTCCGGTGAGGTCGTGGGACTCATCGGGCCCAACGGCGCGGGCAAGACCACGTTGCTGTCGTCGATCGCCGGGCTGCTGGCGCCGGCCGAGGGCCGCGTCGCATTCGAGGGGCAGGACATCACCGGCCGCTCGCCCGAACAGCTCCTGCGCTCGGGCGTGGCGCTCGTGCCCGAGCACCGCCGCATCTTCGCCGACCTCACCGTGGAGGAGAACCTGCGCATAGGGGGCGTCACCGTGCCCGCGGCGAAGCGCGCAGAGTTGCTGGACGAGATGGCCGAGCGCTTCGTGGTGCTGAAAGAGAAGTGGGACGTCCCCGCCGGCTACCTGTCGGGCGGCGAGGCACAGCAGCTCGCCATCGGGAGGGCGCTGATGTCAGCCCCCCGTTTGCTGATGATGGACGAACCCTCACTGGGCCTCGCCCCGGTGCTCGTGGACTTGGTATTCGAGCTGATCGGCACGCTGCGCGACCAGGGCCGTACGTTGCTCGTCGTGGAGCAGAACGCCGCGCGGATGCTCGAGGTGTCCGACCGTGCCTACGTGCTGCGCAGCGGCGAGGTGGTGGCCTCGGGCACCGGTGCCGAGCTGAGCCGGCGGGACGATCTGTTCGACACCTTCGTCGGATCGGTCGTGGCGCCCGGCGAGGACCTGCCCTCCGCAGGCGCGCCCGCGCCTGACGGCGCCGGAGGCGGCGCGGCGTGACCGAGCTGGCACAGAACCTCATCGACGGCCTCGGCCGGGGCAGCATCTATGCCCTGCTGGCGCTGGGCGTCGCGGTCGTCTTCGGCGTCATGCACCTGCTGAACTTCGCCCACGGCGAGCTCATCACCGTCGGCGGCTACGTCGCGCTGTGGACCCTCGGTGCGGGCTGGTCGTGGTACATCGTGACGCCGCTCATCGTGCTGAGCGCGGTGCTGACGTCGTTGGCGATCGAGCGCGTCGCCTTCTCGCGGGTGCGGGGCAGCTCAGACTTCACGCTCCTGCTGACGTCGTTCGGCGTGCACTTCGTGATCTCGGCCATCTTCCTGCTGTACGTGTCAGCCTCGGTCAAGCCGTTCGACCGGCCCTCGTGGGTCACCAACACCTACTCGGTCGGCCCGCTCAACATCGAGGTGTACGACACCGTCGTCATTCTGGTGACGGTGCTGACGCTGATCGGCACCACGCTGCTGCTGCAGCGGACCATGTTCGGGCTGTCGTTGCGGGCGGCGGCCGCCGACTTCGACACGGCCCGGCTGATGGGCGTGCGCTCCGACACCGTGATCCGGGGGGCGTTCGCCCTGTCGGGGCTGCTGGCGGGCATCGCCGGGGTGTTCTGGCTGATGCGAGCGGGCAGCATCAGCCCCGGCGCCGGCATCACGCCCATGCTCAAGGGCGTGCTGGCCGCGCTGATCGGCGGTCTCGGCAGCCTTCGGGGGGCGGTGATCGGCGGGCTGGCGCTGGGCCTGGCGGAAGTGCTGCTGCGCTCACGCCTGCCCGACAGCATCGCCAGCCTCACCGAGGGCGTGGTGTTCCTGCTGATCGCCCTGCTGTTCATCTTCCGGCCGCAAGGCCTGGTCACCGTCAAGCACGCCGTCCGGGTGTGATCGGCCGATTCTGATGTTCCCGCGGCCCGGACGTGACATCGGCTTCCCCATAGCCGGATGCGCCTTGCTCTTCGCCGTGTTCCTGGCCGGCGGCCTCATCTACGAGAGCTTCCAGGGACGAGCCGCCGAACGCTTGGTGACGGTGATGCTGATCGACGCCATCATCGTGCTCGGCATCCAGATCTATGTCGGCAACACCGGTGTGCTGTCGTTCGGGCACATCGGATTCGGCGCGATCGCCGGCTACGCCTTCGCGGTCTTCGCCATCAGCCCCGAAGAGAAGCTCAAGCGCATCCCCGACGCACCGTTCGGCTTGAACGACGTGCTGCTGAACCCGGCGCTGGCCGTTGCGGTGGCCATCGGTGTGACGGTGGTGGTGGCGCTCGTGGTGGGCATCGGCTTGGCGCGCTCGGGTGCGGAATCGGGCGCGGTCGCGGCCACCGTGATCACCCTGGCGCTGCTGTTCGTCACCCATGAAGTGGCGCGCAACTGGCCTGACCTGACCGGCGGCAACCGCGCAGGCCTCACCTTCAAGGTGGGGGCTGCGCTCGACAGCAGGCTCCCGATCTACCTGTGCCTGCTGGGGGCGTTGATCCTGGCGAGGCTGTTCGCGCAGAGCCGCAGCGGCAAGCTCGCCGTTGCAGCCCGTGAAGACAATCTGGCCGCACGCGCCATGGGCGTGAACCCGCTCGTTCAGCAGACCGCGGCCCTGCTCATCTCCGTGGTGGTGGTGAGCGTCGGGTCGTCGCTGCGGGTGTACGAGAACGGCTCGATCCTGCCCGACGACTTCTTCTTCAACTACACGCTGCTGACGCTGGCCATGCTGATCGTCGGCGGCCGCAACAGCGTCACTGGGGCGCTCGTCGGCGTGGCGGTGATGACCGTCGGGCGCGAACTGGCCCGCCGCCTCGGCCAGGACGGCTTCGAGGTGTTCGGGCTCAGCCTCGATGCGGGGCCGCTCGACTGGATCTTCCGTGAGAACCTGCAGACGGTCTTCTTGGGGCTGGCAATGCTCGGCTTCATGATCTTCCGCTCCGACGGACTGCTGGGGGACTGGGAGCTGGACGCGTGGCTCTGGCGCCGTTGGCGGCGCCGCATACCGGAGGATCAGCCCGAGCCGCTGGCGGAAGTCGCGCCGGTGGGCTTGCACGCTGAGGTCGACCGCGAAGGCGCAGCCCTGGAGGTGCACGATCTCGCTGTCGACTTCGGCGGCTTCCGGGCGCTCGATGGCGCAGGGCTCACCGTTGCGCCCGACGAGGTCGTGGGCTTGATCGGCCCCAATGGCGCCGGCAAGACGACGCTGGTCAACGTGATAACGGGCATCGTGGAGCCGTCTGCAGGCTGGTTCAAGCTGGGCGAGCGAGAGCTGACCGGAGCGCCGAGCCACGACATCGCCCGTGCCGGCCTGCTGCGCACGTTTCAGAACCTGCGGCTGTTCGGCGCGTTGACCGTGCGCCAGAACGTGGAGCTGGCTGCTCGCGTCGCCGTCCAGCACCGACCGGGCAGTCACCCCCCGGTGGACGCGCTGATTGCCGAAGCGGGGCTCTGGGACGTGCGCGACCGCCGCGCTCGCGAGCTCGACTACGGCAGTGCGCGGCGGCTGGAACTGGCCCGAGCGGCAGCCATGGCGCCGGCTTACCTGCTGCTGGACGAACCCACCAGCGGCATGAGCGACGCCGAGTCGGCGGAGATGATCGGGCGTATCCGGCACATGGCTGCGGCGGTCGACGCCGGCGTGCTGGTGATCGACCACGATCTCAACTTCATCACCGGCATCAGCGACCGCATCTACGTGCTCGATCAGGGCCAGGTGATCAGCGCCGGCACGCCCGACGAGGTGCAGGCCGACCCGGCCGTGCGAGCGGCCTACCTCGGCGCCGAGAGCGACGCTGAGGGGTAGGAGCCTGAGCCGATAGGCGAAGCCGCGGCCCGCCAAACCCAGTCTGAGGTGGCAGCGGACCTCGCTGCTGCCACGGACGCTGCAATGTCGCAGGCCGCCTCGCATACCTGAAGCTCGAGACCGTGGTGCTGCGCGGAACGTCACCCGAGATCCCTACGAGCTGTGGGAGGTCGCGCAGCGCCCAGAACACGCCGACGATGCGACCGTACGGGGCGACGCGCCGTGGCCCGATAGCTTCGGTGTCATGGCCGCTCCCGATCTTGCTGCTGCACGGCGAGCCGCAGCGCGGCTTGTCGACGCCGGCGTCGGCCGGGTGCTGGTGTTCGGCTCGGTGGCGCGCGGGGACGCCACCGAGGACAGCGACATTGACCTGGTGGCTATCTTCGACGATCTCGGGGACTACAGCACCCGCTTCAAGCAGCGCTGCGCCTTGGAGGCCAAGGCCCGCGAAGTCACCGGATGCCCGGTCGACGTGATGGTCACCGACGCTCCCGAATGGGCCGCGCGCACCGCCAAGGTGCCCTGCTCGGTGGAGGCACGCCTGGCCGGCCACGCCATCGAGCTGGTCGATGTCGGCAGCCATGCCGACATCGACTGGGACAAGGAGATCGGATTGCCTGCAGACCCCACTGCCGAGCTTGCCAGCAGGTTCGAGGAGATGTTCGACGCCGCGATGGAACTCGAGAAGCAGCTGCAGCCCTCCCAGGGCGAGGCCGACGCTCTCGACGCTGATCATCGTCGTCGCCAAGAAGATAAGCGCTTCGCCTCCGCGATGTCTCAGGTCCATCTGATCGTCGAGTCCGCAGCGAAGGCCACCTACATCATCGACGTGCGAACCGCACCACCGTGGAAGCACGACATCGCCGAACTGCTCGCCAACCAGTCAGACCCCATCCGGCAGGCCTTCTACACGCTGGCCGGCGCCGATCTCGACCTCGACGTCCTCCACCTATGGCGCCAGTCGAACTACCTCGAGGATCGGCCTGATCTGCCCTCTGAGGACAGCCTGAGCGCTCAATGCGGTGCCGCGTTGCGCATCGGCGTCTATGTTGCCGACGCCTGCCGCCGCCAAGGTATCTCGCAGCGTGACCTGGACCTGTGGGATCATCATTCAAGGCGAGTGTCAGAGATGCTGGACGGACCCATCCGCCTAGCAGGGTGCTGAAGAAGGCTTGGTTTGGTGCATCGCCCCGAGTTTCGTGGAGGCTCTGGGGGTCCCTGACTTTGGTGGAGACGTGATGCTGGATTCATGCTGCGGCTTCTGCCCGCAAGCCCCCACCGGCCGCGACCCCGCCGTCCGCGCCGCCTACCTCGGAGCCGAAAGCGACGCTGAGGGACGCGGCTGAGTATTCTCAGTCGCTCTTCGCGGTCTGCTGGTACAGGTACTGAGCTACTGCATGCACTGTGTTTGGCGTCGAGCGTTCCCCATGACAGCTCCCTGAACTGCGGATTTGGGTTCTTGCCTGCCTGCTGTTCCCCTGCTTGGGAGGCTTCGCGGGGAACGCGGGGGAACACTGCGACGCCTGAGAGGAGAACAGCAATGGGCAGGCTCACAGCGAAGCAGGTCGAGCACGCCAAGCCGGGCAAGCACGGCGACGGCGACGGGCTGTCGCTCGTGGTGAAGGCCAGCGGGCGGCGCTCGTTCGTGCTGCGGTACCGGGACGAGACCGGCAAGCGTCGAGACACGGGGCTCGGCGCATGGCCCGAAGTGTCGCTTGCCCAAGCACGCCGCCGGGCTGCGGTCTTCCGGGCCGAGGACGCACCTGCCGAGCCTGGGCTTGCCGGGCGAACGCTGACGGTGCGGCAGGCGGCCAAGGACGTTCACGACCAGCTCGCTTCGACGTGGCGCAGCGGCGCAGCAGGCAAGGCCAGCCGCGACTACTGGGCGCGGCTCGACCGGTTCGCCCGGCCGCTGCTCGACCTGCCGTGCCGCCGAGTCACCCGTGCCGACGTGCTCGGCTGCCTGCTGCCGATCTGGGCGACCAAGACGGCGACCGCCCGCAAGCTCCGCTGCGACCTGCGCCGGGTGCTCGGCTACGCAATGGCGCTCGATGAAGGCATTGCGAGCAATGCTGCCGGGGAAGGCATCGAAGCGGCGCTGACACGCCAGCCGGCTGTGCGCAGGCATCACCGGGCAATCTGCCACGGCGAGGTAGCCGAGGCGCTCGACATCCTCGACCGCGACAGCGGAACCGCGCCCGCCCGGCTGTGCCTGCGGTTCGTGGTGCTCACCGGCGCCCGCTCGGGCGAGGCACGCGGCGCGACCTGGGCCGAGATCGACGGCGACATGTGGACTGTGCCCGCCGCTCGCATGAAGGCAGGCAAGCCGCACCGGGTGCCGCTCAGCCGCCAGGCGCTCGACGTGCTCGACGACGCCCGGCTGCTCGACGACGGCAGCGGCCTCGTGTTCCCCGCTCCGCAGCGGCAGCGCAACCGGGTGCTGAGCGGCGAAGCGCTGCATGCGCCGCTGCGCCGCAACATGATCGACACCACGCCGCACGGGTTCCGCACGGCGCTGAGGCAATGGCTCGCAGAGCAGCCGGGCGCCAGCTGGGCAGCCGCCGAGCACTGCCTCGCTCACACGCCGGGCAACGCCATCGCCATGGCGTATTTGCGAGACGCCGATCTGCTCGCCGAACGCCGCCCGCTCATGCAGGCGTGGGCCGACTACGTGGCGCCCGCCGGCTAGCCCGCCTTGGCCGCAAGGCAGGCCGGGCCCGCCAGCGCAGCCCCAGTCGCAGCCGCAGTTGCTCCCCATCCTCCGGCGGTGATGCCGACGGCCAAAGCCGAGCCCAGCAGCCCGATCCCAAAAAACCGCGAAGGCTCGATTTGATGCGGCTGCGGAGTGAGCTTTCGCTTGTGTCGCACAAGTGCATACTTCTGGTATATTCGCTTGTGTGACATCCGCAGCGTTGCCGATCCGCACCCCCATGCAAGCCGGGCGCATCGTCCAGCAGTTCCGCCGCCGACAGCACCGCACACAAGCGCAGCTCGCGGATGGCATCGGCCGCTCTCAGGCGACCGTCTCACGCCTCGAAACCGGTCTCCGCCAGACCACGCTCGGTGATCTCCTCAGCGCACTTCACGCGCTCGGCGCCGAAGTGTCACTGAACGAGGACGACATCCAACCGGTGTCCGCATCAGACGACATCTGAACTTGCCGTGCCTGCTTCTGCGTCACACCTGCATGTGTTTCTCCACGGCACACCGGTCGGCGCAGCCGTGCGGCTGCGGCGCGGCGCCGTGCATCTCGCATGGGACGACAGCAGCGGATTTGCCCCAGAGGACTTGTCACAGTCGTTCCATGGCAACGCACGAGGGAACCTGGACATCACAGACTGGATGGACGGGCTGCTGCCGGACAACCCGCGCACCAGATCTCGGTGGGCGCAAGACCTCCGAGCAGCATCAGCGGCGCCGTTTGACCTGCTGTGCACGCGGGCAGGCTTGGAATGCGCCGGAGCGGTCCAGTTCCACCCGCAGCCTGCGTTGCCGGACGCTCAGCAAGGCACACTGGTCCATCTGACCGAGGACGAGGTCGCCCGCTTGCTGCGAGCCGTCATCCCGGACTCCGGCGATGACCCAGGCCCGCTCGGCGCCCCTGGGCTCGGGGAACTCAGGCTGTCGCTCGGCGGCGCGCAAGCCAAAATGGCGCTCCGCCGAGACGGTGCAGGCTGGCATCTGCCGACCGGGTCGCTTGCCACGACGCACATCCTGAAACCGCAGAGCGGGCATCGCAACCCGGGCTGTCGTGAGTCCATTGCCGTAAACGAGCATGTGTGCCAGACCGCTGTGAGCGCGGTCGGCGTCGCCACGGCGTCTACCACGCTTGAGACGTTCGACGGGGAGCCGTGCATCGTTGTCGACCGCTACGACCGCTCTTCTGTCGGCGCCGTCGGCGACGAGGTGGGCAGGCTGCACAGCGAAGATCTGTGCCAAGCTCTCGGTTTCGCATCCGAGTTCAAATATCAGCGAGACGGCGGACCGACGCCTGAGGCGATACTCCGGTTCCTCCGCCAGGCAAGCGACAAGGACGACGCACACGAGTTCTTTCTCGGCATGTACGCGAACTGGCTGATCGGCAACACCGACGGGCACTCCAAGAACTACAGCGTGCTGCTCCACGAAGGCGTAGCACGCCTCGCTCCGCTGTATGACCTGAGCAGCGCTCTGCCCTATCTCGCACCAGGCACGCCACCACGCCCGGCTATGCGGTTCGCTGACGGCTCCCCCGACAGCCTCGCCGAATGGTCCGTCGCCGCGGAACGCCTACGGACCGGGGTCGTCTATGACGAACTCGAAACCATAGCGAAACGGCTCCCCGACGCTCTCGAAGCCGCTGCGGATGCCTGCCCGTCTTGGGCGCAACCCACAGCGCGCGACATCAGCCAACAAGTCGCAGCACGAGCACGCCGCGTGTGCAGCGAGAGTCGGCGCGCTGACCCAGCCGCTGCCCCTGTCACGGAGCGAGGGACACGGTCTTCGTCTGCTGGCGGGAACGGCGTCTGTGGTGTCATCGTCGCAAGCACCGGCGATCCGTGCCTGCTGTATCGCGGGCATCACGGACGGCACCGCTCGAAGCTCCCCGGGCGGAAGTCATGACAGCAGGCGAGCGTCCACTCACGGCCGCCGATGTCGGAGCGGCCGTGCGCTCTGCGCGACAGCGTGCATTGATGACCCAGCAACGTCTCGCCGACGTGTCACGAGTGTCGCGTCAGCTCGTGAACCGGCTCGAGCAAGGCGACTCGTCGGTCACCGTGCGCCCAGCGCTCAGCGTGCTCAAGACGCTCGGGCTGCAGATAGCCGTCAGTGGGCCACCCGATCCGCCTCGCGCTCAACCGTGAGCATCCCTCGCAACAGCCGCTCCCGATGCTCACCGGTCGTGGTGCGGGCCGAGGCGGCGCAGGCGCGTGCTCGGCGGCAGCGCAGCAGACACACCGAAAAAGCCAGTCCTTTGGGAAGTTTGCGGCCATTGCGCGAGCGGCCAGCCGCCGCGGCCAGGCGGTCCGAGCCGGGCCGCTGGGAAGGCGACCTCATCGTCGGCAGACAGAACCGCAGCGCTGCCGCGGCCCTCGTCGAGCGCGTCAGCCGCCACACCCTGGTCGTGCCCCTGCCGCACGGCTGCCGGGCGCCCCAGCCCGCCCGGGCGGTCACCGCTGCGCTCGCCCGCCAGCCCGCCGGTCTCGTGTGCACCCTCACCTGGGACCAAGGCCGCGAGACGGCCCGCTGGGCCGACACCGAGGACGCGCTCGGCATCGAGGTGTTCTTCTGCGACCCCCACGCGCCCTGGCAGCGCCCCGCCAACGAGATGCTCAGAAGACAGCTGCCCAACAGCACACCGCTCGACCTCAGCCCACCTGCGGCTAGCGGTCATCGAGGACAACCTCAACTGGATGCCCCGCCGACTCCACCACTGGCAATCAGCCGCCGACATCTACACTCAACTCACTCGCAACCACCGGTAGAGCTTGCCCACCAATAGAGTTTGCCGTGCTACTGTCGCGCGGCAAGCCGTCCGCCGGGCGGGGGAAGGAATGCTCGACATGAGAGCACAAACCTGCAGGTCAGCTGCTACATGAGGCAACTATTCCCCAACCCATTCCCCCGGCAATAGTTCGACCGATGCCCGCACCAAGACCTCGCTGCATTCGACTCGAATTCTCTGGCGGAAGCCCACAGTCAAAAGCGCAGCTCACGGTGCGGAAAGGATCACCGACCCCGGAAAGCAGAAGGCCCCGACGCCCGAAGGCGGCGGAGCAATCGGCTCAATGGGTTGGCGAAAGGTGGGCGCTCCCCGCGGACAAGGAAACGTCAGCGTACGCAGGGAGCGCCCACGACCAAGGATCGTCAGAACGCAATCTGGCAGAGACCGCCCACGTTGCTACCAGCAGTCAATGCCGGAAACGCCACATTGCCGTTGCCGACGACCCGCCCAGCAGCAGCAGTACCTGATGGGGTGTACCGATGACTGTCAGCATGGCCATTCGCGGACGATCTCACGTTATTGCAGATAATGGAGCTAATCGGCTGGGCCGTAGTGCCTGTCCAAGAGCAGCCGCCGCTATCTGCACCGGTTGCCGACAGTTCCACTCCGGCTACTCCGTTCAATGTCGTTGAGGTGCAGGTCTGGAGGCTGACTGCTGTCACGCTTTGGGCTTCGAGGTCGCCGATCACGTCGCTGCCTCGGCTGAGCAGCACGCCGGAGACGCCGCCGGCGATGACGAGCATGACGACGATGACGATGACTGTTTGCAGGGCGATGCCTTGCTGGTCTCTGCGGGGCCGTTGGGCTGCCCATCGTGTGGCTGTTGCGAGTTTGGTTCTCATGTCGGGCGTGGATTCATTCGGCCTCGTCCGCGCGACAGCGCGATGGGCCGGATGGTCTCTGTGCATGTGAGCGATGCGATTCCGGTGCAAGAGATCTGGGCTCGCACGGTTCGGGTGGTCCCCGCCGGATCCGAT
>JAJDVQ010000071.1 GCA_022826045.1 Acidimicrobiia bacterium | reverse complement strand
CTCGTGCCAGGCGAGGAAGGTGTCGACGACGCTGCTGAACTCGGGGATCTGCCCGGTGCTGTAGATGTCGGCGAACCGGTCCAGGGCAGCGAGGGCGTCTTTGCGGTCTTTGGCGAGGTAGAGGCCGTGCAGCTCGCCGAGAGCGTCCCAGGCGGCTTTGAGCCTGGGGTGGGCGGCGAACAGGCCGTCGAGGCGTTCCTGCTCGGCGGCGTCGAGCGTGTCGGGTCTGCGCATCAGCAAGAACCGCGCCCGGAACACGTCGGGGTCGAAGCGGGGCTTTGCGCCTTCGGGGCGGCGCTGGACGTCGCGGCGCACCGCGGTCAGCCCGGCTGCGAACCATCTGACGGCGTGGAAGCGGCCCCGGCACGTGGCGGGCGTGGCCGAGCCGCTGGTTGATCGCCGCCTTGTACGCCGCCGAGCCGTCGGGCACGACGACCTTGACGCCGCGGCACCAGCGGTGCCCCTGAGCGGCCAGGAACGCCGTCAGGGCTGCCTGGCTGCGGTGGGGCACCATAGCGGGCACCTCGCCGGTGTCGCCGTTGACCAGCACCGTCACGTAGCGGCGCCGTTTGCGGATCGAGGTCTCATCGACCAACAGCAGCCGGCACCTTCGCTGACGGCGATGCTCGCCGACCAGCCCCGCCCAGGCGACCACCAGCGAGTTCACCAGATCCCAGCCCAGCCGGTGACGGCGGGCCGCCGCGTTGACCGTCATCGCCCGCGCGTCGGCCACCGCACGACGCGCCAGCCGGGCCGTGAGGCGACCCTCGAACGCCGGGTGGTCCTCACAGAATCGACGGCCGCACGGCTCGCAGACCATGCGCCGCCGCTCCCAGACCAGCGTGGTCGGCCGGCCCGACACCTCCAGGTCGCGCACCTTGTTGTCGCGGCGGTCATGGGTCCGCCTGCTCGGCGTCCCGCAGTCCGGGCACTTCGGGCGCCCCACCGTCGAGGCGACCCGCACCGCCAGCCGCTCGGGCGCGTCGACCACCACCCCCAGCACCCGCACCTGCGGCAGCCACAGCCGCACCGACATAACATCTCTCGCCATCGAGGCCCTCCAAGGTTCGGCGTCTCACGAACACCGATCCCAGCAGGGCCTCGACCCCTACAAACGGACCCTCAACCCACCGTCATCCCAAGAAATCGCGAAGAACCACGAAGACGGCCGGCTCCATGCGTGCCGATGTCGGCTACCTGCTGCTCGGAACGCCCGAAGTGCCCGACGACGACCCAGAGCGGCTGGCGGTCATCGACAATCTCGTCGGCATCGTGCGGGTGCTCGCACGCGCATGGCTCGACGGCCGACGTCCGTACAACGCCATCAAGCACGGCCTGCTCGTGTCGCAAAGCAACGCATCGTTCCGTCTCGGGCGGACACCGGACGACCTGGTGGACATCGGAGGCGGCCCGAGCGTCGCTTACTTGAACCACACCAACTGGACACGACCTGACGCTGAAGACGAGGGCGGCAAGACGCGCCGCTGGACCATCGAGACACGATGGATCAAATTCGACCAGGCCAGCAAGATCATCGCTGCGGCCTGCGCGCTGATCGAGAGCCTGTGGTCACTCGCGGTCGCACGCTGATCCCAAGAAGGCACCGACGATGTCCGATTCGCGTACCTCGACCCCGACAAGATCAACCCCAGAATGCTCCTCACCAGCGACATCGGACCGGGTGGACAGCAACTGTCATGGGGCCTGTTCACCGAGACCAAAGCAGACTGAACGGCGACGCCGAGACACGCCCGCGGAACCCATCCGACGACCTGCTCAGCAGAGCCAACCGACATCAGGGCAGTCGGTGCCCGTCGACTTCCCGAAAGTCGTCTTCGCCATGGGCAAGCTTGACGGCGCACCAGTCGATGATCACGTCCAGCAGGTCCGTCAGCGACTCGGCAGGCGACTCGCCGAAGCCCCAGCAGTCGGGCGCATGTATCGCCGTCGAGATGAAGCCTTCCTGCCCGAGGTCCTTCACCTTTGCGTGCCTCATGGCGGCCTGAGCCCACCGCTCGGTCGGCGTGACTGCGGGTGCGCATGAATTCACCTGACGCGCCCCGCCAGACCGTCGAACTCCGAACCGCACACGTCGACCAAATTGCTCTCATGGTCCGACGCTGCAGCACGCCACGGCTTTGAACAGGCAGCGCTCTTGCGGCCTGCATGCTGCATGGTTCCGGTCGCGCCGCTTGGCAGGCGTCAGTCCGGCTGGGAGTAGACGCTGAATGTGTTGTCGGGGTAGTGCTGTTCGAAGACTTCCATAGCTGCTCCGGCGGCTGCTTCTTCGAGGCGCCATGCCTGGTCAAGCTGCTTGCAGCCGTCCGTCATGCCCTTGATGAAGTAGCGGTAACCGGCAGGCGAGGCTTCATCCAGTTGCAGCAGCGCCGACACGAGCGGGGTTTGAGCGTCGTGCACTGTGAGGCTCGTCCAGCCGACCACGTCCAAGATCCGTCCATCCGGGTTCTTCGGGGCGGTCTCCCACTCCTCGCGCATTGCTCGATCAGCTGCCTGACGCGCCTCGGCCAGCACTCTCGTGGCCTTGTCGAGGTCTTCCTGGGCGGCTTGTGGCCTCTCGAAGGTGCGCAGTTGCCTGGTGGGGATGTCTTCGAGCCTCAGTGTGCGCAGCGCGTCGTCAGAGAGTTCGCTACGCAGCTGCTGAAGGCTGACTACGAGCGTCCGGTCGAGAGTCGGAAGGTCGAACTCGACGCCGAAATTGTTGCCCCATGCGTCGTGAAGCTGCTTAAGCAGGTCCAAGATGCCCTCGGCCTCTTCGTCGGTCTGCACGACGATCAGTACCTGACTGAACGAGTGAGGTTCTTCGTTGATCCACACGGGCAGTCCGGGGCACGAGCATTCGTCTCGGTGATCGACCCACCGCCACTCTCGTTCGTGAGTCCAGTCGATCGGACGCGGCTCGCTGATCGCCGTTGACACATATCGATACTGCTCTTCCTCTGCGATTCCGCAGCCAGGATCGAGCTTCCGCGGCCACGCCCGCCCACTGGGGTTCACTTCCGCGAATGGAGTCGACAGCCCGTAGATCACAGGCCTGCCGCCAGCTGCGAAGACTTCGGCTTTGAGCAGCCCGACGGCGTAGCACTCAACAGCGGTCTCGCTGCGCCGCTTGGCGTAGTCGACCAAGGCATGCAACGGCATCTCCGTAAAGCACACTGCGGCCCGAGGCCCATAGATCGTCGGCTTGTCGTTGCGGAAAGCCCAAGTGGCTCTGATATGCCCATCGGAGATGATCTTGCGCAGCACCATGTACGCACTGCCCCCACCGCGCAAGATGCTGTCCTCGTCGAAGACATCCCAGTCGCTGAACCGATAGTTGACCTCAGGGTCCTCGTGGTACACCGACCACTCGTATTCCTCGAACGGGATCGCCTCGTCGGTGGGTTCGTTGCGCGCATCAGGTTCGTGCACAAAATGCAGCACCCAATCGGACATGTCGATGCGGTCACGGATGATCCACGAGGCCGGATTCTGAGACATTGGCTCGCTCCTGATCCACGCCATTGGGCCACCGCGACGATACGCGCCTTGACGCGCAATTCAATCTGAACGACTGCGGCCGTGATGGTCATCGCACACTCTGCGTGCGGGGCCTCAGCCAGAGTGCGATGTCGCTCCCGCAAGCAGGTAGAGACCTCGACACAGATGCCGATGTCAGAATGTCACCTGCAGCGCTGTGACCTGCGGAAATGGCGGACAGCGGCCGTCGTCAGGATCCTGCAGAGCGCCCACTACAGCGCAATAGCGAACACACAACTGTCGATTGCCCCGAAAAAACGTTATGTAAACGCGCCTCACGCGTTTTCGTGACCCCGCACGTCTGCCCAAAGCCGCAGGTCAGCGAATTTCCCACATCCCTCGCGCAGACGCGGTTTCTGGTTGTACCAACGGCTCATGACGATGGTGCAGCGAGTCAAGGCACGCCAGCTTGAAGACGCGTTCAAAGACGCCCGGACCAAGATGGTCGCGACGTGGGCAACGGAAGATATGGACTTCCCGAAGCATCTGACGGAGGATGAGCGCGACATCGTCCTCGAAGCAGCCGCAGTGTCAAGAATCCGGGAGGAGCGGCAACGACGCAAGTGAGCATGACGCATCCAACCGGTCCGTTCGTCGCGCAGGCAGACGCGAGGTTCGATTCGGCAAGAGGCGTTCTGAGCAGTACTTCAGTCAATGCGAGGACGTCGCGGACGGCTGGCTTCGGGGCTTGGGTTCATAGGATCTCGTTGTGGAAGCTGTCGGGCTGGCGGTCCTCTTGGTCAACCTTCTGAAGCACTGGTTCTACTGGCGCTGGCGGATTCGCGTATCAGTCGACGAGGCTGCCAATCCCATCATCACGCAGTACGGCTTCCCACAGAACTCCGTCAAGATCGAAGTCGCGAATCGGAGCAGAAACACCATCGAGATTCGAGACGTGCGCCTCATGTTCGCTTCCGAGTACGGGTTCCCGCCCCGAGCCGATCCACCAGCGCCGCCAAGTCCTGAGCTTCCTCTGCGGCTGGAACCTGGCACCGCCGAGACATGGCATTTTCCCGCGGAGACCATCGCCGTGCTTCTCCAGCAATGGTCACCCGCATCTGCTCGCGGGAATAGCGTCGCGAAGCTCCGACCGCTGGTGGTAACCGCTGTGGGGAGCAGCCATCGTGGAAAGCGCCTTCGGTTCTCGTTGGATGTGAACGCCCACAGCTAGCGGTCAGCCACCTGGGCGTATCACCGGGCACCGCATGCGACATCGCGCTGCCCTGACCTGCGCAACCCCGCTGCCAGTGGGGCCGCTGGCAGACGTGGTTTGACTCACCGAATACCGCGCCGCCGACGGCAGCAGGCTGAGGCTACCGAGACGGTGTCTGGCGCCCGCCGGCGCGTTCGTACTATGGGTCGCAGGCAAGACATGACGGGAAAGAAATTCGCTCGCCCGACGGGAGCGCGGCGTGCGAAGCTGCGGGCGTGAGGAGCAAGAACGTGGTCGCCGAACCCCGAACACCACCTGCCCGCACTTCGAGCGATGAACAGGTGCAGATCGCCACATGGGCTGAGGCTGCCCCCGAGCACGCCGATCTCGCGGACATCGAGGACCCGGCGGGGGTGGTCGTGACCGTTGATGGACTGGACGGCGTGTGGGCTCATGGTGCGAATGCTCAAGCGGCTAAGCGAGAGCTGTTCGAGGTGTAGTTCCGCTGTGTCTGGAAGGCCACGCGTATGGTGCATCGCGCCAGGCGCGTCTGCGATCGGCGGTTCGACGGGCAAGGAGTGCTGCGTGAACGTTCAGACACACGGCGAGTTGGCGAATTTCATCTGGGATATCTGCAATCTGCTGCGTGGCCCGTACAAGCGCAACGAGTACCGCAAGGTGATCCTGCCGCTGACGGTGCTGCGCCGGTTCGACTGCGTGCTCGCGGACACCAAGGACGACGTGCTGGCCGCCGAGCGGGTCCACGCGAAGCAGTCCGAGAACGTGCGGCACCAGTTGCTGGCTGCGGCGGCGAAGCGGCCGTTCTACAACACGTCGCCGTTCGATTTCGCACGGCTGCTCGACGACCCTGACCAGATCGCCGCGAACCTGAACGCGTACATCGCTGCGTACTCGCCGAACGTGCGCGACATCATGGCGAGCTTCGATTTCGGCACTCAGATCGCTCGCCTGAACGACCGACAGCGGCTGTTCCTGGTGGTCCAGCGCTTCGCCAATCTCGATCTGTCGCCGCAGCGTGTGGACAACATGCAGATGGGCTATGTGTTCGAGGAGTTGATCCGCATCGGCGCTGAACAGTCGAATGAGGAAGCGGGCGAGCACTTCACGCCCCGTGAGGTCATCCGGCTGATGGTCAGCCTGCTGTTGTCCCCCGAGCCGGACCTGGGCAAGGCTCACATCGTCAAGACGATCTACGACCCTGCGTGCGGCACCGGAGGCATGCTGACCGTGGCGGAGCGGTTCCTGCGTGACCACAACGCCGAAGCTCGACCGCATCTGTTCGGTCAGGACATCAACGACGAGTCCTAGGCGGTGTGCCGGTCGGACATGCTGATCAAGGGCGAGGACGCCGACAACATCAAGCTCGGCGACTCGTTCACCGACGACGGCTACCAGCGTCAGTCTGACGACAGCCCGTGGACGTTCGACTACATGCTCGCCAACCCGCCGTTCGGCGTCGAATGGAAACAGCAGGAACAGGCCCTCAAGCAAGAACGCGACACGCTGGGCTTCAAGGGACGTTTCGGGGCGGGGCTGCCGCGCATCAACGACGGGTCGCTGCTGTTCCTGCAGCACATGCTGTCGAAGATGCAGCCTGTGGCTGACGGCGGCAGCCGCATCGCGATCGTGTTCAACGGGTCGCCTCTGTTCACCGGCGACGCAGGCAGCGGCGAGAGCGAGATCAGGCGCTGGATCATCGAGAACGACTGGTTGGAGACCATCGTCGCTCTGCCCGATCAGCTTTTCTACAACACCGGCATCTCCACCTACATCTGGATACTGACGAACCGCAAAGAGGAACACCGCCAAGGCAAAGTGCAGTTGATCGACGCCCGCGAGTTCTATGTGAAGATGCGCCGCAGCCTCGGCAACAAACGCAACGAAATCTCAGAAGACCAGATCGCCGACCTGACCCGCATCCACGGCAGCTTCACCGACGGCGAAACCCGCGACATCACCGACGAAGACCCCGTCTCGCATCAGCCGCGCACCCGACCGCGTGTCGTCAGCAAAGTGTTCGACAACGACGAGTTCGGGTACCGCAAGATCACCGTCGAACGGCCCCTGCGGCTCAACTTCGCTGCCACTCCTGAACGCATCGACCGCATCGAGGACGAGCGTGCGTTTGTGAACCTCGCCAAGAGCCGCAAACGCAGCGAAGCCGAGCACGACGCCGAGGTAGCCGAAGGGCAAGCCCGCCAGCAGTCCATACGCGACGCGCTCGCGACGCTCGCTGAGACCACCGGCGGGGCGGTGTTCGGCGACCGTGACGAGTTCACCGTGCGGCTGCGAGCCGCCGCCACAGCGCACGATCTCAGGCTCACCGCCGCTGAACGCAAAGCCGTGCTCGCGGCGCTCAGCGAACGCGACCCCGACGCCGCCGTCTGCCAAGACAGCAAAGGCAACGACGAACCCGACACCAGCCTGCGCGACACCGAGACCGTGCCGCTCAACGAAGACATCGATTCCTATATGGAACGCGAAGTCCACCCCCACGTCCCTGACGCGTGGGTGGACCACGACAAGACCAGGACCGGCTACGAAATCCCCCTCAACCGACACTTCTACGTCTACGAACCGCCCCGACCCCTCCACGAGATCGAAGCCGACCTCAAGACCCTCGAAACCGAAATAGCGCAACTGCTCAAAGAGGTCACCGCATGAAGCGGGCATACGCCGACTACGTGGACTCGGGCCATTCGAGCGTTGGTGACATCCCCGCTCATTGGCGGACTCTGGGGCTGGGTCGGATCGGTTCGTTCTTCAAGGGAGGCGGCGGCACCAAGGAAGACGAGACGGATGAGGGGCTTCCTTGCATCCGGTACGGCGACCTGTATACGCGCCACGAATACTGCATCACCGAAACCCGCTCGCGGATCAGCCTTGATCGCACATCGTCATACACGGAACTCCAATATCGCGATCTGCTGTTCGCCGGTTCGGGTGAAACGCTGGAAGAAATCGGAAAGTCCGCTGTTAATCTCTTGCGAGAGCCAGCCTTCTGCGGCGGCGACGTAATCATTCTGCGTCCGGATATCGACGCAGATGCCGCTTTCCTGGGCTACGCGGCCGACTGCGACTCAGCCCGTCATCAGAAAGCATGCATGGGTCGCGGCGTCACGGTGATGCACATATACGGCAGCGAACTCAAGTACCTGGCCGTCCCACTGCCACCCCTAGATGAACAGCGTGCGATCGCTGCATTTCTCGACTCTGAGACGGTCCGTATTGACGAGTTGATCTCGAAGCAGGAGTTGCTGATTGAACGGCTTGACGAATACCGGACAGCGCTGATCACACAGGTGGTGACCAAGGGGCTTCCACCCGAAGCTGCCGAAGCAGTCGGGCTGGACCCGACTCCGACATTCACGGATGCAGGAGTCGAGTGGCTCAGGGAAGTGCCGGAGCATTGGTCGGTTGCGAGGCTTAAGTGGTCGACCGCATTCTGGGTAAACGGCGTCTGGGGTGAAGAACCCGAAGGCGCAGATGATCTCGTATGCGTTCGCGTTGCTGATTTCGACCGACAAACCTCCCGAGTGTCGTTGGAGTCCCCCACCCTCCGTCAGATTGGCGAGTCCCAGCGCAACAACAGAATGCTGAGCAAGGGCGATCTGCTGCTGGAGAAGTCGGGAGGTGGCATGAAGCAGTTGGTTGGTTGTGTCGTGCTCTATGACCACGACGTGCCCGCAGTGTGCTCGAACTTCGTCGGCCGTGTCGTGCCAGCCGAGGATGCCGACTCCGCCTTCTGGACTTACGTTCACAGTGCGCTCTACACAGGGAAGCTGAACTATCCGGCCATCAAGCAGACGACAGGCATTCAGAACCTTGACGCTTCGGCGTACTTCGACACCTACGTCGCGTACCCGCCGCTCCCCGAGCAGAAGGCGATCTCCAACTACCTGGACGCCCAGTCACGGAGTATCGACGCTCTGAGGGCGAAGGCCGAGTTGTCGATCGAGCGTCTTCAGGAGTACCGCTCGGCGTTGGTGTCGGCGGCGGTGACGGGCAAGATCGATGTGCGCCATGCGGTGCCGGTCGGGGGTGGTGTGTGATGTCTTCGCAGACGACGGAGGAGGCGTTCGAGTCGTCGGTGGAGTCGATGCTTGCCGGTGTCGGCTGGGTGTCGGCGAAGCCGGATGAGTGGGATGTAGACCGGGCGTTGTTCCCGGAGCGTGTGATTGAGTTCATCCGGACGACGCAGCCGGAGTTGTGGGAGCAGGCTGAGACCACTCAGGGCGCGGAGCTTGAGAGCCGGATCGTGGAGCGGTTGTGCCGTGAGCTTGATCTGAAAGGCACCTTGGAGGTTCTGCGCCACGGGTTCAAGTTCGTGGGCAAGACGTTCCGGCTGGCGTATTTCCAACCGGCGCACGGGCTGAACCCTGATGCGGTGACGCTGTTCGGAATGAACGAGTTGACGGTGACTCGTCAGGCTCGCTGTCATCCGGGCAAGGGCGACACGATCGATTTGCTGTTCGCGCTGAACGGTGTGCCGGTGGCGACGTGCGAGCTGAAGAACCCGATGACCGGTCAGACGTGGAAGGACGCGATCAGCCAGTACTGCACTGATCGTGAGCCGACCGCACCGCTGTTCAGGTTCGGCAAGCGGGCGCTGGTGCATTTCGCGGCGGACCCCGATGAGGTGCACATGACGACGCGGCTCGCGAAGGGCGAGACGCGGTTCTTGCCGTTCAACCGCGGCAGCCGTCCCGGTGAGGTGCAGTGCGGGGCGGGTAATCCGGCGCATTCGTCGGGGTATCGCAGCGGCTACTTCTGGGGCGAGGTTCTCGAGCGTGACCGGTTCTTGGACATCGTCGGCTCGTACATGTTCACCGAGCATCGCGACGAGAAAGTCGAGGACTCCAAGGGCACCCGTGTGGTGCCGCGTGAGACGCTGATCTTCCCTCGCTTTCACCAGCTTGACGCTGTGAGCTTGATGGCGGACACCGCTCGCAGCGAAGGCGCGGGGCACTCCTATCTGGTGCAGCATTCGGCGGGCAGCGGCAAGACGAACTCGATCTCGTGGCTCGCGCATCGTCTGTCGAGCCTGCACACCACTGCGGACGACAAGGTGTTCGACTGCGTGGTGGTGATCAGCGACCGGCGTGTGCTCGATGCGCAGTTGCAGGACGCGATCCGCCAGATCGAGCACACCGTCGGCGTGGTGCAAGCCATCGACGAGAACTCCGCGCAGCTTGCCCAGGCGCTGGTGGACGGCACCAAGATCGTGATCACGACGCTGCAGAAGTTCCCGTTCGTGATGGGCAACCTGCTGCGCCTCGCAGGAGCCGAATCGCCCGACGAACCAAGCGACGCCGAGTCCGCTCAGGCGGTGTCGTGGACGAAGGAGTTGGCGTCGCGGCGGTACGCGATCATCGTCGACGAAGCGCATTCGAGCCAGACCGGCGACACCGCGCATCAGATGAAACAACTCCTCGGTGCCGGTGCGCTGGCCGGGGGCGACGAACCGCAGGACTGGCAGGACGGACTGGTTGCGGTGGTGGAGTCACGCGGCCCGCAGGAGAATCTCTCGTTCTTCGCGTTCACTGCGACGCCGAAAGGCAAGACGATCGAGCTGTTCGGCCGGCCCGGTGCGGACGGCAAGCCGGTGCCGTTTCACACCTACAGCATGCGCCAAGCGATCGAAGAGGGCTTCATCCTCGATGTCCTGGGCAACTACACCGATTACGACACGTATTTCAAGCTGGTCAACATCGCCGAGGAAGACCCCAAGTTCCCCAAGCGTCGCACCGCCACCAAGCTCAACAACTTCGTCAAGCTGCACGAGCACAACCTGACCCAGAAAACCGAGATCATCGTCGAGCATTTCCGCAACCAGGTGATGCACGCGATGGGCGGCAAAGCCAAAGCGATGGTGGTGGCGTCGTCGCGGCTGCATGCGGTGCGCTACATGAACGCCTTCGGGGATTACATCGACGGGCACGGCTATGACGACGTGCGTGCGCTGGTGGCGTTCAGTGGCACCGTGGTCGATCCCGACACCGGCGGCGAGTACACCGAGCCGAAAATGAACATCGACGTCGTCTCCGGCAAGCCGATCAGCGAGGCGGCGCTGCCGGGTCGGTTCGCGTCGCCGGACTATCAGATCCTGCTCGTCGCCGAGAAGTATCAGACAGGGTTCGACCAGCCGCTGCTGCAGGCCATGTACGTGGACAAGCCCCTGTCGGGCGTGCATGCGGTGCAGACCCTGTCGCGGCTCAACCGCATCGCCGCAGGCAAACAGCCCCCGTTCGTCTTGGACTTCGTGAACTCGCCAGACGACATCGCCGCGGCGTTCGCGCCGTACTTCGGGGTGACCGAGCTGCGCGAGCAATCCGACCCCTACCAACTGAACGAGGTGGCCTTCAAGCTCGACCAGGCAGGCGTCTACGAACAAGACGAGGTGGACAAGTTCGCGTCGGTGTTCTACCTGACAGTTTCCAAGCAACAGCCCGACGACCACGCCCGTCTCGAAGCAGCGCTGCAGCCTGCACGCGACCGCTTCGCCACGCTCGATGAGGACGCCCAGGAGGAATTCAGAGACCGACTCAGCGCCTACGTGAAGCTGTACACGTTCCTCAGCCAGATCATCCCGTATGCGGACTGCGAACTTGAACGGCTCTACTCGTTTGGCCGCATGCTGCTGCCCCGGCTGTGCAGCGGCGACACCCCCGATCCGATCCTTCTCGGCGGCGACGTGGAACTGGAGTACTACCGCGTCCAGAAAATCTCCAGCGGAGCGATCAGCCTCGAAGGCGACGACACCACCGTCGTCAGCCCCACCGCGGTCGGCACCGGCAGCAGCGAAGAAGACAAAGAACCGCTGTCGCAGATCATCGAAAAGCTGAACCAGCAGTTCGGCACCAACTTCGACGACAACGATCGCCTCTTCCTCGAGCAAGTACGCAACGACGCCCTCGCAGCCGACGACATCCGAGCCACAGCGCACGCCAACGACGTCGACAAGTTCGTCCTCGCCGAACGCCAGCGCATCAGACAACTCATGCTGACCCGGCTCGCCGACAACGACTCGATCGTCAACCGCTGCCTCAACGACGACGAATTCGGCGAAGTCGTCGAAGTCGGACTCCTGCAAGACGTTCACGGCAACGTCATCGCCGAACCGGCATAGATACTGCCGCGGCAGACTGCGAATACAGGTCCAATCTCCGGAGCCTGCACAAAACAGTGAAGATGTTTGTGGGAGGCGGGCCGTCGGCGTCTGACTGCGGGGCCTGCCGGTCGTGGGCCCGCACCCGGGAGCCGTCCTTGCGCTGATGTGCCCGTATCCGTGTCTGTGCCATGCCGGAGAGAATGACCAGCCCGAGGCGGCTGCGGACGCAGTCCGTTGCCGGTGCATGGCGTCATGAGCACTGCCGCTCGCGCAGGCCAAACCCGGCAACTGCGGGAGCGGTCTCACGCTTGCTGCGTCTGCTGCCCTCCAGCCCTCGAAGCCATCGGACAGGCTCCCGTCGGTTGCGGCAGGCTCTCAGCCCGGGTCACCGCTTTCGTCGGCAGTTGCCTTTGTGTCCGGGGCGCAGCACGCAGGCGCCTTCCACGGTCTTGAGTCGCTTCCCGCAGGCCGCCTGACCCGCCGTGCCGCCGGAAGCGTCGTTGGGGGCATCGGGGGCGCCTGCGATCCGCCACGCATGC
This sequence comes from Acidimicrobiia bacterium, assembly GCA_022826045.1. Classification (GTDB taxonomy): domain Bacteria; phylum Actinomycetota; class Acidimicrobiia; order Acidimicrobiales; family Poriferisodalaceae; genus Poriferisodalis. Next base: position 39,799 of record JAJDVQ010000071.1, on the reverse strand, counting down.
TGGCCGAGCAACTGCATCTTGAAGGGATGCCCGGCGGATGCTTGTGCCAGTAGCGAGATCGCTTCGGCGCTGGCGCCGCCGCCTCCGTCGGCAATGGTGCGTCTGTAGAACGACATCGCGCTCTGCAAGTCCAGCAGATCGATGGTGTCGTCGTGGCAGCGTTGAAAGAACGTCATCTTCGGGTCGCGCAGCAGCGTGTAGCTGATGGACGGCAGGCCTGCGCCGACGAACGCGATGGGCAGATCGCGGCGTTTGGTGATGTGCTGCAAGTCAGCGTTCAGGCGGCGCAGCTCGGATCGGTTGCCTGCTTGGATCTCGTCGATTGTGAGCAGCACTGCAGAGTTGTTGCTCTCTGCATGGCGGCCCAGGTGAGCGAGCTTGCGTCTGACGCTCCAGTCGCCGTCGATCTCAGTGCGGAGCCGGCGCCGCCATCCGAGCATCGACGGGCCAAGCCTTGTCTCGGTCTCTCGATGGCCGCTCCGTCCGTCAGGCATCCCGGGCGGGGTCTCGGGCGCTCCGTCGATGTGCTCTTGGATGGCTTCGCTGATCCGCTCGTGGATTCCGGGGGTGCCTGCGTCTGTGCTGAGCACGATCAGCCCGCAGCCGCCGCGTCGTTCTCGATCTCATTGAGCAGCACGGTCTTGCCGGAGCCGCGGTGCCCCATGATGATCGTCGTGAATCGTGGGTCGTCCGGGCCGTTGTCGAGGCCGTCGCGGAGTTCTTTGAGCGGCTCGTCGCGTCCGACGAGGACATGCGGCGATTTCCCGAAGTCCGGCGTGAAGAGGCTGCCGCTGGTGTTCTGCGTTCGGCCCAGCAGATGGCGGCTGTTCATGGCCTTGAGACCAGCACGGCAAGCCGTACTCAGTGAACTGCGCCGTGTATTCGTGAACTTTTGTGCAAATTGTGAACTGCTGGTCTCAACAGTGAACTCGCGACGATATTTGTGAACACATGAAGCGTCGCTGGGATCACCAGCGAGCATCTCAGGACTCAGGGTGCCCTTCTTGGGGCGTTCGCGATCCGACTGGGCGGCGGCCAGCTCCCGGTGCGTGTCAGCACGGCGGCGCACTGCGGCATCGCTTTCAGCGAACCCCGCTGCCGCTGCTGCCGCAGCGTCGGAGTATGAGTGCGAAGCGCCGCCTTGACGGCGTGTACGCCAATGGCGTACACTTGATGGCAAGTGGTCAAGCGCTTGCACACCGTCGTGGAGACGCCGGCGTTCTTGTCGACGGCTGGCACGTTCTTGTCCCGCAGCGAGATGGAGGAGATTGTCAACGAAGTGGCGGCGAACCCTGAGGGCGGCGTGTCGATTGGCGGCGGACTTCGCAAGATGCGCATCGGTACTTCGGGCCGGGGCAAACGCGGGGGTGGGCGCGTGGTGTTTCTGTTCGGCGGACGGCACATGCCGGTGTTCTTGCTGGCCGCCTTCGCCAAGAACGCGAAGGTGAGCCTGTCCGAATCGGAGCGGCAGGCGCTGATGAAGGCCGCGAAGGGCATCGTCGCTCAGTACGGGAGACAGAAAAGATGAGTGCGTTCAACACGATCATGCAGGGACTCGAAGAGGCCGAGGCGTATGTGCGCGGCGACAGTTCCGGCTATGGGATCCACGAAGTCGAGGTGGACCAGCCGGACGTGCGAGCAATCCGAGCGAGCACGGGTTTGTCGCAGAACATGTTCGCGCGCAGCATCGGTGTGGCCCCCAGCACCATCAAGAACTGGGAGCAAGGGCGCCGCCGTCCCCACGGCCCGGCACGGGTGCTGTTGGCGCTGGTGGAAGCGGACCCCCGCATCATTCAGAACCGAATTGCGAACCGTGCGATCACCCCGCAGATCATCGCTGCCACTCCCAGAACGGCCGGCACGATGTAGTGCGGGATCGCCAGCAGCCGCTTGACCAGCGGCTGCCTGGGGTTCCGGCGCACGTGACCACTAATATCTGCGGCATGGAGCTTCTCGGTGCGCAGGTCTGGCACTACTGGCTGGCGGTGCCGCTGACCGTGGCGACGGTCGCGACGGTCGCGAAGCTGGTGGTGGGGTACGTGCAGAAGGTGGTCTCGCCCCGCTATCCCAAGCGCTGAGCACCCAGATGAGCGCCACAGCCGACGAGCACGTCGACTGGGATCTGGCGCGTCGGATCGCCGTCAAGGTCGCCGGCACCGAGCCGCTGTACCGGTCGTACCTGGCCGAGCCGCTGCGCGCCGACTTCGCCCGATTCGTCCCGATTGCGGCTGAGCTGGTGGAGATCGAGACCGGCCTGGAGACCCCGGGCGAAGCCCACGCCGAGGTCATCGACCGGGCGGGCTGGATCGATGCCAACATCGCCGCCTTCCGGCGGTTGCTGCAGCCCCTGCTGGGCGCACCCGGCGCCGACGGCGAGCCCGCGGAGAGCTCCGCCGTGACGCGCACGCTGGGTGCGGTCGAGCTGGGCGGGGTGCTGGGCTGGATGTCCAAGCGGGTGCTGGGCCAGTACGACCTGCTGTGGGCCTCCGACGACGACACGGCTCCCGGTGCCGCCATCGCCAACGGGGTCCGTGGGGCAGACGGCGCGGCCGTCGGCGACACCGTCTACTTCGTGGGGCCGAACATCCTGGTCACCGAGAAGCGCTACGCGTTCGTCCCCGCACAGTTCCGCCTGTGGCTGGCGCTGCACGAGCTGACGCACCGCTCGCAGTTCACCGGCGTGCCGTGGCTGCGACCGCACTTCCTCAAGCTGGTGAACGGCCTCGTCGACGAGGCGCAGCCCGATCCCGAGCGGCTGCGCGAAGGCCTGCGCACGCTGGTGGCGGGGCGCCGCAAGGGCCAGGACCTGCTGGGCGACGGGGGACTCGCAGCAGTGTTCGCGTCCGAGCAGCAGCGAGACCTCATCGCACAGGTCGGCGGCATGATGAGCCTTGTCGAAGGCCACGGCGACGTGACCATGGCGCGGGCCGCTCACGGCCACATTCCCGACGCGGAGCGATTTGCGCTGGTCATGTCCTACCGGCGCCGCAACGCCCGTGGCATGAACCGGCTGCTCCAGCGTCTGCTCGGCATCGAAGCCAAGCTGGCGCAGTACCAGGCCGGTGAGGACTTCATCGCCGAGATCGAGGCCGAGCGCGGCCCGCGAGCGGTGGACCGCATCTGGGAACGCGCCGAGCATCTGCCGTCCATGACCGAGATCCGCAACCCCGCAGCCTGGCTGGAGCGTGTCCCCGCCGCCTGAGGCTCCCAGCGGCGCCCCACACGCTGAGGCGCCGGGCACCGCAGTCGAACTCGATCTGCTGGGTGAGCGCTGCACCTTCGAGGAAGTCTGCGGGCCCGAGCTGGTCTGCGGCGTCTCGGGCGGTCCCGACTCGGCCGCCTTGGTGGTGCTGGCCTGCCGGTTCGCGCAGCGCAGCGGTGCGCAGGTCGCCGCAGTCCATGTCGATCACGGCTTGCGAGACACCGGCGGCGCGGAGGCTTCCCACGTCGAGGCGCTCTGTGGCCGGCTCGGGGTGCCGCTGCGCGTCGTGCGCGTGCAGATCGCACCGGGCGCCAACTTGCAGGCACGTGCGCGCGAGGCCCGCCATGACGCCCTCGGCCCCGGCGCGCTGCTGGGCCACACTGCCGACGACCAGGCCGAGACTGTGCTGCTGCACCTGCTGCGGGGCGGCGCCCTCGACGCGCTGGCCGCCATGCGCGCCGACCGACGGCCGCTGCTCAACCTGCGACGGGCGGACACCGAACGGGTCTGCGAACTGGTCGGCTACGAGCCACTGCGCGATCCTTCCAACAACGACGCACGCTTCTGGCGCAGCCGAGTCCGCCACGAGGCGATCCCGTTGCTGTGCGACATCGCCGGCCGCGATGTCGTGCCGCTGCTGGCGCGTGCCGCCGCAACCGCAGCCCCCGAAGCCGACCTGCTCGACGAGCTCGCGGCCGGCATCGATCCCACCAGCGGCGCCGAGCTGCGAGCGGCACCGCTGGCGCTGGCACGGCGGGCGATCCGCGCATGGCTGCGCACCTCCCACCCGCCCGATGCCGCAACGGTCGAACGGGTGCTGGAGGTCGCCCGTCACACGCACCGGGCCACCGAGGTGGGCGGCGGCCGCCGTGTGATCCGCTCGGCCGATCGACTCCGGCTCGAAGGCTGACGCGTCCGCTAGGTTCCGCTCACGTGGCAGGGGTACCGGCATCAGGGGCATCGGCTTCGCCGGATCCCCTCAGCGACCTCGACTCGATGCTGGCCGGCGATCCCAGCGTCGGCGAGGTGCTGGTCTCGGGTCCCGAGATCGCCCAGCGGGTCACCGAGCTCGGCGCGCAGATCACCGCCGACTACGCGGGACGCGCACCGCTGCTGGTGGCGGTGCTCAAGGGCGCGGTGATGTTCGCCTCCGACCTCAGCCGCGCCATCGACCTGCCTGTCGAGATGGACTTCATGGCCGTGTCGTCCTACGGCAGCAGCACACGTTCCAGCGGCGTGGTGCGGATCCTCAAGGACCTCGATATCGACATCGCCGGGCGCGACGTGATCCTGGTGGAGGACATCGTGGAGAGCGGGCTGACGCTGTCGTACCTGCGCCGCAGTCTGCTGGCCCGCAGCCCGGCGTCGCTGGCGGTGTGCTCGCTGCTGACCCGTGAGCACAACGGCAGCCTGAACGGTCTGGTCGACTACATCGGGTTCCGTCTGCCGCCCGTGTGGGTGATCGGATACGGGCTGGATCTTGCCCAGAAGTACCGCAATCTGGCCGAGATACGCGCGTACGACTACTCCGCCGGCGACGAGACCTGAAACGCGCCCGGCAGCACCGTGCACGCCCGGATCGGCACCGGTAAATTCGGCAGCGGAGACGCTTCGAGAAACGACGCACTATGAGAGGGAAGTGGGCGGAAGGCATTCAGCCCCGCAACTTCAACTGGGTCGTCGCCGAGCGCCTCGCTGTGTGCGAGCGTCCGGGTGGCTATGGCGCCAGCCACCGGCGCGTCCGGCGGCAGGAGGAGATCATCTGGCTGCGTCGCAACGGCTTCGACATCGTCGTGTCGCTCATCTCGGCGCCGCACAACCTTCACAACTACGACGAGCTGGATCTGCCGTACCTGCACCGTCCATGGCCCACGTTCGACGATCTCGGCGAGTACCTGCAGGGGGTCCACGACGACCTCGGACGGCTGGCCGCCGAGCGAAAGCGGGTCATCCTGCACAAGGAACGGGTGGGCGAGGACGTCTGCGGGTTCGTGGCCTCGTACCTGCTGCTGTCGGGCAAGGTGCCCACAGGCCCGCAGGCGACGGCCATCACCGAGCGGATCTTCTCCCAGCGAGTCGGGCCGGAGGGTCGCCGTATTGTCGATGTGGCGCTCGGCATCCTCGGCGCCGGCGGAGCGACAGCCTGAGGCCCGCCGTGGAGACGTCGCCAGGTACGAGGCCGGATCGCATTGAACTGCGGGACCTGCGGGTGGTGTGCATCATCGGGGTGATCCCCCACGAGCGCGCTGCAGCGCAGCCGATCAGCATCGATCTCGACATCTACGCGGACCTGCGGCGTGCCGGCGCATCGGACGACGTGTCCGACACGGTCGACTACGGCGAGGTGTGCGAACGCGTCGAGGCACTGTGCGCCGATGCGGAGCCGCTCCTGCTGGAGCGGATGGCCGAGCTGATCGCAGCGGACCTGTGCAGCGTGGAGCCCGTGACGGCGGTGACGGTCACGGTGACCAAACTGCGACCGCCGGTGGCGGTCGACCTGGGCACCAGCGCAGTGCGCATCACCCGCTCCGCGGGCTGAGACGGTGGGGGGCACCGGCACCCGGGCGTTCGTGGGCATGGGCGCCAACCTCGGCAACCCGGCGGCGCAGCTCGCAGATGCACTCGATTCGCTGGGCGACGCGGGCCTGCTGGCTGCCTGCTCGGGCGTCTACCGCAGCGCGCCCATCGGGCCCGAACAGCCGCCGTTCCTGAATCTCGTGGCCGAGCTTGCGGCGACCGAGGGGCCCTATGAGCTGCTGGCGCGCTGCCAAGCGCTCGAGGCGGCCGCCCACCGGGTGCGGCGAGAGCGATGGGGACCGCGCACGCTGGATGTGGACGTGCTGCTCTACGGCGAGGAGGTGCTGCGCGACCCCGAGCTCGTCATCCCCCACCCGCGGATGCGCGAGCGCCGGTTCGTGCTCGATCCGCTGGCCGAGCTGGCGCCTGAACTCGTCACGGTCGGCGATCTGACGGCGGTCGCCGATCAGGAGTGTGAGCGCATAGCGGCAGCGGACCGGCTGCGGGATCTGGCCGCCGCAGCGCCGGATACGTAACCGCCCGAGCCCCTGTCGGTACCGTGAGCTTGCGATGACCCAGTCGACGCCTGTGGGCGAGCCCGACGGCGGCGCTGCGGCGGCCCACCGCCATTCCGGCGAATCAGGGCCGCCGTACCGCTACGAGCGTGACGCCGTCGCGGCCGAACTGCACGAGCAGTGGTCCGATCTCGAGCCCGGCACCGAGACCGACACGCGGGTCACGATCGCCGGCCGTCTCATGCTGCGGCGGGTCCAGGGCAAGCTGGCCTTCGGAACGCTCGACGACGGCACCGGACGCATCCAGCTCTTCGCCCCCGCTGCGCACACGCCCGACCATGGCGCGTTCTGCGACCTGAACCTGGGCGACTGGATCGGCGTCAGCGGGATCGTGATGACCACGCGCCGGGGTGAGCTGAGCGTCCGCGTCGACGGGTGGGACCTGCTGGCCCAGGCTCGCCGGCCGTTTCCCGACAAGTGGCACGGCATCACCGACCCCGACACCCGCTTCCGCCAGCGCTACGTCGACTTGTGGGTGACACCGGCCGCCCGGCGCACGTTCGCGCTGCGCAGCCAGATGATGTCCCAAACCCGCCGCTTCCTCGAAGACCGGGGCTACATCGAGGTCGAGACGCCGATGTTCCACCCCATTGCGGGCGGTGCGCTGGCCCGCCCGTTCACCACCCACCACAACGCCCTCGGCGCCGACCTGTACCTGCGCATCGCGCCCGAGCTGTACCTCAAGCGTCTCATCGTGGGCGGGCTGGACCGGGTGTTCGAGATCGGCCGGGTCTTCCGCAACGAAGGCCTGTCCACCCGCCACAACCCCGAGTTCACGATGCTCGAGCTGTATGCGGCCTATGCCGACTACGGCGACATGATGGAGCTGACGTCATCGCTGGTGGAGCACCTGGCCGTCACCCTCACCGGCTCCGCGGTGCTCGACCTGGGAGACGGCCAGATCGACGTCACCAGGCCGTGGCGGCAGGCCACGATGGCCGAGCTGGCCAGCGAGGCGGTCGGCTGCGAGGTCAGCGTGCACACGCCGCCGGGCGAGCTGGCCGGGTTGGCCGAATCCCACGACGTGGCCGTGCCCGACGGTTCGCGCACCAGCTCCGCCAAGCTGCTGGGTGAACTGTACGAGAAGCTGGCCGAGCCCACGCTGGAGGGTCCGATCTTTGTCACCGAGCATCCGGCGGAGACCTCGCCGCTGGCCCGGCGCCACCGGCGTGATCCGCTGCTGGCCGAGCGGTTCGAAGCTGTCGTGGCGGGCCGCGAGCTGGCGAATGCGTTCAGCGAGCTGATCGACCCAGACGATCAGCGGCAGCGCTTCGAGGCCCAGGCTGCAGCGCGGGCCGAGGGCGACGACGAAGCCATGGCCGTCGACGAGGACTACCTGCGGGCGCTGTCCTACGGCCTGCCGCCCACCGGCGGGCTGGGCATCGGCATGGACCGGCTGGCCATGCTGCTGGCCGGGGTGGAGGCCATCCGCGAGGTCGTGCTGTTCCCGACGCTGCGCCCCGAGCAGACCTGAGCCGCAGCGCCTGCTCAGTCCTCGGGCTGCTCCGGTGCGTCAGCGCGCTGGATGAACAGCCCTTCGGCCTTGACGCACATGCCGTCGGGGCCGTGTACCTCGGCGTGCTGGACGATCTTGCGACCCGAAGTGTGGTCGATCCACGCCCGCAGGCGCAGCGGCACGCCCAGCGGGGTCCCGGCGTGGTAGTGGACGGTCAGCCGGCCGGTGTAGGCCTGTCGGCCCCGCATCCGGTTGAGCGCGCCCATCAGCTCGTCGATGATCAACGCCACCACGCCGCCGTGGGTGCGCTCGGGCGGTCCCGCGAACATAGGGTCCACCACCGCCTCGCCGGTCACCGAGTCGTCAGACTCCTTGAAGTACTTGACGTTCACCGATGACGGATGCAGCACGCCGCCGCCGATCGAGAACGGGTCGAACTCGATCTCGTCGCCGGGCCCGAGCGGCAGCGGGAAATACTGACCCTCGTAGATCTCCCGGAGGTAGGGCCGCGTGAGCATGTCGTCGATCTTCGCCCGCAGCGTGCCCTGCTCGAGTCGCTGCGTCGTGGCCTCGACCGTTGCGGTGACCTCGTCGAGCACTTCGTCGTCGACCCGCCGATTCGCCAGCGCCTGATTGAGCCGGCGCATCGCTGCGGCGGCCCGCTCGACAGAGCTCCAGTCGTGACCGGGTCCGATCGGGCTTGTATCGGCGGGATCGGTGCCGGCTGAATCGCCCGGCGAGTCCTGTTGCGTCACGGCCCGTGACGCTAGCTGCGAAGCCACATACGCTCCGAGTATGCGCCGCACCATCTTTGACGAAGAACACGAGATGTTCCGCGAGACGGCACAGGCCTTCGTGGAGCGCGAGATCGTCCCCAACCACGAGAAATGGGAAGCCGACGGCAAGATCGACAAGGCCATGTTCCGCAAGGCGGGAGACGTGGGCCTGCTGGCGACCGCCGTCGACGAGCGATACGGCGGCGGCGGGGTTCTCGACTTCCGCTACAACGCCATCGTCAACGAGGAAGTCCACGCGTCGGGCGCGGCCAGCTCGGGGCAGTGCATGACGCTGCACAACGACATCTGCCTGCCGTACTTCATCAACCTCTGCAATGACGAGCAGGCCGAGCGCTGGATGGGTGGCCTCGCCAGCGGCGAGCTGATGAGCGCCATCGCTATGACCGAGCCGGGGACCGGCTCCGATCTGGCCTCGATCACCACCACGGCGGTGCGCTCGGGCGACGGCTACGTGGTGAACGGCGCCAAGACGTTCATCACCAACGGCATCAACTCCGACCTGGTGATCGTGGCGGCCAAGACCGACCCCGCCGAGAAGCACCGGGGCCTGTCGCTGATCGTGCTCGAAGAGGGCATGGAGGGCTTCGAGCGGGGCCGCAATCTCGACAAGCTGGGCCTGAAGTCCCAGGACACGGCCGAGCTGTTCTTCGACGACGTGTTCGTGCCCGAGGAGAACCTGCTCGGCGGCGAGGGCAACGGGTTCCTGCACCTGGTGCGGAACCTGCCCCAGGAACGCCTGTCGATCGCGGTGGGCGGGGTGGCGCACGCGCAGGCTGCGTTCGACTGGACGGTGGACTATGTCGGCGAGCGCACGGCGTTCGGCCAGACCATCGCCTCGTTCCAGAACACCCGCTTCGAGCTGGCGGAGATGAAGACCGAGCTCGACATTGCCTGGGTGTTCGTGGACCGGCAGATCGAGGCGCTCAACGCCGGCGAGCTGACCGCCACCGACGCCGCCGAGGCCAAGTGGTGGGTGACCGAGATGCAGCTGCGGCTCATCACCCGCTGCCTGCAGCTGTTCGGCGGCTACGGCTACATGAGCGAGTTCCCGATCTCCAAGGCGTACGCGGACGCCCGGATCCAGACCATCTACGGCGGCACCACCGAGATCATGAAGGAGATCATCGGCCGCGAAGTCGCCGGCACCCGGTAGGCAGTGGGCCGTGAGAACCATCAACTCAGTAGCGATCATCGGCGCAGGCACGATGGGCGCCGGCATCGCCGCAGCATCCGCGGCGGCAGGGTGCCGGGTGCTCGTGCTCGACGCTGACCCCGAGGCGGCCCAGCGTGCGCTGGACGGCGTCGACGAGCAATGCCGGGATCTGGTCAGCATCGGCACGGTCGACGACCGGCTCGACGACATCGCCGGCTACGACTGGGTGTGCGAGGCGGTCATCGAGGATCTGGCCACCAAGCGCGAGCTGTTCGAGCGGCTCGAAGCCGCGCGCAGCGACGGCTCGGTCATCTCGTCGAACACGTCGGGCATCCCGTTGCGCCAGATCTCCGACGGCATGAGCGAGCGGTTCCGCCGTGATGTGGCGATCACCCACTTCTTCAACCCCGTGCGGGTGATGAAGCTGTTCGAGCTGGTGCCCGGCGAGGACACCGAGCCCGAGGTGATCGGCGCCTTCGCCCGTTTCGGTGCCGAGCGGCTGGGCAAGGGGGTGGTGCACGCCAAGGACACCGTCAACTTCATCGGCAACCGCATCGGCTGCTTCTTCATGCTGTCCGGCCTGCACATGGCCAAGCCGTTCCTGGCCGACGGCATGACCCTGGAGACCATCGACGCCGTGCTGGGCGCTCCCGTCGGGCTGCCGCCTACCGGCCTGTACGGGCTCATCGACCTCATCGGCCTCGACGTCATGGAGCTGGTGGGCGCCAACCTGGCCCAGAACCTGCCTGCCGGCGATCGGGGGCTCGATTTCACTGCGTTTCCTGCCGCGGAACAGGACATGGCCGACCGGGGCCAGCTCGGCCGCAAGACCGGCGGGGGCTTCAGCCGCCGTACCAAGCTCGACGACGGGTCCCGCAAGGCCGAGACGTTCGATCTCGTGACCGGCGAATGGCGCCCCGCGTCGGCGCCCGATCTCGAAGGCGTGCCCGCCGACCTGGGCGAGGTGATGTTCGCCGATTCCCCGCAGGGCGAGCTGGCCCGGCACGTCTTCGGCGGCACGCTGGCCTACGCGGCCGACCTGGTGCCCGAGATCGCCGACGACATCGCCAACGTCGACAACGCCATCCGCTGGGGCTTCAACTGGGTGCACGGCCCGTTCGAGATGCTCGACCACCTCGGCCCCGCCCGGGTGATCGAGTTCCTGCGCGGCATCGACGCCCCGCTGCCGGCCATGCTCGCCACGCTCGAAGCCTCCGGCCAGCCCACCTTCTACACCCAGTCAGCTGACGGCACCCGCAGCCAGCTCATGCCCGACGGCGCGATCGCACCAGTCGAGAGCTGACCCGCCAGCTCCTCAGAGGCAGCGCGGATAGGCGCGCCTTCTGGTTGGCGCACCTGTCATTTCCCGCTCTTGTTCGCTGTCGCTCACGGGCCGCTCGGGCCACGGCTTCGCCCTGTGCTTCCCGCTCAGGCTCGCTTCGCTCGCGGGCCGCTTGGGCCCGGGGCTCAGCCTCTCAGGGCGAGGGGCGGACGATGGCGTCGGTCATCTGGATCGCCTGCATCATCTCGGCAGCGTCGTGCACACGCACCACGTCGATGCCTGCACAGACAGCAGCCACGATGGTGGAAGCCGTCCCGAAGAGGCGATCGCCGGGCTTGGTGTCGGTGACGGCGCCGATCGTGGACTTGCGCGATGTGCCGATGAGCACCGGCAGCTCCAGTGCCCACATCTCGGGCAGGCGCCGCATCATCTCGAGGTTCTGCGACACGCCGAACCCGAACCCGAAGCCCGGGTCGACGATGATCCGATCAGTGCCCACGCCGGCATCGGCGCAGATCTGCAGGCTGGCTTCGAGCCCGGTCGTCACATCGGCGACGAGGTCGGTATGGGGCCTGCCGCGCTGGTTGTGCATGATGACCGCGGCCGCCCCGCGCTCGGCGACGAGCGGCGCCATGCCGGGATCGAGACGGAATCCGGTGATGTCGTTCACGACCGACGCGCCGGCATCGAGGGCGGGAGCCGCCACCTCGGCCCAGGTGGTGTCGACCGAGATCGGAAGGTCAGCCCCTATCCGGTCCAGCTCGGCCCGGACGGCGTCGATGACCCGTACGGCGCGGCGTCGCTCCACCTCCAGCGGCGTGGGCTCGGCGCCGGGCCGGCTGGACGCGCCGCCGATGTCGATGATGTCCACCCCGGCTGCTGCCAGCTCTCGCGCCAAGGCCAGTGCCTCGTCGAGCCGGTCCGCGATGCCGTCGCCCGAGAACGAGTCTTCCGTGGCGTTGATGATGCCCATGACGAACGTGCGGGTGCCCCACTCCCAGCACGGTCCGCGGCCGGGATCCCACCAGCCATGCCGGTAGCGGCGCCGGATCGGCCAGCCCGGCTGCATGTGCGGCCCGGCCACGCTCAATCGGCGCCCGCGGCGGCTGCAGCCCCGGCCGACGAGGGCAGCGCGCTGAGCAGGTTCGACGCGGCCGCACGCAGGCCGACGACCCCAGGTGTGGCGCCGAGCGGCGCCAGCGCATCGAGGGCCGCGGTCACATAGCGCTGCGCGGTCCGCACCGAGCTGGCGATCTCGGGACCGTCCACCACGATCGTCCGGGCCCGATCCCGCCGGTCGTCGTCCAGCGGCTCGCCGAGCAGCTCGCTCAGGCGCTCGCTGTCCGGGTATCCATCGGCCAGCATGCGGATCACCGGCAGCGTGTACACCCCTTCACGCAGGTCGTTGCCCGAGGGCTTGCCGAGCTCCTCGTCGGAGGCCACCAGGTCGAGCACGTCGTCGACGATCTGGAAAGCCATGCCGTAGGCGAGCCCGAAGCTGGTCAGGCGGTCCAAGGCTTCGGCGTCGACGCCCGCTACCAGCCCGCCGATGCGGCACGACGTTGCGTACAGCTCAGCAGTCTTGCCCTGGATGGCCAGGAAGTACTGGTCCTCGGTGCGGCCCCGGTCGTAGATCAGCTGCAGCTCGCGCACCTGCCCCTCGCACAGCCGGCCGATGGTGGCAGCCAGCAGGGCGGCCACCTCGGTGCCCAGCGATGCCGCCAGCTCCGACGCCTTGGCCAGCAGGAAGTCGCCGGCCAGTATCGCTTTCAGGTTGCCCCAGCGGTGGTTCACCGCCTCGATGCCGCGTCGCGTCTCGGCGTCGTCCATGACGTCGTCGTGGTACAGCGAGCCCAGGTGCACCAGCTCGACCGCTACGCCGCCGCACACCATGTCATCGGTGACCGCGTCGGGCGCAGCGCCGTGGGGATCGAGCGCGAGCGCCGACGCGATGACGAACGCGGGCCGCAGCCGCTTGCCGCCCGCGGGGATCAGGTGCGAGGTCACCTCGGTGAGGAACTCGTCGCCGGTGACCGCCGCAGCGCGCAGGGCCGTCTCCACACGGGCCAGATCAGCGTCGGCATCGGGCCGGGCCTGCAACGGGGAAAGGGTCGCCACGGCGCAACCGTAAACGACAGCGACAGCAAGGAGCGATGCGGCAGGGCATCGTTACACTGCGCTCAGGAGACCTTCGGCACCGTGTGCCGGGCTCAATCCGGGAGGGCCCAGTGTTCGAACGCTTCACCGATCGGGCTCGCCGAGTGGTGGTGTTGGCGCAAGAGGAAGCGCGCCTGCTGAATCACAACTACATCGGCACCGAGCACATCCTGCTGGGTCTGATCCACGAAGGCGAGGGCGTGGCCGCCCAAGCACTCGAGTCGCTGGGCATCTCGCTCGAGGCCGTGCGCAGCCAGGTGGAAGAGATCATCGGGCAGGGCAGCTCGTCGCCCAGCGGGCACATCCCCTTCACGCCGCGAGCGAAGAAGGTGCTCGAGCTGTCGCTGCGTGAAGCGCTGCAGCTCGGCCACAACTACATCGGCACTGAGCACGTGCTGCTCGGCCTGATCCGTGAAGGCGAGGGCGTGGCCGCGCAAGTGCTGGTCAAGCTCGGCGCCGACCTGTCGAAGGTGCGCCAGGAGGTCATCCAGCAGCTCTCCGGCTACAGCGGCTCGAGCGGCGGCCGCGAGACCGTCGGCGCCTCGTCGGGCCAAGGCAGCGAGCAGGGCGGCCAGAGCGGCTCGCTGGTGCTCGACCAGTTCGGGCGCAACCTCACCGCGGATGCCCGAGCCAAGAAGCTCGACCCGGTCATCGGCCGGCTGCGCGAGACCGAGCGCGTCATGCAGGTGCTGTCGCGCCGTACCAAGAACAACCCGGTGCTCGTGGGCGAGCCCGGCGTGGGCAAGACCGCCATCGTGGAAGGCCTCGCCCAGAAGATCGTCAACAACGACGTCCCCGAGCTGCTGCGCGACAAGCAGCTCTACACGCTCGACCTCGGCGCGCTGGTGGCCGGCTCCCGCTACCGGGGCGACTTCGAGGAGCGCCTGAAGAAGGTCCTCAAGGAGATCCGCACCCGCGGCGACATCATTCTGTTCATCGACGAGCTGCACACGCTCGTCGGCGCCGGCGCCGCAGAGGGCGCGATCGACGCCGCGTCGATCCTCAAGCCCATGCTGGCGCGCGGCGAGCTGCAGACCATCGGCGCCACCACGCTCGAGGAGTACCGCAAGTACCTCGAGAAAGACGCAGCGCTCGAGCGCCGCTTCCAGCCGATCACGGTCGACGAGCCCACGCTCAGCCACACCATCGAGATCCTCAAGGGGCTGCGCGACCGCTACGAGCAGCACCACCGGGTCACCATCACCGACCAGGCCCTCGTGGCCGCGGCGAACCTGGCCGACCGCTACATCGCCGACCGCCACCTGCCCGACAAGGCCATCGACCTCATCGACGAGGCCGGGTCGCGCCTGCGCATCAAGCGCATGTCGACGCCGCCCGACTTCAAGGAGATCGAGACGAAGCTGGCCGACGTCACCGAGCGCAAGAAGCAGGCAGTCGAGTCGCAAGACTTCGAGACCGCTGGGGCACTGCGCGACGAGGAGAAGGAGCTGCTCGAGCGGCGGACCGAGGTGATGGCCCAGGCTCGCTCGGAAGGGCACGACCTGTTCGACGAGGTCGACGAGGAAGGCATCGCCGAGGTGCTGTCCATCTGGACCGGCATCCCGGTGTACAAGCTCACCGAGGAGGAAACCCAGAAGCTCCTCAAGATGGAAGACGAGCTGCACAAGCGGGTCATCGGCCAGCACGACTCCATCAAGGCGGTCAGCCAAGCCATCCGCCGCACCCGCGCCGGGCTGAAAGACCCCAAGCGGCCAGGCGGCTCGTTCATCTTCCTGGGCCCGTCGGGCGTCGGCAAAACCGAGCTGGCCAAGACGCTGGCCGAGTTCCTGTTCGGCGACGAGGGCGCGCTGATCAGCCTCGACATGTCCGAGTACATGGACAAGTTCACCGTGAGCCGGCTCGTGGGCGCCCCGCCCGGGTACGTCGGCTACGACGAGGGCGGCCAGCTCACCGAAGCGGTACGCCGCAAGCCGTTCTCGGTGGTGCTGTTCGACGAGATCGAGAAGGCCCACCCGGACGTGTTCAACACGCTGCTGCAGATCCTGGAAGAGGGCCGGCTGACCGACGCGCAGGGCCGCTCGGTCGACTTCCGCAACGCCGTGCTCATCATGACCTCGAACCTGGGCACCGCAGACCTGCGCAAGGCGCGTGTGGGCTTCGCGACCGCCGATGAAGACGCCAGCTACGACCGGATGAAGGAAAAGGTCAACGATGCGCTCAAGGCGCACTTCCGGCCGGAGTTCCTGAACCGCATCGACGACACCATCGTCTTCCACGAGCTGAGCATCGAAGAAGTGGTGCAGATCGTCGACCTGATGATCAAGCGCACCTCTGACCAGCTTCGGGCCCAGGGCCTGGGCCTGGAGCTCACTGACGCCGCCAAGGAATGGCTGGCCCGCACCGGGTACGACCCGCAGCTGGGCGCCCGGCCGCTGCGCCGTGCGCTGCAGCATCATGTGGAGGACGCGCTCAGCGAGCGGATCCTCTACAAGGAGTTCCACGCCGGCGAGATCATCGTGGTCGACGTCGAAGACGACGAGATCGTGTTCCGTGCCATCGAGGGCTTCGACCCCGGGCCGATCGAGCTCGAAGAGGCCGCAACCGCCGAGTAAGCGTGTCCCGGCGAATGCCTGCGTGCGGTTCGCCCGAACGTGAGACGCCGCGCAGATAGCTGGCCTCCTGTTGTCGCACCATTTGCTCCCCGCTCTTGTTCGCTGTCGCTCACGGGCCGCTCGGGCCCCGGCTTCGCCTGCCGGCTCAGCCTCCGACGCTCGTCACAACCCGCGGCGGCGCATGCTGTGCGCTGCGCTGGCAGGCGTCGCCGTGCTGGTGATGGCGGCGGGCTGCCGGGCGGACATCGTCGTCGACATCGACATCGCGCATGACGGCGCCGGCAAGGTCACCGTTGAGATCACGTTCGACGAAGAGGTCATGCGATGGGTGCCCGACCTGGGCGAGCTCATCGTGACCGACGGCCTGGTCGGGTGGGACGTCCGGCAGTACGGCGAGCAGACGCCTGCGGGCGAGCGTCTCCGGGTGGTGGCATCCAAGCGCTTCTCCTCGCCTGCCGAGTTGGCAGCGGTGCTCGCAGAGATCGACCGGCCGGCGGATGGCTCTGCGGGATTGTTCCGGTCAGCGACGTTCGTCGGCTCGCGCGACGGGACGCACGTGAGGTACGACCTGACCGTGACCGTCGGCTTGGACCGGCCGGTTGCCGGGCTCGTGAATCCGGCTACTGCTGATGCGCTGGAAGGCGAGCTGTTCGGGTTGCCGATACCTGAGATCGAGGCGCGGGCGGGGGCGCCGCTTGACGAGCTGGTGACGCTGGTGGTGCGGGCGACGGTTCCTCAGGGGGCGGGGAGCTTGCCTGTGGACGGCGTGATGACGTTGAACTCTGGGGGTGTTCGGGAGCTGCTTGTTTCGGGTGAGCTGCTGGATGCTGAGCTGGCTGCGGCTGAGGGGGAGGCTGAGCGGTTGGCTGAGCGGGCTTCTCGGGGCACCCGGATTGCGGTGGTCTGGTGGGTTGTTCTTGGTTTGATCGTCTTGGTCGTGCTTGTTGTTGCTCTTCGGGGTCGGCGGCGCCGGCGCGGGCTCACCTTCCGTTAGTTGCGCTTGGGCTTCTGGGTGCCGGGCAGGGGAGGGCAGTGGCACCCGTGCTTCAAACAGATGAAGCGCTTCGTGGGCGAGTTGGGGGTGCTTGGGGCGCTTCATAACTGCGCGCGGGCACCACTGCCCTCCCCAGCCCTCGTCTCGTGGTGCTCTTGACGGGTGCTTGATGACTGCGCGCGGGTGCCGTTGTCCTCTCCAGCCTTTGTCTCGTGGTGTCCTTGATGGGGGCAGACTTGGTGGGTGGCTCGGACTTGGGCGATCGTGTTGGCCGCCGGGGCGGGGACTCGGTTCGGTTCGGGGGCTGACGGCGCTTCCAAGGTGATGGTGCCGGTTGCTGGGCGCTCGATGGTTGTTTGGAGCGTTGAGGCCGCTGGCGTGGCTTGTGATGGGGTGACGCTGGTCGTTGCGCCGTCGATGGTCGAGGGGCAGTACACCGGTGTCGATGTGATTGTCGCGGGTGGGGGGACTCGGTCGGGGTCTGTTCGGGCTGGGTTGGCGACCGTTCCTGACGATGTTGATGTGGTGGTTTGTCATGACGCTGCTCGGCCGGGGGCTTCGGTGGGGTTGTTCGAGCGCGTGATTGCTGCTGTTCGGGGTGGGGTTGATGCTGCTGTGCCGGCGCTGGCGGTCAGCGACACGCTGAAGCGGGTGCCGGAGTGGGGTGACTCGGGGGGAGTTGTTGCTGGGACGGTGGATCGTTCGGGGTTGTTCGGGGTGCAGACGCCGCAGGCGTTTCGGCGGGAGGTGCTGGTGGCGGCGCATGCCGGGGCGCCTGAGGCCACTGACGATGCTGCGCTGGTGGAGGCTGCGGGGGGCGCCGTGATGGCGGTGCCGGGCGAGGCGGCCGCGCACAAGGTCACTACTGCCGCGGATCTTGTGGTGGTGGAGGCGCTGCTGGGTGGCCGCGGCTCGGGCGACGGGCTCTAGCGTCAACTGGCGTGAGTGCTGCTGACGGCGGGGCTGGACCGGCGATGCGGGTGGGGCATGGGTATGACGCCCATCCGTTTGCCGATGCCGATGCTTCGGGGCGGATACTGGTGCTGGGCGGGGTTCGGTTTCCGGGTGAACTGCCGTTGGTGGGTCACAGCGATGCCGATGTTGTTGCTCATGCGGTGATCGATGCGATGTTGAGTGCTGCGGGGCTCGGCGACATCGGCACGCAGTTTCCTGACAGCGATGAGCGCTGGCGGGGTGCTGACAGCATCGAGATGCTGCGGCAGGTCTCGGCGCTGCTCGCGGAGGGCGGTTGGATGCTGGCGAATGCCGACTGCACGGTCATCTGCGATCGGCCGATGATCGCCCCGCATCGTGGTCAGATGCAGGAGCGGCTCAGCGGCGCAGCCGGCGGACCGGTGACGGTCTGTGGCAGGCGCACCGAAGGGCTGGGCAATGCCGGCGGCATCGTGGCTCATGCCGTGGCGCTCGTAGTTGTCGGACGCCAGCAATGAGCGCAGAACGGGGCGAGCGGCGCGGCGCTCCTTCACGCCGCGGGCGGGGGTCTGCTCCCCAACGCAGCGAGCGCAGCAATCGTTCTCCAGGTCGCGGACACGGGAGACAGCAGCGGGGCGCCGCGAATCAGGCACAGGCTGGTCGGCCGCAGTCTCGGCCGAAGGGTCTTGGCGGGGATCACGTGGAAGGCCGGCAGGCGGTGCGCGAGCTGCTGCGGGCCGGCAAGCGCAAGGTGCACGAGGTGCTGATCTCCGAGGACGCGCACTCGGCGGCCACGCTGGCCGAGATCGTCGACCTCGCCGGCGACCGGCGGGTGCCGGTGCGCGAGGTCACCCGCCGCAAGCTGGACGAGGCAGCGCTCACCGCCGCACCGCAGGGCGTGATCGCCAAGGCCGCTGCCGTTCAGCCCGTGCCGTTGGAAGAGCTGGCCAAACCTGCAGGGAACACGCTGCCGCTCGTCGTGGCCACCGACGGCGTCACCGACCCGGGCAATCTCGGCGCCATCCTGCGCACCGCAGAGGTCGCCGGCGCCACCGGTGTCGTGCTCACCAGCCACCGTTCGGCCAACCTCACGCCGGCCGCCGTGAAGGCCGCCGCGGGCGCCATCGAGTACCTGCCCATCGCCTTGGTCGGCGGCCTGCCCGCTGCACTCGCCAAGCTCCGCGACGACGGCCTGTGGGCCATCGGTCTCGACGGCTACGCACCGGACGGGCTCGAATCGCTGCGGGTCGGCGACGAGCCGCTGGTGCTGGTGCTGGGCGCCGAGGGACGCGGCCTGTCGGCGCTGGTGGAGCGCCGGTGCGATCAGGTGGTGTCGATCCCGGTGCTCGGTCGCATCGAATCGCTCAACGTGGCTGCCGCTGCAGCCGTGGCCCTGTTCGACATCGCCCGCGCCCGCGGCTCAGCCTCTGCGCCCTGAAGTCCGGAGTGCCGCCCATACGCTGGGACCGGCGCCCGAGTAGCTCAACGGCCAGAGCACCGCTCTTGTAAAGCGGGGGTTGTGGGTTCGATTCCCACCTCGGGCTCACGACAGGGTGATCACCAGATTGCCGAAGTGCTCCTTGCGCACGAAGGCCTCCTGCGCCTCGCGGATGCGCTCGAGGGCAAACGTGCCGCCGAGCACCGAGCGGATCTCTCCTCGCTCGATGTAGCCCACCAGGTCGGCAAAGAGCCCCGGCCCGTAGATCGTGGCGCCGAACAGCTCCAGGTCGTTGAGGTACACCGTCCGCAGATCCACCTTCACCATGGGTCCGGCGATGGCGCCGGAGGTGACATAGCGCCCGCGGCCTGCCAGTGCGTCGAGCCACAGCCCCACGGCATCGCCGCCCACCACGTCGGCGACAGCGTCGAACGGGCCGCCATTGGCTTCCACCGCCGCCGCGACATCGTGATCAGGGCCCTGGCGCGGCACCACCGCATCCGCACCGAGTTCGAGCACCTGTGTCGCCTTGGAAGCGCCGGCAATCGCCACCACCCGCGCGCCTCGCCGGCGGGCGAGCTGCACCACCGCCGAGCCCACGCCGCCGCTCGCACCGGGCACCGCGATGCTCTGGCCTGCTGCAAGGCCGATGCGCTGGAGCATGTGCTCGGCCGTCGAGGAGGCGCAGGCGAAGGTCGCCAGCTCGGCATCAGTCAGATCGGATTCGACCGGGTACACGTTCACGGCCGGCACTGCAACGAACTCGGCGAAGCCGCCGTCGATCTCGCTGCCGAGGTAGCGCGCCTTGCTGCGATCAGTCGGGTCGGCAGGGTCTTTCAACCACGGCTCCACCATGACCCGCCGCCCCACGAGTGCCGCATCGGCACGCTCTCCGGCGGCAACCACCCGTCCCACCACATCGGCGCCCTGGATGCGGGGAAACTCCACGCCCCGGCCGCCCCAGGTGGAATCCGCGGCATCTGCGTCGGCGTATCCCTCACCCGACGTCGCCGCTGTCACCGACTTGCTGTACCAGGCGACCCGCGTGTTGATGTCGGTGTTGTTGATGCCGCACGCCGCCACTGCGATGAGCACGTCGTCGGGACCGGGCACCGGGATCGGCACGTCATCGCGCACCTGCAGCATCTCGGGCCCGCCGTGGCCCACCAGCAGCGCTGCCCGCATGGTCGTCGAGCTCATTGGTGCAACCGTTCCGAGGAGGGGTCGTACACCGGACCCTCCAGCACCCGCGCCGGGCGGTGGTCGCCGAGGACACGCACCGTCAAGCGAGTGCCTGGTTCGGCGTCGGCCGGGTTCAGGTAGGCAAACGCGAGGCCTTGGCCCACCCAGAAGCCGTACGCGCCCGTCGTGACCAGCCCGACGGGGCGTCCGTCGCGATACACCGCGTCGCTGCCGGCGACTTCAGCGCCGTCGGTGTCGACGGCCAGGTAGGCGAGCTTCCAGCGCCACGGCCGCTTCCCGCTGGCGGCATCCGCACGGCGGGCCAGCAGTGCGTCGCGCCCGACGAAGTCTCCCTTGTCGGGCTTCACGAAGCGCTCCACGCCTGCCTCGTCGGGCGTGACGTCATGGGTCAGGTCGCGGCTGATCATGTACCGCTTCTCCATCCGCAGGCCCTCGGTGGCGTGATTCCCGACATTCGCCATGCCGTGCGGCTCGCCGGCATCTCTCAGCACCCCATACAGATCGTCGACGCGGCCGAGCGGCACATGCAGTTCCCAGCCCAGCTCGCCGGTGAATCCCACCCGAAGCGCCCGCACTCCCGAGATCCCGGCCACCGTGATCTCACGGCACGACAGCCAGCGAAAGGCATCGTTGCCCAGATCGGCATCGGTGCACGCGCCCAGCACGTCCCGCGACCGGGGCCCGGCCAGCGTGAGCACGCCCAAATCGCTCGAGCGGGTGACCAGCTGTGCGTCGGCGCCGGCCGGCCAGTGCGTCTCGAAGAACTCCCGCTCCTTCAGCTCGAACACCGCGGCCGACACCAGGTAGAAGTGCTCCGGCCCGAGCCGCGACACCGTCAGCTCGCCTTCGATCCGTCCCGTCGGCGTGAGGGTGTACGTGAGCGACATGCGGCCGTTCGACGGCAGCCGGTTGGTGGTCAGCCGGTCCAAGACAGCCGCTGCGTCCGGCCCGATCAGGTCGAACTTGGCGAACGCCGTCGAATCGATGATGCCGACCCGCTCGCGCACCGCCGCGGCCTCGGCAGCGGCCACCTCGAACCAGTCGGTGTGGCGGAACGAGACCACGTCGCGCTGGGGCAGCCCAGCGGCGCCGGGGAACCACTTGGGCCGCTCCCAGCCGTACACCTGGGTGAAAACCGCGCCCGCATCGGACAGCGCGCCGAGCACCGGCGAGCTGCGGTAGGGCCGGGCCTCGGGCCGCTCCAGCCCAGGCAGCGGGGTCTGGTGGCGGAACTCGTAGTCCTCGGTGCCCTTGATGCGTCCGTAGGCGGCCACGTCGCCCGGCTCGATGTAGCCGAAGCGCCGGGCGTCGTAGCTGCGCAGGCTCAGGTCGGTCTCGCCGTGCACCATCCAGCGCGCCAGCTCGCGGCCCAGTCCTGGCCCGTCGGCCAGACCCACCTGCACACCGGCGAACTGCCAGAAGTTCGGCACACCCGAGGGACCGATGAGCGGATCGCCGTCGGGTGTGTGCGCGATCGCGCCGCGGACGACTCGGCGGATGCCGTGGTCGGCCAGGATCGGCACCCGCTCGAAGGCGCGCTCCAGCCACAGCCCGACCCGGTCGTAGTCGGCGTCGAACAGCGGGTTCTCCAAGTCCCAGCCGGGCCCGTCCGCCCAGACCGACTCGGCGTTGCGCTGCTCGTAGATGCCGATGAGCCCGGCGTCCTGCTCCTGGCGGATGTAGCCCGAGACGTAGTCGTCGCGCACCACCGGCAGTTCGCGTTCGAGCGCCGCGAACTCGGCCACCGGGGTGGTCACGAAGTACGAGTGCAGCGCGTTGGCCATCGGCACCGCCAGCCCCACCATCTGCGCCACCTGGTGGGCGTAGCAGCCGGCTGCGTTCACGACGTGTTCGGCGTGAACCGTGCCCGCCTCGGTGACGACGTCGAAAGTGCCGTCGGCCCGCCGCCCGATGTCGACGACACGGTTGTGCCGGCTCACGGCGGCACCCAGCTTCCGGGCAACCGCCACCAGCGCATTGGTGGCGCCGGTGGGATCGACGTGGCCGTCATTGGGCGTCCACACTGCGCCCTGCGCTTCGGAGGTGTCGAAGAAGGGGTGCAGCTCGGCGATGAACTCGGGACCGACCCAGTGCATCTCGTTGCCGACGTAGTCCGCCAGCCCGAGCTGCGCTTGCAGCCAGTCCACCTCCTCGTCGTGATAGGCGATCCGGAAGCTGCCGCTGCGGTGCCACGTCGTCGCCACGCCGGACTCCGCAGGCAGGGCGTCGTACAGCTCGCAGGCGTAGCGACGCATGGCCGCCAGCGTGTAGCCGGACACCGAATGGGTCACCTGGCCGGCGGCGTGCCAGGTGGAGCCCGAGGTCAGCTCGCCCTTCTCGATGAGCAGCGTGTCGGTCCAGCCCTCATGGGCGAGGTGATACAGCAGGCTGGCGCCGCAGATGCCGCCGCCGATGATCGCGACTCGCGTCGATTCGGGCAGGCTCATGCGCCCTCGCGATGGTCACAAAGTGGTCTCAGAGCGCGGCAGAATACCGCTCAGTGGCAGCCCACCGAACACTGGTGCACGGGTTCTCATCGCCCAGCGCGGTTCACGCATCCCTACGGCAGCCGGAGTACTACGTGCCGGGCCTGCCGGTCGACGAGGTTGCACGTCGCTACGGGCTGAGCGCAGCCGACATTGCCAAGCTGGGATCGGCAGAAAATCCCTACGGGCCGTCGCCGGCCGCGCAAGCTGCGGTCGCGGAAGCGATCAGTCGCATGCAGCTCTACCCGTCGTGGACCGCCGAGCCGTTGCGCGAGCAGTTGGCCGAGACCTACGGCTACGAGCAGCGCAACTACCTCTGCGGCGCCGGCGAGACCGAGATCATCTCGGTGCTCATCCGGGCCTTTGCCGGCCAAGGCGATCCGATCCTGATGCCGGCGCCGTGCTTTCCGATGTACCACCTGTTCGCAGAAGCCGAGGGTCGGGTCGCCGACCTGTGCTACGAGGCGACTGATCGCCCGTCCATGGCGGTGGACGTCGACGCCTACGTCTCGGCAATCCGTCCCGAGCACAAGATCGTGTTCATCACGAACCCCCACTCGCCCTCGGGTGCGTGGACAGCCGAATCGGATCTGCGGCGGGTGATCGAGGCGGCCTCGCACTGTCTCGTGGTGCTCGACGAGGCCTACGTGCACTACTCGGGCGACCACGGCGGCATCGGGCTGGTGGAGGAGTACCCGAACCTGATCGTGCTGCGGACGTTCTCGAAGGTGTACGGCCTCGCGGGGCTGCGACTGGGGTTCGGAGTCGCCCATGCCGGCGTCATCGACGCGCTGCTGGCCGCGAAGCCCACGTGGAACGTCGGCCGGCTGCAGATCGCGGGCGGCGTGGCCGCGCTGGGCGATCACGACTTCGTCGCCAAGACCGTGGACACCATCTGCGACGCGCGCTCCTATGTGCAGGATCTCTTCCAAGCCAAGCTCGACCGGTTCCGCTGCGTCGAAGGCTCCCGGTCGAACTTCTTCCTGATCGAGCTGCTGGATCACGATCTCGACTCCACCGGGGTGTGGCAATCGCTGCTCGAACGGGGGGTGATCACCAAGGACGGCGCTGTGTCATTCCGCGGTCTCGGCCGGCGATTCCTGCGAGCCGACGTCAACTTCCGCCGGCGCATGGACCAACTCGTTGCAGCGTTAGGGGATCTGCCGTGAGCCGGGCGCTTGACGCCCGCTACTACACCGACCCGGAGATCTTCTCCGCCGAGCTGGACGCGGTGTTCGCTCGATCCTGGGCGATGGTCGGCCACGCGTCCCAGGTAGCGGAACATGGCCAGGTGCTGACTGCCACGGTCGGCGACGAGTCGGTGTTCGTGGTGAACAACCGGGGCCGGCTCAATGCCTTCTACAACGTGTGCCAGCACCGCGGCCACGAGCTGTTCCCCCCGCAGCGGCCCGGGGGCGATGAGCTCACCGTGCCGGGACTGGTGACGTGCCCGTACCACGCGTGGGTGTACGCCCTCGACGGCAGGCTGGCCAGCGCTCGCAGCCGGGACGTCGGCGAGATCTGCCTGCCACCGGTGCGTCTCGAGCAGCTGGGCGGCTTCGTGTTCGTGAACCTCGACCACAGCGCGCCGCCCCTGGAGCACGTGGCTCCCGGCGTCGAATCCGAGATGCTCGCCAACGCCCCCGCGGCGCCCGATCGGGTGCTGAGCTGGCGCAACACGCACTTGGTGGGGGCCAATTGGAAGGTTGTGGTGGAGAACTACAACGAGTGCTACCACTGCCCGAACGTGCACCGTTCATTCACGACCGGTGTGGTCGACCCGGCCAGTTACCGCATCCGCTGCGACGAGCAGGTGATCCGCCACGCGGCCAAGGGAGCGCCGCCCTCGCAGTCGGGCTACACGCGCCTCGGCGAGGGCGCCGACTATGCGGCGTACTTCATCTGGCCTGCTGCGGCGATCCAGGTGTATCCCGGCCAGGTCGTCAACACGTTCCGCTGGGTGCCCCTCGGCGTGGACCAGACGCTGCTGGTGCGGGAGTTCTGGCTCGACACTTCCGAGCCCTCTGAGGTGCAGTGCGAGGTCATCGATCTGGACTGGCGGACGACTGCCACCGAGGACTTCGGCCTGGTGGAATCGGTGCAGCGCGGGCTGTCGAGCCGCGGCTACCGACCCGGCCCGCTTGTGTGCGAGCCATCAGGCGTCGGCACGGTGCACAGCGAGGATTCCGTCGCGCACCTAGGGCGGCTGGCAATGGCGGCACTCGGCGACCGTCCGGGCTGATGGCGGACGAGGTCGGACCCAACCGCACTGCAGCACTGGCCGAGTTCCTCGCAGGCGCCGTCGGCAGCCTGCCCGACCGCCTCGCGGCCAGCGCCGAGAACTGCGTGCTGGACACCATCGGCTGCATGGTCTACGGCGCCGCCCTTCCGTGGGCTCGGACGGCGGCCGCCTACGCCCAGCAGACGGGCGGCCGGGGCAGTTCGCCGATCATCGGCGGCCAACGCACGACCGCGGCCATGGCTGCCTTCGCCAACGGCGCTGCTGCGCACGCCTTCGAGCTGGACGACGTTCACGAGGAGTCGATCTCCCACCCGGGCGCGGTCGTGGCGCCCGCGGCATTGGCGTTGGCCGAAGAACTGGGCGCGTCGGGCGCCGATGCGCTCGAAGCCGTGGTTGTGGGGTATGAAGCGATGGGCCGGGCGGGAATTGCCGTCGGGCCGGCAGCCCACCTCCTGCGGGGGTTCCACCCCACCTCGATGTGCGGCGTCTTCGGTGCTGCCGCTGCTGCCGGTCGGCTGCTGGGGCTGAGCGCCCCGCAGCTGCGCGACGCCTTGGGGATCGCCGCCACGCTGGCGTCGGGGACGATGGAGTTTGCGTCTTCGGGCGGTCAGACCAAGCGTCTTCACGCGGGTCGCGCCGCCGAGGGCGGCGTGATGGCAGCTCGGCTGGCCGCCGCCGGCTTCGAAGCACCGGCAGACGGGTTGGCCGGCGCCTACGGCTTCTGCCGGGTGTTCAGCGACGAGCCCCGAGTCGACCTGCTCACCGATGACCTCGGCAACCGCTGGATGCTGGACGAGATCACCGTCAAGCCGTGGGCGGCGTGCAGCGACATCCACCCGCTGATCCAAGCCACCCTCGAGCTGCGCGCCGCTCACGGCTTGCGCCCCGACATGGTCGAGCGCATCGAAGCGACGGCGCCCACGAAGGCCGCCGTGCACAACACCGGGGACGGCACGGCCTCCGTGATGGCCGCTCAGTACTCGGGCCCGTGGAACATCGCAGCGGCGCTCGCGGCGGATCCCGCGGACCCTGCCACCTACGGCGCGGAGCGGATCGCCGATCCGGCGCTGGTCGAGCTGCAGTCGAAGGTTGTCGCCATTGCTGCGGATGCGCGCTGGGATGCCACCTATGCGCACCAGATGGGCGGCTCGGTGCGCATCACGCTGCGCGACGGTCGCGTGCTGGAACGGTCGGTGTGCGGCCAGAAGGGATCCATGCACGACCCCCTGAGCGTCGATGAGATCGAAGCCAAGTTCGCGGTGCTCGCCGGCCCGCATGCAGCGGTGCTGCGGGACTGGGTGCGAGCCTTGCGGGCTGCCCCGAGGGTGGCGATTCCAACGGTGGCCTGTGCGGCCTCTTCATGAGCGGACCGCACCCGCCGAGGTGGTGATGGCCGGCCGAGTCGGCGACTCGATCGAGTAGGTCCCAGCAAGCCTCGCTCAGGCCGCTCCGTACAGCCGGTCTCCGGCGTCGCCGAGGCCGGGCACGATGTAGGCCTGCTCGTCGAGGTGGCTGTCGACGGCAGCGGTCACGATCCGCACGTCAGGGACGCTGCTGCGCAATGCCTCGATTCCCTCGGGTGCCGCCAGCGCGCACACCATGGTGACCCGGCCCACGCCCGACGCTGTCAGCACGCGGATCACCTCCGCGGCCGAGCCGCCGGTCGCCAGCATCGGGTCGAGCACCAGCACGGGCCGGTCCTCCAGCACGCTCGGCAGCGATTCGAGGTAGCACTCGTGGCTGACGCCGTCGGGTGACTCGAGCCGTCGCATGCCGATGAAGCCGACCGGTGCAGCGGGCAGCAGCCGCAGTGCCGCGTCCAGCATTCCCAGCCCGGCTCGCAGGACGGGCACGATCGCCGGCATCGGGTCGAGCCGGGATCCCTCAGCAGGCCCCAGCGGCGTCTCCACCTGCGCCGGCGCCGACGTCGCATCGGCCAAGGCCTCGGAGACCAGCAGGAACGTCAGCGAATCAAGCCGCTGGCGGAACTCCTCGACATCGGTGTTGCGGTCACGCAGCCGGGTGAGAAGGGCTGCAGCTACCGGATGGCCGACGACGGTGATGTTCATGGGCTGATGTTCTCGTGCTCGCTCATGTGGGCTGGTGCTGCCGATGGACCGGGGTTCCGTGCGCAAGTTAGGTGCTCAGGGGTGCACCTGCCGACGCTTCATTGGCCCTACGCTTACAGCACTGCCGCCGTCAAGCGGTCCTCGCCACTTTTCAAGCAACTCGCCGCGTCTGCCAGCACGGTGGTGCGCGACTGCCCTGCACACCCACGGGAGGTCACCCGATGAACCGCCAAGCCGGCGAATCCAACAGCGGCGCAGCTGTGCGCGGACTGCTGCTGGTGCTGGTGGCCGTCGTCGTGGGCGTTTTGCTGCTGCGCTCGGTTGACGATCCTGACGAGGTTGTTGCGACGGACACCACGCCCGTGGCTGAGCCCGGCGACACGCTCCCGGCGGTGACCCAGCCGCCCGCGACGACCGGTGCACCCGCAGACGGCGGCACGACCGACGTCGACACCGTCAGCACAGTCGTCGTGGCCACCACGACGCCAACAGCCACCGACACCACCTCCGCCGATGCCGAGCCTTTCCAGCCCAGACCTGCCGCGGAGGTCTCGATCCAAGTGGCCAACTCCACGACGGTGCGCGGCGCTGCGGGGCGGCTCACCGACCGGTTCAAGACGCTGAGCTACATCACCAAGTCGCCCACCAACTACTTGGGCGCGCCGCTGGAGCGGACGCGCATCTACTACCAGCCGGGCTCGCTGCTCGAAGCACGGGCGATCGCAGGCGTGCTCGAGCTCGACGCCGACAACGACGTCTTCACGATGCTGGCTGACACCTCGGCCGTGCAGAGATTCGAGACGCCCGACGTGCTGCTGACGCTGGGGTCCGACCTGGCCGAGTAGCAGATCGGGTAGAGCCGTCTTCATGCGGGTGGTGGCCTGCCCGGACAAGTTCCGCGGCACCGCGTCGGCTGCGCAGGCAGCGGCAGCCATCGAAGCGGGCATCCGCCGGTATGCCGGCAGCGCTGCAGGCGTGGCGTGCCTGCCCGCTGCGGACGGCGGCGAGGGCACGCTCGAGGCGCTGGGCGGACCGAACCGCACGTCGCTGGTGACCGGTCCGCTGCGTGCCCGTATCGAGGCCGAATGGCGGCTGGAGCGCGACACGGCGATCATCGAGATGGCCCGTGCAAGCGGGCTGCTGCTGGCAGGGGGCGCCGAGCGGAACGATCCGCTCGCAGCGACCACGGCGGGCACCGGCGAGCTCATCGCGGAGGCCGTCGCCAGCGGCGCCCGGCGAGTCATCGTGGGCGTGGGCGGCTCGGCCACGACCGACGGCGGCCTGGGCGCGCTCGACGCCATGGCGCCGCTGGCCCGCCTCGCCGGAGTCTCGGTGGTGGTGGCCTGCGATGTGCGCACGCGGTTCTGCGACGCTGCACGCATCTTCGGCCCGCAGAAGGGCGCCTCGCCGCCGCAGATCAAGCTGCTGACCCGTCGCCTCGAGCGCCTCGCCGACCTGTACGCCGAGCGGTACGGCGTCGACGTCAGCGAGATGGCCCGGTCGGGTGCCGCCGGGGGCCTCGCGGGCGGTCTGGCGGCAGGACTGCGCGCCGAGCTGGCAGAGGGCTTCGAGGTGGTGGCGGACGAGATCGGCCTCGCCGAGGCGATCGAGGGGGCCGACCTGGTCATCACAGGCGAAGGCCGTCTCGACGCAGGCTCGTTCGACGGCAAGGTCGTGGGAGGCGTACTGGCGATGGCGGCCGAAGCCCGGGTGCCCACCGGCGTCATCGCGGGCGCCCGCGAGCCAGGCTTCGAACTCGGCGCCGCGATGGCACCCCGCGATCAGGCGTCGGCGACCGGCCTGGTCGTGCTGTCGGAGCGATACGGGCCGACGCGGTCGATGACCGACACGCTGTCAGCGGTGAGCGACGCCGCTGCTGCTCTGGCCGCCGACCTCATGCCGCTTGGAGGAGTTGGCGGTTAGCACTCTCAGCTCTAGAGTGCTAACCGCTGCAGGCAGTGCGGCAGCGATGTGACTACCCGTCCGTCGCCGCCCATTGCCCCGTTATCAATTCAGCATCCATTCAGACAGTGTCACCGAGGACAGGAGCCACCTGACATGGCCAAGATGATCACGTTCGACGACCAGGCCCGCCGCGCACTCGAGTCGGGCATGAACCAACTCGCCGACGCCGTGCGCGTCACGCTGGGCCCCAAGGGCCGCAACGTCGTGCTGGACAAGAAGTGGGGCGCGCCCACCATCACCAACGACGGCGTGTCCATCGCGAAGGACATCGAGCTGGAGGACCCGGTCGAGCGCATCGGGGCCGAGCTGGTCAAGGAAGTCGCCAAGAAGACAGACGACGTGGCCGGCGACGGCACCACCACCGCCACCGTGCTGGCGTGGACGATGGTGCGCGACGGCCTGCGCAACGTGGCCGCCGGCGCCAACCCGATGGCCGTCAAGCGGGGCATCGAAGCCGGTGTCGACGCCGCTGTGGGCGCCATCGAGGACATGTCGATCAGCGTGACCGACTCCAAGACCCATGTGGCCCAGGTGGCGGCCATCTCCGCCGCCGACGGCGACATCGGCCAGCTGATCAGCGACGCGTTCGACAAGGTCGGCAAGGACGGCGTGATCACCGTCGAGGAGTCGCAGACGTTCGGCCTCGAGATGGACCTGGTCGAGGGCATGCGCTTCGACAAGGGCTACATCTCGCCCTACTTCGTCACCGATCCCGACTCGCAGGAAGCCGTGCTCGACGACGCGTACCTGCTGTTCATGCAGGGCAAGATCTCCGCGGTCCGCGACGTGCTGCCGGTGCTCGAGAAGGTCACCCAGGCGGGCAAGCCGCTCGTGATCATCGCCGAGGACGTCGAGGGCGAGGCCCTCGCCACGCTGGTGGTCAACAAGATCCGCGGCACGATCCGCTCCGCGGCCGTGAAGGCCCCCGGCTTCGGCGACCGCCGCAAGGCGATGCTGGCCGACATGGCCATCCTGACCGGCGGCCAGGTCATCAGCGAGGACGTCGGCCTCAAGCTGGAGAACACCACGCTCGACCTGCTGGGCACGGCCCGGCGCGTGGTCGTCACCAAGGACGAGACCACCATCATCGAGGGTTCCGGCGACGAAGCCGAGGTGCGCGGCCGGATCGAGCAGATCAAGAACGAGATCGACAACACCGACTCCGACTACGACCGCGAGAAGCTGCAGGAGCGGCTGGCGAAGCTGTCCGGCGGCGTGGCGGTGCTGCGTGTGGGCGCGGCCACCGAGGTCGAGCTGAAGGAGAAGAAGCACCGCATCGAGGACGCGGTCAGCACCACCAAGGCGGCCATCGAGGCCGGCGTGGTGGCCGGCGGCGGCGTCACGCTGGTGCGTGCGGAAGAAGCGGTGCGTGCTGTTGCGGACGGCCTCGACGGCGACGAGTCCACCGGTGCGCGGCTCGTGGAGCGCGCGCTGGCCGGACCGCTGAAGCAGATCGCCGAGAACGCCGGCCTTGAGGGCGGCGTGGTGGTGAGCCGGGTGCGCGAGCTCGACGGCGCCATGGGCCTCAACGCCGCCTCCGGCGAGTACGAGGACCTGGTCGCAGCGGGCGTGATCGACGCTGCCAAGGTGACGCTGTCGGCGCTGCAGAACGCCTCGTCGATCGCGGCGCTGTTCCTCACCACCGAGGCTGTGATCTGCGACGAGCCCGATGCGGGCGGCGGTGCTCCCGGCATGCCGGACATGGACTTCTAGCGGAAGCCTCCCCGAAACCCCCAAAAGAACAGCCCAACCCAATCGAATCGGCCCGGGTCCCCCACCCGGGCCGCTTCGCGCCCGGACCCGATGTCTGACTGAGCCGTGCGAGGGGTGCCGGTACCCTGACCGGATGCGGCGGGGGCGCACGATGCGGGTGCTGGTGGACCGGCTGCGGCAGGGCACCTGGCGGCGGTCGCCCGATGAGGTCGTGGTGGAGGAGCCGCTCGAGATCCGCCTCGACGGCCACATGGTGGCCACTACCATGCGCACGCCCGGCCACGACTACGAGCTGGCGGCGGGGTTCTGCGCAGGCGACGGGCTGCTCGGTGATGCGGCAGTGACGGGGGTGCGTTACTGCGGCGAGGGCCCGGCGGCCGAGTTCGAATACAACGTCGTCACTGTCGAGACCGGCGGCAAGGCGCCCGTGCCCACGCCCCGCCTCGGCAACGTCAGCGCCGCCTGCGGGATCTGCGGCAGCACCACCATCACCGACATGGCTGCCCGCCTGGGGCCGCTGGTAGGCACCCGCCAATTCAGCGTCGACGCGGTGCGCGCGGCCTTGGCTGCAGTGCCCAATGCGCAAGAGATGTTCGGCCGCACCGGCGGGCTGCATGCCGCCGCCACCTTCGACGCCGAGGGTCGTATCGATGTGCTGCGCGAGGACATCGGCCGCCACAACGCGGTCGACAAGGTGATCGGTCGGCGCTTGCTCGACGGGCGCGACGATGCAGCCGCCATGGCGCTGTTCGTGAGCGGCCGCGCGAGCTTCGAGATGGTGCAGAAGGCGTGGGCGGCGGGAATCGGCACCCTCGTGGCTGTCAGCGCTCCCAGCTCGCTGGCCATCGAGTCGGCACGGGCCGCGGCCATCACGCTGGCGGGCTTCGCACGCGGCGACGAGCTGAACGTGTACAGCGGCAGCCTGGCAGGGCTTCCCGAGCGTCTCGGCGAGACCGCCGCTAGCGCCGTTCGTTCATAGGCTGCGCGGGTGTCACAGATGCCAGAGGTGACGACGTCGGTCGGATGGGGCGTGCTGCACCTGTTCTGCAAGCTGACCCCCGCTGCCGACCGCCCGGGTGTGCTGGCCGCTGTCGAGGCCACTGCCGACAGTGACCACCAGGTGCTGACCGTGGCCGTGCTGGGGCACAAGGCCGACGTCGGCTTCATGGCGCTGGGTCCCGACCTGTGGCGGCTGCGCAGCCTGCAGACGCAACTCCAGCAGGCCGGTCTCGAGGTCGCCGACAGCTACGTCTCGATGACCGAGGTGAGTGAGTACGCGCCCGACCTGCCGCCCGAGATGAAAACTCCACGGCTCTACCCGCAACTGCCGCCCGAGGGCAAGCGGGCATTCTGCTTCTACCCCATGTCGAAGCGCCGAGGTGCGGTGGCCGAAGGCAGCGGCAACTGGTTCACACTGCCGTACGACACCCGCCGCGAGCTGATGCACGAACACGGCGCGTCAGGCCGCAAGTTCCGGGGCCGCATCCTGCAGGTGGTGACCGGATCCACCGGCGTCGACGACTTCGAGTGGGGCGTGACGCTGTTCGGCGAGCACCTCGATGATCTCAAGGACGTCGTGTACACGATGCGCTACGACGAGGCCAGCGCCGTCTACGGCAAGTTCGGCACCTTCTACACCGGGCTCCTCGCCGATCCCCCCACAGTCCTCGACCGCATCGGCCTGCGCTAACGGGCGCTGACATCTGCATAATCTGTCGCCGATGATGTGCACTGCCGCAAGGACGCCTCTCAGCACCGCAGCGAAGGTGGAGCACCCCGAAAATCATGCCCTTGCGCCGGCTTGGCGCAGGTACGCGGGCGGGTGAGTGCGTTGTCGGGTGGCGTGCCGTGGTTCTGGCAGGAGATTGATGCGGGGCTTACTGCTGTGAGCGGTGATTTCTCCAAGGAGTTCAAGAACGAAACGGTGAAGGAACCCGGCATCTTCGCCGCGGATCACATCTCCGCTGAGGCCGTGCTGCTAGTGCGTGAAGCCATCCAGAACTCATGGGACGCGGCCCGCGAGCGGTACGAAGAGCGCGGCCCGGAGGATTTCGCGGTTCGATTTCGGCTGTACGACCTGGAAGGCAGCGACCGTCAGCGCATTGTTGAGGAGCTTGGGCTGGACGACTTGGCTCGGCGGGTTGCCGACGTCCGCGCCGAGCACGGGACCGACGGTCGCCGGATGCTTGGGCTGAGTGAACGGGACTGCCTGTCGCGCCTGAACGAAGGTCGCGCGCTGCGGGTGCTCGAGGTGTCGGAGGAACACGGAGGCGGGATGGGCGGCCCCTGGATAGGAGACCGCTCGAAGTTGTTCAAGGCGATGTGCTCGTTGGGCATCACGCCGTCCACCTCGGGCAGGGGCGGCTCGTACGGATATGGCAAGGCAGGCTTGATCCGCGGTTCGGCGATACGCACCGTCGTGGCCTACACATGTTTTCCAGAGCACCCGGACGACCCCGGCGTGACCCGTCGTCTGCTGGGCATGACCTACTGGGGCAGCCATCCGCTTCAGGGCAACAGCTTCAACGGTACGCGTTGGTTCAGCGACCGAACCGACGAGGGCAAGGGAGTGCCCTATGCGAATCAACACGCGGACGAGGTAGCCCGGAACGTCGGCATCTCACTTCGCAGCGCGAGCGAGTCGGCTCAGCTTGGGACCACGTTGCTGGTCATCGAGCCGACAGTTGACGCCGACGGCTTGTTGAACGCCACTGAGCGATTCTGGTGGCCGGCGCTGTGTGACGACGAACTGGCATTCGAGGTATCGGTCACCGATGAGACGGCAGACGGCCGTGAGCGTCATCCAAGGCCCAAGCAGAACCCCGATCTGAAGGCATTTCTGGATACGTTCAGCAACGCGTTGACGCCACCGGATTCCAAGCGAGATCGTTACCGCGAGCACCGTTTGGGAGCGATCGAAAGTGTCAAGCACCCGGGCACGGTTGCCTTGGCCAGTGACCCCGACGGTTGGTCATTTCCAACAGTCGGGGTCGGCCGGGGAACAAGCGCTGCGGGAGACGCGGAATCTGTCGGCGACACCGGCAATGTGGGGAACGATTCGGTTGACGACTCGACAAGTCCTGAGGCCGAGCACTGCAGTCTGGTAGCCCTCGTCCGCGGGCCGCGCATGGTGGTCGAGTACTTTGAGGCAGCGCGCGCAGCGCCCCACATTCGAGGAACGTTCGTAGCATCGGCCGATTCGGACGACATGTTGAGAGACACTGAGCCGAAGGCGCACGATGCTTGGCACACCGATGCCGGTTCTGGCGATGTGCCTCCTGACTCGGCGGCTCTGGCCAAGACCCTGCTGCGGCGCATCACGAGCCACGTCAATAGGTTCCGCAAGGACATCAAGCCAAAGCCCAAGCCGAATCGTGACTTGAAGCTCCCCGTCTGGGACGAGTTGGCCCGCCAGCTTGAAGGCAGTGTGAGGGGCCCAGATCCACAGGATCCACCCCCGCCGCCTCCGCCTCGGCTGCTTTCCATTCATCCCGGTGAGCGTTTGGAACCTGCGCCGAACGGCGGTGTTCGTTTGACAGGAAGGGCATCGATCAGATTCAGCGAACATCACACTCCGACAGTCCCGGAAGGTGACCTTATTGAGGTACGAGTGCGCTATCAGTTCGAGGGTGCCGATCGCAAGGAAGCTGCTGATGTGGCGCTGCTCGTCACCGGGCCTGAGGAGTTTGAGGAAGTAGACGGTCGGGTCGGCACATATCGAGGTCGGCTGAGGGCGCATGAGACCGCCAAGTTCGGGTATGAGAGCGACCCCTACAATCCAGAATGGTCAGGAGCGCTGAGCGTGGAAGCCGAACTGGTGTCTATGCAGGCTCAGCCTTCGTCGAATGACGGTATGAGCGACAGCCGGTGAGTAGCGAGAAACGCACGGTTCGTCCATTTCGGACGGATCCACGACTTGACGGACTCTTCGCTGGCACGGTTCTCTCCTTCGGCCGTGAGCAGTGCCTCGCTGGCGCATCGGTTTCCATTCGTGAGGATTTCGAGCGGTGCGCCGTCACATTGCACTTGGCGCCACAGGATTGCTTCGCAGACTTCGTGCAACGTCTGCGTGAAGGGGTGCTCGGTACCGAGTTGAGGCTCGCTGACACTTGTTTGGTAGTCGCCGCTCGTTCGGGCTACCTCAAGTCCAGCGAAGTTGTCTACTGTCATTCACTGGACGATCCAAGCGCACTGACGCGCGTGCCTCGACTGGATGAATCCCAGGCCGGTGAACGGCGTGAGGTGTTTCGCGCCGCAACCCACGGCGTAACGGTTGACTGCTACCTCGCTCTCGCACAGACACTGTCCCCGGATCAACGGGTGCCGCTGGTCCCGTGGCGCATTGGCACCTGGCTGTCGCACGCCAGATTTCGCGTGCGTTGCTGGGAGGACGCGGAGTTGTTTCGGCCCCAGCCGCTTGACAGTGAGAAGCGCACCGAGTTGGGTTTGCCTGAGGGAACTGTCACGTTTGCTGAATTTGACGGTGACGTGGCCGACGCGGAAGCCGATAGCGCCGACGTGTGCACTTTCTGGGTCGATGAGGAACTGCTTCAGGCCATCGACGCTCAGGCGCGATCAGGCACAGCGGAGGTCCTGCAGCGCTGGTTGTTTGCTGAGTTCGTAGCTGCGGTACTGCATCGGTACAGCGCCGCGACTTGTGGTACATCGACGCCTCAGGAACGCATCGACGATATTCGGGAGAGCCTGATCGGCCGGATCGTGCTCCTGTTGGCGGATCGCAATGCCGATGGCGAGCGGTTGGAAGCCCTGCTTCACACCTGTGTCAAGTCGCCGGCTGAGGTCCTCGCAATCGCTCAAGACCGTCTTCGGTTGCGAAGGGCTGCGGTTTCGTCACTCAAGGGCCAGACCTGATGTACCCCCACTTGCCGCTGCGAACCGCTATGGCAGTGGCCGAGGAACGCATCCGTCAGATGCACAGCGGCGAAAGCAACGAGGTCGAAGACTTGGCGACTGACACGCGCGACGGCATCGGCTGGACAGGCAGCGGCTCACGCATCGATGTGACCCCTCTGGAGCATGCGCGGGTGCAGGTTGAGGCTCTCGCTGCAACAAGTCGTGATCTCGACGGCACCGCGACGGCCCCGGATCAGGACATGGTGGAAGGCGAGGCGGCGGCATTTGTGTACAGCGCAGTCGTCGGCACAGGAATCGAGCCGTCAGCGCTCGACGACCCGGGCTTCTGGCGTTACGTTGCACTGGCTCATGTATGGAACTTTGCCGCGTGGCGAGAACCCCGCGCGTTCGCGCCCGTGATGGTCGAAGGCGGCACCATCGCCGCGTCAAGAAACTTGGGTGCCTACGTGGACGGTCGTAAACCGGATGAGTGCGTGCCGTTGCGGATGTACCTTCGGGTGCGGTGCTTGGGTGGAGTGGCTCACGCTCATCTGGCCAGCGCCGTACGCCAAGGCACCGATTTTTGGCGCAGCCACATTCTGCGAGTGGTGGCTGGCGAGCACCCGCCCATCGTGCGCGCCCTCGTTCGGCGTCAAGCCGCCGAGGCAACCCGTCTCAACAGGGACCCTCTGCGCGAATTCGCCAAGCAATTGAATCGCACGCTGGTCAACTTGGCACCAGCGATGCTTGACGACGCAGCTGCCGACGACTTGGTGGGCGAACTGTGGGAACGGCAATCGACGTGAGCGCGGTTACAGCGCAGGAGCGCTTGCTGAGGCGTGTGGTCAATGTCGGCAGATATCGGCTGGAGTCAGAAATCAGTCTGAATGCTGGGGCCACCCTCAGCAATGAGTTCACTCGTGCCATTGAGCATGAGGCGTACAGCGACCCACAAGGTGCGTGGTGGAAGGCAGTACTGGCTGGAGCAAGCCCGTCCGTGTCGACTGGCGGCCGAGGCGAAGATGCCGCGCCGTCAACGGCTCCAGTCGTGGACTCTCACTTACACTTGACGCCTCAAGATGGCTTGTGCCCCACGGATCTGAGCCAGGTTCGAACTATCGATCTGTTCTGTGGTGTCGGCGGCTTGACGGCTGGGGTGACTCTCGCCGCGGCTGAAATGGGGCAGCAGATTCGATGCGAACTGGCCGTTGATGCCGATGCCGATGCCTTGGCCGTCTTCGGTCGCAACCATCGCGCGAGACGGCTTGTTGACGAATCGGTACAAGCCCTAGTTGACTACCGAGTGCGGGGAGAAGGCGAAACTGCGACCTTCGTTTACGCGCCGGAACTGCTGGATGAGGATGTAGCGCAGTGCTCTGCAGGAGTGGACCTAGTAGTCGCAGGGCCCCCATGCCAGGGGCATTCCAATCTGAACAACCACACTCGGCGCAGCGACCGTCGGAACCATCTGTACCTCTGTGCGGTGGCATTCGCGCTGGCTTGTCGAGCGCGGGCGGTCGTTATTGAGAACGTCACTTCCGTGATTCATGACAAGGATCGCGTTGTTGACAGCGCACGTGCATTGCTTGAGGCGCACGGGTACGGGGTCACCGATGGAGTGCTTGCAGCAGACGACATGGGCTGGCCCCAGACGCGCAAGCGGCATTTCCTGATTGCGCGTATGCCGGTGGACGGGTGCGAGAGCGGGCCGCTGCCACTCACCGATGTCGCCGCGGCGCTGCGTGACCCGCATGGTCGGTCAGTGATGTGGGCCATCGGCGGCGAGCAGCGCCTATCGCATGATTCTTGGCTTCATGAGCCGACTGAGCTCACGCAGACCAATCGAGACCGTATTCAATGGCTCTTTGAGAACGACGAGCATGACTTGGCTCTCAAGGAACGACCTGACTGCCATCGTGACGGGACGACCTATGGTGCTGCATACGGGCGGATGCGTGCGGACCAGCCTGCTCCCACAATCACGACCGGCTATACGACTCCTGGGCGCGGCCGGTTCGTTCATCCGCACGAGCCACGCACACTCAATCATGCCGAAGCTGCTCGACTGCAAGGGTTCCCTGACGCGTACTGCTTTGAACCAAAGCCGGGCCAACTCGCCACCCGAGCGCAACTGTCGAAATGGATCGGCAATGCCGTCACAATCCCGCTCGGTTATGCAGCGTCGCTCAGTGCCTTGCTGCCCACTCTCGGGCCACTCAGCCCGGTACTGCAGTCGTAGCGCAAGCGAGCAAGTGTGGTCTCGCGGCTGCACACGGCCACGACACGGCAAATGGCCTTCCCCGTGAGGCGGCGGGCACCGGTGGCGCGATTGCCCGGCGGGTGTCGGCGACGATGGATCCGTTCCTGCGCTGTGTAAACACTACATTTAGAGCCAGTATTTTGCTACACTCAAATTGTGGAAAACGCTCTATTCACTGAGCGATTCGGGTGAGGTCACGAGCGTGACGGCATCGGGCTGCCTGACGCCTGAGGGGTATTCGCCCCGCCTTGCGGAGGCCCGCTTGGAGCGGGCGCTCGCTGCGGCGCCGATGGTGCTCATCGAAGGCCCCAAAGGGTGCGGCAAGACATGGCTGGGGCTGAGTCGATCGCGCAGCAAGATGATGCTGGCCGAGGATCCCAACGCACTCAGTGCTGCGCGCACCATCACCCGTGAGGCACTGCTTGACGGCGGTCGGCCCAGGCTGGTCGACGAGTGGCAGCGCGCACCGGAGGTCTGGGATGCGGCCCGCGGCATCTCCGACTTGGACGGCGCTGCCGGCAAGTTCATCTTCACAGGCTCCTATTCCCGAGCCGACGCCGTCACCCGCCACTCGGGGGCGGGGCGCCTGATGCGCATCCGGTTGCGCCCCATGTCATTGCACGAGCTGGGCCATGCGACCGGCGAAGTGTCCATCAGCGGGCTGCTGGCAGGAGAGGCCTATTCCGTGCTGGCCCCGCACATCGATGCTCAGCACCTCGCTGAGTTCATCTGCGTCGGCGGCTGGCCCCGCCACATCGGGCTGAGCGCGCAGGCGAGCCAAGATCTGCTGGTGTCCTACCTGGACGAGTCGGCACGCGTCGATGTCCCGGCGGAGACCGGCTCATCCCATGATCCGGTCAAGGTGCGGCGGTTGCTGCGCTCGATAGCGCGCAACGTGTCGACAACTGCTTCGCAGGCGTCGTTGGCCAGAGACACAGCAGGCGATGGAGCGCGGCTCAACCACCAGACAGTCAGCCGCTATCTCGACGCGCTGGAGCGCTTGTTCATCCTCGACGACGTTCCGGCATGGTCGCCGCACATGATGTCCGGGCGCCCGGCCCGGCAGTCCCCCAAGCGGCACCTGGCTGACCCTTCGCTCGCTGCTGCCGCGCTCGGGGTGGGTCCAGACCGGCTCGCACGCGACATGCGCTCGCTCGGCCTGCTGTTCGAGTCGCTGGCCATGCGCGACCTGCGGGTGTACTGCGACGCTGGCGACATCGCGGTGTTCCATCACCAGGACCACCGGGGCGGGGAACTCGACGCTGTTCTCGAAACACGCGACGGCCGGTGGATCGCGGTCGAAGCGAAGCTGGGCGGCAATGAGGACATGCTGGACGAAGCCGCCGCAAAGCTGCTGGCCGTGTCGCGCCGAATAGACGTCTCCCGCAGATCCCCGCCGACGGCGCACCTCATCGTGACCGCCTTCGGCACCGCCGCCTACCGTCGAGCCGACGGCGTCACCGTGGCGCCCCTCACCGCACTCGGCCCGTGAGCAGACCGATGCGCCGACGAGATGCCGTGGTGGTCTTGCCGCACCCTCGGGGCCCGAACAGGCTGGCCGCCGGAGACAGTCGGAAGGCAGGGACCCCCGGAGCCTCCAGGAAACCCGGGGCGATTCAGCCCCTGGGAATCAATCATCTAGTGCCAGTTGTTGCCAGTTAGAGGCCGCGCGGATTGATGGGGGGGACCGTCCACGGGTCGTCTGGTTTCCCGGTGTATTGGTCGGGTTGTCCCAAACCCGACGACCGTGGAGGTCGGTGTCATCATGCGCGCTTTGGAGCCGGAGGTAGTGGATGCTGTGTGGGCAGCGGTCGAGCCGAGGGTGCCGGTGCGCGTTGACCGTCATCCCAAGGGCGGGCATCGGCCTCGGATATCGGACCGGCTGTGCTTTGAGGGGATCTTGTGGCGGCTGGTGACGGGCTGCTCATGG
>JAJDVQ010000092.1 GCA_022826045.1 Acidimicrobiia bacterium | reverse complement strand
CGGCTCGGCTCGGCTCGGCTCGGCTCGGCTCGGCTCGGCTCGGCTCGGCTCGGCTCGGCTCGGCTCGGCTCGGCTCGGCTCGGCTCGGCTCGGCTCGGCTCGGCTCGGCTCGGCTCGGCTCGGCGAGTATCTAATTTTACTCTCGCTCCACGCTGCGGAACGGGTTTGGGCTCACCGAATGACGGCGACTCGCGCATCTTGAGGAAGACCCGAATAGCCGACTTGCTCGGTAGTTGCGGGAATGCGCAATTGTCTGACCAACTTCCGAATTCAGTAACCGGGATCAACTGGGGCCGTGCGGCCACGACCTCATGGAATCTCTGCAGAGAATTCGCGGGACCCGGGTATATGGCTACGCAAGGTTCGCCGTTATGGGCCTCAAAGCCACCCCCTCGGTTCCGTATCTGGCCTGTACTTGCGAGCGGAGACGAGGGCGATGCTGTAACGGCCATCGACATCGTCGAAAGCCCACTGCTTGGAGTTGAGACAAGTTGTGACGGTGGTCTGCGCCTGAGCATTGCCAGCACCACGGTGTAGGAGTTGTGGATGCCCTCGAACACCCATCCCTTGTGGTTGATGAGCGTCGCGATGATGATTCGGGGCCCTTCTCTCTCTCTCTCTCTCTCTCTCTCTCTCTCTCTCTCGACGCCGACGATCTCTTGGCGCCAAGCGGCCATACCTGCGTCCGATACGGCGGTACGAGGAAGGACCAACCCGACGTGGCCGCCGAATGAACGGGATAGGTGCCAGTTGCGCCAAGCAAACGCCTTGTACAGGTCAGGATGCGAGCGGCCGATTCCTGGGTAAGGGCCGTTCAGGATCACTGAGCGAACCTGAGCATTGTGAGCCATTTCTGTGTTGAAGGCTGCCACTAGCTCAGGTCGCGCGGCGACGAATCGATCGATTTGTGCATTCATTTGGCCCTCTGGGAGCGAACGAATGCCTGGCAGATATCGACCCCACCAGATCTTGCGTTCGACCATCACTTTCTCCCATGGCGGATTGCCGACGAGGCAGTCGAAGCCTGGACGATCTCGCAGAAACACCTCGGGGAAAGCCGCCGGGAAGTGAACTGGCATCAGCTGCGTGATCTCGTCGCGCACTTCCTCGCTGGCGGCCAGCTTGGCCACGACGGCTTGGTCGAAATTCTCAGGCAGGCCGCACACTCCGGCGCGGTGCGCAGTGACGACATCGAAGACTGCGCGAGCGCCCGCCACTGCCTCTCTGGCATCAGTGTGTGCTGTCCGCGCTTCGTCTATCTCGTGCTTGGAGGCATCGGATGTGTGGGCCAACCGCTGCAGCGCGTCCTCGGCATTCTCCAGCAGGCCGATGAGCTGACTCCGAAACAGGCTGGGTGCCGCAGGATCGGCGTCGGCATCAAATGCAGCCACGACCTCATCGAGAGTGCCGACGCCGGTGAGGCTGTCGCCCTGGACGAGGTTGTGGTCGAGGAAGGACAGCGGGAGGCCAGGCACGAAAGTGTGGACCCAGATGGCGAGACGCGCCAGTTCGACGGCAACGCGGTTCTTGTCGATGCCGTACACGCAGTGGCGGGCGATCTGGCGACGCAGTAGCGAGCCGGTCTCGATCTCGATGCCGTCGCCCAGGTCACCGAGCTCGTCCATGGCGGCGCTTCGCAGCCTGTTCAGTTCCGCCGTGATCGCCGGAACCGGGTGCAGCGAAAGCCATGCCGACAGACGCGCCTCGATCCGGTCGACTGCCGCCACGAGGAAATGCGCGGAACCCATTGCGATGTCTGCACACCGGAAGTCGAAGAACGCCGCAGCCACCCCGGCGTCGTC
This sequence comes from Acidimicrobiia bacterium, assembly GCA_022826045.1. Taxonomy (GTDB): domain Bacteria; phylum Actinomycetota; class Acidimicrobiia; order Acidimicrobiales; family Poriferisodalaceae; genus Poriferisodalis. The sequence goes on along the minus strand of JAJDVQ010000092.1, from coordinate 95,748 downwards.
ATCAGCGTCTCGCAGCGCGTCGAGCCGGGCGAGGTGGTCGTCGAGCGCCGGTTCGAGTGCATGATCCAACAGATGCTCTACTGCGAACGGCTTGGTGAAGTAGGAACCTGTCGCCTTGCGGGCGCCGGAACGGTTGTGGAAGTACACCTCGCCGGCTTCCACTTCCACGTCATCGTTCGCCCCGGCAGGCACATACTGCAGGTCGCCCTTGACTTTCTTGACGGTCAGGTCATCGGGTGCCGCCGACAGCTTCGATTCCAGCAGTCCCTCATAGATCGTCCCGAACTCCCGCACCGACAGCGACCGGAAGTCGACGGGACCCAGCCCCTGAGGGCTCTCGTCGACCAGCGCCGCCGCAAGGGCAGGGCCGAACTCGGCGTTGGTGAGGCGCAGCCGTGCAATCGCTGCGCCGGTAGGGCTGACCTCGGGATCGGGAGAGAACAGACCGCCGTTGTAGGTCGGCACGCCCCAGTCGGCGTTGCCCTCGTTGACCGCATCCCACAGGCCGCACACGTCGTCCCACATGTCAGTTGCGCGGTCATCGAAGCGGGTCCTGGCGTTGCGCTCGTCATCGGCGAGCCGCTGAGCCATGCGCGACAGCGAGTGATCGGCATAGCGGCCGTTGCTGCGGTAGGGGAGCAGATCCTTGTCCTCGGCGTAGGCCATGAATAGCAGCCGGAACAAGATGACCATGACCCGCTCGTAGGCGCTGTCGAGATCGGCTTCGCTGATGTCGCCGGTGGGGGTGTCGTGACCGAGCCGTGCGGCCACGGCCTGAGCCAGTGCCGGAACCGTCTCGTGATAGATCCGTTCGCGCAGCCGGACAGCAAGATCGGCGGCAAAGCGCTCGGAGTTGTCGAGGATTTCATGCAGCGAGCCGCCGCGGGCGATGGCGGCGGCCGAGAACAGCAGACTCAGGTAGCCGGCCTGCTCAGCTGCGAGAAGTGACAGGTTCAGCTCTACGAAGGTCTCCGCCCGGCCCTTGCGCCCCACGCCGACGCCGGATCGTGCCGAGTAGAGGCGAATTTCCGAAGCGCGAGTGAGCACCACCCAGTCGACGTTCTCCCGATCCGCCAGCGCGAGAGCTCTTGACACCGGCGACATGCCGTCGAAACGGTCCGACGGAGCTTCGAACGGTTCGCTGTCGTCGCAGAACACCGCAATTGCCTCGCGCCGACCCGCAATCGTCAGTATCGAGGCGTTTGTGGCGAGTGTCGCGATCTCGTAGCCCAAGCCCTCGATGAGCCGGCGGCCTCGCTTGTCGAGCAGTGGAGCGGCATCGCCACTCGCTGATGTCCAGTCGGCGCGCAGCGGAACACCTGCGGTGAGTTCCTGGGTTGCGAGCAGACCCGAGTTGTGGAGGCCGGGAAACGGCGAGTCCAGTTCCGGCAGGGCAGCCATCAGCAGGCGGGTGGCCGCGTGATGGTTCGGTTCGCTGAGGGCGACGTCGGCCAGGCGCTCGGCTTGGGATACCTCCACATCGAGATGCGGCACTGGATGGTCGCCTGTCGGACCGCACAGGGCTACGCGCTCGCCGCCCGAAGCTTCAGGCGATGGGTAGAACACGATCAGCAGTACCGGTGCAGCCCGCTTGTTCCGTCGTGCCGCCCATGCGGCACGCAGATCGGCCACGGTCGGCTTGCGGGTGGCTGTCGCGACCGCTACCTCTAGGCCATTGCGCCCCGGTTGGACGAACAGCTGGACGGCTGCAAAGGAGTTCGGAAACCCAGACGGCGCCGTCCACGTCTGCGGCACCCGGTCGATGAGGAACTCCTCCATGAGAACGCTGAGCGTAGTTCCGCGGCGAAGTTCAGGTGATTCCGTGGCGTTTTGGGTGTGCAGGGCATCGCGTGGGCGCGACTGGTCCAGGTTGGGTTTGGGCGAACTGACTGAGTGCGCGAATCATCGAACGCCGCAATGACTACCCGCCAGCGTTCCGGATGTGTAACTGATTGAAATTGACTGGTATAGCTAATAATCAAATGTAACATATTTGTAATGAACTAAATATCTTGGAATAGGTGTTCTTGTCACATGCGGAGGCTATGATGAACGTATGTTCTCGCAGGTGCAGCAGGCGCTCGAATCGCTCAGCGCAGCCCTCGACGGCGTCGAGACAGCTCCGACGGAGGAGCTGCGCAACGCTCTGGGGCTCTCCAAGTTGCTGCGCACCAAAGCCGAGCTGTTGGAAACCCGAGCCGCCTCGCTGGTCGCACAGCGCGAACGGCACGGCGACGGCGGTGCTGGGCTGCTGAGCCAAGTCGGCGGCCGGTCCCGGTCCGAGGCTGCCCGAAACGTGCGGGTCACAGCAGAACTGGCCGCGCTGCCCGACGCACAGTCGGCGGTTGCCGACGGCGAGATCAGCTTCGCGAACGCCGCAAAGCTGGCGCAGGCTGCGCGCAAGACCAGTCCCGAGGCAGTCCAACACGATGCCGGCTTGGTCGAGATGGCCAAGGCACTGCCCGCAGACGAGTTTGCTCAGGCCGCCCAGCGCTGGACGATTCAACACCAGAGCGTGTCCGACTTGGAGGAGCAGCATCGCCGGAACCGGCGTAATCGCAGTGTGCGGTTTTGGAACGGTGACGACGGCACCGTGCAGATGCGCGGCGCGTTCGACGCCGAGATGGGCGCACGCATCCAGAGCCGTCTCCGGGCCACGGCCGAACAGCTCCGACGCACCGACCGCCGCAAGCTCCGCGATGGCACGCAGGTTGCCGAGGACGCCGCTGACCCTGGGAAGAGCAGAACGACCGCCGAAGGGATGAAGCCTCCTGGCACGCGAGTCGAATCTGTCGCCCGAACACGCGATCAACGCATGGCCGACGCCCTCGACAGACTGCTCGCCAGCATCCCATCGATCGCCGCAGCGTCAACAAGCGGCAGTGCTAGCTCCATCGCGGTTGCTGCGCCTACCGCCGGCTCCACCGCTGGTGCTGCGCTCGCTGCTGATTCTGCCGCTGCCCCCGCCCTTGTCCTTGGCTCTGCTGCTGCAACTGGTCTTGGCCCTGCGGCTGGTGCTGGTGCCGCTGCGGAGTCCTCTGAGAAACCCGCGTCGGCGAGCCGTTCGTCCGACGTTGCCCATCACCCTGCCGTGGCGCTCTCTGAGGCCGAGGAACCGCTGCAGGAACCACCGAAGCTGCCACCCTCGGGGGACGATCTCATCGGCCTCGAGCAGCGCCGCACCGTCACGGAGATCATTGTGCGAGCCGATCTCGACGCACTGCTGGGCAAGCTCGGCGGCATTGCCGAGATCGCCGGCGCCGGTCCCATCCCCCCGAGCACCTTGGATCGGCTCCTTTGCGGCGCCGATCTGTCGCTGGTCTTGTGCGGTGCAGACTTCACACCGCTGTACGAGGCCGTGCCCAGCCGGGCGCCGACCGCAGCCCAGCGCCGCGCCTTGATCGCCCGCGACGGCGCATGCATCGGCTGCGGCGAGCCCTCCGGTGAGTGCGAGGCGCACCACATCATTCCGTGGAAATGCGGCGGCAAGACACGCATCGATAACCTCGTGCTGGTGTGCTGGTCGTGCCACGACCGCATCCACGACCACAACTGGCGAGTGACAGTGCGCGACGGCCGGTTTCGGCTGACCCCACCCGATCCGGCACACCCGCACAACCCCGCCCGATCACGCAAACCGGCGCGCAGATCGTCGACCAACGGCTCGATGCAGCCCTCGTTGAGCGGCGGTCATGCTGACGGCTGCAACGCTGCGGGCCACGCAGCTGCCGGTCTCGCCACTGGCGACGGAGGTGCTGCTGGTTGCGCTGCCGATGGCTGTGCTGCTGGCTGGGAAACTGCTGGCTGCGTGGTTGACGGCTGCAAGACTGCTGGCCACGGTGCTGCTGGTTGCGCTGCGCCGATGCAGGATTTTGGAAGTGATGGCTCCCCAGCGAGCGAAGACCGATCGCCGCGAGACGCTGACCAACACGACCTGTTCACCGTCGCATGACGTTCGCGGAGCGGCGGCTGCAGCGACCGCGACTGCCCCGATCGAACGGCCGCCGGGGCGATCGACACGATCTGATCCCGTGCTCTCAGAATCTGGGGCTGCAACTACCGGGATCGTTCCATTCGATCGGCCGCCGGAACGATCAGCCCGATCTGAACGGGGCCCTCAGGCTCGGCGGGAGCGGAAAGCCTCGGCTGGTGATGAATCGGTGCTGTTGGGACGCAACAGGATGGTGATGACCGGTGTGCCGTAGCGGCGCACCCTCCAGGTGTCCCACGGGTGATCGGGGCCGGGTTCGATCTCGCTGTCCGACTCGCACACGAGCACGCCGGCGTTCAGCGTTCCCAGCAGATCAGCCCAGCCGTCGAAGCCGTAGGGGGGATCCGCGAAGGCCAGATCCACCGGGTCGGGGTGCGTGGCCAGGTACGACTCGACGTCGCTGCGGCTGACTGCGGCTCGCTCGGTGAGCCCGAGTCCGGCCAGGTTCGCGTTGATGATGCGGCAGGCAGCGGGGTCGGAGTCGACGAATGTGGCGTGCTCCGCCCCCCGTGACAGCGCCTCGATGCCGAGAGCACCGGTGCCGGCGAACAGGTCAGTCACGGTGACGCCCACGACCGCTTGCACGCTGACGAGCATGTTGAAGATGGCTTCGCGGGCCCGGTCGGATGTCGGCCGAGTGGAATCTGAACCCGGCTCCGGTGCCACTAGGCGGCGGCCGCCCAACGCCCCGCCGACGACACGCATGGCATCACCGTAGGCCGGAGGTCTACGGGTGTGGCTGCAGGCGCGACGCCTACGGGCGTGGCAGCGGGCGGGTGCCACACTGAGGGCGTGGACGATGTCGACGATGCGGCAGTGTCGTCAGAGATCATGTGCGTCGACTGCGGCGGGCGCTGCGGACTGCTGAGCGTGCCCGAACCCGACTGGGGGTTCCAGCCGGGAGACGTCGTCGCCTACCGCTGCGCCGATTGCGGCGACCGCTGGGACCTCGTCGTGCCCGACACCGAGATGGGGGGCTCGTCGGGCGATTGAGGGTCCCTCGATTCGGGACTGCTGCGCGGTACCTTCGCCGGACACGGCTCGATCCGGAGGAACCGTTCTCGGTGGTCATGGCGATGTATCCAGGCTCGTTCGATCCTGTGCACAACGGTCATCTCGATGTCATCTCGGCAGCCTCGCGGCTGTTCGACACGGTGACGGTGGCGACGATGCGGAATCCGGCCAAGTCCACGCCGCTGTTCTCCGACGATGAGCGCGTCATGATGATCTCCGAATCGACCAGCCATCTCGGCAACGTGTCGGTGGTGCAGTTCGGCGAACTCGTCGTCGACCTCGCCGATCGGCTCGGTGCCGATGTCATCGTGAAGGGCCTGCGCAGCCAGAGCGACTTCGAGTCAGAGCTGCGCATGGCGCACATGAATCACTCGGTCACCGGCGTCGAGACGGTCTTTGTGCCGCCCCGTACCGAACACCTCTTCATCGCGTCCAACTACATCCGCGAGATCACCAAGTTCGGCGGCGACTGCTCCCACCTGGTCCCGCCCCCAGTAGCCGAACGGCTCCGGCAGCACGCAGCGCAGGAGGCGGCCACGTGAGCACGTCCCAGGGGGGCATCGAAGCCCCGCCACAGCCATACGCGCATCCCGGCGTCGCGCCCTCAGCGCCCTCATTCGATGCGCACGGGCCACCCACCGAGGAGGCGGCTGCGCCGCCGGAGTCACGCCACCTGGGAACCATGGCGCCGCGGCGCCCGTCGGTCACAGCCGAGCAGTTCATCCGCGAAGCCATGGGGATCATCGACGCAGCGAGGCCGATGCCGCTGTCGACCTCGGTCATGATCAATCGCGACGAGGTGATGACGCTGCTCGAATCGGCGCTGGCGGCAGTGCCCGACGAGACGCGCCAGGCTCGATGGCTGTTGCGCGAGCGCGACGAGGTGCTGGCCCAGGCGCGCGTCGACGCCAACATGGTCATCGACGAGGCGCGCAGCCGCGTGGCCCAGATGGTGCAGCGCACCGAGGTCGTGCGCAGCGCTGAGCGGCGCGCTCGCCAGCTGCTCGACGATGCACAGATCCAGTCTCGCCGCCGCCGCCACGAAGTCGACGAGTACTGCGAGCGGCAGCTCGCTCAGTTTGCTGGCGCAGTCGACCAGATACAGATCGCCGTCCAGGCGGCGCGGCGCAAGCTCGGCAAGCGGGTCGCGACGCCGATAGCGCCGGCCGCGCCGAGCGGTGAGCCTGCCGTCACCGCAGAAGCTGAGATCGACACCGGTGGCCCGCGGTCGGCTCGCAGCGGCCCCGATACCGACCCGGTGGTGTTCGACCAGGACCAGGCGTGAGCCCAAGAGGCTGAGCCGTCAGGCGAGGCCGTGGCCCGAGCGGCCCGTGAGCGACAGCGAACAAGAGCGGGAAAGAATCTGGTGCAACAAGGGAAGGGCGACCCAAGCGCGGCGCATGGGAGGCGCCCTGAGTGGTCCCTGTCCGTGCCGCTGAGACTGCTCGGACGCGGCCCGATCACCTGGTCGACGACAGTTCGGGCGGCGGACCTCGCAGAACCCGACGACAGTGCCGAGCTGCGCATCGCAGATGTGGAGGTGCCCCGCGACAGCGAGGTCGACGTCGAGCTGACCCTGGAGCTCATCAGCGGCGGACTGAGCGCTGCGGGCCGCATCACTGCTGCGTGGCGGGGACCGTGTGCGCGTTGCTGGATGCCCGTGGAGGGCGAAGCGTGTGCGAACGTCCGCGAGGTGTTCGCTGCTGCGCCACGCGAAGGCGAGCAGTATCGGCTTCACCCCGAACACGCCGATCTCGCACCCATGGTGCGTGAGGCGGTCCTGCTGGAACTGCCGATCGAGGCCATCGCGTGCCCCTATCCCGATCCGTGCCCCAACCACCCGCCGGGTCTCGATCGGGCACCCGATGAACCCGCACACGACGACCCGGCCGGACAGACAGACCCGCGCTGGGCACCGCTGGAGGCCCTGCGCCGGGGCCAGGCCGAGTCGCCATGAGGACTTTCAGGCGAGTCAGCTTCGGGGCACTGATGGATAGGCTGCATGGCCCGCCCGAGGAGTCCAGCCGTGGCAGTCCCCAAGAAAAAGACGTCCAAGAGCAAGACGCGTTCGCGTCGCGCAGCGGCATGGCGTCTCAACGAGGCGCCGCGAAGCGTCTGTCCACGCTGTGGCGCCGCGAAGCTGCCTCATCGGGTGTGCGGGCAGTGCGGCTGGTACGGCGGTCGTCAAGCCCTCGATATCGCCTGAGCCAGAATCGTGTGACATCGTGCCGGATGGCGTGGACGGGCCCGGGCTCATGACGCAGCCGGTCGCCGTCGACGCCATGGGTGGCGACCATGCGCCCGACGCAGTCGTGCAGGGTGCCCTCGACGCAACCGCCGACGGACTCGATGTCGTACTCGTGGGGCGTCGTGACGCCATCGTCGCTGCCGGCGGGGGATCGCTCGACATCATCGATGCATCCGAGGTCATCGAGATGTCCGAGGAGCCCAGCCGTGCCGTCCGGACCAAGAAAGACTCTTCGATAGCGCGTGCTGTCACTGCTGTGCGCGACGGCGAGGCCTCGGCGGTGGTCAGCGCAGGCAACACCGGCGCGGTGGCGGCGGCTGCCTTGCTTCGCTTGCGGCGGCTGTCGGGGGTTGCCCGGCCAGCAATAGCCACGGCATTCCCCGTGCCCGGCGGTGGCACGGCGCGCGTGCTGCTCGACTCGGGCGCGATGGCCGACTGCAGCGCCCAGTGGCTGCATCAGTTCGCCCGCCTCGGCTCGGCATACAGCCGCATCCGATTCGGCGTGGCCGAGCCGCGCGTCGGGCTGCTGTCGATCGGTGAGGAGCCCGAGAAGGGCAATCTGCTGGTCAAGGAGACCCACAAGCTGCTGGCTGAAGATGCCGAGATCGATTTCTTCGGCAATATCGAGGGGCGAGACATCCTCGACGGCCCGGTCGATGTCGTTGTCACCGACGGGTTCACAGGAAACGTGCTGCTGAAGTCGCTCGAGGGCACGGCAACGTTCTTCATTCGCCTGATTCTCGAGCGCCTGTCCGAAGGCGGAGCCGAAGGTGCCGCCGCGCTGCGTCTGCTCGCACCGCTGGCCGAAGAGATGAGCCCCGACGCCGTCGGGGGAGCGATGCTGCTCGGTGTGCGCGGCGTCTGCGTCATCGCCCACGGCTCATCCAGCCCCCGGGCCGTCACCAGCGCCATCAGAGTCGCACACCGCATGGTCGAGGCCGACTTGCTGGGCGAGCTGGCGGCGGTCAGCCTTCCAGCATCTTGACAGCTGACGGTAGGCTCACCCGCGCATCCGCAGCACGGATGCGCAAGATCCATCCGTCGTCCCACAGCAGTGCCGCCAACAGCGGTACCGCAGCGCCCGAACGCCGAAGACGGCAGGAGTTCTCATGCCCGCTGAAACCCATGTGCGCCAGAATCCCCCCGAACGCGACGAAGTCTTCGACCTCATCTGCAACCAGCTCGCCGACATCTTGGAGTTGGAGCCGTCGCAGGTGGCCGAGTCGTCGTCGTTCGTCGACGACCTCGGCGCCGACTCGCTGGCGCTGATCGAGTTGGTGGAAGCGCTTGAGGAAGATCTCTCGGACCGCACGGTGGGCTTTCGGATCGAGGACGAGGATCTCGAAGATCTCAAGACTGTGCGCGATGCCATCGACTATGTGATGGAACGCGTCGGCTGACGTGGAGACAGTCGCCGCTGAACGCGCCGAGCTCGGCTGCCTCGAGGAGCGGGTCGGGCATCGCTTCGCCGATCCGGCACTGCTGATTGAGGCGCTCTCCCATCGAAGCTGGTGCAACGAGCACAACAGCTCGACCGCGAACGACGACGTGGCTGTGTCCAACGAACGCTTGGAATTCCTGGGCGATGCAGTGCTCGGGCTCTGCGTCAGCGAGCATGCAACCGTCCGCTGGCCCCATCTCGGCCCTGGCGACCTCAGCGCGGTGCGGTCGGCGGTGGTGAGCGCCGAAGCCTTGGCCGCCGCGGCTCGCGAGTGCGGCCTGGGGCCCGCCCTGCTGCTCGGCCGGGGCGAGACGGCGACCGGGGGAGCTGACCGGGATTCGATCCTCGCCGACGCGCTCGAAGCGGTGCTGGCCGCGGTGTATCTCGACGGGGGCATCGACGCAGCCCGCGACGTTGTCGGACACCTGCTGGGGCCGCGCATTGCCGCTGCGGCTGCCGCGCCCGGCGCTCGTGAGGCGAAGAACCGGTTCCAGGAATTGGTCGCTCGACGATTCGGCGCCGAGCCCACCTACGTCGTGGTGGGTTCTGGACCTGCGCACAGGCGGAGTTTCGTGGCCGAGGCCCGTGCCGGAGACGAGATCTGGGGCCGGGGCGAGGGTCCCACGAAGCGAGCCGCGGAGCGCCAAGCGGCCGCAGCCGCGTGTGTGCGGTTTGCCAAGGACTGCAATGACCGATCGACTGTTGCGAAGGAGCCCACTCATGGCTGAATTGCCTGAGATCGAGATTGCCAAGCGCGATCTGGACAAGGAGGTCTCGAACCGCAAGTTCAAGTCAGTCGACGTCCCCGGCACCAAGCGGGCACTGCCGGCGATGCGCTCCAAGCAGCAGTTTGCCGACCTGCTTGTGGGCAAGAAGATCGATTCGGTGTCCCGCGAGGGCTCGCTGATCCACTTCATGCTCGACACCGACGAGATCATGGTCGCGCGCCTCGGCGAGACCGGTTCGTTCCGGCGGGCGACCTCGAGAACCCCGGTTGAGCCCGAGACCAAGGTGATCATGACGTTCACCAAGGGAGGGCAGCTTCGCCTGCTCGACTCCGGTGATGAGGCAACATTGCGAGTTCTCACTTGGGCCCGCTACCAGAAGCTCTATCCGGACCGCGACGATCTCGGGTTCGACCCGGTCGACATGCCGATGCCATGGACCGACTTCGCGCTCATGCTGCGAGGCCGTACCGACACCGTGCGAGATCTCCTGCTCGATCCCACGTTCGTCGTGGGCCTCGGGCCGATGTACTCCGATGAGGTGCTGCATGCGGCCCGATTGGGACATGCGCGGGTCGCCAGCGCGCTCAACACCCAGGAGGTCCGGCGGCTCTACCGAGCCATCGTCGAGACCGTTCACAACTCGATCAAGTACCGCGGTGCCTCGGTCGGCGGCCACCTCGACATCTTCGGCAAGGCGGGCGGCTTCGATACCTACCTCGAGGTCTTCGGGCGCGCGGGCGAGCGGTGCCGCAACGGCAGGGGCGATGTGCTCACCGCCGTGATCCGGGGCGTGACCCACCACTACTGCGACTATCAGGTGTAGGCCTCCCCGCCCGCGCCTCGAGTCTTTGACAAACTCGGCTCGCTGGCCCCTGCCCCAATTGGTCTGAACTTGCTGATCTGATCTGGCCCTGTGTTCCTCCGCTCCCTGACGCTGTCCGGCTTCAAGTCGTTCGCCGAGACCACCACGCTCACGTTCGAGCCGGGCGTCACCGTGGTGGTCGGCCCCAATGGCAGCGGCAAGTCCAACGTCGTGGATGCGATCGCCTGGGTGCTGGGCGCCCAGGGACCCCGCACGCTGAGGGGCCAGCGGATGGACGATGTGGTCTTTGCGGGCACCGATCGCCGTGTCGCGCTGGGCCGGGCACAGGTCACCCTGGTCATCGACAACGAGTCGCAGACTCTGCCCACCCGGACCGCCGAGGTGGCGATCACCCGCACGCTGTACCGCTCGGGCGAGTCCGAGTACGCGCTCAACGGCACGCCCTGTCGCCTGCTCGATCTGCAAGAGCTTCTCAATGACGCCGGTGTCGGTCGGCAGCAGCACATCATCGTGGCCCAGGGCCAGATCACCGGGGTGCTTGCGGCGCAGCCGTCAGAACGTCGTGCGCTCATCGAGGAAGCCGCCGGGGTCCTGAAGTTCCGTCGGCGCAAGGAGCGGGCGGAGCGACGGCTCGAGAGCACCGAGGCGAACGTGACGCGTCTCGCGGATCTGCAGCGGGAGCTGCGCCGCCAGCTCAGGCCGCTCGAACGGCAGGCAGAAGCCGCACGCCGCCACGCTGAGATCAGCTCAGAACTGGCAGACCTTCAGCTCTACAACGCAGGACGGGAGCTGGCGGGTTACCAGCAGTCGCAGGCCGTCGCGGATGCAAGGCGGGCGGAGATGCAGGCGGAGCAGGGTGGCGCCGCGACCTCGCTTGCCGAGACCGGCGCAGCGATCGAGGCCGCGCAGGGCCAGCTTGCCGAGCTGACCAGCGAGCCGACCGACCGGCTGTCACGCGTGGCGTCGCTGTCAGAACGGGCTCGCGGCCTCATCGGTCAGACCTACGAGCGGATGCGCTCGGTCGAACGCGAGCGAGACGCCTTGCTCGATTCAGACGTCGTCGCGACGCTCACCGACGAGCACACCAGGTTGTCTGCGGAGATTGCAGAGCTGGATGCAGCGCAGTCAGGCGGCAGGGAGCCTGCAGCCCGATCGGGCTCGGGGGATGTTCCCGATCGGAAGGTTGACGAGGCAGCGCGTCACGAGGAAGAACTTGACGAGGCCTCGGCGGCCGCATCGGAAGCCCAAGCGCGCCTCGACGAAGCGGCCGCAGCCGTGAGGGAGGCCGACGAAGACCAGCAAGCAGTGGTGGAGGAGTTGCAGCGCTGGATCGGACGCTCAGAGGCGTTGAACTCGGCGATCAGCTCGGCTCGGGACGACTCCGGTGTCGAAGCACTCGGCGGAGTGCCCGGCGTGCTGGGAGTGCTGAGCGACCTGCTCGCCATCGAAGAGGGCTTCGAGGCGGCGGCAGAGGCCGCGGCGCACGGCGCGTTGAGCGCTGTCGTCGTGCGCGATGACGGTGCTGCTTCGGAAGCGCTTGGCGCACTCGACGCTGCAGGGCTGGCCGGATCGGTGATCTCGCTCAGCGCCGCGGGCGATCCCGGCGAGCCGGGAGTGCCCGCGGGTTCGTCGCCGCTGGGCGCCGGAGACGAGCTCGTGCGGCCGCATGTCGGGGTCGCTCCCGACGCACCGGAGGATTGCCACGACCGCATCACGGCGCTGGTGGATGCGCTCATCGGCCACGCGGTGTGCGTGGGAGACGACTGGTCTGCTGCGTACGAGCGAGCTTGCGCAGATCGCGACGGCATCTTCGTGACGCTCGGCGGGGATCGATTCGGTCCCCGCAGCTGGCGGATCGGCGGCACCGGTGCCGCCGCGGCCGAAGCGGCGCACCAGGAGGCGCAGGGACGCATCGCCGAACTGAGAGACCGGCACCGAGAGAGGGCCGCCGCGCTCGACGCCGCTCGACAGGCGCACCGAGCCGCGCTCGACACCCAGCGCAACGCACGGCGGGCCGTCGAATCGCTGCGGCAGCGGATCGCCGCTGTGTCCGCCAGGCAGGCCGCGCGGGCTCAGGCGCTCGAAGCCGGCGCAGCCGCCCAGCAGCAGCGCCGGACTGCCCTCGAGCACCGGCTGCGGGCCATAGCTCAGCGCCTCGCGGGCCATGAGTCGTCCCGCACAGCCGCTTCTGCCCGGCTCGAGCGATCCGGGCACATCACCACGGCGCTGGATCGGCTCGCGCTGCTGCTCTCGGGGCGTCGTCACCGTCTCGACGCCGAAGCCGACCGCTTGCGAGCACGCCATGAGGCCCGGACAGCGCTGGTGCACCAGCTCTCCGACCGCCTTGACGCATTGCGGCGTGAGCGCGATGCCATCTCGGCCCGTCAAGAGAGCGTGCGCACTGAGCTAGCGGCGCTGGACGTGAGCGAAGCCGAGCGCAGGACCAAGCGCGACGTGCTGGTCAACACCCTGCGAGTGGAATTCGATGCCGAGCCGGAAACGGCACTCGCAGCACTGCCGCCGCCGTTGCCCGATGGCGTCACCGCCAAGGCCCACGAGCGGTCGCTGCGTGCCGATCTCAGCCGGATCGGGCCGATCAATCCGCTCGCGCTGTCCGAGTACGAAGCAGCGTCCGAGCGCCACGAGTTCGTGGCGTCCCAGCTGGCCGACGTGCGCGCCAGCCGACGCGAGCTGGGCAAGGTGATTCGAGCAATCGACGCCGAGATCGTGTCGACGTTCGCGGAGGCCTTCGAAGACGTCGCGCGGAACTTCGCGGAGCTGTTCGGCACGCTGTTCCCCGGCGGGACCGGCAAGCTCTCGCTGACCGATCCCGACGATCTGCTTGCCTGCGGCGTCGAGCTGGACGTGCGACCGGCCGGCAAGCGGGTCGGACGCTTGTCGCTGCTCTCGGGCGGCGAGCGCTCGCTGGTTGCGCTGACCTATCTCTTCGCGGTGTTCCGCAGCCGCCCCTCGCCCTTCTATGTCCTCGATGAGGTCGAAGCAGCGCTCGACGACGTGAACCTGCAGCGCTTCCTGGATCTCGTGACCGAATTCCGGAGCGAATCGCAGCTGGTCATCGTGAGCCATCAGCGTCGCACGATGGAGTCGGCTGACGTGCTCTACGGCGTGTCGATGCCGCCGGGAGGATCCAGCGTGGTCGTGTCCGAACGGCCGTCGGCCGCCGCTGCGCTCATTGCCGCGGACGGCCCGCTGACAGCCGGCGAGCCCGTCACAGCACCTCGGTAGCCTGCCCGCCAGTGAGCACTAGGGCGGTCGCCGGCGCAGGCGCCATCGTGATCTTCATCGGGGCGATTCTCCTCCTCGGGGGGAGCGACGCCCTGCCCGACGGCTGGCGCATCGCCGTCATCGGTCTCGTGGTCGCGATGTTGGCGCTGATGACGGTGCCCTTGGTGCAGCGAAGCAGGCAGCGCCGTGCCGCCTCATCGAGCCCCCCAGAACAGCCGCGCCCGCAGCTTGCCGCCCAGCCGTCGGCAACCGCGGCGACGGCGCCTGACGAGACTGCTCACCCCGACGTCGCAAAGCCGGAGCGGGCGCCGGTCACGTTCGCCTCGGGCCTGGCCTCGTCGCGCCGCACTCTGCGGGATCGGCTCGCCTCCATCCGGGGGCGCACACCCGACGCCGAGACATGGGAGAGCTTCGAGGAGGCGCTGCTCGGCGCCGATGTGGGCGTGGCGACCACGATGGCGACGCTGGATCGGCTGCGCAGCGCGGCTGCCGCAGCCGGCATCACCGAGGGGGACGACCTGCTGAGCGCGCTGGGCGACCAGATGCGCGAGGTGCTCGATGCGGAGCGATCGCTTGCAACCTCGGTGCCCGGCCGGGACGACGCAACGGCAGTGTGGCTGTTCGTGGGCGTCAACGGCGTTGGCAAGACCACCACGATCGGCAAGGTCGGCCACCGACTCTCGTCGTCGGGCCAGCGCGTCGTCATGGCCGCGGGCGACACGTTCCGCGCTGCGGCTGCGTCCCAGCTGCAGACCTGGGCTGATCGTTGCGGGGCCGAGCTCATCTCGGGCAGCTCGGGCGCAGACCCCAGTTCGGTGGTGCATGACGCCGTCACGGCGGCGGCGGCGCGCGGCGCAGACGTGGTGCTCGCCGATACCGCCGGCAGGCTGCAGACCCGCAAGAACCTGATGGACGAGCTCGCCAAGGTGCGCCGGGTGGCCGATCGCGAGCCCGGCGCGGTTGCCGAGACCCTGTTGGTGATCGACGCCACGACCGGCCAGAACGGCCTCAGCCAGGCGCGGGCCTTCGCCGAGGCCACCGATGTGACCGGTGTCGTGCTCACCAAGCTGGACGGCTCAGCCAAGGGCGGCATCGTCTTCGCCATCGAGGCCGAGCTGGGGCTCCCGGTAAAACTCGTGGGCCTCGGCGAGCAAGCGGAAGATCTCGTCGCTTTCGACCCCGACAGCTATGTCGACGCGCTGCTGGGGGTCTCCGGCGAGCCACAGCCCTCCGAGGGGGAATGATCGATGTTCGACACGCTGACTGACCGCCTCTCCGGGACGCTCCGGTCGCTGCGCGGGCGCGGGCGGATGCGTCCCGCCGACGTCGACGAGGTGCTGGCAGAGATCCGCGTGGCCCTGCTCGAAGCCGATGTCAACGTGGGGGTGGTCCGACGGTTCACCGAGCGGGTCCGCGAGCGCAGCATCGGCGGCGAGGTCACGGCCAGCCTGACTCCCGGCCAGCAGGTGACCAAGATCGTCAACGACGAGCTCGTCGCCGTCCTGGGCGGCAACCCGCTCAACTTCCAGTTCGCGCCGAAACCGCCCACGGTCGTGCTGCTGGCCGGGCTCCAAGGCTCGGGCAAGACCACTGCCGCAGCCAAGCTGGCTCAGTGGTGCAAGTCCCAGGGGCGCAACCCGCTGCTGGTGGGCGCCGACCTGCAGCGCCCCGCGGCCGTCGAACAGTTGCGGACGCTGGCCCGCAGCATCGACACGGAGGTCTGGAGCGAGCCGGGCGACCCTGTGGCTTGCGCTGCAGGAGGGCTCGCACATGCCCGCCAGGCCGGGCGCGATGTGCTCATCGTGGACACTGCAGGCCGCTTGGCGATCGACGTCGAGCTCATGACCGAGGTGGCCCGCATCTCCGATGCGGTGGAACCGCACTACACGTTCCTCGTCGTTGACTCGATGGTCGGCCAGGACGCCGTGTCGACTGCCGAGGCGTTTCACGCTACGCTCGAGGTCGACGGCATCATCCTGACCAAGCTCGACGGCGATGCGCGCGGCGGCGCTGCCCTGTCTGTCGCCGAGGTCGTCGGCCGTCCCGTGGCGTTTGCTTCGGTCGGGGAGAAGATCGACGACTTCGAGCAGTTCCACCCCGACCGCATGGCCGGCCGGATTCTGGGCATGGGCGACGTGCTCACGCTCATCGAGAAGGCCGAGCAGGTCTACGAGGAGGCTGAAGCCGAAGCAGCCGCGCAGCGGCTGGCCGAGGGCACCTTCACGCTCGACGATTTCGTGGACCAGCTCAGGCAGCTGCGCAAGATGGGGAACCTGCAGAGCATCGTGCAGATGATGCCGGGCATGTCCGATCAGGTCCGCGATGCCGAGATCGACGACGACCGGATCACCATGGCCGAGGCGATCGTGCTGTCGATGACGCCGGCCGAGCGAGTGTCGCCGGAGATCATCGATGCGTCCCGCCGGGCTCGCATCGCGGCGGGAAGCGGCACATCGTCGGCACAGGTCGGCAACCTGCTCAAGCAGTTCACCCAGATGCGCAAGATGATGGGGCTGGGCTCCAAGCGGCGGCCCGCGGGCCGCAAGGCTGCGCGCAAGCGCGGTCGGGGCTCGGGCCGCACCGGCGGGGGCCGCGCCGGCGGCGGGGGACGGGTGTCGCCCAAGGGATCGGGGCCCAAGACCGGCATCAAACCGCTCAGCGACGCGATCGACTGGGACGCACTGGACTTGAAGCTGCCCGGTCGCTGAGCGACTCCGGCGCGGCCGATCCGTGCTGTCGCGTCGGGGGCGATGGGCCGGCGTCCCGTTATCCTCGTTCGCCGGCGCGTCGGCCCATCGGAGTGTCGCACCAAGCCACACCCCATGTGCCGGCTCGCCCGCCCCCACAGGCCCCCAAACTCGTATTCACCTCACCGGGAGCAACATGGCCGTTCGTCTGCGCCTCAAGCGCACCGGCAAGAAGAAGCAGCCCAGCTACCGCGTCGTCGCTGTCGACAGCCGCAAGCCCCGCGACGGCCGCGTGCTGGAAGTCATCGGCACCTACGATCCTCGCCAGGAGCCATCGGCGATCTCGATCGTCAACGAGCGCGCCGTCCACTGGCTCAGCCACGGGGCGCAGCCGAGCGAGACCGTCTCGAAGCTGCTGACGATCTCCGGCGCGTGGGACGACTTCCGCTCGGCATCCGATCCGACTGCCGCGGCGGACGACGCCGAGCCGTCGCCCGATGTCGCGCCGGCGGTCCCCGTGCCCGACTTGGTCCTCGACGCCCCCGCAGAGGGCGACGATCTCTCGCCAGCCAACGCAGCGGCAGCCGATGCTGAGCCGCAGAACGACGGGGAGGACCGGTGACCACTGCAGAGACCGGCGCCGAGGCCGAGACCACCGCTGCCGAAGAGGTACTGCTGTACCTCATCGCCCAGCTCGTGGAGCATCCCGACCAGGTCGAGGTCGAGATTGCTGAGTCGGGATCGAAGCTGAGCCTGACGGCGACCGTGAGCTCCGAGGACATCGGCCGGGTCATCGGCAAGCGAGGGCGCGTCGCCAACGCCATCCGCACGCTGGTGCGCGCTGCCGCCCATCGCGATGGCGTCGGGGTCGAAGTCGACTTCCGCGACTGACTCCGGCGCTCCGGAGGCCGAGCCGTCCGGACTGCTGGAAATAGCGACGATCGGTCGCGCACACGGAGTGCGGGGCGAGGTCGCCGTGTACCCGGTCACCAACCGCCTCGAGCGATTCGATACTGGTTCGGTGCTTGTGACCGCAGCGGGACCCAGGGCCGTCGCCCGCGCCCGCGCCGACGGCAATCGTTGGCTGGTCAGATTCGAAGGCATCGACGACCGGGATGCGGCAGCGGCGCTGACCGGAACGACCGTGTTCGCCGAGCCGCTCGCAGACCCCGACGAGCTGTGGGTGCACGACCTGTGCGGCGCCACGGTCGTCGATCAGCGGGGTGAAGCTGCCGGTGTCGTGACCGCGGTCGTGTCGAACCCGGCGGCGGACCTGCTCGAGCTGGACACGGGCCACCTGGTGCCGCTGACGTTTGTGGTGCGCTGCGAATCCGGCGTGGTTCGCGTGGAGGTGCCCGATGGGCTCTTCGAGCTCGATCAGCGCTGAAGGCAGCTCCGCAGCCCCCCACGGCAGCAGCTTGCGCATCGACCTGTTCTCGATCTTCCCCGCCGAGCTTGACGCGATGTGCGATCTGAGCATTCTCGGACGGGCCCGCCAGCGCGGCCTGATGGACATCCGCTGCTGGGACCTGCGTCAGGCCACCTCGGACGTCCATCGCACCGTCGACGACGCTCCATTCGGAGGCGGGCCGGGCATGGTGTTGATGCCAGAACCGGTCTTTGCCGCAGTCGAGGAAGTGTCGCCGCCTCGGCCGCTGCTCCTGCTGGACGCCGGCGGTCGGCGCTTCGATCAGGCCATGGCCGCCGAGCTTGCGGCGACAGGAGGCTTCAGCCTGCTGTGCGGTCGCTACGAGGGCGTCGACGAGCGCATCCGCACCGATCTCGTGGACGGCTCGGTCTCGGTGGGCGATGTGGTGCTCGCCGGGGGCGAATTCGCAGCGATGGTCGTGACCGAGGCTGTCGCGCGGCTGGTGCCGGGCGTGCTCGGCAACGCCGCCTCGAGCGCTGATGAGAGCTTCTCCGGCGGACTGCTGGAGTGCCCGCACTGGACGCGACCAGCGCAGTTCCGCGGCCTCGACGTGCCCGAGGTGCTGCGCAGCGGGGATCATGCACGCGTCGCCCGCTGGCGCCGGGCCATGGCGCTGGTCCGCACGGCACGTGATCGCCCGGATCTGCTGGCCGAGCGCGGCATCAGCGATCCCGACCGCGAGCTGCTTGCAGAATTCGGACTGCAGATTCCCGAGACCGGCTAGCCGCGAGCGTCGACAGCGGCAAGCACGATGCCGCATCGGGAGGCCAGACCATTAGCCTCGGTAGGCCGTCGCCACGCCGATCTCGGGAGTCGGGCCGCCATGGGAAGCACCGATCTAGTCGACCAGCCTCGCCTGCGCGATGACCATCCGGACTTCGGTCCCGGCGACACGGTCCGCGTTCACGTTCGGGTCGTGGAGGGCAACCGGCGCCGCACCCAGGTCTTCGAGGGATACGTGATCGCTCGCCAGTCCTCGGGCATCAGCGAGACGTTCACCGTGCGCAAGCTCAGCTTCGGGGTGGGCGTTGAGCGCACCTTCCCCCTGCATGCGCCGACGATCGCCAAGATCGAGCGCGTAGCGGTCGGCGATGTGCGCCGGGCCAAGCTGTACTACCTGCGCGATCGCGTGGGCAAGGCGGCCCGGGTTCGCGAGAAGCGCTTCTAGAGATCGCTTCGAGAGACATCGCGCCGACGCGGCAAGGTGCGGCGGCGGGGTGAGCGCTCAGCGTCAAGCGCTGGGGCGGTACGGGGAACGCCTGGTCGAGCGCTGGTATGCCGAGCGCGGCTACCGCGTGCTCGAGCGCAACTGGCGCTGCGCCGCGGGTGAGCTGGATCTCATCGTCACCGACGGGTCGCAGCTCGTGGTGTGCGAGGTGAAGACCCGCACGAGCGGGCGCTTCGGCACCGGCTTCGAGGCGATCACGGCGCGCAAGCAGCAACGGGTTCGCCGCGTGGCGGCGGAGTACCTGCGCCAGCGGGGGGGCTGGCGCGGGCCGATCCGCTGCGACGCAGCGTCCGTCATGGGCCGGACGGTCGAAGTCCTCACCGGCGCGTTCTGAGCGAGCCAGCGCCCTTCGCTAGAGGCTGCGCCGATAGGTGAGCCTTCTCGCTGCCGCACCAGTCGTTTCCCGCTCTTGTTCGCCATTCTTGTTCGACACGGGTTCACGGGCCGCTCGGGCCGGGGCTCAGCCGCTTAGCCCACCGGCCGCCGACGGTCCCGCGCCGACCAGCAGCCCCAATGCCAGTGCCGCCGGAGGTCGACGGCGTCGAGCGGCACCGCCACCACATGGCCGACACCGACCTCGATCGTGTTGGCACAGCCGCCGCAGGTGTAGCGCTTGGTGGCCTCGTACGGCTGCACGCGACGCACTTCGAAGCCCGGCACCGGTTCCAGTTCTCGCATCCGCTGCCCAGCCGCTCAGCCCACCAGCGCCCACACAACGAGCCCGACCGCGACGATCGTCGCGGCGGCAACGAGCACATAGTCGATGCCGCTCGTGCGGTGCTTGCGATAGGGGTCGTAGCCCACCACAGCAGTATCGCCGCCCCGGCCCGGCATCGGAGCCGAGTGCCGGAGTTGCCTCGGGCTCGAGAAAATCACTGGACTGCGCTGGCGGTGCGTGATCTACCGTGGACGGCGAGGTCGCCGTGGCAGCGGGGCTCGTCCCGGCTGCCGCACGACCCGCCGATGTGATCGTGGCCCCCGGCGGGCCTCCTCGAAGAATCCGGACGGTGCTCGTTGCGAGCCGCGTCCGCTCTCAGTTGCTGGAGGAGGCCCATGCTGGCTACTGCAACGGCCGCGACGCTCGTCGGCGTGGACGGCCACATTGTCACCGTCGAAGTGCACGTCACCGATGGTCTGCCCTCGTTCACGATCGTCGGCCTGCCCGATGCCGCGTGCCGCGAGGCACGGGATCGGGTGCGGTCCGCCGTGCTGTCGTCGGGACTCGAATGGCCCCAGCGTCGAGTCACCGTCAACCTTGCGCCGTCGGGTCTGCGCAAGGGCGGCGCGGGCCTGGATCTGGCGATCGCCGTGGCGTACCTGGCAGTCACCGATCAAGTGCCGGCGGATTCGCTCGACGGCAAGGCGTTCGTCGGCGAGCTGGGTCTCGACGGAGCGATACGGGCCGTCGTGGGTGTCGTGCCGCTCGTCGACGCGCTGCGCGACCGCGCCGTGGTGATCGCGCCGGAGTCCTACCACGTCGCCATCGCCGCAGATCCCAGCGAGGTCTGCATCGCCCGGAGTCTGGGCCAGCTCGCATCGGTGCTGGCCGGCCGGTCGCCGTGGCCCGATCCGCCGCCGGATCCGCCCCGGCCCCAGTGCCTGGCGGCACCAGATCTCGGCGATGTCGTCGGACAGCCGCTGGCGCGCCGGGCGATCGAGGTTGCCGCAGCAGGCGGTCACCACCTGCTGATGCTGGGGCCGCCCGGTGCCGGCAAGACGATGCTGGCGCGCCGCCTGGTCGGCCTGCTGCCCGAGCTCGGCCCCGAGCGCGCCTTGGAGGCGACACGTGTCCAATCGGCCGCCGGCCTGCCCCTGCCGACAGGCCTCGCGACGCGCCCGTTGCTTCGCAGCCCCCATCACACCGCAACCATGGCGGCGCTCATCGGCGGCGGCTCGCCGGCGATCCGCCCAGGTGAGGTCTCGCTCGCGCATCGCGGGGTGCTGTTTCTGGACGAGCTCGGCGAATTCGCGCCGAGCGTGCTCGACGCGATGCGCCAGCCGCTCGAGGAAGGCGTCGTGCGAGTGAGTCGGGCAGCGGGCTCGTGCGAGTTTCCTGCCCGTTTCCTGCTGGTGGCCGCCATGAACCCGTGCCCGTGCGGACAGGCGGGCCGACCCAACGCCTGCCGCTGCTCCGACTTCGTCAGGCAGCGGTACCTGCGGCGGCTGTCCGGGCCGCTGCTCGACCGCTTCGACCTCCGCGTGCAGGTGCAGCGCCCCGACCCCGACCAACTGCTCGAGGGCACTCGCGGCGAGTCCACCGAGGCCGTCGGTGCGCGGGTGGCTGCAGCACGTGACCGCGCCGCAGCCCGGGGGGTGGAGTCCAACGCCGAGCTCTCGGGCCTCCAACTCGAACGTCACGCCCCTCTCACTGCCTCGAGCCGCGACGAGCTGCGCAAGCGCCTGCGGCAAGGGCTGCTCAGCGGCCGCGGCCTCAAGCGAGTCCGCTGCGTCGCACTGACGCTGTGCGACCTCGCGGGCGACGAGCCGCCGATCGATGCTGAACGCCTGAACGAAGCGCTGACGCTTCGGGCGAGCGTCGGCAATCTGCACACACCCGCCGCAGCGAGATGACGGGCTACGTGGATGCCGCGCCGACCGACGGTGACGCTGCAGCAGAGCTCGGCGCCCTGGCAGAGCTGTGCTCGCTGCCTCGTGTCGGTCCAGCGCGCCTGCGTGCCCTGTTGCGCGACCGCAGCGCTCTCGACGCGATCTCCGACTTGCGCCGCGGAAATGCAGCGACGCTGGCAGCGCTGGGCGCATGCCGCGGCATGGATTCAGCACTGTTGTCGACGTGGCAGCGGCGTGCAGCGGCCGCGACAGCCTCCGCAGCGCGCCACGGTCGGCCGGTCGGCGCCGAATTGCTCGACGCGCATGCAGCCGCCGGGGTGTGGCTGCACGCGCCATCGGCCGGCGGCGCCGCCGAGCTGTGGGAGACAGATCCCGAACCCCCAGCGGTGCTGTTCGGCCGTGGCGCGCCCGTCGATCTCGCCCGGCGGAGAGTCGGCATCGTGGGCACGCGCCGCTGCAGCGCGTATGGGCGCACCGTTGCGCAGATGCTCGGCGACAGTCTCGCCGCGCACGGCGTTGCCGTCGTCTCGGGTCTGGCCACGGGCATCGACGGCATCGCCCAGCGAGCAGCTCTCGATGCGGGCGGCCCGGTCATCGGTGTCGTCGGCAGCGGGCTCGATTGCGTCTACCCCGCCGCGAACCGGGCCCTGTGGGCCGATGTCGGCGAGCACGGCACGTTGCTCAGCGAATACCCGCTGGGCACGCACCCAGCGGCGTGGCAGTTCCCCGCACGCAACCGCATCGTGGCCGCATTGTGCGAGCTGCTTGTCGTAGTCGAGTCCGGCTCATCGGGCGGCTCGATGTACACAGTCGAGGCCGCAGTCGAACGCGGCCGCACCGTGATGGCCGTTCCGGGCCCGATCACCAGCAGCGCCTCGAGCGGGACGAACCGGCTGCTCGCCGAAGGATGCGCCCCCGTGTGCGACACCGACGACGTGCTGCTGGCGCTGGGCACAACGGCCGGGGGAGCCGCTGTGACCCCGGTCGTACCGCTGCCCGACGATCCGCTCGAACGCGAGCTGCTGGGCGAGCTCACCGCCGGCGGGCGCTCGGTCGACGAGTTGGCGCTGTGCGTCGAGGCATCGCTCGCGGAGCTGGCCACGGCGCTCGGGCGGCTGCAGCTGGCGGGATGGGTCACCGAGACCGGCGGGTGGTGGGAGAAGGCCCGCTGATGTCACCGCTCGGACCCGCCGCTGGGCGGCATCTGTACTGTGGTTCTGGTGGCGGATGCGCCCCCGGAGTGGCGAGTCGGAGAATTCGTGCTGTCGCTGACAGCGGCGTCCGAGGCGACCAAACGCGCCTACCGGACCGACGTGAGCCAGTTCGCCGAGTGGGCCTCGCGCGCTGGCCTCGGCTCGCCCGGCGACGTCGACCGGCGCTGGCTGCGGCGCTACGTCGCGTTCCTGTCGGTGCGCGGCCTGTCCCGGCGATCGGCGGCGCGCAAGGCTTCAGCGCTCCGGCGCTACTTCGGCTGGCTCGCACGCGATGGCGCCATCGGCCGCGACCCCTCCATCGCGCTCGCTGCCCCCGCCGGCGCCGGACGCTTGCCGCGTGTGCTCGGGGCGTCCGAGGTCTCCGAGATGCTCGGCGACGGCACGGTGCCCGACGACGCGACCGAGCTGCGCGACCGGCTCGTGCTCGAGCTGCTCTACGGCAGCGGGCTGCGGGTCACCGAGATGTGCCAGTTGGACCGTGGCGCTTACCGGGTGGGCGACCGTCACCTCGAGGTGATCGGCAAGGGCGGCAAGCACCGACGCGTTCCGCTCAGCGATCCGTCCATCGAGATGCTCGCCGCATGGCGCAACGGCGGCAGCGGCGATTTCGATGCGCAGCGTCTGGGTCGCCCCGTCGATCGCGATCCGGCAGCCCTGATCGTGAACCTGCGCGGCAAGCGGCTGGGGCCACGCGACGTGCGGCGGATCCTGGACCGCCACGCAGCGCTGCCGACCCATCCGCACGCCCTGCGGCACACCTACGCCACGCACTTGCTCGACGGGGGCGCCGACCTGCGGGTGGTGCAGGAGCTGCTCGGCCACCAGCGGCTCGCGACCACCCAGATCTACACGCACCTCAGCAGGGAACGCCTGCGAGAGGTCTACGAGTCGGCCCACCCGCGCGCCTGAGCCGCGCGGCCACCCGGCTCTCGCCGGGCTCTCGTCGGCGCCGGCCGCTCGGGGGAGCCCGCGCGCCGGGCGCAGCGACGCTGCTCGCGGCCGTGTGCGCGGTGGTGCTGATCGCCGGCACTGCTGAGGCCCCTGCGCAGACGGGACCGCCGCCGTCCTACATCTGGCCGGTGGACGGGACTGTCGTCGATCCGTTCCGACCTCCGTCGCACGCCTACGGACCGGGCAATCGCGGCCTCGAGTTCGCGACACAGCCGGGAGCGCCGTTCTGGGCGGCGAGCGACGGCGTGGTCAGCTTCGCCGGTCCGGTCGGCGGGCGGCTGCACGTCACGGTCAGCCATCCCGACGGTCTGCGTGTCTCCTACTCGGGGGTCGCGACCATCGGGGTCGACCGGGGTGAGCGGGTACGGCAGGGCCAGAGGCTCGGAACGGTGTCGGACCGGCTGCATGTCGGCGTGCGCACCGGAGAGGCCTACCTCGATCCGGCCCAGATCTTCGAGCGCTCCCCCGGTGCAGGCCTTCGCCCGTCTGGTGGGCGCCCGAGGCTCGTGCGATCCGCAGACTCCGTGTACCGGCTGCAACTGCGCTGGCTACACTCCGGCGCTGGCATTGCGGTGCTGTGAAGTCCACACCATCGGGGACCCTGTCTCGGAGAGCTCGGGCCACACCTCCGCCGCAGCGCAACGACTCCAATGGCTGATCAGCCGGGGCGACCCCACGGTCACCGCTGCCCGCAGCGGTGTCGACCCCGGTGCAGAAACGCGAACCGTGGGGAGGAGCACCATGTCCGCTGTCGTGACCATGTCCGACTTGCTCACCGCCGGAGTCCACTTCGGCCACCAGACCCGTCGATGGAATCCCAAGATGGAGCGCTTCCTGTGGGGAGAGCGCAACGGGATCTACATCATCGACCTGCGCCAGACGCTCGAGCTGCTGGAACAGGCTTACGGCTACGTGCGCGACACGGTGGCGGGTGGCGGCACGATCCTGTTCGTCGGCACCAAGCGTCAGGCGCAGTACCCGATCCAGCGCCACGCCAACGCCTGCGGCATGCCGTACGTCAACCAGCGTTGGCTCGGCGGGATGCTCACCAACTTCCGCACCATCCGCGGCCGGGTCACCAAGATGCTCGAGTACGAGCGGATGCAGGCAGCCGGCGACTTCGACAACATGCCGAAGAAGGAAGCCCTCCTGCACATGCGCGAGCTGACCAAGCTGCAGCGCAATCTCAACGGCATCCGCAACATGGACAAGCTGCCTGATGCCGTGTTCGTGCTCGATACGCCCAAGGAGCACATCGCCGTGGCCGAGGCAGTCCGGCTGAAGCTGCCGGTGGTCGCGGTGGCCGACTCGAACTCGGATCCCGACCCGATCAGTTATGTGATCCCGGGCAACGACGACGCCATCCGCTCGACCGAGCTGCTGTGCCGGGTCATGGCGGACGCCGCGCGGGAGGGCCGCTTCATGGCCGAGCGCAGCGGCGTCACGATGCCCGCTGCGGGGGAGCGCTCGCCCGAGGAGGAGGCGCGGATCGCGGCGCAGCAGGCCGAGGCGCAGCGTGCCGCACTGGCTGAGGCCGCCGCACGCGAGGCTCGCATCGCAGCCGATCAGGCTGCCAAGGCAGCGGCCGCAGCAGCAGTGCCCGACATGAGCTCGTCGGCGGTCCCAGCGGCATCCGCTGATGCCACCAGCGCGGCCCCTGCTGTCGGCGAGGCCGAGACATCCGGCGAGGCCGAGACTGACAGTTCCGAAGGTGCCGCCGACACTTCTGCGACGACCGCCGAATCAACCGAATCAACCGCTTCGACCGGAACAGAAGGAGCCGCCTGACATGGCAGCGTTCACTGCGAAGGACGTCCAAGCCCTGCGCAAGGCCACGGGCGCCGGCATGATGGATGCCAAGAATGCGCTGGCCCGCTGCGAAGGCGATGCCGAAGCCGCGGCCCAATGGCTGCGCGAGAACGGCATCGCCTCCTCCGCGGCGCGAGCAGGTCGCGACAACAGCGACGGCGTCGTCGTGGCCCGTGTCGTCGAGCGCGGCAACGGTTCGGTGGGCGCCATCGTGGAGCTGCGCTGCGAGACGGATTTCGTGGCGAAGTCAGATGGATTCCAAGCCTTGGCGGATCAGCTCCTCGACGCTGTGCTCAGTGAAGGATCGAACGCTGTCGCCGCTTCCGCCGACGCGATCGACGATCTCAAGATCACCCTCAAGGAGAACATCGCAGTGGGGGCTGTCGAACGCTACGACGCTCCTGCAGGCTCCTGCCTCGACGCCTACGTCCATCAGCAGAACGGCCGCGGCGTCAATGCCGTGCTCGTCGAGATCGACGGAGCGACACCGGAGGTCGCTCACGATGTCGCGCTGCACATCGCCAGCAGCAGACCGACGTACATCCAGCGCTCGGACGTGCCCACCGACGTGCTGGACCGCGAACGAGCGACGCTCGAAACCCTGAGTCGCAATGAGGGCAAGCCCGAAGCTGCGCTCGGCAAGATCGTGGAAGGCCGCCTGGTGGGCTTCTTGCGTGAGCACACTCTGATGGAGCAGAAATTCGTGAAAGACGAGAAGCGGACGATCGCCGACCTGGTCGGGGACGCAAGCGTGACGCGCTTCGCCCAGATCGAGATCGGACGCTGAACGCACCGATGGCCGCCGCCCGCTCAGACGTGCCGCCGGACGAGCAGGCGGGGTCCTTTGAGCCGCTGCGCCCCCGTCACCGCAAGCAGGCGGCGTGGAAGCGGGTGGTGCTGAAGCTGTCCGGCGAAGCTCTCGCCGACAAGGGCGGCAACAACGTCAGTTCGTCGGTCGTCGATCAGCTCGCGTCGGAGATCTCCGACGTCTGGGTGTCATTCGAAGTCGACATCGCCGTCGTGGTCGGGGGCGGCAATATCTGGCGTGGCATGGCGGGCTCGATCGGCGGCATGGATCGTGCCCAGTCCGACCACATGGGCATGCTGGCCACCGTCATCAACGCGCTGGCGCTCCAGGACGCGCTCGAACGCCGGGATGTGCCGACCCGGGTCATGACAGCGATCGGGATGGCCCAGATAGCCGAGCCCTACATCCGCCGGCGCGCCGTCCGCCACCTCGAGAAGGGGCGCGTGGTGATCTTCGCGGCGGGCACCGGCAACCCGTTCTTCACGACCGATACAGCTGCGGCGCTGCGCGCTGCCGAAGTTGACGCCGACGTCGTGCTGAAAGGCACTCACTCGGGCATCGACGGCGTGTATACGGCCGACCCGCAGACAGATCCCGACGCCAAGCTGCTCAGCGAGGTCACGTTTCTCGAGGTGCTCTCACAGGAGCTTGCGGTGATGGACTCAGCGGCCATCGCCGTCTGCAAGGACAACGCCACTCCCATCGTCGTCTTCGACTTGATGACGCCGGGCAACTTCCGCAGTGTCGTCGAAGGCGAGGCACTGGGCACGCTGGTGCAGTAGGCCCCGCACGTGCACATTCCCGCACGGGGTCACGATCCCGCGGGGGTGGGCGGGAGTACGCTGGTCTGGTGAGCGAATTCGCTGCCGAGATCTGCGCGGACGCTCGCCAGCGAATGGGCGGCGCCGTCGAGCACGCTCGTGCCAACTTCGCCACCGTCCGCACGGGCAGAGCAACGCCGGCACTCGTCGAGAAGCTCGCGGTCGACTACTACGGCGCCAATGTCCCCCTGCAGCAGCTCGCGGGCTTCTCCGTGCCTGAAGCGCGCATGCTGGTCATCCAGCCATTCGACCGTGCGGCACTCGATGCGATCTCCAAGGCGGTCATGGAGTCTGACCTGGGAATCAATCCTTCCAGCGACGGCCATGTCCTGCGGCTCGTGTTCCCCCCGCTGACCGAAGATCGGCGCAGAGATCTGGTACGCGTGGTGAAGCAGATGGCCGAAGATGGGCGCGTCGCAGTGCGCAACCTGCGTCGCAGCGCTCGTCACGATCTCGATACGCTCGAAAAGGAGAAGGAGATCTCCTCCGACCAGAAGCGCAGCTTCGAGAACGAGCTCGATGCTGATACCGCAAAGTTTGTGGGAGACATTGACCGGGCGCTGGACGCCAAGGAGCAGGAACTCCTCGAGGTTTGACCGAGCAGGTGTTGAGGTAGATGTCCGAGAGCAGCGAGCATCCGCCGAGAGAACCCGATGATGCTCCGCACGATCCTGCTGCCGCCGACGAGACGCTGGGCGCGACGCGCCCGCTGGTGAACTTCGAGTCGGCAGGCGCCGAGGCGCCAGACCCTTCGGCTGGGTCCGATGCGCCTCCTGCGTCGGCCGCTGGGTCTGAGCGGCGCGGTGGCTCACGCTTGTTCCCGCATCTGCCGGACGACCCGCGCCTCGCTCGCCAAGCTGCCGAGGCGCCCCAGGATCCTGATCCGGATCCGGCTGGCTACGAGCCGCTGTTCGATCCGCCGGCCGCAGAGGCCACGTCACAGGCTCCGCAGCCAGCGGTCGCGGCAGCCCCGGCTGAGATCCCCGAAGTCGGCGAGACCGAGGCTGCAACGCTGACGGAGGCTCCCTCTGAGGTCGGCGCGGCGACATCCGAACCTGATCGCTTCGCTGAATGGGCCCGGCTCGATGCATCCGCATCACACTGGCGCGAGGGAAGCCAGGACTATGAGGAGCGTGGAGTCGTGAGCGACGAATCCCGAACTGTGTTGCACAACGGTCAGCAGAACGCGGGCCGCAGCGGTCGCAACCTGCCAGCAGCCATCGCCGTCGGCATTGCGCTGGCCGCGCTGTTCTTCGGCGCGCTCTGGCTCGGCGAAGCCGCCATCGTCGCGCTCATCGTCGTCGTGCTGGTGCTCGCCGCGGCGGAGTTCTACCGCGCAGCACGGCCTCTCGGGTACCGGCCGGCGACCCTGGCCGGTCTCGTCGGCGTCGGCGGCCTCACGGTCGGAGTCCACTTGCGCGGTGTCGAGGCCTACCCGATCGTGCTGGCGACTGCCGCGGTGACGATCTTCTGCTGGTTCTTGCTCGGCATCGAGCGTGATCACCCCACCGCAAACCTCGCCATCACCGCGCTCGGGCTCCTGTGGATCGGCGGGCTGGGCTCGTTTGCCGCATTGATGCTGCGCGAGCCGAACGGCGATTCCTTGCTGATCGCAGCCGTGATCGGCACCGTCGTCTATGACGTCGGCGGCTTCGTGGTCGGCCGTACCACTGGTCAGAGCCGCCTCGCGCCGCGCATCAGCCCCAACAAGACCCATGAGGGTCTCATCGGGGGCATCGTGCTGTCGGTCGTGGTGACGACGCTGGTGATGAACCGGTTCCCCGGCGTGTTCCCGTGGACCGGGAGCCTGCTCGACGCGCTGTGGCTGAGCCTCGCCGTCGCCCTTGCCGCGCCGCTGGGCGACCTGTCCCAGTCGTTGGTCAAGCGCGATGTCGACGTGAAGGACATGGGCAACCTGCTGCCCGGCCACGGCGGCGTCTTCGACCGCTTCGACGCCCTGCTGTTCGCATTGCCGACGGCGTACTTCGTCGGCACATACGTCGTCGGGTAGTCCCGTGGGCGCGACGACTGTCGCAGTGCTCGGCTCGACGGGTTCGATCGGCACTCAGACGCTGGAGGTGGTGCGCGCGGAGCCTGATCGCTTCAGCGTCGCGGCACTGGCCGCGCACAGATCGGTGCGTGAGCTCGCTTCGCAAGCCGCGGAGTTCCGGCCCGCGGTCGTGGGTATCGGCGATCAGGAACTGGCCGCAGAGCTCACGTCGGCAGTTCCCGCTGGCAGCGAGGTGGTGGCGGGCCCCGACGCCTTCGCCGCCCTCGCTGGCACGGCCGATGTCGTTGTGAACGGCGTCGTCGGATTTGCCGGCTTGGGCGTCACGCTGGAAGCGCTCGGTGCGGGGCGGCGGTTGGCGCTGGCAAACAAGGAGAGCCTGATTGCCGCAGGGCCGCTCGTGCAGCCGCTGCGATCGCGGCCCGGTGCGGAGTTGATCCCGGTGGACAGCGAGCACAGCGCCGTTCACCAGTGCCTGGCGGGTGAGCCGTCTCCGCCGGAACGGCTGATCCTCACCGGCAGCGGCGGTCCGTTCCGGGGCCGCAGCGCCGACGAGCTGCGCGAGGTCACCGTCGCCGATGCGCTGGCTCATCCCACCTGGTCGATGGGTCCGAAGATCACTGTCGATTCCTCGACCCTCATGAACAAGGGGCTCGAGGTCATCGAGGCACACGAGCTGTTCGGCGTCGACTACAGCAGCATCGACGTGCTCATCCAGCCCCAGTCGGTGGTCCACTCGATGGTCACCTTCGGCGACGGCAGCACGGTCGCGCAGCTCTCCATGCCGGACATGCGCCTGCCGATCGGCTATGCCCTGGCCTACCCCGAGCGCATCGACACGCCGTTCGGCGCGGTCGATTGGGCAGCGCTCGGCAGCCTCACCTTCGAGCTCCCCGACGCCGGTACGTTCCGGTGCTTGGGATTGGCGTACGAGGCGGGCCGGGTCGGCGGCACCGCACCGGCGTGGCTGAACGGCGCCAATGAATGCGCCGTCGAGGCATTCCTGGACGGACGTCTGTGCTGGCACGAGATTGCCGACGTCATCGAGCACGCCATGGGGCACCACGACGGCGCAGCCGCCGACAGCGTCGATGCCGTGATTGCGGCCGACAGCGCCGGACGCCGACATGCCGCTGATGCCGTGAAGCGGGCCGGCTCATGAAGGGCCACTCGACCGACGAGTTCGGATCCGAGGCGGCCCAGCACTCCACTGCGCAGAGTCCTGCGGTGCGCGGGCTCGGGTGGATCGCGGCCCTCGTAGTGCTCGTTTGCCTGGCTTGGCAGTGGCCGCTGGCTGTCGGTGCGGCAGCAGTCCTCGCCGGTGTGCTGCTGATGCACGAGCTGGGCCACTACGTCACCGCCCGCGTGGTCGGCATGAAGGTCACGGATTTCTTCCTGGGCTTCGGCCCGCGGCTGTGGAGCATGCGGCGAGGCGAGACCACCTACGGCTTGCGGGTCTTGCCGCTGGGTGCCTACGTGCGCATCATCGGCATGTCGCGCGCCGACACGGTCGACCCCACCGACGAGCGTCGCTCGTTCCGCGCGCAGAGCTATCCGCGCCGGCTGCTGGTGGTGTGTGCGGGATCGCTCATGCACCTGTGCATGGCGCTGGTCGCATTCGGGCTGCTGCATTCGGTCCTCGGCGCGCCCGACTACGGCTCGAATCGCTGGCAGGTCGCCGAGGTCATGAGCACGCGAGACGGCATCGTCCTGCCCGCAAGCGCGGCTGGCGTCGAGGTGGGAGATCGCGTCGTGGCGGTCAATGGCGTTGCCACCGAGGATTGGAACGACTTCGTGTCCCAGATCCAGTCCCGGCCCGGTGAACAGGTGCTGCTCGAGATCGAGCGCGGCGGCGTCAACCGAAGCGCCGAGACCACGTTGGCGACAAACCCTGAGACGGGATCGGGCCTGCTGGGCGTGCGTGCCGAGGCGGCGATCCTGTACGAGACCGTCCCGCTGCCTGCTGCGATCGGCCGGTCGTTTGCCGACCTCGGCACGTCGATTGCCAATTCGGTCACCAGCATCTGGGTGCTGATCTCGAACTTCGACGACGTCGTGGATCGCATCCTGTCCCCGCCGGGCGACCCGTCGGCAAACGAGGATCTGAGCACTCGCCCGCTGTCGGTCTTCGGCATCGTGCAGGTGGGCTCCGACGCATCGTGGGGGTGGTCGGAGCGTTTCGCGTTGTTCGCGTTGGTCAATGTCTTCGTGGGGGTCTTCAACATGATCCCGTTGCCGCCGTTCGACGGCGGTCATGCAGCAGTCGCCACCTACGAGCGCTGGCGCGAGCGCGGCGGGCGTGCCCGTTACATGATCGACCCACGGGCACTGGCACCCCTCGCGATTGCCGTGATGGCGCTGCTCACGTTCTTGGGGGTCGGCCTGCTGTATCTCGATATCGCCAACCCGATCAACCTGTGATGCCATCCCCGCCATGAGCCTGCCTCGCAGCTACGAACGACGCCGCACCCGGCAGGTGCATGTCGGCGGTGTCCCCGTCGGGGGCGGTGCGCCCATCTCGGTGCAGTCGATGACCACCACCAAG
Source organism: Acidimicrobiia bacterium (assembly GCA_022826045.1). Taxonomy (GTDB): domain Bacteria; phylum Actinomycetota; class Acidimicrobiia; order Acidimicrobiales; family Poriferisodalaceae; genus Poriferisodalis. The sequence continues at coordinate 64,189 of JAJDVQ010000092.1, read as the reverse complement.
ACCGCAGACGTCGAGGGCACCCTTGCTCAGATCTACGCGCTGGCCGGTGCGGGAGCCGACGTCGTCCGCTGCACCGCCAACGACGTCGCCGCCGTCGAGGCACTGGCACAGATCGTGCCCCGGTCGCCGGTTCCGCTGGTTGCCGACATTCACTTCCAGTACCGGCTCGCGCTGGCTGCACTCGATGCCGGGGTCGCCTGCCTGCGGCTGAACCCCGGCAACATCCGCAAGCCGGACCAGATACGTGCTGTAGCCACCGAAGCGGGCGATCGCGGCGTGCCGATCCGCATCGGCGTCAACGGCGGCTCGCTCGACCCCGATATCGAAGCCCGATTCGGCATGACCCCCGCAGCGCTGGTGGAGTCCGCCAAACGCGAACTCGGCTACTTCTCCGAGGTGGGCTTCAGCGACGTCAAGATCTCGGTGAAGGCGAGCGATGTGACGTTGATGGTGGAGTCCTATCGGATGCTCGCCGACGAAGTCGATTTCCCCTTGCATCTCGGCGTCACCGAGGCGGGACCCCCGCCCGCCGGCCTGGTCAAGGCCACAGCGGGCATCGCGACCCTGCTGAACGAGGGCATCGGGGACACCATCCGCTACAGCCTGACAGCCGACCCGGTCGAAGAGGCAGCGGCGGGCCGGCAGTTGCTGGAGGCCTTGGGGCTGCGGGAGCGAAGCGGCACCGATCTCGTCGCCTGTCCCTCCTGCGGCCGGGCCGAGGTCGATGTGATTGCCGTCGCGCACGAGGCCCAAGAGGCATTCGCCGATCTCGACCTGCCAGTGCAGGTCGCGGTGATGGGATGCGTGGTGAACGGGCCAGGCGAGGCTCGCAGCGCCGACTTGGGCATCGCGGCGGGACGCGCGCGCGGGCACCTGTTCGTCAAGGGACAGGTGGTCGCGGTGGTTCCTGAGAGCGGCATGGTTGACGCGCTCGTGGGTTGGGCCAAGGTCGTGGCGGCCGACGGGGCCGATGCGGCGCTCGCGCGGGCTGAGAAGGGTGCGGCCGACGCGGCTGAAGCCGACCGTGCGGCGCTGATCAGCGCCCAGGGCGACGACGTCAACCACGCAGCCGAACGAGTCGCCCTCATCCGGCGCCGGTAGCCCTCGCGCCGCCGGTCGAAGGCGGTATCTGAGCCTCCGAACTCACTGGTAGCGTGGAGCGTTCAGGACAGTTTCGGCTGGTCATGGGCTCTGCGCATGCGCTTCGGCTGCAAGCGCTCATTCCGCAGGCACAGTACCCATGTCGGCCGAGGCGACACGAGCAGGGAGGTTGCGATGACGGACACTGCTGCGGCCTCGCGCGCCCCCAAGACTGCGAAGCCCGGCGTCGGCTGCGGAACTGCTTCGCAGCGCGAGGCCGAGTGTGACAGCTCGCGCGCCCCCAACACCGCCCTGAAAAGTGCCCAGCACGGTGTGCACCCATCGGTCATCGCCGAGCTCGCAGGTCCCGTCGCAGACGAGGCCGGTTGCGCTCTGTACGACGTGCAATGGCGGGGCGGGACGCTCGTGGTGCTGGCTTCGGCAGCCGCCGGGGGAGCGGTCGGCGTCGAGGAGCTCGGTCGGCTCAGCCGTCGGCTGTCAGCAGAGCTGGATGCCGCAGACATGATCGAGGGCCGGTACGTGCTCGAAGTCTCCAGCCCCGGGCTCGAGCGCAAGCTGCTGCGCCCGGAGCACTTTGCGGGTGCCGTCGGCGAGCGGGTCGTGATCCGCACGAGCGGATCGCCCCGGCGACGCATCGTCGGCGAGATCACCGGCGCCGATGCCAGCGGGGTCTGCGTGCAGGTCGAAGAGCTGTCTGTCGGCGCCGAAGACGCGCAGTCCGGCAGTGCCGAAGGGGCCCATCGGGCCCAGCCCGGGCCCATCGGCCAGCCGATGACGGTGCCCTACAACGACATTTCCAAGGCGCGCACCACCTTTGAGTGGGGTGCGCGGCGGCCGTCCAAACCCGTGCCCGGCGCCAACAGCCACAGCAAGTCCGGCAGCACACCCACAGAAAGGCAGCGACGATGAACAGCCCGGAGATCATGGAAGCGCTCCAGGCACTCGCCGCCGAGAAGGGCATGACCACCGAAGTGCTTCTCGAAGCAGTCGCAAACGGCCTCGAATCGGCCTACAAGCGCCGCGAGGGTTCCGCCGAGCAGGCCTACGTCATCATCGACGAGTCGTTCAACATCACTGTGTACGCGCAGGAAGTCGACGAGCTCGGCAATGTGGTGCGCGAATGGGACGACACGCCGCACGATCTGGGTCGCATCGTCGCCCAGACCGTGCGCCAAGTGCTCAACCAGCGCATTCGCGAAGTCGAGCGCGACATGAAGTACGACGAGTACGCCGGGCGCGAGGGCGACATCGTCACCGGCATCATCCAGCAGAACGATGCGCGCTACACCCTGCTGGATCTGGGCCGCGTCGAGGCGCTGCTGCCTCAGTCCGAGCAGGTCCCCTATGAGCGGCCTGAGCCGAACAGCCGCCTCAAGGCGTACATCGTCGAGGTCCGCAAGACCGCCAAGGGCCCCCAGATCGTCGTATCGCGCACGCACCCCGGTCTGATCCGCGAGCTGTTCAAGCTGGAGGTCCCCGAGATCTCCGACGGCGTCGTGGAGATGAAGGCGTGCGCCCGCGAGCCCGGGCATCGAACCAAGATCGCCGTGTGGTCGAACGACCCCAATATCGATCCGGTCGGTGCGTGCGTGGGAGCCCGCGGCAGCCGCGTTCGCCAGGTGGTGAATGAACTGCGCGGCGAGAAGATCGACATCGTCCCGTTCTCCGACGACTTGCACGATTTTGTGGCCAAGGCCCTGTCCCCGGCGAGGGTGCGTGAGGTTCGCTTTCACTCCGAGCGGGGAGTTGCCGAGGTGATCGTGCCCGATCACCAGCTGTCACTGGCGATCGGCCGTGAAGGCCAGAATGCCCGATTGGCCGCGCGGCTCACCGGCTGGCGTATCGACATCAAGAGCGAGACACAGATCGCCGAGGAGGAGGCCGGCTATGGCGGCGAGGACTGGGCCGAGGGCGAGTGGGTGACTGACCCCGAGACAGGCGAGCAGACGTGGGTTCCGGCCGACGGCAGCGAGGCCATTACCGCAGGGCAGTGGTCTGAAGCGGTCACTGAGCAGGCCGAGGTCGACTCCTCCGCCGACGGCGCTCCCAACGGTGCTCCCTCCGTCGCTCTCCAGACGGCATCCGACACTGCCGCCGAAGGTGCGCCCGTCACCGCCCCCGAAGAGGCAACCGCCCCGGAAATCCCTGCAGAGGCTCTCACCGACCCCAGTACCCTTCGATCGGACCCGGCGACGTCCTGAGGCCGATAGCCCTCTTCGTCGCGTCCCCGCTACATTCCGTCAGCCCCGTCGGGCGACGCACCAGAACTCGACAGAAAGACCGACCGCTTGCCGAAGAAAGTCCGTGTGCACGAGCTCTCCAAAGAGCTGGGCATGACGCTCACCGAGGTGCTCGATGTGTGCGAGTCGCTGGGCATCGGTGTGAAGACGCACTCGTCCAGCATGGAAGACGCTCAAGCGGACCGCGTCCGGCGCAAGGCGACGCGCGAAGGGCTGATTCGCGACGATCCGCCCCCTGAGGAAACCAAGGCACGCAAGGCGCCCGCCAAATCGACAGCTGGCGCCGAGCGCTCCCCTCAGCGTGCCCGAACTCCTTCGTCACGGCCCGCGACGACTGCCGAGACTGCGGACAGCCCGGCTCCAGCCCCGCCGCGAGCGGCTCGCCGTCCCGCTCCGCCGAAGCCGCCTCCCGCCGAGGCCGAACCCCAAGCGCCCGCCGCGGCCGTTGAGGTGCCCGCTGCGAGCGTGCCGGCTCCGGCCGTTGCCGACGAATCCGCTGCGTCGGTCCCGCCGGGCATGCCCCCGCCCGACGTGCCCCCGCCGAGGCGCCTTGTTACCTCCAGCGGCCACGAATCCGCTCGTCCCATCCTGCCGCCCCAGCGTCCTGCGCTGCGCATCGACGAGCCGCCCGTCCCGCCTGGGCCGGCTCTCCCCGATAACGCCGAACCGGGCCTGCCGCCGCCGCCCCGCATGCCTGCACCGCCCAAATCGACCGACGGTCGCCCCATACCGCCGCCGCCCGCTGCGCCCCGATCCGGATCGGGCAAACCGATCCCGCCGCCCCCGGGGCCGCCCCGCACGTCGGCACGCTCAGGCGGCCCGTACCGGACAGGACCGCCCGGCGGGTTCCGCCGACCAGCCTCCGGTGCAGGCGGCGGGGGCGGCGAGCGCGGCCGCGGCGGAGCGCCGCCATCGGCCGGACGGCCCCACCCGGGTGCCGCCCCAGGTCGCCCCGGCGGACCCCCTGGCGGCCGACCAGGCGGACCGCGTGGCGGCCTCCCGAGAGGTCGCGGCCGTCCACGACGTCGCCGTCGCCGCCAGCGCGAAGAACTGCAGCCCCAGCAGCTCACGGCGTACACCCCGGTCGATGCTCCCGTCCCAGAGGGCGAGATCGTCATCGAGCGCGGCTCCACGGCCCAAGACGTCGCTTCCCGGTTGAATCGCTCAGCCGCCGACATCGTGCGGTTCCTGCTGCAGCAGGGCGAGATGGTGACCGCCACCCAGTCGCTCAACGACGACATGATCGAGCTCTTCGCTGCCGAGCTGGGCGCGGAAGTGCGCATCACCGAGCCCGGTGCTGAGCAGGAAGAGGAGCTGCTGCGGGCGCTCGAGGTCGACCTCGCCGAAGGCGGACAGCACATTCGCCCGCCGGTGGTCACCGTCATGGGTCACGTCGACCACGGCAAGACGCTGCTGCTCGACCGCATCCGCTCGGCAAATGTCGTCGAGGGCGAGGCCGGTGGCATCACCCAGCACATCGGCGCCTACCAGACCATGCGGGGCGGCCACCCGATCACGTTCATCGACACGCCCGGCCACGAGGCGTTCACCGCCATGCGCGCCCGGGGTGCACAGGCCACCGACGTGGTGGTGCTGGTGGTCGCGGCCGATGACGGGGTCATGCCGCAGACGGTGGAGGCCATCGACCATGCGCGGGCGGCAGACGTGCCGATCATCGTTGCGATCAACAAGATGGACCGTCCCGGCGCCGACCCTGATCGCGTGCGTGCCCAGCTGTCCGAACGGGGCCTGGTCCCCGAGACCTACGGCGGCGAGGTGATCACCGTTCCCATGTCGGCGATGACCGGTGACGGGATCGACGAACTGCTCGACCAGATCCTGCTGGTCGCGGAACTCGAGGAGCTCACCGCAGATCCGACCGGCCGTGCCGTGGGCATCGTCCTCGAAGCGCATCTCGATCGTGGCCGCGGGCCGGTTGCCACGGTGGTGGTGCAGCGAGGCACGCTGTCTGTCGGCGAGCCGATGGTCGCGGGCGCCGCGTGGGGCCGGGTGCGTGCGATGACCGACGATCGGGGCAATCCGCTGACCGAAGCGGGTCCGTCCGCGCCGGTGCAGGTGCTCGGTCTGGGAGAGGTGGCCCGCGCCGGGGACATGTTCGTGGTGGCGCCCGACGAGAAGACCGCCGGCAAGGTGGCCGAGACCCGCGAGCATTGGCAGCGCCAGGCCAGCCTGGCCGGCACTGCGGGCGGCAGTGGCGGCGGGGCGAAGCTGGAGGACATCTTCAAGCAGGTGCAGGCCGGCGAGACAGCCACGCTCAACCTCGTTCTGAAGGCCGACGTCCACGGGTCGCTCGAAGCAGTGACCGACAGCCTGCGCAAGCTCGAACGCGATGACGTCAAGCTCACCTTCGTCAGCCGCGGCGTCGGCGGGATCAATGAGAACGACGTGCAGCTCGCGGCGGCGTCGGAGGCCACGATCATCGGCTTCAACGTGCGACCCGATCGCAATGCGCGTCAGGCCGCCGAGGCTGAGAACGTCGAGGTCCGCCTCTACGAGATCATCTACGACCTCATCTCCGACGTGCAGAACGCCATGGTCGGCCTGCTCGAGCCCGAATTCGAGGAGATCGTCGTGGGCGAAGCGCAGGTGCGCCAGGTTTTCCGCATCTCCGGTGTTGGCCCGGTGGCCGGCTGTGTGGTCGAGCACGGCAACGTGCGCAGCGGCGCCAAGGTCCGCTTCCTGCGAGACGGCACGATCATCTGGAAGGGCTCGATCTCGTCGCTGCGTCATTTCCAGGACGATGTCGCCGAGGTGAGCGCGGGCATGGAGTGCGGCATCGGTCTCTCTGATTTCTCCGACCTCAAAGAGGGCGATGTGATCGAGACCTACACCGAGCGCGAGATCGCCCGCGTCGCCTGAGAGACATGGCTCGTCGCCCCCGCAGCCGGAGGCGCTCGATGCCGACTGCGCACCGGTACGAGCGCACAGATCGCGTCGGGACGCTGGTGCGCAGCGTCGTGGCGTCGGAGATGGAACGGCTCGACGAAGCGTTCGAGGGTGTCGTCATCACCGGCGTGGATGTGGACCGCGAGCTGACCTTGGCCGTCGTCCACTACGACGTGCGCGACCCCGATGACGACGATGCGGCAGCGGCGGCATTCGACGAGCACCACCACCGGCTGCAGCGAGCCCTCGGTGCCCGGACGAGCTTGCGGCGGACGCCGGCGCTGCGTTTTCGGCGCGACTATTCGGCGGTCGAGGCCGAACGCATCGACGACCTGCTGGCAGGCATCGCCGCCGAGCGGGACGAGCACGACGAGCGCTGATGGCGCGACGCCGCCCCCCGACCGTCCATGGCGCGCTCATCGTCGACAAGCCGGCGGGACCTACGTCCCACGACGTGGTCGCCATGGCCCGCCGCCGCTTCGGCGAGCGCCGCATCGGGCACGCCGGCACGCTCGATCCCTCGGCTGCCGGTGTGCTCGTGATCGGCATCGGCAATGCCACCCGCCTGCTGCGCTTCGCCACCGCAGGCCGCAAGACCTACGAGTGCGACATCGTCTTCGGCGTCACGACCGCCACGCTGGATGCGGCCGGCGAGACCGTTGCGACCCATGACATGCGCCTCGACCCCGCCGAGGTCGCCGACGCGGCAGCGGACTTCGTCGGCACGATCTCGCAGCTGCCGCCGATGGTGTCTGCCGTGCGTGTCGCCGGGCGCCGGTTGCACGAGATCGCCCGCGCGGGCCAGACGGCGGCGCGCGAGCCACGCGAGGTCAAGGTCTACCGCTTCGACACTCGCCCCACCGACGATCCGCTGGTCTACCGGGCCCATGTCGAGTGTGCTGCGGGTACTTATGTGAGGTCGCTCGGTGCCGACTTGGGCGCTGCACTCGGCGGCGGCGCGCATGTGCGGTCGTTGCGGCGGACGCGCAGCGGCGCCTTCACGGAGTCCGAGGCGGCACCGGTCGCCGACGCCGCGCTGCACGAGCCCGCAGAGCTCGTGCGGGATCTCGGCCAGATTCGCCTGAGCCCCGACGAAGCGGGTCGGGCCCGCAGCGGCGCCCACCTCGACGCAGATCGCTACGACGGTGCGGGGCCGTGGGCGCTCGTTGACCCCGACGGAGCGCTCATCGGGGTCCACGAGCGAGCTGGCAACCGTCTGCGCGCCACCGTGCTGCCGTCCTGAGCCGGCCTGCCGGCCCCCGGTCCGGCAACGTCAGCGCGGCCCGGCGACAGTAGCGTTGGGCTCATGGAGGTCGTCCGCGACTTGGACTGGTGTCCGGTGCTCGACCACGGCAGCGTGGTGACCGTCGGCGAGTACGATGGCGTCCACCGGGGGCACCGCACGGTGGTCTCCGAGATGCACCGCCTGGCCGCCGAGCGTGGATGCTCGACCGCGGTCGTGACCTTCGACCGGCACCCGGCGACGGTGGTCCGGCCCGAATCGGCGCCCAAGCTGCTGTGCGATCTCGACCACAAGCTCGAGCTGCTCGCCGAGACTGGTGTGGACTACACGCTGGTCGTCACCTTCGACGAAGCCCAAGCTGCGGTGCCCGCTGAGGAGTTCGCGCACGGGATCCTGGTCAACTGCCTGTCTGCCCGAGCCGTGGTGGTCGGCGCCGATTTCCACTTCGGCAGGGGACGGCGCGGCAACATCGAGACGCTGCGCCAGGTGGGCGCCAGCTACGGCTACGAGGTGGTCGGCCTGCCGCTCGTGAAGCAGATGACCGGCGACGGCGATGTCATTTCGTCCACGTCGATCCGCGAAGCGCTTGCGGCGGGTGATGTGGAGCGGGCGCACCGGTTGCTGGGGCGCCCGTTCGAGGTGCGCGGGACCGTGACGGTCGGCGACCGGCGCGGTCGGCAGATCGGGGTGCCGACCGCCAACCTGCCCACCACGCCAGATCTGCAGATCCCCGCCGATGGCGTCTACGCGGCCTGGTACGCACGCCCCGACGGTGCGCAGTATCCCGCCGCGGTCAACATCGGCCGTCGCCCCACCTTCTACGAGTTCGCCGAGCGCTCGCTGATCGAGGCGCACCTGATCGGGTTTCGAGGCGATCTCTACGACGAGACGGCCAAGCTCCGCTTTGTGCGCAGGCTGCGGCCCGAGCGGCGCTTTGGCGGCATCGACGAGCTGAAGGCCCAGCTTCGCCGCGACATCGAAGACGCCGCGAAGTGCCTGCATACCTGACTCGCTGGTAGCCTGCACGGCTGACAAGAGACAGAAGATCACGGCCGGGTTGTCCGGCCGGTTCGTCGCAGCAGGCCTCCCACCGGCTCTGCGGCGGCAACACAGAGGGAATACAGCAAAGGCATGAGTGCCAAGAGATCAAGTCCAGCGGCCACGCTGATCGATGGACACCGTCATCACCCGGCCGATACCGGATCGCCAGAGGTGCAGGTGGCGCAGTTGAGCGCACGCATCGAGCACCTCACCGAACACCTCCAGACCCACCACAAGGATCACCACAGCCGCCGAGGGCTGCTGAAGCTCGTCGGACGTCGGCGCAGGTTGCTCGACTACCTGAACGCCAACGACGTCGAGCGGTACCGGGCTTTGATCGCAAAGCTCGGCCTCCGGCGCTGACCACCGATCCCCACCCCACAACAGGAGCAGACATGGCTGAAGCCATTTCGGTCACCGGTCCCATCGCGGGCACCGACAAGACCATCACCTTCGAGACCGGCGTGCTTGCCGGGCTCGCAAACGGGGCGGTCACGTCCCGCATCGGCGACACGCAGGTGCTCGTCACCGCAACAGCGTCGAGCCGTCCACGCGACGGCGCATCGTTCTTCCCGCTCACCGTCGACATCGAGGAGCGCATGTACGCAGTGGGCCGGATTCCCGGCTCGTTCTTCCGGCGAGAGGGGCGTGCGTCCGACGACGCGATCCTCACGTGCCGGCTGATCGACCGCCCGCTGCGGCCGAACTTCCCGAGCGACTACCGCCACGACACCCACATCGTGGGCACGATCCTCGGCGCCGACCACGTCAACCCGTACGACTTGGTGGCGCTGAACGGGGCATCGGCGGCTCTGTGGCTGAGCGGCATCCCGTTCGACTGCCCGATCGCCGGCGTGCGGATCGCCTGGTCCACCGACGGCGAGTGGATCCCCTTCGCCACCCACGAGGAGTCCGAGGCCGCCACGTTCGAGATGGTGGTGGCCGGTCGCCAGCTCGACAGCGGCGACATCGCCGTGATGATGGTGGAGGCCGGCGGCACCGAGAAGGCCTTCGAGTACTACGCCGAGGGCGCGCCGAAGGTCACCGAGGACGTGCTCGCGAGCGGTCTCGAAGCCTCCAAGCAGTGGATCGACGACATCATCGAGATGCAGAAATCGCTGCGTCGGCTGGTCGAGGAGCAATCCGGGCCGATCTCGGTGATGGAGTACACGTCCAGCAAGGACTACTCCGACGAGGTGCTCGACCGCGTGCGCGAGGTCGCCGCCGATCGCATGCGTGAGGTGATGGCCATCGCCGACAAGGCTGACCGCGAGGCGGCACAGTCTGAGACCAGCAGCGCTGTGGTCGACGAGGTTGCCGCCGACTTCGCCGATCTTGACGGCGCCACCGATCAGATCCGCGAGGCCGTCAGGTCGCTGTCGAAGGAGATCGTGCGCGAGCGCATCGTGGCCGACGGCTTCCGTATCGATGGACGCGCCACGGATGAGGTCCGGCCGCTCTCGTCGGTTGCGGGTTACCTCGGTCGCACCGCTCACGGGTCGGGCCTGTTCCAGCGCGGCGAGACCCAGGTGCTGAACGTCACCACCTTGGCGATGTCCCGGATGGAGCAGATCGTCGACACGCTGAACCCTCAGGACCGGCGCAGGTTCATGCATCACTACAACTTCCCGCCGTTCTCCACCGGCGAGGCCGGCTTCATGCGTGGCCCCAAGCGGCGCGAGATCGGCCACGGCGCACTCGCCGAGCGAGCGATCTTCCCGGTCATCCCCTCCAAGGAAGACTTCCCGTACGCGATCCGGCTGGTGTCCGACGTGCTCAGCTCCAACGGCTCCACCTCGATGGGGTCGGTGTGCGCATCGTCGCTGTCGCTGATGGATGCCGGCGTGCCGATCGTGGACCACGTCGCCGGTGTGGCGATGGGCCTGGTGTACGCCGACGGCAAGTACGTGACGCTCACCGACATCCTCGGCGCCGAAGACGCCTTCGGCGACATGGACTTCAAGGTTGCCGGCACCGAGGACGCGATCACGGCGCTGCAGCTCGACACCAAGATCGACGGCATTCCCGCCGAGGTGCTGGCTCAGGCGCTGCAGCAGGCCCGGCAGGCTCGCCTGCAGATCCTCGAGGTCATGCGAGCCGCGATAGCCGAGCCGAGGCCCGACGTGGGCCCCACGGCGCCGAAGATCACCAGCTTCGAGATCCCGATCGACAAGATCGCTGAGGTCATCGGACCGCGGGGCAAGGTCATCAACTCCATCCAGGAGGAGACCGGTGCCGACATCAACGTGGATGATGATGGCACTGTGGGCACGGTCAGCATCGGCGCTACCGACCGTGGGGTGGTGGAAGAGGCTGAGCGGCAGGTCCGGCTGATCGTCAATCCGCCGACGCCCGACGTGGGCGCCACCTACGAGGGCCGTGTGGTCAACATCACCAAGTTCGGCGCGTTCGTGAATGTGCTGCCCGGCACCGACGGGTTGCTGCACATCTCCAAGCTGGGCGGCCGCCGGCGGCTGAACTCGGTCGAGGAGGTGCTCGAGCTCGGTGATGTGGTGAGCGTGATCGTCGAGGAGATCGACCCCAACGGCAAGATCAGTCTCTCGCCGGCCGATCCGACCCAGGTCGGCGGCTCCGAGGGCGACGCCGACGGGGCCGACGACGGCGGGCCGCCGCGGCGTGGTCGCGACCGGGGCGGCAGCGGCGACGGCACACGCCGGTCGCGCACGCCGACGGCCGCCGCAGTGCCAGCAGGCGATGGTGCAGATGCATCTGCTGCCGTCGGCGATGGCGATGGCGCCGCCGCGTCGGCACCGAGCGGCACTGCCCGTGAGGACGTCTCGTTCGGCGAGCATTTCGAGCAGATCGCGAAGGACGTCTACGGCGACCTCGGCCCTGAGCTCGAGCAGTCCGGACGGGGTTCAGGCCGGCGTCGCGGCCGCCGCTGAGCGGCTCAACCCGGCGGCTCAGCGCGGCGCGAGCCGACGAGCCTTCTCGTCAGCTGCATCGTTGGCTTCTGCTCTTGTTCGCCGCGCTCATGCGGATCGGGCACACGGGCTGCTCGGGCCACGCGTCGCCTCACGGCTCAGCCCCCGCGCGCTACTAGCGTGACTGCCGTGAGAGTGCTGGTGTTCGGCGCGGGCGGGCGGATGGGCGCAACGGTGTGCGAGGCGGTTGCCGCCGATGCCGACTTGGAGTTGGCGGCCGGTGTGGATCCCGGTGCGCCGGGCCGGCGCGACGCCGCCGACAGCATCGACATCGTCGCGTCGGTCGCCGACGTCGACCCGGCGGGCGTCGGCGTGGCTGTCGATTTCACGGTTGCCGCGGCAGCCCGCGAGAACCTGGCATGGTGTGCGGCCAACGGAGTGCATGCCGTTGTGGGCACGAGCGGCCTCGATCCCGACGATTACGAGCGGTGCCGGGCGGCGTTCACTTCCAGCAATTGCCTCATCGCCCCGAACTTCGCCATCGGGGCTGTGCTCATGATGCGTTTCGCCGAGCTCGCCGCTCCGTTCTTCCCGACGGCCGAGGTCATCGAGCTCCATCACGACAACAAGGTGGATGCGCCCTCTGGGACTGCCATGCAAACTGTGCGTGCGATGGCAGAGGCCTCCGATGACTGGGGGCCCGACCCGACCCGTGAGGAGGTGGTGCCGGGCGCCCGCGGCGGCAAGGGTCCCGGCGGCATTGCGGTTCACTCCGTGCGGCTGCGGGGGCTGGTGGCGCACCAGCAGGTGCTGCTGGGCACGGCCGGCGAGACGCTCACCATCCGCCACGACAGCCTGGATCGGGTGTCGTTCATGCCGGGTGTGCTGCTCGCCTGCAAGTCCATCGGCGAGCACCCCGGCGTCACGATCGGCCTCGATACGTACCTGCATCTCTGATCAGTGCGGGGCCAATGGTGACCGGGGCCGCGCGACGTCGACCGCTCTGGGGGTTCGCCCACGAGCGGGGGATGAGCCGCCGCAGGTTCCTCTGGCTGCTGTCGGCCGGCGGGGCATCGGCCGTGCTGGCCGCATGCACGGGCACACGGGTTCCGCTGATTGGCGCAAGGGCGATTTCGTCCGTAGCGCGCCAAGCCTTGTAGTTGCCCGCGCTGAAGCTCGTGAACATGGGACTGGGCTCTCGTCGCGAGCGCGACGGCGCGCTCGTCAAATGGTGCTGGCGATGGCAGGGGAGGCCGAAGTCAGCGGTTGCGGCGCTGGTAGCGCGTGCGCCGCAGCATCTTGCGGTGCTTCTTCTTGCGCATCCGCTTGCGGCGCTTTTTGACCAGCGATCCCATCGGACGGTGAACGCTATCGCCTCGGCGGCGGTGCAGCACGAGTGCCGCAGCGACGGAAGCCGGCAGTTCTGAGCAGCACCGGAGTCTGACGCATCTCAGGCGCCCCGAAAACGCTGTGGGTCGCCCGTGGCGAGGTCGCTACCCTCGATCCTGAAGCAGGCTCGCAGCAGCGGCGTGCGCGATCGGGGATCGTTCAATTGGCAGGACATCGGGTTTTGGTCCCGGCAATGGAGGTTCGAGTCCTCCTCCCCGAACACTGCTGTCGCTTGCCGACTGCGGATCTGCGCCGATGAACGCAGCCTGCGCGGCCATCGTGCTGGCAGCGGGCGCCGGCACCCGCCTGTCGTCGGATCTGCCCAAGCCGCTGCACCCGGTGGCTGGCCGCGCCATGGTCCTGCGCCTGCTCGACACGCTCGCTGCGGCCGATGCAGGCCCGGTCATCGTGGTCGTCGGGCACGAAGCAGATCGGGTGCGCGACGAGGTTCACGCGGGAGCGCCCCAGCCGGAACGGCTGATCTTCGCCACCCAGCCGCAACAGCTCGGCACGGGCGACGCGGTCCGCGTGGGGCTCGACGCGCTCGGCGATCCGCCGACAGCGAGCGATGTGCTGGTGCTGCCAGGCGACACGCCGCTGCTGCGGCCCGAGACGCTCACCCGGCTCGTTGCCGACCGGCGTCGCATCGGTGCAGCGGCCAGCCTGCTGACCGCCCGCCTCGACGACCCGACCGGCTACGGGCGCATAGTGCGCTGCGACAGCGGGATCACCATCGTCGAGCAGCGCGACGCCTCACCGGCGGAATCTCAGATCGACGAGATCAACGCTGGCGTGTACTGCTTCGACTTAGCCCAGCTCCGTCATGTGCTCCCGCAGCTCGGTCGAACCAACGCCGCATCGGAGTACTACCTCACCGACGCCATCGACCTGCTGGCGCGCAGCGGTCAGGGCATCGTTGCGATGACCCTGAACGATCCCTCTGAGGCCATGGGCGTGAACGATGCGGCCCAGTTCGCTGCCTGCGAAGCCGTCTTGGCCGCTCGCCCCTCACCGTCCTGAAGCCGTGGCTCTCCATGACGGCCTCCAAGACAGTCCGGACTCCGGGGGCCACAGGGTGCCGTCGGGTAGTCTCGAAGTGCCGTCGGACTGCAAAATATGCCGCCTGAACCCACCGCCAAGCCGCCTGAGCGATGGAAAGGCGCGACAGTGCCGAGCGCATCGCCACCTGAACTGTCTCGAAAGGAACACGCGATGGAGCTGGTCACTAAGAAGCGCCTGCATCTGTTCAGCGGCCGGGCGAATCCTGAATTGGCGCAAGAGATCGCTGCACAGCTGGGCGTCGCGCTGGGTGATCCGGGACTGGTCGACTTCGCCAACGGCGAGATCAAGTGCAAGTTCGCCGAGTCCATCCGCGGCGGTGACGTCTTCGTCATCCAGAGTCACGCCGCCAGCGAGACCATGAGCATCAACGACGCGATCATGGAGCAGCTGATCATGGTGGATGCCGCCCGGCGTGCTTCGGCCAAGCGGATCACCGCAGTTGCGCCGCTGTACGGCTACGCACGCCAGGATCGCAAGGCGGCCGGCCGCGAGCCGATCACTGCCCGACTGCTGGCCGACCTGTTCACCGTCGCCGGGGCCGAGCGGCTGGTGTCGATCGATCTGCACAGCGGCCAGATCCAGGGGTTCTTCGACGGACCGGTGGATCATCTCACCGCTGCGCCGGTGCTCATCAAGTACCTGTCCAACGTCATGGGACCCGACTCGGTGATCGTCTCGCCCGACACGGGCCGGGTGAAGGTGGCCGAGCGTTACGCAACCCGGCTGGGCTGCGACGTGGCATCCATCTACAAGCGACGCGCCACCGAGGACACCAACTCCTCTGAGGCGCTCGGGATCATGGGCGAGGTGGCCGGACGCACATGCGTGATCATCGACGACATGATCGACACTGCCGGCACCATCTGCTCGGCCACCGAGACGCTGATCGCTCAAGGCGCTGCCGACGTGATGTGTGCCAGCACACACGCAGTGTTCTCCGGGCCAGCCATCGATCGGCTGAAGAACTCCTCGCTGAGCCAGGTCATCGTCACCAATACGGTGCCGATCCCCAGCTCGAAGCAGTTCGACAAGCTCATGGTGCTCAGCGTCGCCGAGGTGTTCGCCGACGCGCTCGAATCGGTGTTCGAGGACGCGTCGGTGTCGGAGATCTTCGACGGCCAGAACCTCTTCTGAGACCCGTAGGCTTGCCTGCCGCTCAACGTGCACGCGCTCGACCGGTGAGGGAATCGCGATGGAACAGCTGAAGCTCGTCGCCCACAGCCGCACGCGCACTGGCTCGGGCCCGTCGCGGCGCCTGCGGGCGGACGACAAGATACCTGCGGTCATGTACGGCCACGGCACCGAACCGGTGCTGCTCACGTTGGATCGCCTGCGGTTCCGGGCCGCGCTGAACGCAGCCGGGCCGAACGCGATCATCACGCTCGAAGTCGAGGGCAAGAACCATCTCACCATCGTCAAGGACATGCAGCGCGACACCATTGCGAACCGCGTGACCCACGTCGACTTCATGCTGGTCTCCCTCGATGAGCGCCTCGTCGTCGATGTGCCGGTGCGGCTCGTCGGCGACCCCGTGGTCGCGGGTCGGCAGGGCGCTGTCACCCAGCAGCAGCTGATGTCCCTGCACGTCGAATCTCCCGCAGGCGTCATACCTCCCGCGCTGGATGTCGACGTATCGGAGCTGTCACTCGAGAGCCCGGTCCGCGTCAGCGACATGACGCTTCCCGAGGGCATGGTGAGCCTGCTCGACGGCGACACGCTGGTGGTGATCGCTCAGCGAACCCGGGCCGCTGTTGCAGCCGAGCAGCTCGGCGACGACGGCGAAGCCCTCGAAGACGACGAGGAAGCCGACGCCGAAAACGCCCAAGACGAGGACTGACCGCCCCGGTGTCGATCTTCCGCCGGGCGGCCGCGCGGCGGGGCACAGCCGCAGACTGGCTCGTGGTGGGCTTGGGCAATCCCCCCGAGCGATTCGCCGGCAGCCGCCACAACGCAGGCGCAGCAGCGGTGGAGCGCTGGGCGGCTGCATTGGGCTGCGAGCTGGCCGCGGCACGGCGGGAATACGCCCGGGTGGGCAGCGCGACGGTGAGCGGACAGCGCATCGCGCTCGCCTGCCCGACCACGTTCATGAACGAGAGCGGGCGCAGCGTGGGTGTGCTGGTGAGGCGTCAGGGCATTGTCGAACCGGCCCGACTCGTCGTTGTGCACGACGAACTCGACCTCGAGCCGGGTCAGATCCGCCTCAAGGCAGGCGGAGGGCTCGCCGGCCACAACGGGCTGGCCTCGATCGTCGGCCAGATCGGCACGCAGGACTTCGTGCGGATGCGCATCGGCATCGGCAAGCCGCCCCGGCCCGAAGCCGGCAAGAAGTGGGTATTGCAGCGGCCCAGCCGGCACGAGGAGCCGCTCGTGGATGCGGCCCTCGACCAAGCGGTGTCAGGACTGGAGGTACTGGTGCGTGACGGCATCGAAGCGGCGATGAACGTCACCAATGTCGGCCGGCGCGGTCGAGGCCGCACATCGCCGTGAGCCCAGCCCCCACGGCACCCCTGCGTGCGCTGACCGAGCGTCTCAGCCGTGACTCGGGCTTCGTCTCGATGCTCGGAAGATCGTCGGGCTCGATCGCCGTTGCAGAGGGGGCCCGTCCGTTCGTCGCAGCCGGCTTGGCGACACAGGGGTCGCGTGCACCAATCCTCGTCGTGACCGCCACGGCCCACGAGGCCGAGCGCTGGACCGACGACCTCGCCACCTGGCTGGGCGCCGATCGGGTGGCGCTGTTCGCCGCGTGGGAGACGCTGCCGTTCGAACGAGTGAGCCCGGCGACCGAGACCATGGGTCGCCGGTTGGCGGTGCTGACGGCACTGCAATCGCCGCTGTCGCAGGGCCCCGGCCTGCCCGAGGTCATCGTGGCTCCGATCCGGTCGCTGCTCCAGCGGCTCAGCCCTGCGGCCTGCGCCGACGGGACGGCCGCATTGGAGGTGGCCAAGGGCGGCCGATGCGACCTCACCGAGCTGGCGGCCCAACTGGTGGCGTGGGGATACCGGCGGGAGCACCAGGTGGAGCACCGGGGCGAGTTCGCTGTGCGCGGCGGGATCGTGGACGTCTTCTGCCCGACAGCCGACGCACCGGTGCGCATCGACCTGTGGGGCGATGAGGTGGATCGCCTGACGGAGTTCTCGGTGTCCGATCAGCGCTCGGTCGCCGACGTCGCCCAGACGCGCCTGTTTCCGGCGCGCGAATTGCGCCCTGATGCCGCCATGCGCCGCCGAGCGGCCGAGCTGGCCATCAGCGAACCATGGTGCGGTGAGCACATGGAGCGTCTCGCCAGCGGCGAACTGTTCGACGGAATGGAGTCTTGGCTCCCGTGGCTCACCGACGAGGAGACTGTGCTGCCGGACTTGCTCGGTCCGGGCGCATTGGTGCTGCTGAACGAGCCACGGCGGCTGGCTGACCGCGCCGCCGACATCGCGGCGGAGACCGATGACCTGACTCGCTCGCTTGCCGTGACGTGGGGCCTGCGCGATGTCGACAGCACCGACCTGCGCGATGACGACAGTCGCCAGAATGGCCATCAGAACGGCGAGCGGGCTAATCTATCAGGTTCCCCCCGCGGCTCGCTGCCCCAGCTCCATGTGCCGTTCGACCGGTTGCTCTCACGCTTCGACGGAGCGGTCTGGTCGGTCGACTCGACGGCGGCCCCGACCGCCGCCGGTGACCCCGGTCCCAGCATCGCCACTGAGCAGTGGACACCCGCAGCCGGCGATCCCACACGGCTGGTGGCGCAGCTTCGTCGCCTCGTGACCGGCGCTGAGCCGCCCATTGCAGGAGCGCAGCGGCCCATTGTCATAGTGGCTGCAGAAGGCGACGGCGCCGCCGCACGTCTCGCCGACTCGTTGCGTGCCGAGGAGGTTCCCCTCCGCCTGCACCGCGATCGCGCAGCGTTCACCCCTCAGCCGGGTGGGCAGGTCGTGGTTGCCCCGCTCGGGAGCGGTTTCATCGCGCCTGCCGCCGGTGTGGCTGTGCTGCCCGAAGCCGAGTTCACCGGCCGCCGCCGCGTCCACCGGGCTGCTCGCCGGCGAACCGCCCTCACGCCGACGTTCGAGGATCTCAGCATCGGTGACTTTGTCGTCCATCATCATCACGGCATCGCTCGCTACGCGGGGCTGGTTCGCCGGGCATTCGGCGACGACGAGCGCGATTACCTCGAGTTGGAGTTCCGGGGCACCGACCGGCTGTACCTGCCCACCGAGCAGATCGACTTCATCCGTCCCTATATCGGCGGCGAGACTCCTCGCCTCAGCCGCATGGGCGGCAGCGACTTCCAGCGGCAGAAGGCCAAGGTGCGCGCTGCGGCGTCCGAGATCGCCCAGGAGCTGGTGGTGCTGTACCAGCGGCGCATCACCACAGCGGGCAATGCATTCGATCCCGACGGCGGGGGCATGGCCGATCTGGCCGACAGCTTCGCCTACACGCCCACGCCAGATCAGCGTCGCACCATCGACGACGTTCTGGCCGACATGGCCGAGCCGGTCCCGATGGACCGCCTCGTCTGCGGCGATGTCGGATTCGGCAAGACGGAGGTGGCCGTGCGCGCTGCCTTCTGTGCGGTCGCCGCCGGCAAGCAGGCTGCGGTATTGGTGCCGACAACGCTGCTCGCCCAGCAGCACCACCAGACGTTCGCCGAGCGCTACGCCGACCACGCAGTACGCGTCGACGTGCTCAGCCGGTTCCTCACGCCCGCAGAGCAGCGCTCCGTCATCGCCGGGCTGGCCGATGGCACCACCGATGTCGTCATCGGCACGCATCGCCTGCTGTCAGGCGACGTCAAGTTCAAGAATCTGGGCCTCTTGGTCGTCGACGAGGAGCAGCGTTTCGGCGTCAGCCACAAGGAGTCCATCAAGCACTTGCGCGCCGAGGTGGACGTGCTCACGCTGACCGCCACGCCCATTCCCCGCACGCTCGAGATGGCGCTCACCGGCATCCGGGACCTGTCGCTGCTGCAGACACCCCCCGCCGAGCGCCAGCCGATTCTCACCCACGTCGGTCCGTACGACGAACGCGCTGTCAGCGAGGCGATCCGGCGTGAGCTGCTGCGCGAGGGCCAGGTGTTCTTCGTGCACAACCGGGTCGCGGACATCGACCGTGTGGCAGCAGAGCTGGCTGCGCTGGTGCCGGAAGCACGAATTGCGGTGGCGCACGGACAGATGGACGAGGGCACGCTCGAGCAGGTCGTGATCGATTTCTGGGAGGGCAACTACGACGTGCTGGTGTGCACGACGATCATCGAGTCGGGCATCGACATGCCGAGCGTCAACACCTTGGTGGTGGATCGTGCCGATCTGCTCGGTTTGGGGCAGCTGCACCAGATCCGCGGCCGGGTGGGCCGCTCGGGCCAACGTGCGTATGCGTACCTGTTCCACCCCGAGGGCCGGCCGCTGAGCGAGGAGGCCTACGAGCGCCTCCGCACGATCGGAGAGTCGACCGAGCTGGGCTCGGGCTACCGCATCGCCATGCGAGACCTGCAGCTGCGCGGCGCCGGAAACCTGCTGAGCGGAGTGCAGTCCGGCCACATCGCTGCGGTCGGCTACGACCTCTACTGCGAGCTGGTCCGCGAGGCCGTCGCCGAGTTGAGCGGTGAGACGCCGGAGCAGCCGGCCGAGCTCGTCATCGACCTTCCGCTCGTGGCGCATCTGCCTGACGATTACGTGGCCGACTCGACCGGACGCTTGGAGGCCTACCGCAGGCTCGGCGCGGTGACCGAGCTGGTCGAGGTGGCCGATATCGAAGCCGAGTGGATCGATCGCTACGGTCCGGTGCCTGCCGAAGCTCAAGCGTTGCTGCACATAGCGCTGTTGCGTGCCGAGTGCCACCGGCTGGGCATGCGAACCGTGGCATTCGCACCCGGCCACGACGGCGGGAGGGTGCGGCTGGGACCGCTGGAGCTGACTGCCAGCGAGGAGCTCCGCATGAAGCGCATCTGTGCGGGCACGCCCTTTGCGGCGGCCCGCTACAAGGCCGATGCGAACGAAGTGCAGCTGTCGGTGCGGGCGCTCAAGCCGGCCACCGTCGGGCAGCTCTTCGAGTTCTGCCAGCAGCTGCGGCCGCCGTCATGACGAACAGCGTCAGCACCGCTGGCGCGGCAACGACCTAGCCTGCCCACAGTGCGTGCCGACCTCAGTTCCATGTCTCGACGAATTCTGCTGTTGGCACTGCTGGGGTTCGGGGCGTTCGCGTGCAGCGACAGCGGCAACGTCGTCACGATCCACACCGAGGTTCTCCAGGAGGATTTCGAAGCGGTCGACGCCGATGATGACGGCGTCGTGACCCGCGACGCCCTCGACGCCGCCGAACAGGACGCAGCGCTGGCGGCCGAGCGCGAGGCTGCGCTGGCGGCTGAGCAGGAAGCGCTCGAAGCAGAACAGGCTGAGCAGGCTGAACGGCGTGCAGAGCAGGAGGCCCTCGCCCGGACAGTCTTCGAGGACCGCAGCGCCGTCGCGGCGGAATTCCCCGGCGGGCAGGTCACGGTGGCACAGGTCCGCGACAGCCTTGCCGACTCGCCGCCGCAGACCATGGGCGATCCGCAGAACCCGACCCACGAGGAGTTCGTCGCCCGGCTGACATCCATGCTTCAGCTGCGCTTGGCTGCCGTAGCACTCGAAGAACTCGGCTTCCCGGTCGACATCGACGTCTCCGACGATGACATCAACGCACAGGTACAGGGACATCTCGAGGGATCCTTCGAGGAATTCGCACAGCAGCGCAGCATCGCCGACGACCCCACCATCGAGCGGCTGGCGACACCGCACTGCGTGAGTGCGCTGGCTGTGGCGTCTGAAGCCGACGCAGCGGCGGCCTCCCAGCGCGTCCGGGCCGGTGAGGTTCTCAGCGATGTCGCCGCTGCGGTCAACCTGCCCAACCTGGCGCAGTCCGGCGGTGCGATCGGCTGTGGTCTGCCGCTCGATCTGGGATTCAGCAACGAGATGGTTCTGGCACTGCTCGACACAGCACCCGGCGAGCTGACTGAGCCTGTCGTGCTCTCGTCCGCAGACAGTCCGACTGGCGAGCTCTGGGTGGTGCTGCACTTGGACTCGCTGAGCACTGATGCGATCGATCTCTCGGCGATCGGGCCGTTCGCGGGACATGTGCTGACGCAGGTCATGTTCACCTACGAGGTCGGCATCGACCCGGCGCTCGGTACGTGGGACACCGACAGCCTGCGGGTGTTCCTGCCGCCGCTTCCCTGAATGACTTGGTCGTGGGAGCCGTGATGGACGCTGACGCAGACCTCGGCGAGCGGATGGTCTCGCTGCATGGCGTCATCGCGAGACTGCGACGCGAGTGCCCGTGGGACCGGGTCCAGACTCACTCATCGCTGGCGCCCTACGCCGTGGACGAAGTGACTGAGCTGGTCGAAGCGCTGCAGGCGGCTGACGATGCACGCGCGGGCGACCCTCACGGGGCGGCGACCGCCATTGAGGACTTGGTCGAAGAGTTGGGCGATGTGCTGCTGCAGGTGCTGATGAATGCCGCAATCGGGGAGCAAGCAGGAACCTTCACGCTGGCTGAAGTGCTTGCGACCGTCGAAGCCAAGATGCTGCGTCGCCATCCCCATGTCTTCGAGCGGGACCCCGCGGCGCCTGAGCCCAGTGATGCCGAACTGTCGGCGCAGTGGGAGGCGATCAAGGCGGCCGAGCGGGAGGCCCGCGCGAAGCGCATAGCGGCGCGAGAAGCTCAAACAGGCTGAGGCCCAGGATCCGGCGCACTGGCACTGCGTGGGTCGGCTTTCGGTACTGTGGTATTGCGTGACAGCGCGCGCATCCACGCAGATCGTCCAGGTGACCGGCCGCGAGGTACTGGACTCGCGGGGCAATCCCACCGTCGAAGCCGAAGTGCGCACCGTCGCCGGCGCCGTCGGCCGGGCAATCGTGCCCTCGGGCGCTTCGACAGGTCAGTTCGAAGCCGTCGAACTGCGCGACGGCACCGATCGTTACGGCGGCAAGGGTGTGGCAGTAGCGGTCTCCCATGTGGACGGCGAGATCGCCGGTGCGCTCGTGGGACTCGATGCTGTCGAGCAGCGGG
This sequence comes from Acidimicrobiia bacterium, assembly GCA_022826045.1. Taxonomy (GTDB): domain Bacteria; phylum Actinomycetota; class Acidimicrobiia; order Acidimicrobiales; family Poriferisodalaceae; genus Poriferisodalis. The sequence continues at coordinate 42,284 of JAJDVQ010000092.1, read as the reverse complement.
CCGTCGACCAGGCGCTCATCGAGCTCGACGCCACCATGAGCAAGGCGCGGCTCGGGGCCAATGCTGTGCTGGCGGCTTCGCTGGCGACCGCCCATGCGGCGGCGGCGACGGTCGGCGTTCCCCTGTACCGCCATGTGGGCGGTGCCAATGCGCATGTGCTTCCCACGCCGATGATGAACGTGATCAACGGAGGGTCCCACGCCGACAACAACGTGGATCTGCAGGAGTTCATGATCGTCCCGGTCGGGGCGGCGTCGTTCTCCGAAGCCCTGCGGTGGGGCACCGAGACCTATCACGTGTTGCAGCGGGTCCTGCGGTCGCGCGGCTTGTCGACGGCCGTCGGCGACGAGGGCGGCTTCGCACCCGACTTGGAATCCAACGAGGCCGCGCTGGCGCTGCTGGTCGAGGCAATCGGCGAAGCCGGCTTCGAGCCCGGCGCCGACATGGCACTCGCGCTCGACGTGGCGTCCACCGAGTTCTGCGAGGACGGGATCTACCGCCTCGCCAGCGAAGGTCGCGAGCTCGATTCCGCCGCGTTCGCGGGCTACCTGGCAGATCTGTGCGAGCGCTACCCGATCTGCTCAGTCGAGGACGGCATGGCCGAGGACGACTGGGAGGGATGGTCGCGCCTCTCGGGGGAGCTCGGCGAGCGGGTGCAGCTAGTGGGCGACGACCTCTTCGTCACCAATATCGAACGGCTGGCACGGGGCATCTCCGCGGGCGTCGCCAACAGCATCCTCGTCAAGGTCAACCAGATCGGCACGCTCAGCGAAACGCTGGATGCCGTCGAGCTTGCGGCCAGCGCCGGCTACACCGCGGTGATGTCGCATCGCTCGGGCGAGACCGAGGACACCACCATCGCCGACTTGGCAGTCGCGACCAACTGCGGCCAGATCAAGACGGGTGCTCCGGCGCGCTCAGATCGAGTCGCCAAGTACAACCAGCTGCTGCGCATCGAAGAAGAGCTCGGCTCCGCGGCTGCCTACCGGGGCGGCGATTCTCTCGCATCCGGAATATGAACGCCCCCCCGGACACAGCAGTCGGGCTCCGCCGCCCGCGCTCGGGGCGGCGGGTGATGACCGTGCTCCTCGGCCTCGTCATCGTGGTGAGCGCGGTGGGACTCCTGGCGGTGCTGCTCTTTCCCTGGCAGTCACTCAACTCCCAGCGCGACAACATCGACCACGCAGAAGAAACGCTGGCACGGCTTCAAGCAGAGACAGCCCACCTGTCAGAGCGGGTCGCCGATGCCAAAGACCCTGTCGTCGTGGAACGGATCGCACGTGAACAGCTCTCGCTCGTGCGTGAAGGGGACACCTTGTACCGGCTGAACGTGGACCCTGCCGATGTGGTCGACCTGCCTCCGGCGTGGCCGCTGCCTGGTGTGGCTCACCTGCTCAACGAATGAGATTCCGTCTGGACCCAATCCGTCGTCTCAATCCGTCATGATCCCGAGCGCGCGCCCGATGATTGCCTCGCGATGCTCATCGGGATCCACGCCGCTCTGCTCGAGCGAGAGGCGGATCGTGCCCACGGCTGCCGCCGCTCGGACGCGGTCGGTCACATCTTGGGAGGAACGCGTGAGCCAGGCGAAGAGATCTCTGGCCTGGGCTCGCAGGCGCTGACCGACCGCACTCTTCTGGACGTCGACATCGTCGGCGACGAGACGGAATACGACGATGTCACGAGCCAGCAGGTCGAAGTAGTCGTCAAGCACCTCCCGCAGTGCCTCCGGTGTCGGCTCCAGTTTGGCCATGCGGACGATGATCGCCTCGCCGTCTCGCTCCATCGGGGCCAGGACGCCGGCGAGCACGTCTTCCTTGCCCGTGAAGTGGTAGTAGAGCGCCGCGGGCGTCAGGTTGAGTCCCGAGGTGAGTTGCCGCACGGACGTGCCCCGGTATCCCTGCATCGAGAACAGCTCTCGCGCGCGCCGCAGGATGAGATCCCGTGTGTCCGGGGGCGCACTCCTGCCCTCGCTCTCCGACGGGTCCTCGGGGCCCGCGACGGCCTCGGACGTCGCCACATCGTCAAGCTACTGCTGCTGTTCGGTGCCCAGTGCCCCCGTGTCGGCGCGTTGCTGCCGCATGGTGCATGATGGTGGTCGCTCGGTCCACGGGCCGCGCGTACAGACGCCCGGCATCATGGCCGAGAAACAATATGCTCGGCCACGCAACCGGCTGACAGACTGCTCGGCCTTGGGCCGACGAGACGGGAGAGGTCATAGTGGAGATCAGCGTCACGGTGAACGGCGAGACTCGTACTGGCGACGTCGAGCCGCGCACGCTGCTCGTGTACTGGCTGCGGGACGACCTGCGGCTCACAGGCACGAACATCGGCTGCGATACGTCCTCGTGCGGCGCCTGCACAGTGCATGTGAACGGCGAATCGGTGAAGTCGTGCACGATGCTGGCGGTGCAGGCTGACGGCGAGGACATCCTGACCATCGAGGGCTTGGCGCCGTCGGAAGACGAGCTGCACCCGATGCAGGAGGCCTTCCGCCAGAACCACGGCCTGCAGTGCGGCTACTGCACTCCGGGCATGGTCATGGCGGCCGTATCGCTGCTTGAGGAGAACCCCGACCCGTCCGAGCGAGATGTCCGCCTGGGACTGGAAGGGAACCTGTGCCGCTGCACGGGGTATCACAACATCGTCAAGTCGGTGCTGGCCTGCGCGGCCGGCGAGACGGCGGCCTGAGGGGAGCGCAGCAATGATTCCTGCAGCATTCGACTACGTACGGGCCGGCTCCGCGGAGGAGGCCGTCGCACTGCTCGGCGAGCATGGCGACGAGGCCAAGCTGCTTGCCGGCGGCCATTCGCTGCTGCCGATGATGAAGCTGCGCTTGGCGGTGCCGAGCGTGCTCGTGGACATCGGCCGCGTCAGCGATCTCAGCTACATCACTGACGGCGGCGACCACATCGCCGTCGGTGCGCTTACCCGCCACCGTGCGCTGGAGACCAGCGACCTGCTGGCTGCCGAGTGCCCCCTGCTGGGCCATGTGGCCGGCGAGGTGGGCGACCCGCAGGTGCGGCACCGCGGCACCATCGGCGGCTCGCTGGCCCACTCCGACCCGGCATCCGACCTGCCGGCGGCAGTGCTTGCGCTGGGCGGCACGCTCGTCGCTCAGGGGCCCAACGGCAGCCGTGAGATTGCCGTCGGCGATTTCTTCACCGGCTACTTCGAATCGGCGTTGGCCGACGACGAGATGCTGACCGAGATCCGGGTCCCGAAGGCCCCCGGCGCCAGCTGGAACTACCAGAAGTTCAACCGGCGGGCCCAAGATTGGGCGATCGTCGGAGCCGCAGCAGTCACGGTGAATGGCGGCACGAACGTGGCGCTCGTGAACATGGGCTCAGTGCCGCTGCGGGCCAGTGCGGTCGAGGCGGCGCTGGCAGGCGGGGCGTCAGCGGCTGATGCCGCTGAACAGGCTGCCGAGGGCACAGACGCCCCCACGGATCTGAACGCCACGCCCGACTACCGCAACCACCTCGCCCGGGTGCTCACCCGCCGAGCACTCGAAGCGGTTGGTATCGGATGAGCGGGTATCAGCCCGGGAATCGCACTGGACGGCTACTTGAATAACATTCTTGGACTGTAGAAGCACCGTCTAGCGGTATTCGCGGCTACTGTCACAGCGTTTGTGATGCAGTGCTTCGGTTGCAGTGCAGAAACAGACAAGTTCATTGCGCTGGAGCCTCATCCAGTGCAACCGAGCGCGGATTTGCCAGTCTGCAGATTCGTTGCTGCTGTGCGAGTAAGGCTGTCTTGTGGGTGATACAGGCCAAGATAAGAATGGTCTCGGCATGGCTGATGTAGCTTCTGTCTCGATGTGACGAGGCTCTGCTGGGGTCGATGTTTGTGGACATCGACCCTTGGAAGGCTTCGACCCACCCAAGAACTCTCAGCCAACCTCCTTTACCCAAGAAGTCGTGAATAAACGACTTGAATCCAGGCTGATATCCGCTCGCCACGTCGTCGATCACCGATTTAAGTGCTTGGCATCCCATCAGGCCGACTATCGGTTCCCCGTCAGTTATCGCTGGGAGCGCAGCCAAGGGCCTGTCTGCTGGTAGCTGAACCTGACTCTGCCTCGTCCGGCCGATTCGATGGCGCCTGCGTCGATGAGTCGTCGCCGGTAGGTCTGTGCGAAGTTCGGGGAGCGTTCGATGCGTTCTGCTATGCAGCTCATCTCTGAGTCGGTCTCGTCCAGTGACATCGCCCATAGGAATGAGCGGTCCGTTTTTGACAGGCCGCTCCAGATCGGCTTGACGATCTGTTCGAGCACTGCGTGATCGGCTTCGAGGGCGCCGGCTGTTGCGTGTGTGGCGCTGATGCGGGCGGCGGGCGTGGCCATCTCCCAGCTGTGGTATCCGAGCAGCTGGATGGTGAATGGGTGGCCGCCCGAGGCACCAATCAGGTGTTCGAGTGCGTCGTCGTCGATGCGTCCACCCGCTTTGCGGATCGGCAGCCTGAGCGCCTCCTCAGTGTCATCGTGTCCGAGCGCTTCCAGCCGGGCACGAGCACACCGTTGGAAGAAGGTCATGCCGCGGTCAGCGAGCAGTGTCTCGTCTATCTCAGGCAGGGCTGCGCCGATGAACGCCACAGGCAGCAGTTCCCGTCGCGTGATGTGCTGAATGGTGACCGCGAGTTCCGTGGCCTCCGGTAGCGACACGGCGTGCAGTTCGTCGACGGTGAGCAACAGCCCGGTCGAGTCTCGTGCGAGGAGTTCCGCAAGTGATGTGAGAACAGCACGCAGGTTGACGTCTCCGTGCGCGTCGTCGGTTTGTTGGCTCGGCTCGAATTCGACGCCGATGCCCATCACCTGCACTGAGGAGATTCTCCGCGACGGTGCGCCGTCGACGGCCTCGCTGAGATGTCGCTGCGCTGCGCCGGCGATCAGACGGCACAGGTCCCGCACCGACGCTGACATCGAGATCACGCGCCAGCCGAGCCGCAGTGCCGCATCCTCGGCTTCGTTCAGCAGCACGGTCTTGCCCGAGCCGCGTACCCCGGTGATCAGCATGGTGTAGTCGGGATGCTGTGGGCCCCGTTCGAAGGCGCGCGCAAACCGGGCGACGACATCGTCGCGGCCAGCCAGCGTCGGCGGTGTCGTTCCGAACGTCGGCAGAAAGGGGTTGTCAGGCGCCGCAGCCGTCGTGCCTGTGTTCATGACGACGAGGTGGTGCCGCGCTCAGTGCGCCACAGCGGAGGTGATCGCCTCATTCAGACAGCGCCCCTTCGCTCGCCCGACGGTACGGATCAGCGTATCATGAGTTTTCATTTTTTGTTAAGTTCTCACTTTTAGGTTTGCTGTCACATTGAGTGACGGATACAACCGCGCAGACCCATGCGGATCTCAGCTAGCCCCGTGATGACCGCTGCCGTTGCCGAGGCGCCGGCACGCTTCGCGGAACGCTTGGATTGATGCCGAGGTTGAGGCTGGCGTCGGCGCGGAGGTCAGTCCAGCAGGCCGGTGGCTTGGCCGCCGTCGATGAGCAGACCGGTGCCGGTGATGAACCTGGCCTGCTCGCTGCACAGGAATGCCACTGCAGCGCCGAAGTCGTCGGATTCGCCGCAGATGCCCATCGGGTTGCTCTGACCGGCCTGCTCGCGGTCCATCATCTTCGCGACCCGGTCGGTCCAGTGGGTGCCGGGTTGGGCGGAGTTGACGGTCACGCCATCGCCTGCGACCTCGCGGGCCGTGATCTTGAGGAAGCTGGTGAGACCGGCCCGTGCAACGGAGCTGGCAAGCAGGAAGGGGATCGGCTGCTTGACGCCGACGCTGGTGATGGCGCACACCCGGCCCCAGCCGCGCTCGCGCATCGGCGGGACGGCCACCCGGCACATCTCGATCATGGCCTTGCAGTTCATGTCGAAGGCCATCTGGTAGGCGTCGATCTCGGTGCTCTCGAACATGCCCGGAGGCGGGCCGCCTGCGTTGGTGACAAGAATGTCGACCGAGCCGAGACCTTCGATGGCCTGCTCGACGAAGCTGCGACCTTCATCGGGGTTGCCCAGATCGGCAGTGATCGAGAGCACCTCGCCGTCGATCTGCGCGGCGGCTGCCGCCAACCGCTCGGGGTCCCGGCCGCAGATGGCCACTCGCACGCCCTCGGCTGCGAGTGCCTTGGCCGATCCGAGCCCCAGCCCTGCTGAGCCGGCAGCAACTGCTGCAGTGCGTCCTGAGATACCCAGGTCCATCGTCGATCCCCCTTGTCTCAACCGGCTGCAGCGATGCCCCGGCCGGTATGCAGTCGCCGGGAACCGTAGCCAACGACCGGCCGCTGTTGCGCCGAAACAGCGGTAAAGAAAATGGCTGGCCGCAGTCGTTGCGGGTAGGTGACGGCCAAGATCACGTTTGACCGGTCGGATACGCTCCGGCCCCCAACAGAGCAGGACCACAGGCCACGCCGGTCGACGCGAGCCGGCCCGCCATCAAGCGGGTGCGCCATGACGGGGCCACATCAGGGAGGCCGCTCGTGTCAACGGAGAGATGGTGCGGACCAGATGGAGACTTGGGACAATTCGTCTCTCGTGAGGCTCAGAGGACTCTCGACTCATACATCGCTCAGCCGAAGCTGGTCGTTGAGCACGCCAACTTGGAGCGAGACACCGCTCACGGCGGGTACCAGCACCGGCAGATGTACGAACTGGTGCAGAACGCCGCAGACGCGCTATGGGTCGAGCAAGCGTCGGCACCCTTCGATGGGTTGCATGCCGGGCAAGATCCTCATCGAGGTCGCATCGAAGTCAGGTTGACAGAGCGCTGCCTCTACTGCGCCGATGACGGAGATCCCATCGATCAGCCGGGCATGACGGCGCTCATGTTTTCGCACATGTCACCCAAGCGTGCAACCGGCCAGATCGGAACCTTTGGCTTGGGATTCAAAGCGGTCCTCGGTGTCAGCGATGACCCTGAATTCTTCAGTCGATCCGGCTCGTTCCGCTTCCAGCGTTCGCGATCGTCGGAACAGATACGGGCCAACGTGCCCAGAGACGAAGCAGTGACCGACTTCCCCGTGCTGCGTCTGCCTCAACCGATCCACCCGCTGGACGGGAGCGATAGCGATCCGATCCTGGGCGACCTGATGGAATGGGCATCGAACATCGTCCGGTTGCCGCTCAAGCGGAGGGCCTTTGGGGACCTCAGGCAGCAGATAGTCGATTTTCCCGCTGAGTTCCTTCTCTTCGTGCCACACGTCGCGTTGCTGACGCTCGCGATTGACGATGGGGCTCACCATAGCTCACAACAGCGTGACGTGAGGCTGACACGCGATCGGGATGATCTCGTTCTTGACGATGGAACCACTTCGGGCCATTGGCGTGTGTTTCAGCGGTCGCACCATCTGTCTGCGGAAGCTCGCGCCGACCGCCGTCCTGGAGATGACGCCGACGAAGTCCCAATCTGGTGGGCAGCCCCGGTTGATCATGTCCAGCGTCACGGCCGGTTTTGGGCCCACTTTCCCACCGAGACCTCATGTCTCGTCAGCGGAATCTTGAATGCACCGTGGAAGACCAACGAAGACAGGCAGAATCTGCTCCCAGGTTGCTACAACGACGAGCTTGTACGAGCGGCCGCTGCGCTGGTAGCCGATGAGCTCCCGTCGTTGAACGACATTGATGATCCGGCCCGCCATCTTGATTTGCTGCCGCGACGACATGAGCGGGGCGACAACCAGCACGCTGATCTGCTGCGCAGTGAGGTCAACGGAGAGCTGTGCGTTCGGCCTGTGGTTCCCGACCAAGCCGGTGTGCTCCGCAACATTGACGCGGTCTACTACCTGCCGCACGACCTTGAGCGCAGCACAAACCAGAGTCGCGCTGCACTGCAGCAGTGGGCAACCAGTGCCAGTAGGCCGAATGACTGGCTGCACCACAGCGCCTATCGAGGCGAGCGATTCTCAGCCGTCGGGCGATTGTTTGAGGCCGCCTCAGAATTCGTGGACCGGCAGCGGCTGGTTGGCTGGCTCGAAGCGTTAGTTCAAGACGTCGAGGCAGACTTCGCTGTCGCTGCATCTGCGGCGGCCATACAGACCGCTGCGCTCCTGTCCGCAGATGTCCGTCAAGAAATCGCGGATGCCCGGATTGTGTACAGCATGGCGGAAGCGTGGCTGCCGCTCGACCCAGAGCGCGTGTTCCTGCATGATCCTGCCCCCGCAGTTGGAACCAAGCTGGACCCGCGTACAAGCGTCCATGCCGAGCTGCTGGACGACGAGGCGACCAAAGCGGCGCTGAAGCACCTGGGCTTTGCGCCGCCATCTGCGGAGTCGGAATTCAATCTGGTGGCAGAGTCCGTGCTGGACTCGCGACAGGTTCCAGAGTCAGCTGCCTCGGTGTACGAGCGACTCTGGGTCAGATTCTGGGTCTTGTCGCGCCGGATCTCCCATGACGATGCTCGCGATGTCATTTCGGACTACAGGGACTTCAGGCGAAATGTGCGAGTTCGGACCCACGCGGGATCATGGCGGCCCGTCCACGATGTGCTCATTCCGGGTGCCATCGTGCCCGATGACGGAAGTCGTGACGGCGACATAGCCGTGGACATCGAGTTTCACAGCGCCGATGCGGCGCTATTCGAGTGGCTTGGCGTTTGCGCCAGTGCTCGGCACCTCGACCATCTCACCGCCGATCCGGCATTCCGACGCTACGAGAGAGACTGCGAGGACCAATACCGCCAACAACGGCTTCCCCGCAACCCACAAAGCGGAATGCTCAGGTTTTCTCGCTCAGACGGGTCTGGTCCGTTGTCGGTACTTCAGGGCCTGTCGGACGAAGGCCGCGCGCTCTACACGGCGAGCCTCATGGACGTGGGCTCGACTTTCGATCGTTACGAATACCGCCACCAAGGCACGAACGGCCACGAGTATCCACGCAACTGCTACGAATCGCCCGCGCTGAACGAAATCCTCCGTTGGGGGCGTATCGCTACGACCGCAGGAAGCGTGCCGCTGAAAGCGGCGCTTGGAGCAAGCCCCGAGGATCCCGAAGCGCTTGAAGCCCTGTACCGTCATCCGAACTCAGGCGAGATCAAGGGATCTCTTGATCTCGCTGATCCGGTGCCGAGGACACTCGGCGAACAGGTGCCGGTTCCGCTCATCGATGAGTGGCCCGGGATTGTCACCCACCTAGCCGCTGGCCACGCGGATGTCCAGCTCATCCGGTGCGACCAGATACTCGTGGCGGGCAAACAGCGCCCATATGCCTATCGAGCCCCCGATGTCCTCCTCGCGAGCAGCGAGGAGGATGACGAATACTCAGAACTCCAGCTTGTGAGCCGCGCCATCGATCTTCCGCTGTCAAGGCGACAGATCATGGACATCGTCGACGGCACGACTGCGGCGGAAGTGGAGCAACGCCGCCAGGCGATCAGGAGTTGCACCAGCGATGCTGAACGTCTGCTTGCAGCAGTCGGCGTTGACGCTCTGCGCGCTCGCCTGCCGGTTTCGCTCGTGAGCATCGTCGAGCAGGGTCACGTCGATCCGGCGGTGCTGCCAATCGCGATCGCTGAATCGGCCATAGCGACGTATCACACCGGGACACTTCGCGAATTTCGTGCTGCACTCAAGCCACTCGATCCTCCGAAGCAATGGGCCGGCTCTCGACGTGCGGTCGAGTTCGTTCGCGCCCTCGGCTTCAGCGAAGAGTGGGCCGGCGAGCCCGGCCACGCAGATGACCCCTTCGAGCAGGTAGAGGGGCCGCTGAAGCTCGGCGAACTGCACCGCTACCAGAGGGCCATCGCCGATCGCCTCAAGCAGCTCCTGGGCAACACCGTCCACGGCGACCAGGGCCGTCGAGGACTCATCAGTCTCCCGACTGGCGCCGGCAAGACCCGAGTGACTGTGCAAGCCATCGTCGAGGCCCGCAGAGATCAGTCATTCCGAGGCAACGTGCTGTGGGTGGCCGACCGCAGAGAGCTGTGCGAGCAGGCCGTCCAAGCGTGGAGGCAAGTGTGGCGCAGCGAAGGGATCGAAGACGCTCGACTGCGCGTCTCGCGGCTGTGGGGCGGCAACGCAGCGCCCACAGCGACAGATGACTGGCACGTCATCGTGGCATCGATCCAGACACTTCACGCGAGGTTGAGCAATCAACGACTCCAGCCGGAGCTATTGGACAGCGTGGAGCTAGTGGTCTTCGACGAGGCCCACCGGTCAATCGCACCCACATACACCTCCGCAATGGCCGAGATCGGCCTCACGTCCCGCCAAACGGAGGAAGAGCCCGCGCTGCTCGGCCTTACGGCCACGCCGTACCGTGGGCACAACGAGGCGGAAACGCTCTGGCTGGCAAATCGGTACGGCCAGAACCGCCTCGATACCGGTGCCTTCGAAAGCAACGATCCGCACAGTGTGATCGCGCACCTGCAGGACACCGCCGTGCTCGCGAAAGCCGATCACGAACTAATCGCCGGCGGCACCTATCAACTCACTCAGGATGAGCAAGACGAGCTCGCAAAGTTCGGCGGCGAGGCCGCAGCCCCGCGCCCTGGCTTCCTCCCTACGAGCGTGGAGGAACGGATCGCCGAGGATGCGGAGCGCACAGAGCGCATTCTCGACGCTTACGGGCGTCATGTCAGGGGCGACTGGCCGACGTTGATCTTTGGCACCTCGGTGGACCACTCAAAGACGCTGGCTGCGCTCTTGACCCTCCGTGGAGTTACGGCCCGTGCGGTGAGCGGGTCAACTGAGGCAGCAACTCGCCGCCGCGTCGTAGACGGCTTCCGCTCGGGTGAGATCAACGTGCTCGTCAACTACGGCGTGTTCCGCGAGGGGTTCGACGCACCCAAGACGCGAGCGATCATCGTGGCTCGCCCCGTGTACAGCCCGAATCTCTATTTTCAGATGGTCGGCCGCGGCCTGAGAGGCCCGCTCAACGGCGGCGACGAACGCTGCCTGATACTGAACGTCCAGGACAACATCGAGAACTACGGCGAACAACTCGCATTCGCCGATGTCGACTGGCTATGGAGTCGCTGATGCCGACAAACCTGCCGTTGCGCCACCTCTCGATTCGGGTTCCTTGGCACGACGCTGGCTGGAACGGCACGATCTGTACTGACCCTGCCAACAACGCGTCGTGTCTGCGACTTCCGAATATCCACGACCGGCGTGAGAACGCCGTCGAAATTGAGCTTCGAGGCCGCCGCATTGACGAACTCCAGTCGGCTCAGCTGCCGCCGTGCATCGCAGAACGAGCGTCGTTCATGGCGAGCTTTCCGATCACGCGTCACGTCCGGCACCCCTACCAAGCGACCTCTGACGCGCATCGGCACTATCGCCCGACACTTGTTGAGATCCCGCCGTTCAGCGCCGAGGCTGTGCCGTTTCGCTGGATGCGGCGCGATGACGCAGCGTCATTGGCCGACGACTTCGACATCGTCTATCGCGACGAGGCCGAGGAGGAGGCTCGGCAGGCGATGGGCTTCGAGTCCGCATGGGTGCAGGATCGCGAGAACCAGTCCAATCTGCTTGACGCGTTCTTCTCAGCTGTCGAGCCAGAACGCTCTCTCGCATTCTTCTATGCGAAGGAAGTTCCGCACACTGAGCGGCGCGGCCGCGTGCTCGTCGGCGTCGGCCGGGTTGCTGGCTGCGGCCAAGGAATCGAGTACGAGTACGAACCAGAAGCGGAACGCCCGACGCGGTCGATGATCTGGGAACGGATCGTCAGCCATTCGATACGCCCAGCCGACAATGGCGGAGGGTTCCTGCTTCCGTACCACGCAGCTCTCGAACGAGCTGCCGAAAATCCCGACTTCAATCCCGAAGATGTAGTCGTCTTCGCCCCGGACGAAGCCTTCGAACAATTCTCTTATGCCTCCGAACACCTGACGCACGACCAGGCGATCGCATCGCTGCTCGCCATGGTGGAGGGACTGCAGCGCGGCGGGGCCGCATTGGGAGACAAATTCGACGAGCAGATCCGTTGGGCGCAAGCACGTCTTGGGCAACTGTGGAAGCTCCGGGGTCCGTTCCCCGGGCTGGGTTCTGCGCTGGCGGCACTCGGAGTCGACCATTCCGACCTCCTCGCCTACCGCATCACCGAGAGCCTCCCAGCAGCGCAGGACCCATGGCCCGCTGTGCAGGCGGCGCTGGACAATCCGGCGTCACTCGGCCCCGAGTGGGTCCGCCGCGTTGGGCCGACCATTGCCCGCAAGCTCGCCGATCTCCCCGCTGAGCGAAGGGCGCTGCTGCATTTGATCGCCCGCCTCGACGTTTCGTCGGAACAAGCCGAGCGGTTCTTCGTGCGCGAGTCGCGCAGCAAGGCCGGAATAGACATCGACGATGCCGACTTGCTGCACAACCCGTATCTGCTCTACGAAGTCGATCGCGCGAGCGTGAACCCGATTTCGGTGAATTCTGTGGACCGCGGCTTGTTCTCGTCGTCGTCGAATCCGAGCTCGGGTCTGCCTGAGCCATCCGCGATGAGCGAGCCTCAAGATCCTCGGCGGGTACGCGCCCTGTCCGTTGCCGTCTTGGAGGAAGCCGCTACTGGTGGGCACACGGTGGTGCCACAGGATGACTTGGTGCGCGCCGTTCGTGAGATGGCCGTGACGCCGCCATGTCCCATTGATGGCGATCTGTTCAGCGTTGTCGGCGACGATCTTCAGCCAGTCGTGCAGCAAGCGCAACTGGACGACGGCGCGCCGGGATTCCAGCTTGATCGACTTCGCATGGCGCGCGACAACATCCGAAGTGAGGTGCTCAAGCGTTCGAGGCCAACTGGTCGGACCTACTCGATGAGCAGCTGGCGGGACTCCAGCAGGGCGGAGCGATTCCCGCAGACGAAGTGGAGGGCCGCGCACGCGAAGAGAAGGTCGCCGCACTGCGGGAACTCGCTGCTGCCCGATTCGCAGTGCTCGTCGGCCCTGCCGGTACTGGCAAGACGACGCTGTTGGCAGCGTTGTGCATGCACCTGGCTGGGCGCGGTGCCGGGGTGACGCTGCTGGCGCCTACCGGCAAGGCAAGAGTGCAGTTGGAGCGAGGATTGCGCGGGATACCGGGAGTGCACGCGCTCACGATCGCTCAGTTCTTGGTCCGACAGCGCCGATTTGACCCTCGAACGGGTCGCTACGGCCGGTCGAGTGAGCCGCCAAGGCGGCAGCGTCCCGGTGAGTGGTGGGGTTTGGGGTAGCTGAGAGGGTCCGCGATTGGGTGGGCCAAGGTGCAAGAAATCGCATGATCTCGCTGTCAGGCTGGGGCTGAGGCCAACACTTGGGCGGGGCATTCATGGGGTGTGTATGCCCGAGAGGCGGAGCGGGCAGCCAAACGCGACGGGTATCGGAGCGGATGGCTAGGCGGCGGCAGCGTCGTCCACAAGCGACGCGCGTAGCCGCAGCCCTGCTGCTCGCATCACCTTGAGCACAGTCGCGAGTTCCGGATTGCCATTCGGAGAGAGCGACTTGTACAGGCTCTCGCGACCAAGTCCAGCCGCAGCGGCGATCTTGGTCATGCCAGCAGCCCTCGCGATATCGCCGAGCACGGCGGCAACCAACTGCGGATTGCCGTCTTCCAGAGCCGCGTCAAGGTAGGTGATCGCATCCGCTGTGGATTCCACATGTTCGACAGGGTCCCATCGACGGATCTGTACCTCATTCATTCCACTACCTCGATCCTTGCCGGGATGCGGGCCGCTAGCGCCTGTGCCGCCGCGATGTCTCGTTTCTGGCTGTCTTTGTCGCCGCATGCAAGCAGTACCACGAGCGTCTGCTCTCGCCGGGTGAAGTACACCCGGTAGCCGGGTCCGTAGTCGATGCGGATCTCGGACACTCCCTTGCCCACTGATCTCGCGTCGCCGATGTGCCCCAACGCCAGGCGCTTGATGCGGGCGACGATACGCAGGCGCGCCTGCCGGTCTCGGAGTTTGGAGAACCATCGGGCGTAGACATCGGTTTGGCCGACCTCGATATCCATCGGGCGAACGTATCTTGCAAATGTATCTTGCGCGATACGATTTTTTGGACAAGATCGGATTCGTGGAGTGGGGATCCTCTGTTCCTTTTGCAGCGCCGTAGCATCGAAGCGTGAGCGCTGCTGCGCCGCCGACGCACGACGAGCTTGTGGCGAAGATGACCGGCGGCATGGCGCGCTCCGATCTGCCCGTCTTCGAAGGCTCCGAGCGCCTGCGTCCTGACGGCCGGCCCAAGCCCGCGTTCCGGGCGGAACTGCGTCGCATCCCCGACTTCATCAATGCGATCGAGGTCATCGCCACGCTGGCGGCGCCGGTGGCGGTGATCGCCGCGGTGATTGCCATCGGGCACTGGCTTGCTGTGGTCGCGGCAGTGCCCATCATCGGCACGCTGCAGCTGCGGATGTTCGTGCTCCACCATGAGGCGGCGCACCGGCTGCTGTTCTCGAATCGCTGGCTGAACGACCGCATCGGGATCAACCTCGTGGGCTGGTTCCCGTTCGGCACCGGCGCACACCACTACCGCCGGGGCCACGCCAACCACCACCGCGACGAGTTCGGTCCCAAAGAGCCCGACTTCCTGCTGTATTCGTTCTATCCGATCGCTTGGCGGTCGCTCCGTCGGAAGTTCGTGCGGGATGCGGCGGGTGTGTCGGCATGGCGCATCGTCAAGCCCCGGTTCACCGGCTTGGCCAAGCTCAGGTTCCTGCCGCTCAGCCTGCGTTTCTTCGCCGGTCAGGCGATCGTGTTCGCAGCGTTCTGGCTCGCGGGGCACCCATGGCTATACCTGTTCTTGTGGGTGGTGCCTTTCTTCACCTGGTACCAGATCATCAACCGGCTGCGGGCCATTGCTGAGCACGGCGGCATGACCCGCACGGCCGACCGTCGAAACACGACGCATCACATCTGCCAGAGCTGGCTGGCCCGGGTGCTGTTCGTGCCGTACCACGTCGGCTACCACCTGGCACACCATGTCGATTCGGGCGTGCCGGCCCGCAACCTGCGCCGGCTGAACAGTGCCCTGATCGAAGACGGCTACCTGCCGCCCGAAGCCGCATGGCCCACGTATCGCTCGCTCTGGCGGGCGCTCGCCGCAGGGTCGCCGGAACCCGCAGCACAGCAATCCTGAAACACCGGCGGGGCAGGCCGACGGACCGGGGCCGCCGTCGAATACGTTTCGTGGCCATGTCGCGACTGAAATCCGCCCAGCTCGGTTCGAACTGCGGTCTCCAGGTGTCGGAGCTCTGCTTGGGAACCATGAACTTCGGCGTGCCCGGACGGGGCCACCAGGGCGACTGGACCCTGGGCGTCGAGCAGGCCCGTCCCATCTTCGAGGCCGCCATCGAGCGCGGGTTGTACTACTTCGACTGTGCCGACATCTACGGGGTGGGTGCGTCCGAAGAGGCGGTGGGGCAGATCCTGCGCGAGCTGCTGCCGCGCGAGAAGTACGTGCTGACCACCAAGGTCTCGATGCCCATGGGGCGCAACCCCAACGAGGGCGGCCTGAGCCGCAAGCACATCATGGAGGGGGTCGACAATTCGCTGCGCCGCCTCGGTGTCGACTACGTGGACCAGCTGATCATCCACCGCCACCCGCACGGCATCCCCGGCAGCTCGGAAACGCCCATCGTCGAGTCGCTGGAAGCGCTGCACGATGTGGTCAAGGCGGGCAAGGCGCTGTACCTCGGCGGCTCGTCGATGTTCGCCTGGCAATTCGCCGAGCTGCAGCTCACTGCCGAGATGCGCGGCTGGACCAAGTTCGTGTCGATGCAGAACCACTACAACCTCATCTACCGGGAGGAAGAGCGCGAGATGAACCCGTACTGCACACGCACCGGGGTGGCGCTCACACCGTGGTCGCCATTGGCGCGGGGCATTCTCACCGGGTCCTACCAGGGCAGCCTCGACGCCGGCACCACCGATCGCTCCAAGGGCCAGGACCGTGCCCGCACGGAAAGCCTCTACCTGGGCGAGCGCGACTTCGACATCGCTGCGCGGGTGACAGAGGTGGCCGAGCGACTCGATGTGCGCCCCGCCCAGATCGCCTTGGCATGGCTCACCAACAAGCCCGAGATCACCGCCCCCGTGGTCGGCGTGTCCAAGATCAGCCAGCTCGACCAGCTCGTCGAGGCCACCGCCATCGAGCTCAGCGCCGACGACACGGCCTACCTGGAAGAGCTCTACCAGCCCGTCGACAACCTGCTCTCGCTCGGCACCAGCTGATCGGAGCGATGGTGGCGGGGTCCCTATGACAGTGCTCGTCACGGGCGGGGCCGGCTTCATCGGCTCGGTGGTGACTGACGCCCTGGCACAGCAGGGTGAACAAGTGCTCGTCGTCGACAATCTGACTCGCTCGGTGCAGCCGGAGTTCTGCTCGGGTGTGTCCTTCGAGACTGCAGACATCGGCGACACCGAGCGCATCAGGCAGCTCATCGCCGATCATGGTGTCGACGCGTGCATCCATCTCGCCGGCCTGATCTCCGTGGCAGAGTCAGTCCAGAATCCAGGCGCCTACATCGAGAACAACATCGTCGGCTCGGCGCGGCTGTTCGAGGCCCTCACCGACCACAGGGTCTGCCACGTGGTGTTCTCCTCGTCAGCGGCGGTGTACGGCAACGCCTCGTCGATGCCGATCAGCGAGGATGCGCCACTGCGACCAACCAGCCCGTACGGCTGGACGAAGATGGTGGTCGAGCAGATGCTGTCTGCGTACGACACAGCCAACGGTTTGCGCTCAGTATCGCTGCGGTACTTCAACGCTGCGGGTGCTACCTCCCGTCGGAGGGAATGCCACGAACCAGAGACGCACCTGGTGCCCCTCGCGATACGCGCTGCAACGAACTCAGACGCGCCGCTGCAGGTATTCGGCACCGACTATCCCACCCGCGACGGCACCGCCGTACGCGACTACATCCACATATCCGATCTCGCGCGAGCGCATCTGCTGGCGCTCAACTACTTGCGCGATGGCGGCGACACGACGGTGCTGAACCTCGGAGCGGGCCGGGGTCATTCGGTACTGGAAGTGATCGCTGCGGTCGAGCACGGGCTGGGACGAGCAGTGCCCTACCAGACCGGGTCTCGCCGTGCCGGCGATCCCGCTGAGCTGATCGCCTCGCCGCGGCGAGCACGCCGTGTGCTCAATTGGGAGCCGTCGCAGTCGAGCTTGGAAGAGATCGTGGCCTCGGCGGCAACCCACGCCGACTGAGCTGGCAGAGCCGCCCCGGATTCACTCGCCGCCACGGATGAGCGATGCGCCCGCCGCCGGCTGTGACAGCCAGACATCTGCGTCGAGCCCGCACGCATCCCGGTACCGGTCGCGCACCGAGCGTGTGAAGGCTTCTGCCCCATCAGCGTCCACGAGCGCCAGAGCACAGCCGGCGAAACCGCCACCGGTCATGCGAGCGCCCCTGCAGCCGGGGCCGGACTGTGCGATCGCGACCATGGTGTCGAGCGCCGGGCCCGAGACCTCGTAGTCGTCCCGCAGGCTGGCATGGCTTGCGTTCATGAGATCGCCAAGGGCGTCAGCGTCTCCCGAGTCCATCGCATTCGCGGCTGCAAGCGTCCGCTCGTTTTCGGTAATGACGTGCCGCGCTCGTCTGCGCTCAGTCGTGAGGTCGTCTGGCATACCGTCAATCGCATCCAGCGGAGCGTCTCGCAGCGCATTCACGGCGAGCCAGTCCGCGGCCCGAGCGCAGGCGGCACGCCGGTCGGCGTACGCGGAATCGACCAGTTCCCGGCGCGTCATCGTGTCCAAGATCGCGATGACGGACCCGTCGACGACTCGCCGCGGCTCGATGTCGAGCGACCGGCAGTCGATCAACGAGGCGTGCCCCTGTACCGCGCTCGAGCAGATGAGCGGGTCCATGATCCCGCAGGGCATGCCGACCACTTCGTTCTCGACGCGCTGGCAGATCTGAGCCGTCGCCACGGCATCCCAGCTCTCGCCTGCAAGGTGCAGCAGTGCTGCCGCCATGGCGACCTCCAGTGCCGCCGAAGACGACAAGCTCGCGCCGATTGGAACATCGGTGGCAACCGAGCATCGCCACGGGCCTGTCGAAATGCCGCAACTATCGAGCAGCCGACTCACGCCGAAGGCATACGCGGCCCAGTGCGTCGCATCGATCTGATCTCGCTGGTGATCGAGCATTGCTTCGCCGAAGTGCTCGGACACGACTGTGCTGACGACGTCACGGCCGGAGCGGTCACGCTTCGCTCGGCTCAATGCAACAACCGTGTCGAATTCGATCGCCATCGGCAGCACGAACCCGCCGTTGTAGTCGGTGTGCTCGCCGATCAGATTGACCCGTCCGGGCGCCCTGCTGACCACAGCGGGGGCACCCCACCTCTCGCGATGCAGCGCGACAGCGCGCTCAACCGCTGGTGCGCGATGTGTCACGCCGACTCGCGGGCCACCAACTCGACGGGCAACACCACGGGCTGCCGTCGCTGCGCCGGCGCATCGATCAAATCTCCGAGTGCGGCGACGGCTTCATTGCTGAGTCGGCCGCGGTCGAGCCGGATAGTGGTGAGCGCCGGCGTGATGTAGGTGCTCATCTCGATGTCGTCACAGCCCACCACGGCGATGTCGTCTGGCACGCGTCGGCCGCTCGCGGCGGCGGCACGCATCGCACCGATGGCCACGAGGTCGTTGTAGGCGAATATGCCGTCGAGGTCGGGCATCAGCGACAGCAGCTCTGCAAAGCCCGCTTCGCCGCCCCTCACCGTCGGGTCGGCCTCCGCGGTCACGGCAGGCAGATGATCGCCACGGGCCTCAGTCAAGGCCGCGAGGAATCCGCGTTCTCGATGGCGCCGCCGCGGAGGCGAGACCGTGGCACTGATGACGCCCATGCGACGGCGGCCAGCGCTGAGCAGGTGCCGTGCTGCCAAACGCCCGCCTTCGGGGAGGTCGAACAGCACGCAGGCCACGTTGGGCGCCTCGACCAGGTCGTCCACGACCACGATCGGCAGCCCGCGCCGCCCGTAGTCGGTGAGCTGATCGATCGAGTCCAGCGCGGGAAAGACAATGACGCCGTCCACGGCGCGGGCCCAGAACGATCGGAGCACCTCTGCCTGCCGATCAGGATCGCTGCCAGTGCTGGCGAAGAACATCGTTTGGCCCGCTTCGCGCGCACGGTGCTGGATTCCTTCGGCGAGCGCGGGAAAGAACGGGTCGGTCATGTCGCCGCCTACCAGGCCGACGGTGCCGCTCCGCTTCGTGATCAGCGCCCTGGCGACCATGTTGGGCCGGTAGCGGAGTTCTTCGATGGCCGCCAGCACCTTCTTGCGGGTCTCGGGGCTGTAGCCCCCTTCGTCATTGACCACGCGCGAGACGGTCCGCGGCGAGACGCCGACCTTGCCGGCCACGTCGTGAAGAGTTGCTTCCCTGTCCATGACCCTCCCGATCGCCATCCGCCGGCTGGCGTTGGCTCTCGGTTCGTGCGCCGCAACTGGCGGTGCGCGCTCCCCGCACGAACCTACTGGCTGAGCTGATTCAGCCCCAGTCTTGCGCCATCGTTGACGTCAACGTTGACGCCAACGTTGACGTATGCTATTTTGGCCAGCGAACGACCAGGGGGGCAGATGGTCGCAGTCGCATTCGTCGGAGCGGGGAGCACGGTGTTCTCCCGCAATCTGATGAGTGATCTCCTCGCGTATGACGACCTGCGCGACGAACTAGACATCCGACTCCACGACATCGATCGCGAGCGACTGCGAACGTCGGAGATCGTCGGGCACCGGTTGGTGGCGGCGCGGGGCGCACGCGCCAAGCTCATGGCCACGACGGATCTGCGTGCTGCCGTCGACGGCGCCGATTTTGTCATCACGATGTTCCAGATCGGCGGGTTCGAGCCGGCGACCGTCCACGACTTCGACCTGCCGGAGCGATACGGGCTGACCCAGACGATCGCAGACACCATCGGCATCGGCGGCATCATGCGCGGGCTGCGGACGGTGCCCGCGCTGGTGGAGGTCGCCGAGGCAATGCACGAGTTCGGCGCCGGCGCACGAATGCTGAATTACGCGAACCCGATGGCGATCAACATGTGGGGCCTGTCAGCTCTGGCAGACGTCGAGGCGTACGGGCTCTGCCACAGCGTCCCGATCACAGCGCAGCATTTGGCTGAAGACCTGGGCATCCCGGCCACCGAGATGGACTATCTCGCTGCCGGCATCAACCACATGTGCTTCTTCTTGAAGCTGGAGCATCACGGCGCGGACCTGTATCCGAGGCTTGAGCAGCTCCATCGCGATCCGCAGCATGCGCCAAGACGCGGCGAGTGGGGACTCCACGACGCGGTCCGGTACGAGATGCTGAGACGGCTCGGCTACTTCGTGACCGAGTCGAGCGAGCACTTCGCCGAGTACACGCCCTACTTCCTGAAGGAGGGGCGACCGGACCTCGTCGAGCGGTTCAAGATTCCCGTGCGGGAGTACATACGGCGCTGCGAGGAACAGATCGCCGAATGGGAAGAGCTCCGTCAGCGCCTCGAAGACCCCGAGCATCCGCTGGAGATACCCGCGAGCGACGAGTATGCGCCGCGGATCATCCACAGCCTCGCGACGGGCACGGAACGAGTCGTCTACGTCAATGTTCCGAACGACGGCCTGATTGACAATCTTCCGGCGGGCTGCACTGTGGAAGTGCCGGCCACCGTGGGGGGCCGAGGCGTGATGCCCCACGCAATCGGACCGCTGCCGCCGCAATTGGCGGCACTCATGCGAACCAACATCGGTCCGCAGCAGCTCACCGTGGAAGCGCTGCGGACCGGCTGCCGTGAGCACGTGTACCACGCCGCCATGCTGGATCCCCACACCGCGGCCGAACTCGATCTCGACCAGATCTGGTCGCTGGTCGATGACCTGATCGCGGCACACGGCACCTACATCCCGGAATCGCTGCGCCAGCCGGGCCGAGCCGCAGGAGAGGTTGCGTGACGTCGACAGCGGCACCCGCGCAGGTGCCGCGCCGACGCTCGCTGTTCGGGTCGGCCAGCCTGCACGGCGGTTGGCGATCCGCGTTCTGGTTCCTGCTGCCCGCGCTGGTGGGATTCGTTGCGTTCTATCTCTACCCCGCGCTGCGAGGCCTGTACATCAGCTTCACCGATTGGAACCTGATCGCCAACAGGGGGAGTTGGGTCGGCACCGACAACTACGACCGGCTGTTCAACGATCGCCAGGTCTGGGAATCGCTGAAGATCACGTTCAAGTACACGGTGATCAACATCGCATCGCAGACCGTCCTGGCGATCGCCATCGCCGTGCTCATGGACCGGCTCACAAAGTCGGTGACCATCCGCGGCATCCTGCTGCTGCCCTGGCTGATCCCCAACGTGATCGTGGCGCTGCTGTGGGTCTGGATGCTCGACGGGAATCTGGGCATCGTCAACGACTTCCTGGGCCTGTTCGGCATGGACCCGGTGAGGTTCTTCACCGACACCGGCAAGGTCATCCCCAGCCTGGCCGGCATCAATACCTGGCGGCACATGGGCTACACGGCCCTGCTGATCTTCGCCGGACTGCAGACGATCCCCCGCAGTCTCTACGAGGCGGCAGCCGTTGACGGCGCCACCGAGCGCCAGATGTTCCGGGACATCACTATCCCGCTGCTGCGCCCGATCCTGGCGCTGGTGCTGGTGATCACGATCGTCGGCTCGTTGCAGGTGTTCGACACCGTCTTCGTCGCCACCGGCGGGTTCGGCGGCCAGCCGGGCGGACCGGCCAACGCCAGCCGGGTGATCTACCTGTACATCTACCAGAACGCGTTCGACTTCAACCAGCTCGGCTACGCGGCCACGATCTCGGTGCTGCTGGTCGCGATCCTGCTGACGGTCACCTTCCTGCAGCTCAAGCTCCTGCGGGCCGGCGAGAGCGACCTGGCATGAGCGCCACCGCGCTCGACGACGGGCTCACGCCGCCGTCAGCCGCGGCCCCGCCGCCTTCGGCCCGGCTGCGCAAGCGGGGGATCGGGCGCGCCGCAGCGTGGGCCTTCATGATCGCGATCCTCGTCATCAGCGTCTTCCCGTTCTGGTGGGCGCTGCGCACCGGCTTGTCGACCAACGGCCAGCTCTTCGCCGGCGAGCAGAGCCTGCTTCCTGTCGGCTACACCGACAACAACTTCGAGCGGGTGCTGGGCACCGCCAGCGAGGAGGAGATCCTCGAGAGCCTGGGGCGCCAGAACACCGGTTCCTTCGACTTCCTGCAGTCGCTGAAGGTCAGCGTCATCGTGTCCACCGCGGTGACGATTGGGCAAGTGGCGTTCTCGGCGATGGCCGCGTATGCGTTCGCTCGACTCAGGTTCCGGGGCCGCGACAAGCTGTTCTTCCTGTTTCTCAGCGGGTTGATGATCCCGCCCATCTTCACGCTCATTCCCAACCTGGTCCTGGTCAAGAACTTGGGCTGGCTGAACAGCTACCCGGGGATCATCGCTCCGTTCTTCTTCATGACGCCGTTCGCGGTGTTCTTCTTGCGCCAGTTCTTCCTCGGCATCAGCCGCGAAGTGGAGGAAGCGGCGCTGCTCGACGGCGCAGGTCACTTCCGGACGTTCTTCGGGATCATCGTGCCGATGAGCGCTGCCCCGCTCGCGACGCTGTCGATTCTCACCTACATCACTGCATGGAACGAGTTCCTCTGGCCGCTGGTGGTGGCCCGAGATCCGGCGCGACAGCCGCTGACGGTCGCGCTGGGACAGTTCACGGCCCAGCAGCCGGGGACCTCCCCGGACTGGTCGGGCCTGATGGCGGGCACCTTGCTCGCAGCCCTGCCGATCATCGTGATCTTCCTGGCCTTCGGCCGGAAGGTCGTCGACTCGATCGGCTTCTCGGGGATCAAGTGATCCCCACCGACAACCGGGGGCCTGCTGTGGGTCGCCGCTCACTCCTGGGAGGGAGAACCTGATGAACAAAGCACTCTGGAGGCTGCTCGCAGTCCTCTTCGCTTTCTCGATCGTTGCCGCCGCGTGCGGCAGCGACGATGGCGACGATGCCGACGACGCCCCTGCGGCGACGCAGGCATCGTCGTCCGACGACGGCGACGACATGTCCGATGACATGGCGGAGGCGGTCAGCATTGAGTACTGGCTGTGGGACGGCAATCAACAGCCGTACTACGAGCAGTGCGCTGCTGATTTCGAGGCTGCCAATTCCGGTATCGACATCGAGATCACCCAATTCGGCTGGGGCGACTACTGGACCAACGTGACGGCGGGCTTTGCCTCCGGCTCGGGACCTGACGTCTTCACTGATCACCTCGCTCGCTATCCCGAGTTCGTGGCCAGCGATGTGCTGGTCCCGCTCAACGACTTTGTCGAGCGCGACAACGTCGACACGAGCATCTACTTCCCGGGTCTCGCAGAGCTGTGGGTAGACAACCACGGCAACCGCTACGGCCTGCCCAAGGACTTCGACACGATCGCTCTGGTGATGAACTCTGCTCACATCGCCGACGCTGGCGTGACGGCCGACGATTTCGCTGCCGCGGAGTGGAACCCCGATGACGGTGGCTCATTCGGCGAGCTCATCCGCAAGCTGAGCGTCGATGCCAACGGCAACAGCGGCGATTCGCCCGACTTCGATCCCTCCAACGTGGAGGTGTATGGCCTCGGCCTTGAAGGCAACTTCGGTGCCTTCGGTCAGACGACCTTCTCGGCGTTCGCCGGCTCCACCGGGTTCGAGTTCCTCGACGTGAATCCGTTCGGCGACTCCGCCAACTATGACGATCCGC
This sequence comes from Acidimicrobiia bacterium, assembly GCA_022826045.1. Lineage (GTDB taxonomy): Bacteria > Actinomycetota > Acidimicrobiia > Acidimicrobiales > Poriferisodalaceae > Poriferisodalis. The sequence goes on along the minus strand of JAJDVQ010000092.1, from coordinate 18,665 downwards.
GGCTCGCAGCCACCATCGATTGGTTTGCTCGCATGATCGAAGCCGGCTACGTCGTGCCGATCGAAGACGTGGAGTCGCTCGGCGGCACAACGGTGTTCCAGAACGGTTCGGCAGCAGTGATGGCAGACGGTTCGTGGAAGATCGGAACGTACACCGGTGCGGATACGCCGTTCGATGTCGAATTCGCTCCGCTGCCCGCCGGCCCGAGCGGCTCGCGTGCCTCGATGTTCAACGGTCTCGCTGACTCGATCAACAAGAACTCTGAGCATCCCGAAGAGGCGTGGCTGTGGGTCAAGCACCTGGCGTCGCCCGCGTGCCAGAACATCATCGGCGAGGGAGCAGTCGTGTTCCCGGCCATTCCGTCAGCCGCCGAGATCGCGATCGCTGCGCATGAGGGCAACGGTGTCGACGTGACAGCGTTCACCGTTCACGTCGACGACGGCACCACGTTCCTCTTCCCGATCACGGACAGCGCGAGCCAGGTTGAGGCCATCGTCGGGCCGGCCATGCAGGAGATCCTGCGCGGACAGGCCGACGCTGCTGAGCGCCTCGCCCAGGTGGCGGGCGAGGTCAACGCGGTCCTCGGCTCCTAGCCGGGATCGCCCTCCCGGGTGTACTGGACCGGAGGCACTGACGATGTCGAGGGAACGCCTCTCCGCACCTTCGACCCGCCGGCTGTCTCCGGTCCGGGCACTCGTGGCCGCGGTCCGCCACGGGCGGGCCCGTCGCATCGCAGGCATCCTGATCGCACTGGCCGCCTTGGCGCTCAGTGCCTGCGGTACATCCGCGACTCCCCCGGGAACCGTCGAGGTGAGCGTGGAGATCACGCCACATGCCGACCGCGGTGCCTGCGACGGGCGGTTTGCGGCGATTGATCTCGAGCATCACACCCGCGGCCCCGGCGCGAGCCGATCCATGTTCGACGGCATGGGTGCGGGGCTCGCGGTCGGGGATGTGGACCAGGACGGCGACGATGATGTCGTCTTGGCGAACCTCAGCGGGGACACGTCGCTGCTGTGGAACGACGGCGGCCTGCAATTCCGCCGGGAAGCGCTCATCGAGGGTCGTTTCCGCCAGGTCATCGTCGTTGACAGCGACGGCGACGGCAGCAACGACATCGTGCTCACCACCGGCGTCGGCCGCCCGCTGCTCATGCGCAACACCGGGAGCGGCTCGACGGCTGGCGAGCGTTTCGAACGAGACGAGATCGACGGGCTCGACGCCTACACCTACTCCATGGCCTGGGGAGACCTGGGCGGCGACGGCGACCTCGATGCCGTGACGGGTGCCTATAACGCCGAGCTCACCGCCGAGCGGCGTCTCAACCTCGGGAACAAGGGAGGTGTGGGCCTCTTCGAGCGTGACGGCGGTACGTTTGCGCACACGCAGCTCGCGTCTGAGTCACAAGCGCTCGCGGCCCGCATCGGCGACATCGACGGCGATGGCCGCGACGACATCTACGTCGGCAACGACCTCGCCACGCCCGACTACGTGTGGTTCGCCGCCCCCGATGGCTCCTGGACCGAAGCGGCACCGTTTGCCCAGACTGCGTTCAGCACGATGGGCATCGACTCGGGCGACATCGACAACGACGGTGATCTGGACCTGTTTGCGACCGACATGAAGCCCATGGACGACCGTCCCGAGACCGTCGATGCCTACGCGAATGTGCAATCGGACATCGACGCGTCGCCCACCGACGACATCCAGCGACCCGAGAACGTGCTGCTGCTGTCGACCGGTGACGGCTTCGCCAGCGGAGCACCGTCGTTCGGTGTGGAGGCCACGGGATGGAGCTGGTCTGGGCTGTTCGGCGATCTCGACAATGACGGGTTCGTGGATTTGTACGTCGTCAACGGCATGGTTGCAGACAACCTGTTCGAGCATCTGCCCGACGCCAGCTTGGTCGAGACGAATCAGGCGTTCCGCAACATCGATGGCGAGCGCTTTGCACCGATCGCCGGTTGGGATCTGGACGACACCACCGGCGGGCGGGGGATGGCCATGGCCGACCTCGACTCCGACGGCGACCTAGACATCGTCGTGAACAATCTCAATGCGCCATCACGGCTGTACGAGAACCGGCTGTGCGGCGGCAGTGCCGTGACGGTCGCGCTGCGCTGGCCCGACACCGGCAACCCCCACGCCATCGGCGCGCAGGTGCGGCTGCGCGAATCGCGGGGCGGCGCGCTGGTACGCACCATCGAGGCGGCACGCGGCTATCTCTCGGGCGCATCGGCGACGGCGCACTTCGGCGTGGGGGAGGCATCCGGGCCTGTCGAGGTCGAGGTGACGTGGCCTGACGGTCGCGTCGCGACGGTCGACGACCTCGACGTGAACCGGCACGTCACGATCACCCGGACGGGTGAGGCGGCGCGGCCATGAGTCCCGAGTACCTCGTCCAGCCAGGTACGCGAGGTGGGCGCCGCCGAGACGCGGCCGTGCACCTGACACCGCTGGCACCGGCGGCGATGACGGTGGCGTTGATCGGTCGGCCTGCCGTGTGGGCGGCCCCGGCATTGGTGCTCGGACCGCTGTTGCTTGGCGGGCTGCTGGCTCGAGGACGGGACGTCGGTCGGAGCCATCGACAGCGAGCGGTCGACTTCAATGCTTCGGTTGCGCTGGTGGCCTTGGCCTTGTGGGGACTGCTGGGAGTGGGAGCTCGTTTTGAGCCGGCTGGCGTTCTGGTGCCTGTCGGCGCGCTGCTGCTCGCATTGCTGTGGCTGAACTGGCTGCTGATGATCGCGATCGCCGCGAATCGGGCCAGGTACGGGGAGTTGTTCTCCCCGCCGTGGGTCATCCCTTTCGCACGCTGGTGCGAGCGAGGCGACCCACAGGAAACGACAGAGGAGGATTCCGATGGCGACAGTTGAGCTCGAAGAGCTGACCAAGGTGTACCCCGGAGGCGTCACGGCAGTGAACGCCATGAGCTTGAGCATCTCCGACGGCGAGTTCGTTGTATTCGTCGGTCCGTCGGGATGCGGCAAGTCGACTGCGTTGCGCATGGTTGCTGGACTCGAAGAGATCTCCAGCGGCACGCTGCGCATCGGGGACGCCGAAATGACCAAGGTGCATCCCCGAGACAGGGACATAGCCATGGTCTTCCAGAACTATGCGCTGTACCCGCATCTCACGGTGCGCAAGAACATCGCCTACCCGCTCAAGCTCGCCAAGGTCGGCAAGTCGGAGATGGACCGGCGTTTGGAGCGAACCGCCGAGGTGTTGCATCTCACCGAGTTTCTTGACCGCAAGCCGGCCGCTTTGTCCGGCGGGCAGCGCCAAAGAGTTGCCATGGGCCGAGCGATCGTGCGTGAGCCGGCGGTGTTCCTGATGGACGAGCCGCTGTCGAATCTCGATGCCAAGCTCCGCGTCTACATGCGCAGCGAGATCTCGCGCATCCAGCAGGACCTGGGAGTCACCACCATCTACGTCACGCACGATCAGGTCGAGGCGATGACCATGGGCGATCGGGTAGCTGTGCTGAACGGTGGGGTGCTGCAGCAGGTCGACAAGCCCTCGGTGCTCTATCGCAGGCCGGCGAACATGTTCGTCGCCGGCTTTGTCGGTTCGCCGGCGATGAACCTCTTCGAGTCGACGATCACTGTCGGCGACGCCGGCGTATATGTCGAGATGGGCGACCAACAAGTCGAGCTGCCCTTGTCGTTCCTCGATGACTGTCCTGCTCTGCGCGCTCACCAAGGAGAACGGCTGGTCTGCGGCATCCGCCCGGACGACGTCTATGACGCTGCTCTGGCGCCGGACCTGGGCCAGCGAATCGCCGCGAACGTGCAGCTGCTCGAGGAGCTCGGCTCGGAAATCGTGGCCCACCTCGACATCGGCGTGCAGCGGGTGGAGATCGGCGGACCGACCGCCGACACAGACGACTCCGAAGGCCTCGGCAGCGCGTTCTTGGGCCGGTTCGCTCAACAGAGCGATGCGCGTGTGGGCGAGCGGATGGAGGTCGCCGTCGACGTGTCGGCGATGCACTTCTTCGACAAGGCCACGGGCGAGGTCATTCGTTCGTGACCGCCCGGTCGGTTCTGCCGATCCGTGAAGCTGGCCGCAATTGATTCATGAACAATGTTCATGTCTCTTGCTGAATTCGTGAGAGATACTGGGCAATTGGGGAGCAGCCAGACGGCCAGGGGGATTCGGAACACCGCGATGGCGTACTTCGATCTGGGCTCGTACCGATGGCCGGTCACGACTGCCGACGCCGAAGCCCAGCTCTGGTTCGATCGCGGCATGGCGTGGTGCTACGGCTTCCATCACGAAGAGGCGATTGCCTGTTTCGAGCGCGCACTGCTGCACGACGTCAGCTTCGCCATGGCGCACTGGGGCATCGCGTACGCCATCGGGCCGAACTACAACAAACCGTGGCAAGAGTTCGACGAGGACGATCTGCGCACCTCGCTGGACCGGGCGCGGACCGAGGTTGCGGCAGCCGCGTCTGCCTCCGCAGGCACCGGCGATCTCGAACGAGCGCTGATCGCTGCGCTGGCGCACCGCTACCCGTCGCACCCCGAAGCACCCGCCGAAGACGACTTTGCACGATGGAACGACGCCTACGCAGACGCGATGCGCGAGGTATACCGGTCCTACCGCGACCACCTGGATGTCTGCTCCCTGTTCGCCGAGGCGATCATGAACCGCACCCCCTGGGAACTGTGGGACTTGGTCACGGGCGAGCCTGCGGAGGGCGCGAGCACGCCCGAAGCAGTTGATGTGCTCGAGACTGCCTTCGAGACGCTCGACTCCGAGGGCGCCAACAGCCACCTGGGCTTGCTGCACATGTACATCCATCTCATGGAGATGTCGCCGCATCCCGAACGGGCACTTGCCGCCGGCGACCGGCTGGTCGACCTGGCGCCCGACGCAGGCCACCTGGTGCATATGCCGACCCATATCGACGTGCTGTGCGGCCACTACCACAACGTCGTCACACGCAACTCGGCCGCCATCGCGGCCGATCGGAAGTACCTGGACCTCAAGGGTCCCATGAACTTCTATTCCGCCTACCGCTGCCACGACTATCACTTCAAGGTGTACGGCGCGATGCTGGCCGGCCAGTACGCCCCCGCCCTCGCGGCTGCCGAAGAGATGAACCGCACGCTGCCCGAGGAACTGCTGCGAACCGGCTCGCCGCCCATGGCCGACTGGCTGGAAGGGTTCGTGGCGGTCAAGCAGCACGTGTTCGTGCGCTTCGGCAAGTGGCACGAGATCCTCGACCAGCACCTGCCCTTCGACCAGCAGTTCTATTGCGTCACTACCGCCATGATGCGCTACGCACGCACCGTTGCCTACGCCTCGCTGAGCCGGGTTGACGACGCTCTGGCTGAACGCGAGGCATTCCTGGCCGCCAAGGCCCAGGTGCTGCCCAGCCGCACGCTGTTCAACAACACCGGCCTCGACATCCTGGCCGTGGCCGAGGCCATGCTGAACGGTGAGGTGGAGTACCGCTGCGGCAACTTCGATGTCGCCTTCGACCATCTTCGCCATGCGGTGGAGCTCGACGACAACCTGCCGTATGACGAGCCCTGGGGCTGGATGCAGCCGACACGCCATGCACTGGCCGCGTTGCTGTCGGAACAGGGCCAGTTCGACGAGGCCGAGGCGCTGTACCGGGCCGACTTGGGCCTGGACGACCAGCTGCGCCGGCCCTGCCAGCATCCCGACAACGTCTGGAGCCTGCACGGGCTGCACGAGTGCCTCGTGCGGCGGGGGGAGACGGTGGAGGAACCCCTGATCCGCCAGCGCCTCGATCTCGCCATCGCACGGGCAGATGTGCCCATCACTGCGTCCTGCTTCTGCCGGTCGGAATCCACTGCGTCCGGATGAACGCCAAGCCGTAGCCTTGACCGCTGTGTTCACAGCGCCCGGCACTACTGCTGATGTCTCGGCGGCGCTGACCGAGCACGGCTACCTGCCCGACGAGGGGCTGTCGACGGTGGTGTACCTCTCGGTGACGATGGGTCGGCCGCTGTTCCTCGAGGGCGATGCGGGCGTGGGCAAGACCGAGTTGGCCAAGGTGCTTGCGGCCTGGATCGGCGGGGAGTTCATCCGCCTGCAGTGCTACGAGGGTATCGACGCCGCCCAGGCGCTCTACGAATGGGACTACACCCGCCAGCTCCTCCACCTGCGCACTGCTGAGGCTGCGGGACGCGCTGCGGCCGATGCCGAGGCCATCGAGGACGAGCTGTATTCGGAACGCTTCCTGATCCGCCGGCCGCTGCTGCGGGCCATCGACCACGACGACGCCACGCCGGCAGTGCTGCTCATCGACGAGGTGGACCGCGCGGATGACGAGTTCGAGGCGTTCCTGCTCGAGGTGCTGTCCGACTTCACGGTCACCGTGCCCGAGCTGGGCACGATCACGGCGGCCCGGCCGCCGCTCGTGGTGGTCACCTCCAACCGGACCCGCGATGTGCACGATGCGCTCAAGCGCCGCTGCCTGTACCACTGGGTCTCGCACCCGTCGGTCGACCGTGAGGTCGAGATCGTCAAGCTCAAGCTGCCCGACGTGGACGGCGCGCTCGCTCGGCAAGTGGCCTCTGCTGTGTCGGTGATGCGCGAGATGCGGCTCTACAAGCCCCCGGGCGTGGCCGAAACCATCGACTGGGCCACGGCGTTGGGGCGTCTCGGTGCGGCCGAGCTCGACACCCCCATGCTTGAAGCCACGCTGGGAACGGTGCTGAAGTATCGCGAGGATCAGCAACGCGTCACGTCGGTCGGGATGGAGATGATCATGGCCGCCGTCGCCGAGGCCTGAGAGCCGCGTGGCTGAGCCCCGGGCCCGAGCGGCCCGTGAGCCCAATCGCATCAGCACAGGGAACAAGAGCGGGACGCCATGAGTGGCGCCACCGGCACCGACCACGGTGCTCCCACGCCGACGCATGACGGCCACGTCAACGAACCTGAGCGCTTGGCCTCGGCCTTCTCATCGGTCCTCCGTGGGGCAGGCCTGGTGGTCACGATCCGCCGGGTGATGGCCTTCACTGAAGCGCTGCGTCTGCTGGGGGTTGGGGGCCGTGAGGACGTGTACTGGGCGGGCCGGGCGACGCTGGTGGGCAGCCCGGCCGACATCAGCGTCTACGACCGTGCGTTCGCCGTGTTCTGGGAAGGGCGCGAGTCCAGCGGGACGGTCGTGGAGCTGCCGCCGATCTCGGTGACGCTGGCCACCGACACCGACGACGAGAGCGGCGCAGCGCCTCCGGCTGACGAAGGGGCGCCCGACACCGGCCCGACGCTGCGGGTCCGCTACAGCGACGTGGAGACGCTGCGCCACAAGGACTTCGCCGATTGCAGCGACGGCGAGCTGTCTGAGATGCATGCGCTGATGGGCGGGCTGCGCTTCCAGGCGGTCACCCGGCGCTCGCGGCGCGCCGTGCGGGCCAAGCGCACCTCTCGGCGGCCTGACCTGCGTCGCACCATTCGGCGTGCTTTGAGAACGGGCGGCGAGGCCATCCGGCGCGAGTTCTTGGTGGGCGACCGCAAGCCGCGTCGCTTGGTGCTGCTGCTCGACGTGTCAGGCTCCATGGAGCCCTACGCCCGGGCGCTGGTGCGGTTCGCCCACGCCGCGGTGATCGGCCGCACCCGGGTGGAGGCGTTCACGATCGGCACCCGGCTCACCCGGGTCACCCGCGAGCTGTCATCCCGTGATCCCGACGCCGGCTTGGCGGCCGCTGCTGACTCTGTGCAGGACTGGTCCGGCGGCACCCGGCTGGGCGCGACGCTGCACGAGTTCAACGATCGCTGGGGAGTGCGGGGCCACGCACGCGGGGCCATCGTGGTGATCTGCTCGGACGGCTGGGACCGCGGCGCACCTGACGAACTGGCCGAGCAGATGGCTCGCCTGCACTTGGTGACCCACCGGCTTGTCTGGGTCAACCCGCTGAAGCACACTCCTGGCTACGCGCCGCTGGCTCGTGGCATGGCCGCTGCGCTGCCGCATGTCGACGAGTTCATCGAAGGCCATTCCTTTGATTCGCTTGAACACTTGGCCGCTGCCATCGCGGCCTGATACCAGCCGAACCGCACGATCACCCGACGCACGAACCTCTGATACAGCGAGAATGTCAATAGGGAAACTGGGGACATGGACGAGATCTTGGATGACATCGACCGGTGGCGGGCTGCGGGCCAGCGAGTGGCCGTGGCGCGGGTGGTGGACATCGAAGGCTCGGGGCCACGCGACCCAGGCGCTGCGATGGCCGTGAACGAAGAAGGCGAAGTCGCCGGCTCGGTCTCGGGCGGCTGTGTCGAGGGCGCCGTGGTCGGCGAGGCCCTGGAGCTGCTGGGCGGACGGCGCGGCTCAGGCATCACGACCTTCGGCTACAGCGACGACGAGGCGTTCGCGGTCGGGCTGACCTGCGGCGGCACGATCCACCTGTTCGTGGAGGAACTCGACTGGTGAACGAGGCTGCAGGCATCTACGAGGCGTTCAGGAACGCCATCCGGGCCGAGGAGCCCGTCGCGCTCGCCACGATCATCGACGGCCCAGACACAGGCGCTGTGTTTGATGTGCGCCCGCTGGCTGGCGCCAAACTCCTGGTGCGGCCGGATGCGCCGACAATGGGCACGCTGGGGGATTCCGATCTGGATCGGGTGGTGGAGCGTGACGCCCTGGGGATGCTGGACGCCGGCATCAGCGAGGTGCGCCACTATGGCCGGCACGGCGAGGCCCGCCAGATGGACCTCAGCGTGTTCGTGGAGTGCCACGCCCGGCGCCCCCACATGGTGATCTTCGGCGCGGTCGACTTCACGCGGGCGTTGGCCTCCCAAGCCAAGCTGCTCGGCTACCGGGTGACCGTCTGCGACGCCCGGGAGGTCTTCGCCACGAAGCGCCGCTTCCCGATGGCCGACGACGTGGTGGTGGACTGGCCGAATCGCCTGCTGGATCGCATCGGCGACGAACTGGGTCCGCGCGACGCCGTCTGCGTGCTCACCCACGACCACAAGTTCGACGTGCCCGCCATCGTGGGCGCCCTGCCCACCCGTGTCGGCTACCTCGGCGCGATGGGTTCTCGCACTACCCACGAGAAGCGAACCGAGCGCCTCCTGGAAGCCGGAGTCACAAACGAGCAGCTAGAACGAGTCATGGCCCCCATCGGCCTCGACATAGGCGGCCGCACCCCCGAAGAAACAGCGGTCTCGATCGTCGCCGAGATCATCGCCTCCCACACCGGCCGCCAAGCACCCCGCCTCAAAGACGGCGAGGGCCGCATCCACTAGTCCCGAAGCCCAGCCCGGACCCAGAATCAAGCGCCGGCAGCCCGGTAGCGTCAGCAAAATGGACTTCACGACAAACGAGGACCACGAGGCGATCCGCGAGGGTGTGCGGCGCGTCTGTGCAGACTTCCCCGACGAGTACTGGCGCGAGCGCGACGAGAAGCACGAGTTCCCCTGGGACTTCTACAACGCCATGGCCGAGGGCGGCTGGGTCGGCATCGCCATTCCGGAGGAGTACGGCGGCGGCGGCCAGGGCATCACCGAGGCATCGATCGTGCTGGAGGAGGTGGCGGCCAGCGGCGCTGCCATGAACGGCTGCTCGGCCCTCCACCTGTCGATCTTCGGCATGGAGCCGGTGCGCAAGTACGGCTCGGAGGCGCTGGCCTCCGAGATCCTGCCAGGCGTCGCCGATGGCTCGATTCATGCCGCGTTCGGCGTCACCGAGCCCGATGCCGGCACCGACACCACCTCGATCCGCACCCGGGCAGAGCGTGACGGCGACGAGTACGTGATCACCGGCGCCAAGGTGTGGACCACCAAGGCGCCGTTCTGCGACGTGTGCCTGCTGCTCGTGCGCACCACGCCCAAAGAGCTGTGCGACGGGCCCACGCAGGGCATGACCCTGCTGCTCGTCGACCTGCAGGACCCAGCAGTCGACATCACCCCGATCCCCAAGGTGGGCCGCAACGCCGTGGTTTCGTGCGAGGTTCGTTATGACGGGCTGCGCGTGCCGGCAGACCGTCGCGTCGGCGAGGAGGGCGAGGGCTTCCGCTACATCCTCGACGGCCTCAATCCCGAGCGGATCCTGATCTCGGCTGAGGCGCTGGGGATCGGCCGGGTGGCCTTGCGTCGCGCCGCCGAGTATGCGAAGAGCCGGGTGATCTTCGGCCGCCCGATCGGCCAGAACCAGGGCATCGCCTTCCCCCTGGCCGACAGCCACGCCCGCCTGCATGCCGCCGAACTGGTGGTGCGCGACGCGTCGTGGCGTTACGACAACGGCCTGAGATGCGGAGAGCAGGCCAATCTGGCCAAGTACCTGGCGTCGGAGGCGGCGTTCGAGTGCGCCGACCGGGCCATGCAGACCCACGGCGGCTTCGGCTACGCCAAGGAGTACGACGTGGAGCGCTACTGGCGCGAGGCGCGGCTGATGAAGATCGCCCCGGTCAGCCAGGAGATGGTCCTGAACTTCGTGTCGTCGAAGGTGCTCGGCCTGCCTCGCTCGTACTAGCCGAGCTCTGCCCCGGAGGTCGTCGGCCGATGTCCACGGCGGGAGTGCTGCTGGCAGCGGGGGCTGGAATCCGGTTCGCTGGCCCGCAGCACAAGCTGTTGGCCACCATCGACGGGCGCAGCGTGGTCACCCATGCGCTCGATTCGTTGCAGGAGGCGTCGTTGGATGCGATGGCCGTGGTGGTCGGGGCGCTGGAGCTGTCGGGAGTGCTGGCCGAAGCGAGCGGCGAGATCGCCGTGATCGAGAACGATCGCTGGGAATCGGGGATTGCGTCGTCAGTTCGCTGCGCTGCGTCGTGGGCGGCCGAGCACGGTCACGACGCGATCGTGGTGGGGCTCGCCGACCAGCCGTTCGTGACGCCGGCGGCGTGGCAGAACGTCGCCGCCAGCACGGCCCCCATCGCCGTCGGCACCTACGGCGGCCGGCGGGGGAATCCGGTGCGGCTGGCACGCGAGGTCTGGCCGCTCCTGCCCGTCGACGGCGACGAAGGCGCCCGGGCGCTCATGCGCCGGATGCCTGAAATCGTGGCGCCGGTAGCCTGCGACGGAACACCCGACGACATCGACACCGTGGAGGACCTGAACCGATGGAGCTGAAGAGCGAGCTGCGTGTCGGCATACCCGTCGAGCAGGCGTGGAGCACCCTGACCGATGTCGAGTTCATCGCGCCGTGCATGCCCGGAGCGCAGCTCACCGAGATCGACGGCGACGAGTTCAAGGGCGGCGTCAAGGTCAAGGTCGGCCCGATCACAGCGCAGTACAAGGGCACAGCAAAGTTCGTCGAGCTCGACGAGTCCAACCGCCGCATCGTGCTCGAAGCTTCGGGGCGTGACTCTCGCGGCGCGGGCAACGCAGCCGCCGAGGTGACGGCGCAGATGAGTCCCGATGGCGAGGGAACGCTCGTGGAGATCGCTATCGACCTGAAGGTCACCGGCAAGGTGGCGCAGTTCGGACGCGGCGTGATGGCCGATGTCACCGAGAAGCTCATCGGTCAGTTCGTGGACTCGCTCGAACAGAAGCTGTCCGAGGTCGGCGACCAGGGCGGCGCGGCTGCCGCTGATGCCCCTGCGGACGGGTCGTCCGACGCCGGCTCCGAGGCCAACCAGTCCGGCGCCGAGTCGAGCGCTCCCTCGTCGGCGGCGGACGGGCCGCGCAAGATCGAGATGGCTGAGCCTGAGCCGGTCGACCTGCTCGGGACGGCGGGCCGTCCCATGCTCAAGCGCATCTCGGTGCCGCTCGCGGTGGTGGTGTTCTTCCTGTTCAATCGCCGCCGCAGGCGCAAGCGCCGCCAAGGCTGAGGGCTTGCCTGTCGGCTCAGCCTCGTAGGGCGTTGCTCGTTCGTTGCGCCCCGGGCGCACCCCTGACGCCCGCTCAAATCGACGTGGTGGCTGCCTTGCTCGGCCGCCCGCCCCAGTGCGCCTTCGATGTGGCCGTGGCCCACGCCGACGGGCGGCCGGTGGTGATTGCCAATGCTCCACTGCTCGATGACGGGCGCCCGATGCCCACCCGCTATTGGTTGGTCGATGTCGACCTGCGGCGGCGGGTGTCCCAGCTCGAGGGCGACGGCGGGGTCCGGGCGGCTGAGGCGGCTGTCGATCCCGAGGCGCTGGCCGCGGCGCATGATCGCTGCGCCTCCGAACGAGATGCGCTGGTGCCCCCCGATCACCGCGGGCCGCGCCCGACGGGCGGCGTCGGGGGGACGGCGCGAGGCGTGAAGTGCCTGCACGCGCATCTGGCGTACCGGCTGGCGGGCGGCGATGACCCTGTCGGCGATTGGGTGCTGGCGCGGCTGGCCGACAGCGGGGATGTGTCGATCATCGAGCGCTCCGCGACCGCGCCGGCACCCGGCCAGTCGGCGCTCGTCCCAGCGATCGGCGAAGTTGCGCCGCTGTCATCACCGGCGTCGGCGTCCGGAGAGCCGACGCATGTGCATGTCCGACCGCAGCCGCCGGAGGGCTCGGATGCAGGTTGAGCCGTCGCCGGGTCCGGTTGCAGTCGTGGACTGCGGCACGAACACCACGCGCCTGCTCATCGACGACGGCGAGGGGTTGGGGCGGCGGCTGCTGCGCATCACCGGGCTCGGTCGAGGCGTCGACGCTGACGGTCGGCTTCGAGACGATGCCATCGGCCGGGTCGTCGACGTGCTGGGGGAGTACCGCCGGATCATCGAAGACCACCGGGCGGTCGCAGTACGGGCTGTGTCCACCAGTGCCGCGCGCGATGCCAAGAACAGTGCGGAATTCCTGCAGAGGGCCAGCGACGCGCTCGGGGCCGATGTCGAGCTGCTGGATGGCGATGCCGAGGCCGCGTACGGGTTCGCCGGGGCCACCATCGGCTTGATCGATGTTGTCGGCCACGGCACGCCGTCCGATCCCGACGCTGAGGCAGCTTCGGCTTCAGCAGAGGGACGCGCTGCACTGGTGCTCGACATCGGCGGCGGCTCCACCGAGTTCGCCTACGGCACGTTGTCGGCCGACGGTCGACCGGATGCGACCACCTCTGTCGACATGGGCTCGGTGCGCTGGACGGAGAGATTCCTGGCATCGGATCCTCCCCGGCCTGAGGAGTTGAGCTCCGCTATCTCGGTCGCACGCCTGCATCTCGACGACATCGACCGTGATCACCCTGTCATCGCACGGGGTGCCGCAGGGGCACGGCTCGTGGGTGTCGCCGGCACGGTCACGACGGCGGCTGCGGTCGAGATCGGTCTCGATCCCTACGATCCTGAGGTCATCGACGGGTTCGTGCTCAGCCGGGCCGCGGCTGAGGATGTCTTCCGCACGTTGGCTACCGAGCGGCTGGCCGACCGCATCCACAATCCGGGCTTGCACGTCGATCGGGCGCCGGTGATCGTGGGCGGCTGCTGCATCCTGGTTGCGGTCATGCGCCATTGGAACATCGACGAGTGCATCGTGCGCGAGCGCGATCTCCTCGATGGCATCGCGGCCGAGCTACGCGAGGCGCAGGCCGGTCCAGCGGCCGAGCTCCGCGAAGGCACCGATGCCGCTCGGTGAGCGCCGACGACGCGTCGGTACTGTGCGCAGCGTGAGTCGACTGCGCACCGAGCGGCTCGAGCTTCGCCCGCTCGTGTCGTCAGACTTCGCCCAGTGGAACGAAGTCCGGGAACGGTGCCGCGACTGGCTGGCAGAGTGGGAGCCTCGCCCGCCCGCGAGCGCGCCCGATCCGTCGCGCGATCCGCAGGCGTTCGCCAATCGCTGCCGCGTCCGTGAACGCGAGCGCTCATTGGGCACGGCGTTCGACTTCGGCCTGTGGCACGAAGGCTGGTTCTGCGGCGAGATCAATGTCTCACATGTGGCACGCGGGGCATTCCAGAGCGCCCATGTGGGCTACTGGATCGACGAACGGCTGGCCGGCAAGGGACTGGTCGCCGAAGGGCTGCTGGCGGTGTTCGGGTTCGCCTTCGATCAGGTTGGCTTGCACCGGGTGCAGGTGTCGATCATGCCGCGCAACGCCGCCAGCCTGCGGGTGGTGGAGAAGCTGGGGCTGCGCTCGGAGGGCATCGCGCAGGGGTACATCCAGATCGCCGGCGTGTGGGAAGACCATCAGCGTTTCGGCCTGACGCTCGAGGAGTGGCAGGTCCGACGGGAAGAGATGGCAGCGCGGTTGCGGGCAGCCCGGCTGGGCCGCTCTCCGATGCCCACCGACGGGCAGGCGGAAGCATCCGGCCAACTTGGCGGCAAACGCCGCGGCAGCCCAGTTCAGTCGTCGGGATCCGACAGCCAGGCCTGACCCGGCTCGCAGTCGGCCGAGATCGGGCACCAACGGCACGGCGGTCCGGGCACGCGCCGAGGCTCACGCCTGTCCGTTCGCAAGCTGATGAGCCGGCCGATGCCGTCGACGGTGCGACGCAGTGCACTGTCGAGCACCTCGGACGTCACAGCCTCGTGCTCGATGCGGCCCTCGGCGACGTAGAACGAGCCGATGCCCAGCGGCGGCACGCCCACCGACAGCGTCTCGACAAGGGCGTAGAACCGCAGGTCTTCGGGGTCGGTCGGCGTGCGCGATCCGGTCTTGAGGTCGATGATGACCTTGCCGGCACGTTGAAGGCCGTCGGGTCCGCCCAGCGGCGCAGGCGATCCGAGCGTGAGGTCGTACTTGCCGTTGAGCACGAGCGCACCGCCGCACAGCCGTGCGCGGGCACGGACCTCGGCGGCGGGTCGCCAGGCACGCTGCATCGGCGGGAATGTCTCGCCGAAGCGTGTGAGCAGCGCAACGCAGTTGGCGGTCAGATCGGCGAGCTCGCTGTCCGATGCCTCGGCCAGGAAGCTGCCGAGGTTGTCGTCGTCGGCGACGAGACGTTCGAGCGCGGCATCGACCGCGCCTTCAGGTTCGAAGCGCCGATGGGTGGACAGCTCGACGGCCTTGTGCAGCACGGTGCCGCGCGCCGTCGGCACCGACCATGCGAACGGAGTGTCGGCATCGGCGAAGTGTCGCGCTTCGCAGCCGAACACACCGGCGAGATCTCGCTTGGAAATCCACACGCCACGACTGTCGAGGCTGCGAGCCGCGTCGGCGAGCTCGGTCAGCGCTGCCTCGGCTTCGCTGCGCAACCCGGCAGCGAAGCCGGCTGGATAGGTGGGACGGTGCTCTGCGGGCGTGCGGATTGCGTCCAGCGTGGCCTGCTGAGCAGGAAGCAGTCCCGGAGCGGTCTCAGCCATGTGTGCTCATCGGCAGAAAGACTGTTGGATGTCAGCGGTTGCTGTGTTCACGCATGCCGACAGGCCAGTGCGCTATCGAAGGCCTCGGCAAGCTGGTATTCACCGATCTGGCGCATCTGGTCCGGAAGCTCGGGACGCGACTGAGCGAAGATCCCCGCTTCGCTCAGCGTCGCCCGTGCGCGGTGAGTGAGGGCCGACAGCGCCATTTCGGCCGCCGCATCGTCATCGCCTGTTTCAGCCAACGCGTCCCGATGCCGCTCTGCTCGCTCGGCCCGCTCGTGCGATTCAGCTGCCGATGGCGGGAGCAGCCGGGGGTTCCAGTCGGCGCACAGTCGGCTCCACCACCTGTCCCGTTCGAAGAGTGGACGCCCGAAGCGCACCGCCCAAGACAGAAAGCTGTGGCCGGTGGCCAACTTGGGGACAATGTCGGTTTGGCGAACACATCGCAGGTCAACCGAAATCGGCGGGCGGGGCAGCGCAGGCCGTGCCGATCTATGCACCAGAACCAAATCGAGATCATCGCTGCACTTGACATCACGCACGGCCGAGCCGGTGGCGACGACTGCCAGAACAGACTTGTCCGGGCGAGCCGCTGCGATCAGCAAGCGGGTCCAGTTCAGCGCGGCGTCGTCGGGCCACGAAACAACAGCGCGTTCCCAGTGTCCTGCCGGCTGCGTCGGCGCTGACTCGAGCTTCGGGCAGCTCATGGCGCGACCAGTGCCTCGACGGCTTCGAAATAGCCTTGGATGTCGTTGGCAACATCCTCAGCGTCGAGATCATCGTCCTCGAGCGCAACGTCGCCGTAGGCCTCGAACTTGCGTCTCTCGTTCAACGCGATGAGCAGTTGCTCGATGTCAGGCAGACCGTGAGATGCCGCGAAGTCTCGGGCTAGCGCAACCTTGGCCTGGTGTGTGCTTCTCGGTCGTGGTTGGCCGAGGTGCAGTGCCATAGCCACCACGCACGCCTCCAAACAGTAGAAGCCGTACATCGCGAGGTCTGCCCAGTCGGCAGGATTCCGCCAAGCAGCACGCACCTTCTGCGGGTGTCGGCGGGCGACCTCCAAAGAGTCCACTGCCGTGTGTGCCATCTCGGACCCCGTTCAGCCGTCAAGCGCAGCTATTGGGTGAATTGCATTGTACAAAGTCACCTCTCGTGGCTTCGGGAGTCACCACCCGAGCCGTTGATGTGACACCCCCCTGCGATGGTGGGCGCATGTCAGTTACACCTCGTACTCATCCTCCTGCAGCGCTCCGGCTGGTCGATGCCTCGCCGGCTCGCGGGCGCTCGCACCGGGTCGGCAGTTCATCGGCGGCAGCGGCCGGTGTTCTCGGCGACTCAGCCGCCGACCCGTCGGGGCGATTCGCGCTGACAGCGCGCGCCTTGGCCGCCGCTGCACGAGAACTGGGCCTCAAGGTACCCAGCTTCCAGAGCCCGCCGCGATCGGACCAGCTCGACCGCTCCATCCAGCGCAGCGCCCGAGGCGACTGTGTGGTGGCTGTGCGCGTGCGCGGACGCCCCTTCGCAGCGGTCGTTGCCGACGTCATCGAAGGAATCGTGGTGTGCAACCGGTTGGATGAATCGGCAGCGGGTGTGGTGCGAGACGGGCTGTGGCGCGAGATCGAGGGCAGCCACGACGCCTCCGCTCCTGTCGTCGGCACAGTGGGGCCCTGCACCGTTGCATCCGAGAGCCGCCAGCGAAAGCCAGACACATTCGAAGAGCTGTGCGGCTTGGACGAAGCCGCGTAGATACGTCGCCTGGACATTCAGTGCGTCGCCTCCGGCCGGGGGAGCGAGCATGATGGTTGCTGCGGCTGCGATGGCCGTGCTGGCTGGCCCGGGTGGCGGAACTGGCAGACGCAGAGGGCTTAAACCCCTCGGCTCCCACGGGAGCGTGCGGGTTCGAATCCCGCCCCGGGCACTCCAGCGAATGGTCGCAAGCTTGGCGATCGCAGAGCCGCAATTCGTGTCCGATACATGCTGAGCCACGAGTAGCCTCGATCTCAGAGACTGGCCGGGTTGGCGAGTGCTCGTTCAAGCCCGGTGAACAGGTCGAGCACTCCGGTGGCTTCGAAGACCCGGTAGCGCTGGCGGCCGACATTGCGTTGGCGCAGGATGCCTGCATCGGCGAGCCGATTGACCGCATCGGTGGTGCGAGCCTTGGATCGGCCGATCAGGTTGCTCGCGGACTCGACGGTCATGATCGGCGCGCCCGGCAGGATCCCCAAGAGCAGATCGGTGCTGGAACCGGCGCGGACACGGCCGAGCTTGGTACGCCAGACGGCGGTGATGGCGTCGATGTCGGCGCTGTAGCTCTGCGCATCCCGGCAGGCTCGATTGGTTGCGACGGCGAAGATGCGCATCCATTCCGCCGCTGCGGCAGATCGCTCGGCGCTGTCGGGTTCGCTGAGATGGCGAAAGGTCATCAGGCCGTTGACATAGTCGTCCGACAACGCGGCCAGGACGAGGCTGATGGGCGGCACGAATGCCGGTGCGAGACCGCGTCGCCTCAGCACAACGTGAATCAGCGCGCGGCCGGCCCGACCGTTGCCGTCGGCGAAGGGATGGATGGTCTCGAACTGGGCGTGCGCAAGAGCGGCTTGTACCAGTGGTGAGTGGTCGTCGCGGTTGACGTAGTCGAGGAGATCGGCGAGCAGCTCGGGGACGCATTCGGGAGGCGGGGGAATGAACGCGGCGCTGCACGGGTTGTATGAACTGCCGCCGATCCAGTTCTGCTCTTCGCGGACGACGCCCCCGAGTTCGGGAGCGGATGAGCTGTCCATCAAGGTGCGATGCACCCACATCAGGTCGTCGAGCTCGAATCGCGAGCTGCTGAGGGCGAACTCGACAGCTACCTCCATTGCGGCGATGTTGCCGAGGATCTCTGCGGCCACACGATCTCCCGCGTCACCGCCGAGCGCGATCGCCGCCTCGGCGTGAGCCAGCCGGCGGGTTCCCAACTGCAGGCCCTCGATCCTGGAGGACGCAACAGACTCAGCCCGCAGCAGGAACCGCGCGAGGCCTTCGAGGCTCACATGCGACATGCCGGCATCGTTCAGCGCTCGCACCGCGGATTCGGCGTCTGCGATGTCGGCGGCTACGTCGGCGGTGATTGACGGATCCCACTCAGCGAGCGGGTCGGCAATGTACGCGTCGTAGAAGCAGCCGCGGCGGTCTTGTCGGCTCATCCCTTCGAATCTTGGATGCCAACGTCTGCGTAAGTGTGAGGCCATAGATCATCTAAGTATTGATTATTAAGCAACCGCAACTTAGATGGCGCTGCCGTCGATGGCAACGGAATTCGACCTGCACATGCTCGTCGAGGCATATGTGCATCTGAGGCAGAACTGTCTCGCCAGCGACGCCGCACCACCGAGCGACTATTGCCCAGCAGCGGCGGTGCGCAGTGAGGCGGCGGTTTCGGTGCCTGGTCCGAGTCGGCGGGCGGCGGCGTCGCAGCACTTCTCGTTCAGCACCCGGTTGAGCGGTGTGGGGATGCCGTGGCTTTCGCCGAGATCGCAGATCCGGCCGTTG
>JAJDVQ010000017.1 GCA_022826045.1 Acidimicrobiia bacterium | reverse complement strand
ATCAATCACTTCGTCACCGACGAAGCGCCTGGCGCGTTCACGGGATTGCTGCTGGCCCATCTCGCCGAGCACGGCGGCACCACGGCACGGCAACCTGCGTCGAAGGGGTGGGCGATACTGGACTCGAACCAGTGACCTCTGCCGTGTGAAGGCAGCGCTCTAACCATCTGAGCCAATCGCCCGCGAGGCGACGATGATAGGGCCTGCCGGCGCCGCCGAGCGCACGCCGGTCCCGACGGCAGGTCCCAGACTGGGAGGTCCAGTGAGCGCCGACGACTACCACACCGCACCAGATCGGCTCTCGCCGCCGCCGCCGGGCTGCCCGGTGCACGACAGCTGGTCGCCGCTCAACGAGGAATACCTGGCCGATCCCTACCCGATCGCCGCTCAGCTGCGCGAGGACCACCCGGTCTTCTACGCCGCCGAGATGGGCCACGTCGTGGTGACACGGATGGACGACATCGAGCGAGTCTTCATGGACCCGGATACATATGCCTCGTCCAACGTGCAGGACCCCATCTTCCCCCTCGCTCCTGAGGCGGCCGAGGTGCTCTCCGCGTCCGACTACGACCCCCAGGCGGTCATGTCGAACCGGGCCGAGCCCGACCACGGTCGCATCCGCGTGCACACCCGCGGCGGGTTCTCAGTGCGTCGGCTGCGCACGCTCGAGGACTACATGCGCTCACGGGCCACCGAGATGATCGAAGAGATGCTCGCCGGCCCCAAGCCCGCCGACTACGTCAAGGCGGTGGCGTTCCCGCTGCCGGCGGAGATCGTGTTCCGCTTCATCGGCTTCCCGCCCGAAGACGACCTCATGCTGAAGTCGTGGTGCGTGAACCGCAAGGCGTTCGCCTGGGGCAAGCCCACAGCGGCCGAACAGGCGCACATGGCCGAGGGGATGCTGGCCTACTGGCGCTACTGCCGCGAGTTCGTGGCCGAACGCCAGCGCAACCGCACCGACGACTTCTGCTCGGAGCTGCTCGACGCACACGATGCCGACCCCGACCCCGAGGGCGGCACCGGGCTCAGCTACCGGGAGGTCGAGTCGGTCATCTACGGGATCTCCTTCGCCGGGCACGATCCGGTCACGAACCTGCTGTGCAACACGCTTCGCTGCCTGTTGCCGCGCCGCGACCAGTGGGAGGCCCTGTGCGCCGACCCGTCGCTGATCCCCACCGCGGTCGAGGAGACGCTGCGGTACGACTCCAGCCAGGTGGCCTGGCGCCGGGTGACCACCCGCGACACCGAGCTCGGCGGGGTGCAGCTGCCGGAAGGAACACGGGTGTTCCTCAACTTCGCAGCAGCGAACCGCGAGCCGTGCGCGTTCGCCGAGACCGACCGGTTCGACGTCGACTCCTACGACATCGCCCGGCCCGATCCCCACGGCCACATCAGCTTCGGCAAGGGCATTCACTTCTGTCTCGGAGCGAATCTCGCTCGCATGGAGGCCCGCATCGCGCTGGAGATCCTGACCCAGCGGGTGCCGTCGCTGCGGCTGCCGCCGCAGGACTACCGCACGTTCCCGAACATCACCTTCCGAGGCCCCGAGGAGCTCTGGCTCGACTGGGACTGACGTCCGTCGGGGCTCAGCCCGACCCCACCTCGGCAGGCACGTAGACAGTGCCGGACATGATCTTGCGGGCCGTGCGCGTGACGCCGCCAGACAGGATTCGCACGTCGCCGTCACGCCAGTCCGTCCGCAGCGCGACTTCCAGCGAGCCACTCGGATGCTCGATGGTTACGTTGCGTTGCTCTTCGCCTTCATGTTGAACGTCGCCCGCGGCCCAGCCGGCCGGCTCCTGCGCGAGTGAATCGGCGGCTATGCCTAAGACTCTCGAGGCCGCCGCCGGGCTGGCGAGCGATGCGGCCACAGTGCCTGGCACTGCGATGGCCGCTGCCACACAGATGCCGCCTGACACGGCGTGGGCGGGGTGACACTGGGTGGGCGTGAAATAGCGAGACGCGATCGTGCCACCGTCGCGGGCGGCCGACAGCAGGCCGAACTTGGGCACGACGCTGCGGGACACGTCGCCGAGGCCCATGCGCAGACCCGCCTCACGACGGGTGGCCTCCATCGTCGCCATGAACTCAGCGTCGCCGTCCAGCTCAGGCGGCGCCTCGTGGCCGGTCCGGCCCAGATCGGCAGCCCTCACCATCACCATCGGCATGGCCACGTCGATCAACGTGGCCTCGACCTCGACGTCACCGGCGCTGATGGTCTCGATGGCGCTGCCGGTCGGCAGCATCGAGCCGGTCACAGATCCCTCGATGCCCCGGAACCGCAAATCAACGGGTGCAGCCGTGCCGTCGACTCCATCGATGGCGCAGTCGCCGTCGTAGGTCAGCTCACCGCCGGGAGTGCAGCAATCGACATCGATGAAGCTGCCGGTGTTGACGTTGCGCACTACCAGCGAGGTCATCGGGTCGCCAGCCTTCACCAGCCCCGTCTCAATCGCGAACGGGCCGACGCCGACGAGCATGTTTCCGCACGTGGGCTTGGTATCCACGGTGCCCCAGACCGGGTCGATCTGGGCGAACAGGTAGTCCACATCAGCGTCGGGATGCGTTGACCGGCCGACCACCGCCACCTTGCTGGTGACCGTCGTTCCGCCGCCCAGCCCGTCGATCTGGCGACCGGTCGGGCTGCCCATGACGGCAGCCAGCACGGCATCGCGCGGCGCCGGATCGTCAGGCAGATCCTCAGCAGCAAAGAACGGCCCCCGCGACGTGCCGCCGCGCATCAGCACGCACGGAATCGAGCGCTGCCCGACGGCGAAGCTCGACGCCATGGCGTCAACCGACCTTGGGCGCCACCTCGATCTCGACGGCGGACGAGATCAGCTCGGGAATCTCGTCGCCGTCCTCGATCATTGACTCAAGATGGAACTCCATCGCCTCGCGCATCAGCCGAACGGTTTCATCGCGCGTGGCCCCGGCGGCAATACAGCCAGGGAGGTCCGGTGCGTATGCGCCATAGCCCGTACGAGACCGTTCGAGGATCACCGTGTAGTTCAAGGTGTCGGTGATGATGGCGTCGCTCATGCTGAGGGTCTCCCTGAGATTCCAGCCTGCCTCATGATGTTCTTCCACGTGCCTGGCGGCACTTCCACTCCATAGTTGCCCGCAATCGTCACCTTACCGGGCTTGTCGGGATGCAGAAAGTGACGATGGCTGCCACGAATGTTCTTGAGACGCCAGCCGTCGTCGGTGACCAGTCGTATCGCTTCTCGCACCGTCGGCACACATCTGAATTTAGCTTTTCAATCTATTTCAATCTATTTCATTTCATAGTGCGGCGCCGAAAGGCTTGCATATGCCTGACGCGGACGGGGTGGCGGGCGAGCTCGATCAGCCGACTGCGGGGACGCCGGCCATGGCGTCGGCGATGGCGTCGTCGCTCAGGTCGACATCGACCAGTGCGCCCGACAGGTATGCCTCGTAGGCCGGCAGGTCGAGGTGGCCGTGGCCGCACATGGCGGTCAGGATGGTGCGCTCCTCCCCCGCCTGCTTCGCCGCCTCGGCCTCGCGCAGAGCAGCAGCCAGGGCGTGCGTCGGCTCGGGCGCAGGCACGATGCCCTCGCTGCGGGCGAACTGGATCGCCGCGGCGAAGCACTCCTCCTGCGGTATCGCCAGCGCCTCGACCAGGCCGAGCTCGTAGATGTGCGACAGCAGCGGCGACATGCCGTGGTAGCGCAGCCCGCCGGCATGGATCGGCTGCGGGATGAAGTCGTGGCCGAGCGTGTGCATCTTCAGCAGCGGCGTCATCATGCCGTGGTCTCCGAAGTCATAGCAGTACTCGCCCCGGGTGAACGTGGGGCACGCCGCCGGCTCGATGCAGCGGATCGTGGGATCCATCCGTCCCGCCAGCTTCTCGCGCAGGAACGGGAACGACAGCCCGGCGAAGTTCGATCCGCCGCCGGTGCAGCCCACGATCACATCCGGCGTCTCGCCGATCTTCGCAAGCTGCAACAGCGCTTCCTCGCCGATGATCGTCTGGTGCATGAGCACGTGGTTCAGCACGCTGCCCAGCGAGTAGCGAGCATTGGGATCGGCAGCGGCCGTAGCTACGGCCTCGGAGATCGCCACGCCGAGCGAGCCGGGATGGTCGGGATCGGCGGCCAGCAGCGACCGGCCGTACTCGGTCGCCTCCGACGGGCTCGAGTGCACGCGGGCGCCCCAGATCTCCATCATCGTCTTGCGGTACGGCTTCTGGCGGTACGACGCCGCCACCTGCCACACCTCGCACTCGATGCCGTACTGGGCTGTGGCGAAGGCCAGCGCGGAGCCCCACTGCCCTGCCCCCGTCTCGGTGGTGAGCTTGGTGACGCCCTCAGCGTGGTTGTAGAAGGCCTGCGGCACCGCGGTGTTGGGCTTGTGCGAGCCGGCCGGGCTGACGCCCTCGTACTTGAAGAAGATCTTGGCGGGCGTGTCGAGCGCGGCTTCGAGCCGGCGGGCCCGGTACAGCGGGCTCGGCCTCCACAGCCGGTACACGTCGAGGACCCCGCCGGGGATGTCCACGTGGGACTCGGCGGTGACCTCCTGCATGATCAGCCCCATCGGGAACAGCGGCGCGAGGTCGTCGGGGCCGATCGGCTCGTGCGTGCCCGGGTGCAGCGGCGGCGGTGGCGGCGCCGGCAGGTCGGGGATCACGTTGTACCACTGGGTCGGCATCTCGGATTCGTCGAGATTCACCTTGGTCGGGCCGTCGTCGCGTTCGGTGCTCATTGCGTGCTCCTTCCTGGAAGCTGGCAGAACTGCGGCCGCGAGGCCGCCTGCGCGCGGACTGTACCCGCCCACTTCTGTGCTGCTGACCGCCAGCGCCCATACAGGGCACTCCCACGATTCCTCGCGCAAGCCGGCAGAACGGGGACTTCGTCCGACCGTGACGCTGCTGCCCGCGGGCGCAAGAATCCAATGGGGAGCGCAGAAATGCTCCGATTAGTAGCTCAAAAATACTCCCATTGGTAGCGTAGACACCGTGGACGGGTACGTTGCCAGGATCGTGGATGTCGAGCTGGACGAGCTGCTGACAGGATTGCCGGCCATCGCCATCGAAGGTCCACGGGCCGTAGGCAAGACCGAGACTGCGCTGCGACGGGCGCAAACCGTGCACCGCCTCGACGACGCCAGGCAGCAGGAGATCCTGAGAGCCGAACCCGAGCGTCTCGTCGCCGGCGCTCCCCCGATTCTCATCGACGAGTGGCAGCGGCTGCCGTACTCGTGGGACCTGGTCCGCCGCGCAGTGGACCGCGATCGCACTGCAGGGCGGTTCCTGCTGACCGGGTCGGCCGCGCCCACTGAGACCCCGACCCACTCCGGCGCTGGGCGGATCGTCACCGTGAGGATGCGGCCGCTGTCGCTGGCCGAGCGAGGCTTGACCGAGGCGACGGTGTCGTTGGCCGGACTGCTCAGCAGCAGCCGGCCCCCTCTGGAGGGCGCGTCGGACGTGCGGCTCGACGACTACGCCGACGAAATCGTCCGTTCGGGATATCCAGCGACGCGGGGTCTGTCTCACCGCCTGATACGGGCCGATCTCGACGGTTACATCGAACGCATCGTCGAGCACGACTTCAACGAGTTGGGTCGCACGATCCGCGACCGCAGAGCGCTGCGGTCGTGGATGACTGCTTTCGCCGCCGCAACCTCGACGTCGGCGTCCTATGCCGCCATCCGCGACGCCGCCACCGCCGGAGAGCCGGACAAGTCGGCCAAGACCACCACGATCGCCTACCGCCGGGTCTTGGAGCAACTGTGGATGATCGAGGAAGTCCCGGCGTGGCTGCCGACCAGGAATCGGCTCACACGCCTCGGCGCATCGCCGGTCCATCAGCTGGCCGATCCTGCCCTGGCGGCTCGCCTGCTCGGCATCGATGCGGGCGCACTGGTAGACGGCGCCGACACCGGTCCGGCCATCCCGCGCGAAGGGACGCTGCTCGGCGCGCTGTTCGAGTCGCTCGTCACACTGTCCGTGCGGGCCTACGCCCAAGCCAACGAGGCCCGTGTTTCGCACTTGCGAACCCGGGCGGGTGAACGAGAAATTGATCTGATCGTGGAGCGAGGCGATGGCCGCATCGTCGCACTCGAGGTGAAGCTGTCGGCCCTCGTCGGCGACAACGACGTGAGACACCTGCGCTGGCTCGCTGGCCGGATCGGACCCGACCTGCTCGACGCCGCGGTGATTACCACAGGCCGCGAGGCCTACCGCCGCCGCGACGGCATCGGCGTAATCCCCGCCGCCCTCTTGGCGCCATGACGCAGTTCCGACTGCGCATCGGAGCGCGCCAGTCCGGCACCGTGCCTCTTGCGCGGCGTCGCAGCTGATGCGCGGTTGAGATTCGCTTGGCCGCCAGCGCCCATACTGGGCACTCTTGGAATCCCTGCAACGACAAGGCGACGTGACATGAAGCTTGCAACCGGTGTCGGCTACTGGGCGGCTGGCCCGCCGCCTGATGCGCTGGAGACGCTGCAACTCGCCGAGCAGCTCG
Source organism: Acidimicrobiia bacterium (assembly GCA_022826045.1). Taxonomy (GTDB): domain Bacteria; phylum Actinomycetota; class Acidimicrobiia; order Acidimicrobiales; family Poriferisodalaceae; genus Poriferisodalis. The sequence continues at coordinate 15,020 of JAJDVQ010000017.1, read as the reverse complement.
GCTTTCATTCCTTCTGGACTGCGGAGGCCTACGGCTCCGATGCCCTGACACCGCTGGCATGGTGGGGCAGCCACACCGAGCGCATCGGGCTGGGCACCGGCATCATCCAGATCTCTGCACGCACTCCGGCCGCTGTGGGCATGGCGGCGATCACGATGGATCACCTCAGCGGCGGCAGGTTCATCCTGGGCCTCGGCGTGAGCGGGCCGCAGGTGGTCGAAGGCTGGTACGGCCAGCCGTATCCCCGCCCGCTGGCTCGTACCCGGGAGTACATCGAGATCGTCCGGGCGATCCTCGAACGCGACAAGCCGGTGAGCTTCACCGGCGACCACTACCAGATGCCCTACCCGGGGGGCATGGGCCTCGGCAAGCCGCTGAAGTCCACCGTGCACCCGCTGCGAGCAGACGTGCCGATCTATCTCGGCGCCGAAGGCCCCCGCAATGTGGCCCTGGCAGCCGAGCTGTGCGAGGGCTGGCTGCCGCTGTTCTTCGCCCCCAAGGACAACCAGTTCTATGCCGATGCGCTGAATGCCGGCTTCGCCGCGGCGGGCAAACCGCTGATCGGCGATGACGGGCGGATTCCCGACGATGCCGACTTCGAGGTGGTGTGCCCGATCAGCGTGGTGCCCGACGATGACATCGAGCGTGCGGCCAACCGGATCCGCCCCATGCTGGCGCTGTACATGGGCGGCATGGGTGCCCGCGACGCCAACTTCCACTACGACGTGTTCTGCCGGATGGGCTACCAGCACGTAGCCGACGAGGTGCAGGACATGTACCTCACCGGCCACAAGCAGGAGGCCGCAGCAACGATCCCGATCGAGCTGGTCGAGGAGGTGTCGCTGATCGGCCCGATGGACAAGATCGCGGCAGACCTGCGGCGCTGGGATGACACCGTGGTGACCGTGCTGCAGCTCTCCGGCCCGCCGACGCTGCTGGCAGCCATGGCCGAACTGGTCGCCAACTGAGCGGGCGGCACAGTCCCCGAAACTGAACTGCACGAGGCGCTGATCGAAAGGCAACCGAACATGGACCTGACAGGAAAACTGGCTGTCGTCACGGGGGGGTCCGGCGATATCGGGCGCGCCATCTGCGAAGCGCTGGCCGCGGCCGGCGCCGACGTGATCGTCACCTACGTGGGCGACCTCGAACGTGCGACAACGAGTGCCGATCTGGTGCGCGCGGCGGGCCGTTCTGCAGATGTGCTGCAGCTCGACCAGCGCGACGAGGCCTCAATCGATGCGGCGGCCGCGGCCGTCGCCGGGCACGGCCGTTGCGATGTGCTGGTCAACAACGCTGCTTGGAACATCGGCATCCCGTTCAGACAGCTTGAGACGCTCGACTCGGCGACGTGGGACCGGGTGCAGGAGACCAACCTGCGCGGCCCGTACCTGCTGACGCGGGCGCTGGCTGAGCTGCTGGCTGCCGACGGCGGCGGGCGTGTCGTCAACATCGCCTCGGTGGGCGGTCTGTTCCCCGGATCGAGCAGCATCGCCTACAGCTGCTCCAAGGCGGCCCTCATCCATCTCACCCACTGCCTGGCCGTGGCGATGTCGCCTTCTGTCACGGTGAACTGCGTGGCGCCGGGCCTGGTGGAAGGCACCCGCATGGCGGCCCGCCTGCCCGACGAGATCTCCGAAGGGGCTCGGCGTGCGTCGCTGCTCGGCCAGGTGGGCAGCCCGATCGACATCGCCAACGCCACGGTGATGCTGTGCGAGGCCGAGTCGATCACCGGCCAGACCGTGGTGGTCGACGGCGGCAACCCGGCCGCCATGAACTTCGGCTGAGCCGTCTGCGCGGCCCCGGCCACTCCGCCACCCACACCATCGACGGGAGATCGCCATGACCGCAGCCGCCAACGGCGCTCCGGCGCAGCCGAATGTGCTGTTCATCATCACCGACCAGCAGCGCGCCGATCACACCGGCTTCGGCGGCAACGAGGTGGTACGCACGCCCCATCTCGACGCGCTGGCGGCCCGGGGAATGGTGTTCGACAACGCCTGGGTGGCCAATCCGATTTGCATGCCGAACCGCTCCACGATCATGACCGGGCGCATGCCCAGCGCGCACGGCGTGGTCTTCAACGACCGGTCGCTCGAGCCGGGCGCCAACACCCATGTGCGGCAGTTCCGTGCAGCGGGATATCGCACGGCACTCATCGGCAAGTCGCACCTGCAGCACGGAATGTCCCGTAACGCGGTGTTACCGACAGGTGCACCCGCCGGCGCAGTCGACCAGTACTGGCCGACCGGCTGGGACACGCTCGAGGATGCAGAGCGCTACGTGAACGGAGCGCCCGAGTTCCCCGACAGCTTCTATGGATTCGAACACGTCGAGCTGGCCATCGACCACGGCGCACGGGTCAGCGGTCACCATCTGCTGTGGGCACTCGATCGCGGAGGCCGCCTTGAAGACCTCATGGTGCCTTTGACCGCGGAGTCACCGGCCCGCCGCCGCTCGGAACGCTGGTGGCAGGTGTACGAACCGCCCTACGGGCCGGAGCTGCACTCCACGACGTTCGTCACCGAGCGCACGATCGCCTTCATCGAAGACGCAGCCAATCAAGGCGGACCGTGGCTGGCGTGGGCCTCCTTTCCCGACCCGCACCACCCGATGACGCCGCCCGGCGAGTGGTTCGACCGCCATCGTCCCGACGACATGGAGGTTCCCGTCTCGGTCGACGACGACTTGACGGGTGCCCCTCACTATGTGCAGCGCGTCAGCCGGATGCACCCGAGCGATCAGCGCGGCTGGGTCACCCCGTGCGGCGTGGCCGGCGACCACCAGATGCTGCGGGAGGCCTTGGCTGCCACCTACGGGATGATCGAGATGATCGACCACGGCATCGGCCAGATCCTGGCTGCGCTCGACCGGCTCGGCCAGGCCGGCAACACCATCATCGTGTTCACCAGCGACCACGGCGACATGATGGGCGACCACGGGCTGATGCTGAAGGGCTTCTTGCACTACCGCGGCACCCTCGCGGTGCCGTATGTCATTGTCGACCCGCGGCGCTCGCCGGGCCGTACCCAATCGCTGGCCGGCAGCATCGACTTGGGGCCGACGCTGCTGGAGCTTGCCGATCTGCCCGGCTACGACGGCATCGGAGGCCGCAGCCTGGTGCCCATCCTGGACGACCCCCGGGAGACGGTGCGAGACGAGGTGCTGATCGAAGACGACTTCCCCGGCGCGCTGACCATGGACGTGCTGGCGCCAGTGAAGACCCGCACGCTCGTCACCGCGGATCTGCGGCTGACGCGCCACAGCGACGGCTCGGAGCAGCTGTTCGACACAGCGGCCGATCCCGACGAGGTGGCCCCGCTCGGCCACAGCGACCCGGCACGTCGTGCCGAGATGTACGAACGGCTGGCTGCAGCTCTGATGGAAGCCGACGACCTCGCCCGTGGCATGCCCCTGCACCCGCCCTCCGCCTCGCCCAACGGGAGCGAATCCTCCTTTCGGGCATAGCCTGCGACGCCATGCCGACCGACACTCTCGTCATGGACCACGTCGCCGTGGTCAGCGAACGCGCCTGGGACAACGTGATCCGCTACAGCCGCGACCTGGGCGGTCGCTGGATCGGCGGCCCCGACAACGACCCCTCCTCGCAGGCGGGCGACGATTTCTACTTCTGCCAGGTGTCGTTCGACGGCGGCGCACGGGTCGAGATCCTCGAACCGCTCGAGCACCCCGGCAGCGATTTCCTGCACCGCTTCCTGGCTCGTAACGGCCCCGGCCCGCACCACTTCACCTTCAAGACGCCCGACTTCGCCGACACCGTCGGCGCGCTGGGCGACGCCGGCTACAACGTCATCGGGGTCAACGAGGAGAATCCGCTGTGGAAGGAAGCGTTCCTCCACCCCAAGGACAGCTGGGGCATGGTCATCCAGATCGCTTGGGCGGGCGGCGAAGGCTGGGACGACGCCCCGCCCCTGCCGCCCACTCGCCACGGGCGGTCCACATCGTTGGCGACCGTGGTCCACTTGACGTCCGATGTACAAGCCGCAGCCGCGCTGTTCAGAGGACCGTTGGGCATGGAGCAGACCGACGAGTGGAAAGACCCCAACGTCGGAACCGGAGTGGACCTGCGCTCAGGCCCATGGAACCTCAAGCTCATCCAGCCGACCGACGCCAACCTGGCCCACTGGATGGGCAACCGGCCCGGCCGCCTGCAGCTCCTGCACTTCCAGCTCGACGACCCCGGCCTCGTCCCCGGCGCGCAACGGGTCGGCGTGTGCGGCGGAGGCGAGCCGCAAGACGCGATGTTCATCGTGCCGCCCGAGCACAACCTGGGCGTGCGCCTCTTGCTCACCGAGCACGGCTGACCGCCGCTACTCCGCTGCAGGCGGCTCCCAGCGGTCGACGGGCACCAAGCACAGGCGGCGGCCAGCGATGGGGGCTGGATGGGCGACGGCATCAGGATGGCGGCAGCGGTCGCTGGCGGACGTTGTGATGATCTCGTCGAGCACGCCGTCGGTCTGCGGCCATTCGCACCCGACGGTGAACAGCGTGCCGTCGGGATCAAACCAGAAGCACTCGCCCACCTCGAGCGCCGCGACCCTGGATTGATCGACGTTGTCGCTGGCGGTCATATAGGCGCTGGCCACGAAGATCACCAGGCCCACAACAGCGATCGCCAGCCACGGCAGCACCCGCACCACCAGCGCCGCACTGCGGTGACGGACAACGAAGCCGCCCGGACCGCCAGGCTCAACGGTGGTGGCGCCGTCGTCAAACCAGGGGTCATCGGGTCCGCCCTGACTGGCCGCAGTGCCACCCGCAGGCGGGGCCGGGCTCGCAGGAGGCGAGGGCTCGGGCGGCTGCGGCGCTGCGGCAGCGCGCTCTTCGTCGTAGGAACGGCGCGACTCTGCACGTCCCAGCACCCGCCACGCCTCGTTCACGGCCCGCATGCGCCGATCAGACCGCTCCGTCTGCTCCCGGTTGACTTCGCCGCGCTGGTCGGGATGGTTGGCACGAGCGGCCCGGATCCACGCGCGCCGGATTTCTGCCGCATCGGCGTCGGGGCGCACTCCGAGCGCTGCGTAGTGATCGGGCAACTTGGCCACCGGAGGCCTCCCGCTCGCGACGCTACTGCCGCCCGTCGAGCGCAACGCCGCTGCTCTGGACGCCTGTGCACGTCTGTTGACCCGGCCTCGCCAGAACCCTGTTCGCTAACGTCGCGTCCCGTTCACCCCGCAGTTCCCGACCACGAGGCCGCATCGCCATGACCAGCAGCCAGATCGATCCCCGCACCCCCGTTCTTGTGGGCGCTGGACAGTTCAAGCAGCGCCCCGAGGTTCCTGTCGAAGCGCTCGAGCCGGTCGCCATGATGGCCGAGGCACTGGCCGCGGCTGCGCAAGATGCTGGCGCACCGGCACTGACCAGCCGAGCCACCCACACCTGGGTCGTCAAGGGTGCCTGGCCGTATTCCGACCCTGCTGCGTTGCTGAACGAACGCTTCGGGGCCACTGGCAGGACCGGGCTCTCCACCGACGGCGGCAACACACCGCAATCGCTGGTGAATGAAGCCTGCCAACGCATCAGCGCCGGCGAAGCCGACATCGTGCTGATCGCCGGAGCGGAGGGCATCTGGAGCCGACGCCGGGCGCGTCGGGCAGACCAGCGCATTCCCTACACCGACCAGACCGATGTGCTGCCCGACGAGTATCTCGGCAAAGACGTCGTGATGAACAACAAGGTGGAAGCCGAACGCGGCCTGAGGGACCCGATCTGCCTCTACCCGGTATTCGAGTCGGCCTTCCGGGCATCGCGCGGCGAGTCGATGGACGCCCACCGCGACCGCGTTGCCGCGATGTGGGAGAGGTTCAACCAGGCAGCGGTGGCCAACCCGTACTCGTGGGTGCGCACGCCCATGACGGCAGAGGAGATCCGCAATCCGAGTCCCGGCAACCGGCTCGTCGGCTTCCCCTACACGAAGTCGATGAACTCCAACTGGGATCTCGACTTGGCCGCTGCGCTCATCGTGTGCTCCGCGGAGGCGGCCACGGCCGCAGGGGTGCCCGCCGACCGCTGGGTATTCCCCCATGCCGGCACGGACGGGCGCGACACCGATTTCGTGTCCAACCGGGGCGATCTGCACAGCTCCCCCGCCATCCGAGTGGCGGGCCGGCGGTCGATGGAGTTGGCCGGCGTTCACGTTGACGACATCGACTACGTCGACCTGTACTCGTGCTTCCCCTCTGCGGTGCAGATCTCTGCCACCGAGCTCGGCCTCGGACTCGAGCGCGACCTGACGCTCACCGGCGGGCTCACCTTCGCCGGCGGGCCGCTCAACAACTACGTCACCCACTCCATCGCAACGATGGCAAACACGCTGCGCGAGAACCCGGGCAGCATCGGGCTCTGCTCGGCGAACGGCGGCTACCTCACCAAGCACGCGTTCGGCATCTACTCGACCTCGCCGCCCTCCGACGGCTTCCGCCACGAAGACTGCCAACACGAGATCGACCAGTTCCCGTCGGTCGAGTTGGATGCCGCATACAGCGGCGACGCCACCATCGAGGCCTACACGGTCATGCACGGCCGGGAGGCGCCTGAAGTGGCCCTGGCAGCCGTGCGGACGCCAAACGGGCGGCAGTGGGCCCGCTGCAGCGACCCATCGCTCATGGACGAGATGACCCAGACCGAGTTCATCGGCACCGACGTGGTGGTCAGCGACGCCTTCGAGTTCGCACCGGCCTGAGCGCTGGCGGGGGCAGGTGTCCACAAGACGCCTGCCCGATGCTCACATGTTGTCCACAAGCCGCGCCTGCAGATAGCGGCGAGCTAGGGGACTTGGCCGCCCCCTTGTGGACAGCGGCGCCGATTGCGTACTCTCACGGGCGCAGGGTGCTTCGCCCCGCTGTGCCTTGCAGTGACCGCACAGGGGCTTGAGCCGTCATGTCCGCCGCCAACGGGGCCCGATCACCCAAGCGCTATCTCAATCGAGAGTTGTCTTGGCTGGACTTCAACCATCGCGTCCTGGCACTCGCGCATGATCGAGAGCTTCCGCTCCTCGAGCGCATCAGGTTCGTGGCCATCCACGCGTCGAATCTCGACGAGTTCTTCCAAGTGCGGGTGCCCACGGTGCTCGACTCCATCGAGGCCGGAGTGCGCCAAGCCGGCTCCGACGGGCTGACCCCGCGGGCGCAGCTCGAGGGGATCCGGGCGGCCGCGGCCGGGCAGCTCCAAGATGCCTCGTCGCTGTTCGAAGACGAGCTGCGGCCGGCACTCGCTGCCGAGGGGATCTCCTTCGTCGAGCCCGACGATCTCGATGCCACCAGCCGCGCCTGGATCGCCGAGCTCTTCAGCGAGCAGGTGTTCCCGGTGCTGACCCCGCTCGCCGTCGATCCGGCACATCCCTTTCCCTATATCTCGGACCTGTCGCTGAACCTCGCCGTCTTCGTCGAGCACTCGCGCAGCGGGCCGTCGTTCGCCCGCGTCAAGGTGCCGCCGATCCTGCCGCGCTTTCTGGCCCTGCCCGACGAGAATCGCTTCATCACGCTGGAGTCGGTGATCGCCTGGCACCTCGACGACCTGTTCCCGGGCGTGAAGCTGCTGAGCCACAGCACGTTCCGGGTCACCCGCGACGCCGATCTCGACATCGACGACACCGAGACCGACGATCTGCTCAAGCACATGGAGCTCGAGCTGCGCCAGCGTCGCTTCGGCGGCGCCGTGCGACTCGAGGCCGCGCCCGACCTGGGCAGTGACGCGCTGGACATGCTGGCTCGCGAGCTGAAGCTGACCCACGACGACGTCTACACCTCGAAAGGGCTGCTCGGCCTGTCAGACCTGTTCGAGCTGTACGGCATCGACCGCGACGATCTCAAGACGCCGCCGCACAACCCGCGGACGCCGCTGCCGCTGCGCGCCGCGACCGAAGCCAGTGCGCTGCTCGCCAGCGGCACCGCGAGCCGGCGGGGCGCCGCCGAGGAATCCGAAGCCGGCGTCGACTTCTTCGACGTCCTCAAGCGCCAGGACGTGCTGGTGCACCTGCCGTACGAGTCGTTCACCACCAGCCTCGACGCATTCATCCGCCAGGCCGCCGACGACCCCGATGTGCTGGCCATCAAGCTGACCATGTACCGGACCTCGGAGCGGACTCGACTCGTCGATTCGCTCATCCGGGCCGCGGAGCGAGGCAAGCAGGTCGTGGTGGTTGTGGAGCTGAAGGCCCGCTTCGACGAGCATGCCAACATCGAGTGGGCACGCATCCTGGAGCGCGCGGGCGTGCACGTGGCCTACGGCGTCGTTGGCCTGAAAACCCACTGCAAGCTGGCCATGGTGGTGAGGCGCGAGTCCCGGGGCATCGCCCACTACTGCTTCGTCGGCACCGGCAATTTCAACGCCGACACGGCCCGCATCTACGAGGACTTCGGACTGCTCACTGCCGACAGGGACTTCGCAGCCGACGTGGCCGCGTTGTTCAACTCGCTCACCGGCTACAGCCGCAAGACCGACTACCGCAAGCTGGCCGTGGCACCGCACAGCCTGGGCCAATCGCTGGTCAAGCACATCGCCGCCGAGGCGGCCGAGCCCGACGGCCACATCTTCATGAAGATGAACGCCATCGTCGACAGCGAGGTGATCGACGCCCTGTATGAGGCGTCACAGCAGGGCTGCCGCATCGACCTCGTGGTGCGCGGCATCTGCTGCCTGGTCCCCGGCGTCGAGGGCATGAGCGAGAACATCTCGGTGCGCAGCATCGTGGGCCGCTTCCTGGAGCACAGCCGCGTGTACCGGTTCGGCAATCGCGACCGGGGCTACACGATCCTGCTGGGCTCAGCCGACGCCATGCCGCGCAACCTGCGCTACCGCGTCGAGGCGCTGGCGCCCGTGGAGACGCCCGCACTCGTCAGCGAGCTCGTTGATCTCACCGACATGTACCTCGACGACGGCATTGCTCGCTGGGAGCTCGGCAGCGACGGCGAGTGGGCCAAGCACTGCGGCACCGATCTGCACCAATCGATGCTGACCCTGCACGCCGACCGCCGCCGCTGAGCAGCCGTGCTCGCTCACGCGACCTGCCGGGACCTGTCTGGTAACCTCTGCTGCGTGATTCGCGCCTCGACTCACACCGAACTGCTTTCCGCTACCGGACTGCTCCTTCTTACCTAGGCGAGGACCGCACAGGTCCTCGCCCAACCTCCTGCGCCTCCGGGCCAGGGGGTTTTTTCGTGGCCCGAATACGACCGACCCGCCCGAAACCGACCGATCCGATTTCCCAGAACCCCAATCGACCGCCCCAACCGCAGGAGATTCCCATGGCAGACGTCAAGCGCATCAGCGCCCAGCAGCCGAGCTCGATGCCGTACGGCCTCTATGGCACCTACGCCTATCCCGCGCATCTGCCGGACCGCACCTGGCCCGACAAGATCATCTCCGAGGCGCCGCTGTGGTGCTCGGTGGACCTGCGCGACGGCAACCAGGCCCTCATCGACCCGATGGACGTGCCGCGCAAGCGCCAGATGTTCGAGGCGCTCGTCGAGATGGGGTTCAAGGAGATCGAGGTGGGGTTCCCGTCGGCCTCCGCGCCCGACTTCGAGTTCTGCCGCATGCTCGTGGAGGAAGACCTGGTACCCGACGATGTCTGGATCCAGGTGCTCACGCAGAGCCGGCCGGAGCTGATCGAGCGGACCTATGAGTCCATCGCCGGGGCCAAGAAGGCGATCGTGCACCTCTACAACCCGACGTCGGAGCTGCAGCGCCGGGTGGTGTACCGGCTGGACAGAGAGGGCATCCGCGACATCGCCATCTCCGGCACCCGGCTCTGCAAGGAGCTGGCCCAGCGGCGCGAGGGCGGGGAGATCCGCTTCGAGTACTCGCCCGAGTCGTTCACGGGCACCGAGATCGACTTCGCGCTGGAGGTGTGCAACGCCGTCAGCGCGGAATGGGGCGCCACCGCCGAGGACCCGATCATCCTGAACCTGCCCGCCACCGTGGAGATGGCGACCCCGAATACCTACGGCGACCTCATCGAATACTTCCACCGAAACGTGGACAACCGCGACGCCGTCGTGCTGTCGCTGCACCCCCACAACGACCGCGGCTGCGGCGTGGCGGCGGCAGAGTTCGGTGTGATGGCAGGAGCCGACCGGGTGGAAGGCACCCTGTTCGGCAACGGCGAGCGCACCGGCAATGTCGACATCATCACGCTGGCGATGAACCTGTTCAGCCAAGGTGTCGACCCCGAGCTGGACATCAGCCACATCGATCACCTGCGCCGCATCGCCGAGTACTGCAACCAGCTGCCGGTGCATCCCCGCCACCCCTACGGCGGCGACCTGGTGTACACGGCATTCAGCGGCAGCCACCAGGACGCCATCAAGAAAGGCTTCGAAGCGCTGGCCGACGACTACGACTTCTGGGAGGTGCCCTACCTGCCGATCGATCCGGCGCATGTGGGCCGCACCTACCAGGACGTCATCCGCGTGAACAGCCAGTCGGGCAAGGGCGGCGTGGCCTACGTCATGAAGAACAGCTTCGGCCTCGATCTGCCGCGTCGGCTGCAGATCGAGTTCAGCAGTGTGATCCAGGCGATCACCGACGAAGGAGGCGAGATCCTGCCGGAGGCCATCAAGAAGACCTTCGACGAGACCTACCTGCATGCCGAGTCGCCGTACACCTACCTGGGCCATCGCAGCTACTTCGACTCGGAGTCATCCGACGAGTCGGAGGTGGAGGCCACCATCAAGGGCCCCGACGGCGAGGTGCGCGCGAAGGGACGCGGCAACGGCCCGCTGTCTGCCTTCAAAACCGCATTGGCCGACGCGCTCGGCGTCGAGGTCAGCCTCGTCGACTACCACGAGCACGCCGTCGGCGCGGGGGCGGATGCCACCGCTGCGGCCTACGTCGAGATCGAGACACCCTCTCGCGACGTGTACTGGGGCGTCGGGCTGCACCCGAACATCGTCACGGCCAGCTTCCGGGCGCTGCTGTCAGCCCTCAACCGCTCGCATCCTGGGCCCGACACAGAGGTCCTCGCCCGCTGAGCCCGCTCTCAAGTTTCGCCGGCGGCAGCCTCTTCGGCAGCCGCGTCGGTGATCCGCCGGCCGACGTGCTGGCGCTGCATGGCTGGGGCCGCAGCCACACCGACTTCGACACCGCCCTGACCGGTCTTGTCGAGTCGCGAGGCACTGCTGGCGCCATCGCCCTCGACCTGCCCGGTTTCGGCGCCAGCCCAGCGCCTGAAGCGCCGTGCGGCGCCGCCGGCTATGCCGAGATAATCCGTCCGGTGCTCGACGAATGCAGTCCGCGGGTCGTGCTGATCGGCCACAGCTTCGGGGGACGGGTCGCGGTGGAGCTGGCAACGCGACTCCCAGACGCTGTCGCTGCGCTGGTGCTGTGCGGGGTGCCGCTGCTTCGACGAGCCGACCGCCCCGCTGCGCGGCCAGCCCTGCGATACCGCCTCGCGCGCAATCTGCACCGGCGCGGCTTGCTCGGCGACGACGCCATGGAGCGCATGCGGCAGCGCTTCGGCAGCGCCGACTACCGGAGCGCGACGGGAGTCATGCGAGAAGTGCTCGTGACGGTCGTCAACGAGACCTATGAAGCCCAGCTCGGCGAGATCTCCCAGCCGGTGGAGCTGGTGTGGGGCCGCCGTGATGATGAAGTGCCCATTGAGGTCGCTGAACGGGCAGCGAAGATGCTGGCAGCCGCGCGACTGACGGTCCTCGACGGCGTGGGACACTTCGTGCCGACCGAGGCTGCACCATCGCTCGCCGATGCCATTTCACGACGCCTCGACGTGCTGTGACAACCTCTGAGGCGCGTGCCTAGCGAACGACTGCCTGCGAGCAGGAACAGATGAACCAGATCGTGCTGTGGACGTCGGTCGTCGCCGGCATGATCTCGGCCGCCCGCTGGCTGCGGGTCGCCCAGCGTGAGCACTACGGCGTCGGCCGAACGTCGCGATTCGCCCGGCGATGGTGGCTGCTCGACAGGAACAATCGCGTGCTGGCGCTGGCGGCCGCCGCCGGCGTGGTGCTGAGCGGCACGTTCTGGTGGGCGCCGGCGATGACTGCGGCCGCTGTCGCGGTCGGTCCGCAGGGTCTCGACATCCGGGGACGGTCGAGCCCGCTGGCGTGGACTCGCCGACTCGCCACCGTGGCCATCACCCTGGCGCTGCTGTGGGCAGTGCTCGTAGGTGCAGGTCTGCTGGCCGGGCTGGCTGAACCGGTGGTGGCGGTGCTGCTCTTCGGCATGCCGCTGTGGGTGGACGTCTCGCTGGCGATCTTGGCGCCGCTCGAAGCCGTGCTGTCTCGCCGCTGGGTGCACCGCGCACAACAGCGGCTGGACGAGGTTGATCCCGTGCGGGTCGCGGTGACGGGTTCGTATGGCAAGACCACCATCAAGGGCTACCTGCGCCAGCTCGTGGAGGGATCCCGGGCGGTGGTGGCAACGCCGGCCAGCTTCAACAACACCGCAGGGATATGTCGCAGCGTCAACGAGCACTTGGTGCCCGGCACCGAGGTGTTCGTCGCGGAGATGGGCACCTTCGGCGCAGGCGAGATCGCCGCCATGACCCGCTGGGTGCGCCCGTCGGTGTCGATACTGGCCTCAATCGGACCGGTTCACCTCGAACGCTTCGGCAGCCTCGACCGCATCGTGGCCGCCAAGGCAGAGATCTTCGCAACGAGCCGCACGGCGATTCTCAACATCGACGCCTACGGATTGAGCGCAGAGGCCGATCGGTTGGCCGCCTCGGGCTTGCGGGTCATCCGATGCTCGACACAGGATCCGAGCGCGGATGTGACCGTGCTGCCCGTCACTGCACCTGCCGACGCGCCGGCCAGCGCGTTTGTGAACGAGGCCGCCATCTCGCGTCGCATCACTGTGTTCGGCAGGGAGATCGCCATCGGGCCGCTCGGCGGCGCAGCGCCGGCGAATGTCGCGTGCGCCGTGGCTGCGGCATCGGTCCTGGGAGTCTCCGACGCAGACATTGCGAGCCGCTTGGGCGACCTGCCGACGCCCGACCACCGCCGTACCGCCGGGCGCAGCCCCGGGGGGGTCATGGTCATCGACGACACCTACAACTCCAATCCGGCAGGTGCGCGCGCTGCCTTGTCCATGCTGGCAAACACCGATGCCGGCCGGCGCGTGGTGGTGACGCCGGGCATGGTCGAACTCGGCCGCAGCCAGGCACACGAGAACCGCCAGCTCGGCAAGCAGGCCGCGGAGATTGCCGACGACGTGATCATCGTGGGCAGGACCAACCGGATTGCGCTGCTCGCCGGCGCTGCCGGGTGGGACCGCAGCACCGCGCGCCGCGCGACGCGCGGACGCAGCGCACGCACCCTCATCCACGACCGCACCGGCGACCGCGCCACGGTTCGCTGCATGGCAGACCGCGAGGAAGCAGTGAAGTGGGTGCGCGCTCATCTCGGCGCCGGCGATGCCGTTCTCTACGAGAACGACCTCCCCGACCACTACCCCTGATCGCCTCCCGTCCATGAGAACATGGCCCCATGACCCGTCCCGGCGTGTGTTTCGGCGGACCGTCGCCTGAACACGACATCTCGATCCTCACGGGTTTGCAGGCAGTGCATGCGCTTGCCGATGCCGGGCGCAACCCAGTGGCGCTGTACTGGTCGCCGGTCGGCACCTGGCACGAAGTGCCGCCCGATATCGAGGCGTCGGCCTTCGCCGAGGGTCTGCCGCGCTCGGCATCCGAGATCGAGCCCGCGGCACGCCCCGGCGGCGGGTTTGTGCGTGCGGACCGGCGTCGCCGGCCAGTGCCGGTCGACGTCGTCGTCAATTGCTGTCACGGCGGCCCGGGCGAGGACGGCGGCTTGCCGGCCCTGTTCGACCTGGCCGGCTTGGCATACACCGGTCCAGGGCAGCGCAGCGCCGCTGTCTGCATGGACAAGCTGGCGTTCAGCGGTGCCGCCGAAGCGGCCGGACTGCCCACGCTGCCGCTCTGGCTGCTCACCGAAGAGTCGCCCCGCGGTGATGCAGCGGCAGATCTGGCCGGCGTTCCGCTGATCGTCAAGCCTCGTTTCGGCGGGTCGTCCATCGGCATCGAGATTGTGGACGACCTCGCGACGGCGCGGGCGCTGGCGCGTTCGTCGCCGCTGCTGCGGGACGGCGCGGTAGTGCAGCGCTACCTCAGCGACATCATCGATCTGAACATCTCGGTGCGCACCTGGCCGGAGCTGCGGCTGAGCGCCGTGGAACGGCCGCTGCGCAGCGACAGCACGATCTACACCTACGCCGAGAAGTACCTGACAGGCGGGGGCGGCATGGCCACGGCGCCACGCGAGCTGCCTGCCGTGCTGCCGGCAGCCATCGAGTCATCGCTGCGCGCGGCGGCGGTGGAAGCAAGCCGCCTCGTGATGGCCCGTTCGGTCATGCGCATCGATTTCCTCTGGGATGGCGGCGACGACCCGAGCGGGTTGTGGGTGAACGAGATCAATCCGATTCCCGGCTCGCTGAGCTGGTACTTCTGGTCACACGAGGGCGACAGCCTCATCGAGCTGCTCGACGACCTCATCGCCGAGGCGCTGGACGGGCCCGCTCGCCGCTTCGTCACCCAAGGCGCCGACGGCACAGCCCTGCGCTCGGTGGGGTCCATCGCCGCGAAGCTGGCGTAACGGCAGAGGCCACAGCTGTCGGAGCGCGACGCGGACCGTCTGTGGGCTGCCCTCCCCCCAGATGGTGAGCAGGGTGCCGAAGAGTGCCCAAACCGCCGCGGCCGGCTCGCTGCGTCCTGTTAGGCAGTGGCGGTGCCGTTCTGGCGGCCGATCTGCGACAGGATGCCGTCGTGGCGAGCAACCGTCTGCTGCAGCGCGGCAATGTCGCTGCGCATGCCTTGCATCTCACTTCGCACGGCTGCAAACTCGGTCTGCATCTCACTTCGCACGGCTGCGAACTCGGTCTGCATCTCGGCTCGCAGGGAGCGGATCTCGGCGCGCATCTCGGTGCGCAGGTCGGCGATGTCTGCCCTGATGCCGCGCATGAAGAAGAACAGCATGGCCAAGAACCCGGCCCCCAGCACGCTCACGATCGCTGCAATCACG
>JAJDVQ010000049.1 GCA_022826045.1 Acidimicrobiia bacterium | reverse complement strand
TGGGGTCCTGTCACGACTGCGTCGCGGGGTTCGCTGCGGGCTCGGGCTTCGCTGAGGGCCCCCAGGCGGTGGGGCCGGGGCAGGTGGTGTGCCACGGCGACCTCGCTGCGCGCAGCACGGTGTTCGCCGGCGGGCGGGCGGCGGCGTTCATCGATTGGGACGCGATCTTCGTGGCGCCGCCGATGTGGGACCTCGCGCACGCCGTGTGGCAGTTCGCGCCGGTGTGCGGCGATGCGGATCGGTGGTTGGAGGGCTGGCCCGGCGCGCCTGATCGGTCGGCGCGCATAGCGGCGTTGGTGGGCGGCTACGGGCTGGGCGCCGGGCGGGCCGATGAGCTCGCCGACATGGTGGCCGACCACGCTCGCAGTTGAGCGTTCCCGGATTCTCCGGCACCCCACATCTCCGTTGACAACTTGGTCAACACTGCTTAGGCTGCACGTGTGGACGAGCAGTCGAGCATCGCACAGGTTCTCCGCAAGGCGCGCGAGGCCAAGCAGCAGTCGCTGCGGAGCGCTGCGGCTGACCTGGGCGTGAACCCGTCGTATCTGTCTCGAGTCGAGAACGGCGCCCGTCCGCCGTCAGCCAATCTGCGGGAACGGGCCGAAGGGGTGTACGGGATTGACGCCGACACGCTCGCTCTGTCATCAGGGGTCGTCCCCGAGGACGTATTGGAGATCATCCGGCAGCATCCCGAAGTGCTCGCCGAGCTGAGGGCGAAGTATGGCTGACGATCCGACGGTCTTCTTGGGCATGACGATCGACAATCGTTACCGCATCCAGCACCTTGTGGGACACGGCTACTTCTCGTTCGTGTTCAAGGCGTTCGACCAGCAAGACCAGGTTCCTGTAGCGGTGAAGGTGCTCAAGCTGGGGCATGCAAGCTCGACTGAAGCAGTGCTGGAGTTCGATACGGAGGGCCATCTGCTCCAGTCGCTTCGGGGCAAGAGCAACATCGTTGATCTGCGATCTTCTGGCATGAGCGCCGTGCCGGTCAGCGTCCAGGGCACGAGCACTGTCTTGAATGTGCGATTTCACGCGATGGAACTCGCTGACTTGGCTCTTGTCGACCTGCTCACATATCGCGACCAGGTCGGTTGGCTGCACAGGCTCGGTATTTTCCGCGATGTCGTGTCTGGTCTGCATCAGATGCACACCAGCCTCATCGCCCATCGGGACCTCAAGGCCGACAATGTGCTCCTGTTCATGGTCGGCAACAGACGGGTCGCTGCCAAAGTGTCTGACTTGGGACGGAGCCGGGATCTTCAAGACAGCGCAAGGCTTGACCCATCCGCATACGAGTGGGGACGAGGCGACATAGATCACGCCCCGCCCGAGCACTTGCTGGGCCTCGGGAGATCGTCTGATGATGACTTCAAGTACGCCGACTTCTATCTCGTCGGGTCAGTTTTGTGCGAGATCATCTCTGGTCAGCAGATGAACTCGCTGGTGCCTTCCAGTGGTGCCACGTCACAGGCGTTTCTTGCGGCTCCGCCAGCTGCGCGGGAGGCCATGTTCGGCATGTGGGCGTCGCGAGCCGTTCTGGATTATTCCACTGCCATCTCCCTCATCTCCGGTGACATCCCAGCGGCCATACGGCATCAGGTCGTCGCGCTGCTGACACAGCTCTGCCATCCGGTTCCGAAGATGCGAGCGACTAGACAGCGACGGGAGCAGAACCTGCCGGCGTGGGGTCTGGAATGGGTACTCCGGCGAGTGGACATCATCATGAGGCGACTCAGGGCTGACATCGGCACACCTTCCGAAGTCGCGCTGCAGACAGGGCTGTAGAGATGCTTGATCAGGCAACCGCGTTGATGGACCGCCGCGAGAGCGCGAACTTTTGGAGTCACGCAAGTTTCACGAGCTTCGGAGCGCAGCACTTGGCTTGGCACAGCTCTTCTTCGGGGGTCGACGAAGTCGCGACCCGCGACCCCGGTCCGTCAGACGCCGAATCCGTCAGTCGCGGGCTGTTCGACGCTCGAATGCTCGCCGAGAGGCATCCTGAGTCTCCGACAGCCCTCGCGAGGCTGGCAGCGGCCGAGTTCGCTGCTGGCAACCGAGTCAGCGCTGAACGAGCAGCGACGAAGGTGCTCGAGAGCGATTCCTTCGATGCCCCGGCGCTTGTTGTCGCGACCCATGTGTTCGCCTCGCTGGGTGAGTTCGCCGACGCAGAGCGCGCGGCGCGCAAAGTTCATTCGTCAGCGTCGAACGACGAGCAGCGGAACGCAGCGGCCGGCATCGGCGCGCGCGTCTCGCTGCACTACCGCCCGCCCGACGAAGCGTTGGGTTTATTGCACGACTGCGACGACCCGGCGGGCTTGACGGTGCGGGCATGGATCCTCTCGAAGATGGGAAGGCCCGCTGATGCAGTTCGGGATCTTCGGGCATCGTTGAAGGCCCTGCCAGACAATCCAATCGCGTGGCATGAACTCAGCTACGCGCACACGCTGCTGGGTTCGCACACCAAGGCCCTCAAGGCGTCTCTCACCGCTAGTCATCTCGCACCAGCGGACATGACTGTCGTGGGGTCGCTGGTCGCTCTCCTGGTAATGAAGGAGCAATTCACCGATGCCATAAGGGCCATCGATCGGATCGTTTCGCGCCGGCCCGACAACCTTCGTTTGATTCGCCTTCAGGCCGCGGTGCAGAGCCAGGCGGGAGACATTCCAGGTGCGCTCAGACGGCTGCGCAGGGCCGTGAGAACCACAGCATGGAAGAGCGCCGATCTCACCGAGCGGGAGGAATTGCAACTCGACGCTCGACTGCTGAGCCTCTTTGAGAAGCGAGCAGCGAACGGACAAGAACGAGCTACGAGAGAAGCTGTCGCTGCCCTGAAGCGATGCGGCTACCGAAGCTTGGACATCGCGTGCTACGTCGCTGACACGACATCTTCCGTGTCGGACCTTGAAGTACTCGAACGGGCGTATGTCGAACTCAACGGCCTACACGAAGAAGTCTCCCCACTGCTCGGGATCGAGAGCACCATCGAATACCTCAGATTCGATTTCGACGCGAGCACCGAAGCCGCAGTCGAACGTGCCCGACTGCAACCCTGCTCTGAAACTGCCCAAGTGCGTGCCTCGTACATGCTCTCGATGAGCGCCGGCGACTACGAACAAGCCGCGCGGATCTGCCACAACGGAATCCGGCTCGGCCTGCGCGGCCTTGGCCTACGCAACAACGCAGCTTTCGCCCTGGCCATGGCGGGCGACACCGAAGTAGCCGAGCGCATGCTTCCCGACACTGACGAAGCGCCGTTGTCATTGGCGACCGCAGGGCTCATCTCAATAGTCAATGGCAATGTGCGCGACGGCGAGGCCATGTATGACGAATGTGCCACATACATGCGTGCACACGGAATGAACGACTCTGCGAATCAGGCCGAGATGCACAAGTATCTGGCACGAGCGGTAGCCGGACTGCCCATCCCTCCCGATGCGCTCGAACCCTTCAGCAAACTGGTCAAGACTGACGCCAGATATGCGTTGATACGCAAAGCGCTCGATAGGGAAGCTACCCGCACCTAGCGGCACGTTGCCGCGACGTTGCCAGAGAGCTCCTCGGCGTGGCGAAGCACCGACAGGCGATGCCGGATCTTGCGCTGCTGCTCTCGATCGTCCATCAGGACGTCCTCTCGCGGGCAATCCTGACTGTGAACAACCTCCGTCAGTTTCGGAGCTAGCGCTTGGCGCGAGCAGTGGATGAGACTGGTCGCGTGGCTGCTGCGATCAGTCCATACGGGCCATGTGCCTATGCGGAACATAGACACAGGGCGAACTCCACTGGTGGTTGCGAGTGATCGGTCATGATGGCCGGTCTTGCAACAGAGCAACCACCAGTGGAGGTGTCCAGTATGGCTGCACGGCTGAGCGCGTTGGAGCGCGCTCGTATTGAGGCGTTGAGATCGGAGGGGGTCCGCTGCGAGGACATCGCTGCTGGGCTCGGTCGGCATCCCTCGACGGTGTGGCGCGAGCTGCGCCGCGGACGCGACGCTGACGGGGGCGTACCGGGCCGAGGCGGCGCAGGCGCGTGCTCGGCGGCCTCGCACGCCCAAGCTCGAAGCCGACCGCGGGCTGGCTTCGCGGGTGCGCCGCGGACGCACCGAGAAAGCCAGTCCTTTGGGGAGTTTCCGGCTGCTGCGCGAGCGGCCGCCCGCCGCGGCCGGGCGGTCCGAGCCGGGCCGCTGGGGGAGTGTCACATGTTCTGTGTAAGCAGGGTGGTGGGTGGTCATGTTAGGGGGAGTCGTCCTGGGTAGCGGATGGCGAGCTGGTTGATGCATTTGGTCCGTCCTTGGGTTCGGGTGCCTGCTGTGCCGCCTCGGGTGGTGGTGATGTTGCGCACGGCGAGGCAGGGGAGCTTGATGGCGGCTCGTTCGTTGCGGTGAGTGTCCGCGGTTCTTGGCGGCCTTGCGGAGCTGCCGGTTGATGTTCTCGATCATGTTGGTGGTGTAGATCACTTCTTGACCTGCAGCGCGTCGATGAACACGATCGGGTACACGGCGTCGAGAGGCCGGCTGCGCCACGCCTCGACCTCGTCCCACACTCCTTCGGCGGCCCGCGACACCAGATCGTGGCTGACGTCCACGCCGTACATCTCGGCCAGGTGCGCCTGGATGTCGCGCACGGTCATGCCCCGCGCATAGAGGGCGACGATCTTGTCGTCGAACTCGTCGAAACGGGTGCGGCCCTTGGGCACGATCTGTGGCTCGAAATCGCCGTTGCGGTCCCGGGGCACGTCCAGATCGACTGACCCGATCCCGGTGCGGATCCGCTTTGGGGCGGTGCCGTTGCGCGAGTTCCCCGACCCCGCGCCGGCAGGATCGCCCTTCTCATAGCCCAGATGATCGGTCAGCTCCTCAGCCAGAGCCCGCTCGAGCACCGCCTTGGTCAGCTGGCCCAACAGCCCATCGGGGCCCAGCAGCTGCACG
>JAJDVQ010000032.1 GCA_022826045.1 Acidimicrobiia bacterium | reverse complement strand
TGGGGTCCTGTCACGACTGCGTCGCGGGGTTCGCTGCGGGCTCGGGCTTCGCTGAGGGCCCCCAGGCGGTGGGGCCGGGGCAGGTGGTGTGCCACGGCGACCTCGCTGCGCGCAGCACGGTGTTCGCCGGCGGGCGGGCGGTGGCGTTCATCGATTGGGACGGGATCTTCGTGGCGTCGCCGATGTGGGACCTCGCGCACGCCGTGTGGCAGTTCGCGTCGGTGTGCGGCGATGCGGATCGGTGGTTGGAGGGCTGGCCCGGCGCGCCTGATCGGTCGGCGCGCATAGCGGCGTTGGTGGGCGGCTACGGGCTGGGCGCCGGGCGGGCCGATGAGCTCGCCGACATGGTGGCCGAGGTGATCGCCGGCTGCCGGCGGGCGGTGGTGCGCAAGATCGCTGCGGGGGTGCCGGCGTTCGTGCAGATGGAGCGCGAGGGGATCGTGGCCACGCTCGACATCCAGCACCGCGCTGCCGAACAGCTCCGCCCGCTCATCGCCCACGCCGCCGCTACTGGCAGTTCTGAAAGGCACGGCTGAGTCTCGTCGGCCAGATCGGCTGCTGTGCCGTCACCGGGCTGGCGTCACACCGAAATCAGTTGGATCGGAGCGCAGGGCTACCGGTAGGTTCGTGGCGGTGAAGAAGCTGTCGATCTCTTTGGACGAGTCGGTTGCCGAGCGTGCAGCCAGTGCCGCTGCGTCGCACGGGTCAGCCTGTCTGCGTGGCTCAATGCGGCCGCAGAGCGGGCGATCCGTATTGAGGACGGGCTTGCTGCGGTGCGCGAGTGGGAGCAGGAGCACGGCGAGCTCAGCGCCGAGGAACGGGCCTGGGCTGACAAGGCAATCGCTTCGGACCTGAGGGCATGAGTCAGCAGCGTGCCCGGCTATACGTACGACACCGGCGCGCTGATTGCGGCTGAACGCAATGACCGACGGGTGTGGGCCTTGCATCAGGGGGTACTCGCCGCAGGACTGACGCCGACGGTTCCCGCTGTCGTGCTGGCTCAGGGTTGGCGAGGTGGACCACAGGCGCAGATGTCGAGACTGCTGTCGGGATGCCGGATCGAGATCCTCTCTGAGGCGGTTGCTCGCTCTGCGGGCAGCGCATGTGCTCTCGCCGGCACCAGTGACGTCGTCGATGCGGTTTCATCTATTTTCGATTCATCATGTGACGCGGTGAGAGCGGGAGCGACCATGGCGAGTACCGTTGAGCAAATGGAGTCCGACGCTGATGCCGGGGCGACTGCTGAGACGGCCACGGTGCGCCTCGATGACGAGGACCGTGCGCTGCTCGACGAGCTCGCGTCCGAATTCGGCGGCCGCTCAGCAGCAATCAAGCAAGGACTGGTGATGCTCGCCGAAGAGCATCGCCGTCGACGTGCCCTGGCGGACTTCATGGCCGAATGGGTAGCCGAGTCGGGGCCGCCAGACCCCGACGGGGTGGCTGCGATGCGCGAGCGCCATTCCGGGGAGTCCGATGTCGTCGACGCTCACGTGCTCGCATGCGCGGTCCGTCTTGACGACACCGTCATCACTTCCGATCTCGACGATTTCGCAGGTCTCACTGCGCACCTCGGCGAGGCCGAGCCACGGGCACGGCACTGGCGCTGAAGTCCCCAAAACAGCGACTATTCCGACCAGCCTCGACGGCGGCTGCTACCCACGGCCTGGCGTGACCCCGGCAGATGTTCCCAAGGACCTGTTCCGTCGCAAGACAACCGAGGAGCTCATGAGAGGCAACCACCGCCAGAGCTTTCGCCCCGGCTCGGACGTTGCTGAAGGCTTCCGGGCGGTGGGGCCGGGACAGGTGGCGTGCCACGGCGACATTGCTGCGCGCGACACGGTGTTCGCCGGTGGGCGGGCGGTGGGGTTCATCGATTGGGACCGGATCTTCATCTGCGACACGTGACGCGACGAACAGGCTTGAGGACAACCCCGCGCTTGCGCCGATTGATCAGGGAGCGCCTGACAATCGCCGACGCGGGCAGTCGAGCGTTGCGTGCTCGCTGTCACTCGCAGTAGCTTGCGCATACCATAGACGTGTGTCAGAAGCAAGCATCCCGAACGGAGGTGACGGAGTGCCTGAATCCCAAGCCCGATCAAACTACGAGGCGTACAAGGCCCGCCACCGAGAGGCCTTGGAACGCGAGCACACTGGCCGAGTAGCGCTGATGCACGATGCCGAAGTCGTCGCCATCTACAACGATGAGCAAGACGCGTACCAAATTGGCGTCGAGAAGTACGGACTCGGCAACTTCTCCTTGCAGGTCATCGGAGCAGAGCCCATCTCACTCGGATTCGTCGGTGCCTTGCTCTGATGCCCACCTTCAATGTGCAGGTGGTGGACAACCGAGTCTTGATGGTGGTTCACATCTCCCTCCCGGATTCGACCAACCCACTGCACATTTGCAACGCTCTGGTTGATACCGGAGCCTCGGCCACAGCGGTATCGCCCATCGTGGTCCAGGCGCTCGGCGCCGTCAGCAGCGGCGTGCGAACAGTCGGCACGGCAAGCCAACCGAATGTGGAAGCTGAGCAATTCGTTCTCGACATTCACATCCCGGTAGATACCCACCGCGCCGGGCCGGACGGCCAGCCAGTCGTCACCAGATTCTCCGAAATGCAACGGGTCACCGCCGCGCAATTGCCAATAGGCGACGGCACCTATGACGTCCTGCTTGGCATGGACATACTTGCCGCTCACCACATATCGATGCACAGCGGTCAGTTCGTCATGAGCATCTGAGCGGCGGTCACCTGCTGCTGACTGTGTAACTGCGCGCACTCACGCCCTCCCAGTGTTCTCGCTCGATGCAGGACAGCCCACTGTCCAACTCTGAGCAGGAATCACTAGCCCTGAGGGGGCGGCGAACTCCACTGGTGGTTGCGAGTGATCGGTCATGATGGCCGGTCTTGGTACGAAGCAACCACCAGTGGAGTTCGCCGGTGCTCGAACGCATCGTCGCCAACAGCGAGAGGCGCTCGCAGCGGTCGCCCACGCAGTTCACGACGAGGGTTCGCGACTACGTGAAGGAACCGCAGGCCTCCGGTTATCGGGCGCTGCATGTGTACACCCGTTATCAGGGTCGACGTGTGGAGATTCAGCTCCGCACCGTGCTGCAGCACGCTTGGGCGGGCACTGTGGAGGCCATGTCCGCAAGCGTCGGGTTCAGCCTCAAGCACGGCGAAGGCCCGCCGGAACCATTGGCGCATTTGGCGAACGTGGCCGAGGTGGCCGCTGCGTATGATCTCGTCATGGACTACGCCCCGCTGTGGGCGTTCCCCACTGTTGCTGCTCGGTTCAGGAGCGCAATCGAACGACTGCAGATGCCATGAACGTGCTCATTGTCTATGACAAGAAGAACGCCAAGCAGGTCAAGCTTGAGGAGTTCGATGACGATCGCGAGGCGATCGAGGCGTACAACGAAGCCGAGCGCGAGTACGAGCACTTCGACAGCGATTCCGACTACGAAGTCGTTCTGCTGGGGGCCGACAGCGCCGACGTGCTTCAGTTCACTCACCCTGGCTACTTTCTCGGCTTTGGGAGCGACAGCACTGTTGCGCAGGTCATGGGCGAGACGCTGGGCCTGTGGATCCGAGAGAACAACGTGCACACGGTCCCGTTCGGGAATCGCTGGGCGAACCGTCGTGCTGGGGCCGCTGCTCCGTATGAGAAGTTCGAGACGAAACGGGCTGCTGTGCTGGCAGGTCGCCAGCAGGCTGAAGCCGACCGGGCGGAGCACATCATTCACAATCGAGATGGCACGATCTGCGAGCGGAAGAGCTACATGAGCAATCCCCGCTGCCCCTCAGCTCCCAAGCCGAGTCGGCACTTGCGAGCGACATCGCATAAGCGCGTCAGTCGCTGAACATCTCGTAGCAGCGCGCTCAGCGATGCAGGACAGCCCAGCCTCAACGCCTGAGCCGGAAGCGAGTTCAGTTCGGTCGAGGGGTGGGTGCCGGCCGATGCCGAGTGCTGGCGGCTGGGTGCAGGCGAGCTGGCACGCTTTGTGTTCGAAAATTGCGAATAGCGCTTGAGATTCGACCTTTTCGAATATTGCGAACATGGTGATGCCCTGCTACACTGCCCGAAAGGCGCCGGCGGCCCGAGGAGATGCATCGATGGCACAGGGATCAGTCAGGGAGCTCGAATTGCTCGACGAGCACGGAGCCGCGCAGGCTGCTGACGCTGTCAAGCAGCTGACGGAGTTTCTGCGGGCGCATCCGACGCCGACCACCCATGTGCAGCTCGTGAGCGAGGATCCTGACGGAGCGACTCAGATTGTCGTTCCCTCGGTCGCGTTCCGGTTCTTTGTCGACGTGCTCGCCGAGCTGGCGAATGGCAACGCGGTCACGGTCGCTGCGGTGCACGCTGAGCTCACCACACAGCAGGCAGCGGACCTCCTGAACGTGAGTCGGCCGTACCTCGTCAAGCTGCTCGACGAGCGGGCGATCCCGTACCGGCGCGTCGGCAACCGGCGCAAGGTGCTGCTGGTCGACCTGGTCGAGTACAAGCGCCGCGATGAGGCGATGCGGCGAGAGATCGCTGATGAGCTCACTCGTGAGGCTCAAGAGATCGCGCTGAGCTACTAACGGCCATGGCGTTCGTCGCCTTGTACGACGCCAACGTCTTGTATCCGGGGTCGCTGCGTGATCTTCTGGTGAGGCTTGGTCAGTCTCGGTTGTTTCAAGCAAAGTGGACTGATCAGATCCTCGACGAGGCGTTCTCGGCGATCATCCGCGACCAGCCCGAGCTGACCGACAAGCTGGGCCGGACGCGTGAATTGATGAACAACGTCATCGCCGATGCGCAGGTCACCGGCTACGAGCCGCTCATAGAGAGATTGGAGCTACCGGACACAGCAGATCGCCACGTCCTGGCGGCTGCCATCGTCTGCAACGCTCAAGTGATCGTGACCGCCAATCTGCGTCACTTCCCGGACGAATTGCTGGCACCGTTCGACATTGAGGCGCAGAGCCCTGATGAGTTCGTGATGAACGTGCTCGAACTCGCGCCCGCTCGAGTCATCGGCGTCATCAAGGATCAGGCTCGTGCGCTCACAAGGCCTGAGACGACCTTCGAAGAACTCCTCGAACGGCTGCGAGACGTGGGACTTCCTCGCACCGTGGCCGCGATGCGTCAACAGTTCGGGCCGCTCTGACGGCGCTGTGCGCATCACGGTGTTCGCCGGCGGGCGGGCGATGGTGCGCAGGAGGCACGAAAATCACTGGAAATCATGCAGGTATCACTCCTACTGTGCCGTCATGATGCAACGACGGTGCCAGGCGTGTTGCCGCAGCGGTTGAGGGCAGCTCGGTGACGTCCGGCTACGAGGTCGCACTGGTGGTGCTGGTGCTGCTGCTTCCGGGCGCGTTCGCAGCCTGGGGATTCGAGCGCCATGTGCAGCGTTACGGTCGGCGCCTGAAGGACTGGCTGTTGCGGTTGGCCGGCTTGTCGGCGGTATGCCTCGCGTTGGGGGCGGGACCGCTGTATTGGCTGATGGCTACCTACGGGCGTGATTTCGCCGCACGCGAGGCGTTGCCGTGGTGGCTGTATCTCGTGCCTGGTCTCTACCTGGTGCTGCCTGCGTCGGGAGGGTGGGCGCTGGGCCTGCTGGTGCGCCGCTCGGGGTCACCGATGTCACGGCTGCTCGGTCCGATCCGCGCCCCATCCGCTTGGGATCTGCTGTTTGACACCGCCGACGCGGGGTTCGTGAGATGCCGCTTGCGGTCGGGCCGCTGGGTCGGCGGCTTCTACGCCAATGCCGTCCCGATCAGGTCCTACGTCGGGGCGGATGGTCCGGCCCAAGACATCTACATCGCGCATGCTGCCGAATTCGATCAGGACACCGGCGATCCAGCCAGCCTCGACGGCGGCTACGTGTGGACGGGCGGTGGCATCCTGCTCAAGTGGGCCGATATCGAGTCGTTAGAGTTTCGGCAGATACGCGAACTGGGAACGGAGAATGCTGATGGCGAAGAAGCGCCGCTCCAAGCGTAAGCCGCCCCGGGATCCGCGCCCGGAGTACGTCGGCGGCTACTACCCACGGTCTGGCGCGAGCCTTGCTGACGTGCCGAAGGACGCGTTCCGTCCCAAGACAACAGAGGAACTGTTGAAAGAACTCCGTAGCTAGAGCTTCCACCTCGGCTCGGGCTTCGCGGCTGCGGAACGGGCGGTCCGTATCGAGGAAGGGCTTGCTGCTGCGTGCGAGTGGGAGCAGGAGCACGGCGGGGGCACCGCTCCGTCGATTCCGGCGGCCCCGAGCAGCGCATTAGCCTGCTCGTCAAATGGGACGACATCGAGACGCTCGAGTTCACCGCAGCCGACGGCGGGTGGCAGGAGGCAGCGCAGTGAGGAACCGAATAGTCCCTGGACGCGTGGGGCTGCTAGAGCGGCGCGGCGGTTACGCCCCCAGACGAGACTGCCCCGAGGACTTCCGCATCGAGGACGTCTTTGGCCCGGTGGAAGGAGTCTCGGCTGCCCCCAAGCCAGCAGACTCACCACAGAACGACGACGACTAGCCGGCTGCGCCGCCGAACGGCTCCGCCCGCTCATCGCCCACGCCGTCGCTGCTGCTTTCCAATAAGGATTTTGTTTAGATAAGCACATTGCTTATAATGTACTTGTGCTTATGAACGTCAAGCAGCTGTTTGACAGCGTTGCCATCGAGGCGATGGTGAGTTCAGACCTGCCTGCCGACCAGCTTGCAGATGCGCTGCTCGACGCCGAGGTTGACGACAAGTTCGTTCGATTTGCTGTCCAAGTGAAGCGTCGTGCTCCGTATCCCGGCGAGATTCCGCGCCTGGAGCCATTGCGCAATCGCCTTGTAACCGTAGGTGTGCCATTGCTCGTGGCTCCACTCATTTCCGAGGTAGCAGGGCGAGCACTCACGGAAGCTCAGTGGTCGTGGGTCGACAGCCAGGGCAACGCCGATGTCCGTGCACGGGGCATTCGCATCAACCGTCGTGTGCCGAGCCGCGCAGCGAGCAGGACCCCGCGTGGTCTGCCCAGAGGATCCGGATCGTGGTCGATCATGCGCTTGCTGATCTCGGACGGCGTCGCCGAGGGGGAAGCCGAACTCGCCGAACGCGCTGGTGTCAGCCAGCCTCGGGTCTCACAGGTGTTGACGGCGCTGTCGACCGCTGGGCTCGTCGAGCGTCGGGGACGATCAACCTGGGCCGCGGACCGTCCGGTGCTGCTCGATGCCTTCCTGGCCAGCTACGCCGAGGCGCGGGGAATCGCCAGCTGGTTCTATTCCCTGGATTCCCCCCACCAGGCATGCGAGCGGATCGCGGCCGTCGGAGAGTCGCTTCACGCAGACACCGTCATTTCCGGTGACGTCGCCGCCGACCGTCTCGTGCCGTGGCGCGTGCCCACGCACACGACGGTGTACACGAACGATCATCGGCTTGCGGCCCACCTGGAGCTGACTCCCGCTCAGGGCCCCGACGATGCGAACGTCGAGTTGATCGTGCCCGCAGACCAATCGATTCTGCGCATTCGCCAAGAAGAAGATGCGACGCTCGCCCACCCGACGCAGGTGATCTTGGACCTCCAGCGACTCGGCGGGGCCGATCGGCACGAGGCGGCAGAGAAGGTTCGCGAATGGCTGCTGACCCGCTAGCGAAGCTCGAACTGAGGTGCGCGTCGGCCGCCGAACACCTCGGATTCGTAGCTCTCGCGGATATCGCCGCGGCGATGGTCAATGGAGACAGCCGGATCATCGGTGGGCAGATGATCTCTCTGCATGTGCTCAGGTGGGGGCTCGATTTCACGCGCCTTACTCAAGACGTCGACCTCGGCGTGACGCCACTGGTCGTGCAGACCCCGGAGCTGACCGATGGGCTTGAACGCCTCGGGTATTCGCAAAGTGCGGGCAATCGCTTCGAGAAGCTCGTCACCGGCCTGTCGGTCGCGGCCAGCGGCAGCCACGCAACTGTTGATGTGCTCGTTCCGGCGTACCAAAGCCGACCACGATCGAACCGCAGGTTCGGGGAACACCTTGTCACGACTGAAGTGCCAGGGCTCGCTCTGGCCTTCCGCCGCCAACCCGTCGATGTCCTCCTCGAGGTCACGTTCCTCGACAGTTCCATGCGGAGTTTCCCGGTGCGATTGCCCGACGAGGTCGCTGCGCTGACCCTCAAGGTCATGGCCCGTACCGTGCGTCGCAAGGACAACGACGCCATCGACGTTTGGCGAGCCTTGGAAGTGTGTGCGGCCGCCGGCATACGTGACATCGACTTCGGTCCCGACGAGGAACGGGTCAGGGGAGTCCTCGAGACGCAGTTCGCCCGAGGCGGCGATGCGATAGGCGAGATCGTCCGCGCGCAATCCCTCTCCGACGTCGAAGCCACACGCCGAGAGACAAGGATTCAAGCCCTCATCCAGCAGATGTTGCGTTGAGGCGGTTTCGGCCTCGTGGGCGCCGCAGTGCCATCAGGGCCGGGTGACAGGATTCGTCAGCGGCTCCGGCTTCGTCGAGGGTTTCCCGGAGGTTGGATCGGACCAGGGTGCTCGGGGGCAGACTGAGCTGTCGGGGAGGCACGTCATGTCGCAGGCTTTCGCTGTTGAGGAGATCATTGGTCACCCGGCTCCGCAGGTGTGGGCCGCGCTCACCGACTGGCCGAACGCTCATCGGTGGATGCCCGGGATCGACTTGATCAGCGCCGATGGGGACACCGCCGAGGGCACTCGGCTGACGTTCCGGGCCCGGGGCAAGGATCGCTCGAGCACCATCGTGCGATGCGTCGACGGGCGGTCGCTCGTGTTGCGTTCAGTTCAGGGCGGCGTGACTGCCGACTACACCTACAAGGTCCGGGCGCACGATGAGGGCACCTCACGGGTCACGCTGACCGCCGACTGCCAGAGCACCGGCGTGCTGTGGCGGCTGATGTGGCCCCTGCTGCGCATCGCCATCCGAACCTCCGACGCCAAGCAGCTCAGACTCCTCAAAGCCATGATCGAAGACGGCTAACCCCCCCCGCAGCCGGCTGGTGCTGGTCGGTGGATAGCTTGCGCTGATGGGTACTGCACCGAGTCTCGATGGGCGCACATTTGCCGGTGTCTCGAATGATCCTGCGGGCGATGTGGGCTCGGAGACGCGCTTCGAGTACCACGAGGAATCCGACGGGGTCGTGTGGGCCCGCTACGAGGGCGGCACCGTGCGGCTCGGTCATCTCGTCGGGCGGCGCGACGGCGACGGCTTGGACTTTCGTTACTCGCACGTGACCACAAGCGGCACCACGGCCAACGGGCACTGCCGCAGCCGCATCGTCGTGTCGGCCGACGGCCGGCTGGAGCTGCACGAGGAGTGGGAATGGGAGAGCCAGCCCGGCAGCGGCACCAGCCTCGTCCGCGAGATCGCCGCTGTGGCCAGCGCCGGGCCTGCTCAGCAGAGACGCTGATTGCGGAATCCAAAAAACAATTTCTTCCTGCTCGGACTCCGAATGTACGGTGCAGCGCCGGTGTGTATCATGTTCGCAGCGGAGAGGACCGGAGTATTCGGCGCCGTGAGCTTGCTCCTCCGCTGACTCGCAGAACGTGCCCCGCTTCGGCGGGGCACGAACGCGTTTTGGGGTCAGTTTGTATCTGTGCTTCGTAGATGAGTCGGCGATGAGCGAGTCTTTCTCTGGCGGACGCCGCCGGACGGCATCGCCCGCACGAGATCGATGACTGCGCAGCCGTCCGGGCCTGAGCCTGTGGCTGGGTCTGCAGCTGAGTCGGGACTCACGATCCTCACCCGGCAGGGGCATCCCGACTACCTGGATCTGCCGTGGGACCGGCCGCTCGCCGAATGGCACGACGTCACCGAGCGGCTGATCCGGGTGCGGCGGGGGCTCAGCCGCCACGTCGTGCGCATGGTGCAGTACGACGGCCGGGTCTATGCCCTCAAGGAGACCGAGCAGGCGCTGGCCGAGCACGAGTACCGCGTGCTGCGCCACCTCGAGGACGAGCGGCTGCCAGCGGTGCGTGCCGTGGGCGTGGTGAGCGGGCGGCGCGCCGCCGACGGCACGGCGCTGCCGTCGGTGCTCGTCACCCGCTTCCTGGACTTCGCCCTGCCGTACCAGTACCTGTTCCGCACCGCCTCGCCGTCGCTGCTGCGCGACCGGCTGCTCGACGCTGCGGTGGTGCTGTTCACCAGGCTGCACCTCGAAGGCGTGTACTGGGGCGACATCTCGCTGGCGAACATCCTGTTCCGCCGTGATGCGGGCGCCTTGATGGCGTACCTGGTTGACGCCGAGACCGCCGAATGCCGCCCCGCTCTCACCGATGCGCTGCGCCGACACGACCTCGACCTCGGCGTCGAGAACATCACCGGCGGCCTGTACGACGCCATTGCGGGCGGGCTGCTCGAAGAAGATGTCGATCCGGTCGAGATCACCGACGACCTGCTCGATCGGTACCACCGGGTGTGGGCGGAGCTCACCCGCGAAGACGAGATCTCCGCCGACGAGCGGTGGCGCATCAACGAGCGGATCGGGCGCCTGAACGCGATGGGCTTCGACGTGGAGGAGCTGTCTGTGGTGCAGTCATCGGACGGCTCGCGGCTGCGCATCCGGCCTGTCGTGGTGGAGGAGGGGCACGCCCATCTGCGCCTGCGCAAGCTGACCGGGCTGGAAGTGCAGGAGAACCAGGCCCGCACGCTGCTCAATGCGCTCGACGCCTACGGCCTGTCGCTCGAGCACGACGCCGGCGGACCGCTGCCTGAGGCAGTGAAGGCCTACCGCTGGCTGTCGGAGCGCTACGAACCGGTCATCGCCGCGATCCCGGCCCGGTACCGCGACCGGCTCGACGACGCCCAGCTCATCTACGAGTTCATCGAGCACCGCAACGAGCTCTCCCGAGCCGCCGGCCGGCAGGTCGAGAACCCCGAGGCCCTCGTCACGTTCGTCAACGAGGTGCTCGAAGGGCTCCCCAAGGAGAAAGCCATCATCGACCAGGAAGACGACGCCGACCCCTACGACGCCTTCCTCCGCCGAACCGGCGAGTCACGGAGCACCTGAAGCGGCCGTTGCCAGTTGCCTGGTTCACGCATGCGGGCGACCACCACGTCTCCGGCACCGAGGCGCAGGCGCTGACAACCGCCGCTTCGGCGGAGCCGCCGCTCAGCGTGGGGCGGTGATGCGGCTGCCGCGGCTGGTGCTCAGCCAGTTCATGCCGTCGCGGACGTACTCGCCGACGGCGTTTCGCTGTGGGCTGTAGTCCCACCAGTCGATGCCGGCGGCGTGCGCTGCGGCGCTCACCACCCGCCGGGAGCGCTGCGACGCGAGCACCTGGTCGCGCAGGGCGGCGCTGTCCCAGCGCTCGGCGGTCTCTGCGTCGAACGCGGCGACCAGATCGGCGTGGGCAGGGTCAGCCGCCAGGTTGTTGCGCTCGAGCGGATCGTCGACCAGGTCGTACAGCAGGGCCGGGTCGCCCTCGCAATGGATCCACTTGTGGCGCCCCCGGCGGATCATGAACATCGGCTGGGTGGTCAGCACCGCCGTGTACTCGCCGATCGCCTCGCCTCGTTCGCTACCGCTGCCACCGCCCGACGCCAGCTCCCACAGGCTGCGCCCCGCCGACGGCGTGCTCATCTCAGGCCAGCCGTCACCGCCCCCGTCGGTCGCGATGTCGAGCAGCGTCGGCAGCAGGTCGACCAGCGAGCACACATCGGGAACGGCACGGTTGGCCACGCCCGGCCCGGCCATCACGAACGGCACCCGCGCCGCCCGCTCGAAGAAGCACATCTTGAAGAACGTGCCGCGGTCGCCCAGCATGTCGCCGTGGTCGCTGATGGCGATCACGATGGTGTCGTCGGTACGGCCCGTCTCGTCCAGCACCTCCACCAGGCGCCCGACCCACGAGTCGAAATAGCTGGTGTTGGCGTAGTAGCCGTGGCGGGCGTTGCGGCATTGCTCCTCGGTGAAGCCGACGCCGTCGGCCCCGATGCCCCGGCGCAGCCGCCGGGTGTGCGCATCTATGGCGTCGGGGGCGATCGGGTCGGGCAGGTCGATGCTGTCGTGGTCGTACAGGTCCCACCACTGCTGCCGAGCCTCGTAGGGATCGTGGGGATGGGTGAACGAGACCACCACGAAGAACGGCCGCTCGTTGGGGGCACGGGCCAGGTCGTACAGGTGCCGCACCGCAGCGAACCCGACTTCCTCGTCGAAATCGTGCTGGTAGTTGGTGACCACCGGGCCCGCTTCGGACAGGCTGGCCATGGTGTACCAGTCGCTCGGCGGCCCCGACGCCGCATCCCAGTCGGGCGTGAGCGCAAAGCCCGAGGGGTAGATGTCGGTGGTGAGGCGCTGCTCGAAGCCATGGAGCTGGTCGGGGCCGATGAAGTGCATCTTTCCCGACAGCGTCGTGCGGTAGCCCAGCAGTCGCAGGTAGTGCACCAGCGTGGGCACCGACGCCGCGAACTCAGCGCCGTTGTCCCACGCCCCGATCGACGCCGGCAGCTGGCCCGACAGCATCGAGAACCGTGACGGCGCGCACAGCGGGAAGTTGCAGTACGCCGCATCGAAGCGCACGCCGCGCTCGACGAGCGCATCCAGCGCCGGGGTCTGCACCACCGGATGGCCGTACGCACCCGTGAAGTGAGGCGCCTGCTGATCCGCCATCACGACGAGGATGTTCGGGCGTCGTCCCGAGCGCGTCACCGAGCGGAACCTACACCCAGCCCCGGCACCGGTTGGATCAGTCGAAGTCGGCTGGGGTCGGGGGCCTGACG
Source organism: Acidimicrobiia bacterium (assembly GCA_022826045.1). GTDB lineage: Bacteria > Actinomycetota > Acidimicrobiia > Acidimicrobiales > Poriferisodalaceae > Poriferisodalis. Next base: position 10,427 of record JAJDVQ010000032.1, on the reverse strand, counting down.
AGTGCGTCGATTGCCGTCCACAGCGTGCGCGACACCGGGTCGAACAGCACTGGCACCACGACGCCGACAGGGGCTGCGATCGCCAGCAGCAGGCCGCGGCTGACGTCGGTGCCCCAGACGAGCATGGCCACCACGACGGTCAGGATCACAGCGGCCGCCGACACCACCGTGTTCACGGCCACGGCGCCCAGCCAGTGACCTTCCATGCGTTCGAACTTCAGTCCGCAGCTCGGGCACCGCTCTCGCATGGCAAACAGCCCCCAGCGCCGGAACAGGCCGCGGCCCCCGCACGACGGGCAAGCCAGCGTCAATCCGCGCCACAAAACGCGCACCCCCGCAGTCTGCCCGTCCAATATCAAGCATAAATGCAACAAATGTTGCATTTATGCTCTCATCATCGTTAGGGTGCTGGCATGGACTTCGTGCATCCGGTCAATGCCGTGATCCCTGGAGCGCAAGGACACGTGCTTGCCGTGCTTGCGGAGACATCTGCCGAGCTCAACCTGCGCACCGTGGCTCGGTTGGCCGGCGTGAGCGCATCACAAGCGTCGCGAGTGATGCCCGACCTCGTGGATCTCGGCCTAGTGGAACGACGGGAGGTGCCGCCGTCATCGCTCTTCCGTCTCAATCGTGAGAACGAGGCCGCTCGAATCGTCATTGAACTCGCTCGATTGCGAGACAACGTGCTTCAGCGAATCGGCGCCGCTGCAGGGGATCTGCCCCAACCGCCTGCGAGCATCATCGTGTTCGGGTCATTCGCCCGTCGTGAAGCTGACCGGAGCAGCGACATCGATGTCGTCATCGTTCGCCCCGACGAGGTGAACCCCGACGATGACACATGGACCGAAGCCATCGACCGGTGGCGCGAGAAGGCCGGAGCAATCGCAGGGAATGACGTCGAGATCATCGAGGTCGGGTTGAGCGCAGCCGTCGAGAAGCTGTCGGACGGCGGGCATGTGTGGGAAGAAATCGCCCGCGATGGCTCAGCGATCTACGGCGCGTCCCTCGACGAGCTTCGGGACATGGCCGATGCCTAGGTCGGCGCGCACAAGACCAGTGTCGGCTGCTCAAGTGCACGCATACAGCCGCAAAGCGCAAGAATTCGCCGCTGCCGCAGCGAGCGAGCTCGAAGCTGGGCGGCATATCGCAGCGACCAGCTTGGCGATTCATGCCGCGATCAACGCTGCAGACGCAGTATGCGGCGCCCGCGTCGGCCAACGCGCCGCCGGCGAAGGCCACGACCAAGCGGTGTCGCTGCTCGCAACGGCCGGGCCCGACGGCAATGCGGTCGCCAAGGACTTGCGTCGACTCCTGCCGCTCAAGACTCAGGCCGAATACGAACCGGAAGACATAGCGCACGGAGTCGCCGCCAAGGCAGTCGAACGAGCACAGCGCTGCGCGGCCATCGCGTGCGCCGCGGCCGCTGGCACCGATTGAAGTCCGCCCTGGCCGGTCGGCCCGTCAGTTGCAGGAAGTGCCGACTGCGAGCTGTACGGGAATCTCTTCTTCGCCGGACGAGGCGAGCACTTCGACGCAGCCAGGTTCGTTCACCCAGATGCCGCCTGCCCAGACGATCCACTCGCCGCGATCGGCCCCGCACGGCCAGCCGCCGACGAACTCGGCCGAGTCGGCGTCGCATGCGGGCCCGTGTGAGTCGCAGGGTCCGGCTGTCAGCAAGTCCCCAGAATCGAATTCATCCTGCCCATACTCGAAGAATGCACCGCCCGGGGCTTTCACGATCTTGAGCGATGCCTGCTGGGCGCGGCGCACGAGCAGCCCGAACTTTGCGAACCGGTAGCCCTCGAAGCCAGAGCCCTCCGGACCGAATCGGCCGAGCTGCAGCGGCCCCGAAGCCCGCAAGCCCTCAGGTGCGCTTAGCCGACGGGCTATTGTATCAGGTGTATCAGATAATCTGATTTTGTGACGGAGATCAGCGCTACCGAAGCTGCACGGGAATTTGCGGATGTGCTTGACGCTGTCGAGCACCGTGGGGAGCGGTTCACGGTCGTCCGGCGCGGCAAGGCGATCGCCCGCATCGAGCCCCTGGCCGGCGGGGAAGGCCGCAGGGCAAAACAGCTTCTTGCCGAGACGAGCCCCGACACAGAATGGGCCGGCCAGCTCGCCGAGACTCGCCGACTGCTTGAGCTCGACACTCGAACATGACAGCACTGCTGCTCGACACGACCGTCCTCATCGACGCCGAACGCGACCAAGAACAGCTCGACCGGCTCATCGGTGACGACGACTCCATAGCCATCGCTGCCATCACCGTTGCCGAACTGCTTGTCGGCGTCCATCTCGCCACGCAGCGGCATCGCGCCCGCCGCCAGGCATTCGCCGACGCCGTGGTCAACGCCATCCCGGTGCTGCGGTACGGCGCCGACGTTGCAGCGGCGCATGCCGAGCTGCTGGCCGAGACCCATCGGGCGGGCCGGCCACGCGGCGCTCACGATCTGGTCATTGCGGCCACGGCACGGGCCACGAACCGCACGGTCATCACCGCCGATCCGACCGGTTTCGACGGGCTCCCCGGCGTCTCTATCGCCACATACCGCTGACGGGTGGATTCAGATTCAGGCGAAGCCGTGCCGCGATACTCGGGGCTGGTGTATTACGAAACGTGATACGCTGCCGAGGTGGCACACGCGATATCTGTTCGGCTCGACAACGAGGCGCTCCGGGCTCTTCGCAGAGTGGAGGCTCAAGGGCTGACGCAATCCGAGGCGGTGCGCAGGTCCATTGTGAATGAGGCCGAGCGTCTTCGTGACCGCCGTGCTCTCGCCGCCGAGGCCGCTGAGTTGGAGGCTGACGAAGCTGATCGGGCTGAAATGGCCGCCGTTGCCGGCTTGATGGAAGAACTCCGTGCGCCGGGGTGATGTCCACGAGCTGCGCCTGCCGAAGAGTGTGGGGCACGAGCAACAGGGGCACCGGTACGGCATCGTGGTGCAATCCGATGCACTGCTGCCACGATCAGTCGTGCTGATTGCGCCGACATCCACGAGTGCACGATCGGCTTCATTTCGTCCCACCGTCGACGTTGCAGGGCGCAGCACGCGGGTTCTGGTGGAGCAGGTCGGGGCCGTCGATGTCAGCCGCCTCGGCGACGTCGTCGGACACCTCACGCAAGAAGAGCAATGGGGCGTCGATATCGCCCTCGCGACAGTGCTCGATCTTTGACTGACCTCATCTCCACTGGACCTGACCGCTCGGTGCGAAGTGAAGTGCTGCCCCTCAGAGTGGCGTCTAACGAGCAGTCGGCCAGCGTGCGGCGCGCAGGCGCAGGCGTGATGCGGCGGCGTACAGCAGCCACGCCCCGCACCAGACCGTGACTGCCGCCAGCAACCATGCGACCACACCGCCACGCTACGCCAGCCGCGAGATCCCGCAGGCTCGAGACTGCCCGACGCTGCCGCCGTCGGGTCAGGTGGGGTCGCCGGTATGGCGGTGTGCTTCGAGCTGGCTCAACGAGGCCCACTCGAGGGTCCGGGCGTGGGTCGCTTCGAGCACGACCGGGGGAGCGCTTCCCGCCTCGAACGCTTCGGTCCAGCGGGACGCGCACAGGCACCAGCGGTCGCCGGGAACCAAGCCGTCGAAGCCGACCGCCGGCTGCGGTGTGGACAGGTCGTTGCCTGCCGCCTTGGAGAACTCCAGGAACTCCACCGTCATCACCGCGCACACCGTGTGCACGCCGAAGTCGCCCGAGTCGGTGTTGCAGCAGCCGTCTCGGAACCAGCCCGTCAGCGGGTCATACGAGCACGGCTGCAGTTCGCCTCCGACAACGTTGCGGGCCACGACGCCCAGTCTCTCAGGTCACCGCCGCGCCCGGGCTTCAGGTCACGACTGCGTGGCCTGATCTGCGGCGGTGTGGGCTAGCCGACGATCAGCGCTCGCAGTGGGGCGAAGAGAGGCGGGCTGGCGGCGAATACGAGGTCGTCGTTGAGCTCGTTCGGGAGCTCGACCTGGGCTCCGGCTTCTTCGGCGATCAGCGCGCCGGCGGCCCAGTCGTAGATGCGGAGATCGTGCTCGAAGAACGCGTCGCAGCGACCGTTGGCGACCCAGCACAGATGCAGCGCCGCGGAGCCGAAGGCTCGGACGTCGCGGGCGGCGGGAAGCACACGCGCCAGTGCCGCCGCCTGCTGGCGACGCCGTTCGGCGTGGTACGAGAAGCCGGTGGCTACCAAGGCCTGCGCCAAGCCGTCCGACGCAGCGGCGGCAATCGGCGCACCGTCCAAGCGAGCGCCCGAGCCGCGTGCCGCGGAGAAGACCTCGCCGCGCAGCACGTCGGCAACAGCACCCGCCACGACCGTGCCGTCACGTGTGGCAGCGATGCTCACGGCGAACACCGGCAGGTCGTACAGGAAATTGACGGTGCCGTCGATGGGGTCCACGATCCATCCGACGCCGCTGTGCCCCACCTCGTCAGCCAATTCCTCGCCCACGATCGAGGAGCCGGGGCAGCGACGCAGCAATTCGCCACGGATGAGTTCCTCGGACTGGATGTCCAGCGCCGTCACCACGTCCGTCGGGGACGACTTCGTGCGCAGGGCCTCGCCGGTGCCCGCCACTCCCCGCAGGAATTCAGCCGCCAGCCCAGCGACATCAACAGCGATGGTCTCAAGCTCGACAGGCGTCATGCGCCGCTCACCCTGTCACGCGTGGCGCGACGATGCTGTCTGCTTGGCCATGGGCCGGCTCTGTGCATTAGGAGCGGGGTGCGACTGCGGTGATGAGCCGTTCGACCACCGCTGACCAGTCGTCGCCGGACAGCTGAGGCCGCTCGGGGGATTGGACCCGCAGCGCCAGGTATGTGCCGAGGCCGGGCGATTGGCAGAGGAACACGATGGCGGCGGTGCTCAGCGCCGGGTCGATGACTCCGGTTGCCTTGCCGTCTTCCACGATCTCGGTGAGATCGCCCGCTTCGAGCTCCATGCACCCGGCAACCGTGGGATGCACCGACGGGTATTCGATGACGGCCAGGAACAGCTCGCGCTTGTCGGGTCAGCGCGCATAGACGGCGCCAGACGTCATGCCGCATCTGCGGGCGACCTCCGAGACCGTGGCGGCTTCGAATCCACGCTCGCCGAACACCGCTGTGGCCGCATCCAGAAGCTGCTCGGTGGCCCGTTCGGACTTCCGCTTGGGTTGGGCGATCTCCTCCTGGAGAGGAGGCCCGGGATCCTGTGCAGCTGTCACTGAATGCCGAGCGCAGTCGTCATTATTGCCCGGTCGATGAGACCCCGAGGAGAACTCTCTTTAGAGCCCCGGCCGTCGTGAGGTTTCCTTCACACCGTGATCTCGTGCCGGATCCCGCGGACGTCCATCTCGAAGTCGAGATCGATGACGGGCGGGCGCGACCGGTACCAGCGCAGGCCGTGACGGGTGGCTTCGCCCATCTGCCCGATGACCGCGCTCTCCAGCAGGCCTTCATGCATGAACACCGTGTACACGTCGGTGGTGGTGACCTGGCCCCAGCCGGCGCCCATGGCCGCCAGCCGCGACCCCATCGTCGCCACGACGTGGCCGGCCTTCTCTCGCATGGCCTCGGGGTCGGTCTCGCCCTTGCGGACGATCTCGTTGTCGTCGAGCGTTGCTTCGGGGATCTCCCCCGCACCCGACACCACGAAGGTGGTGGGCGAGCCGGCCTCGGCCTCGACGGTGTAGGAGAAGGCGTGCAGCACCGGCTCGGAAGGCGGGCCGTGCGCGGGAGCCACGTTGGTGCGGGCCAGCGGATTGTGATCGCCGACGTACAGGTCCCATGAGCGGATGAGCTCGACGTAGCCCGCGTTGAACTCGATGAAGCCCGGCATCGAATACGGCTCTGGGCAGCGCAGCTCGATCGCGCACAGGGCGGGGCGCTCGCGCCCGGCAGCGGACAGGTGGGCGTCGATCAGCTCGAACCCCTGGCGCCACGGCACGTGGGCGCCGAGCGTGGCGTGAACAACCTCATGGCCGTCCGATGCCACGACCCCGCTGGAGAAGGGCGAGATGCCGGTGAGGAAGCGGTAGCCGCCTCGGGGATTGTCGATGAGCATTCGTGTCTCCTTGCAGAGGCTGACTTCTGCTTAGCAGAACGCTCCCGGTGACCGGGCGGGCTCGGCTAGCCGCTGGCCATCGTCCAGCTCAGGACCAGCAGGCAGCCGGCCAGCGTCACGGCGATGGCGAGCAGCCAGTCGCCGGCCCGCGCCCGAGACTGAGTCGAGGTGTCCATGGTGGTTTCTCCGCTTCTGTGAAGCGTGCCCGTGAGGTGCACGTGGTGTTTCCCTCAGTGCACCAAGGGGGTGTGACAACCAAGAGCGCAGGCTCACCACGTGGGCCGGGTGAGCACGCCGCCGTCGACCACCAGATCCACGCCGGTGATCCATCTCGCGAGGTCCGAGCACAGGAACACGCACGCGTCGCCGACGTCTGCGGCGGTGCCCAGCCGGCCCAGCGGCGCCGCTGCGTGCCAGCGAGCCACGCCTTCGGGCCAGTCGTCGGCGAGGCCGGGCCGGTCGATGAGGCCTGGCGAGATGCTGTTGACACGGATGCCGTCGGGGCCGTACGCGCCGGCGGCTGCCCTGGCGTGCATCAGCAATCCGGCCTTGGCCGTGGCGTAATGACCGTGCAGGTCGGTGGGCTGGTGCCCTTCGATCGAGGCGATGTGGACGATCGACCCGCCGGCGCCGCGTGCGCGCATCGCGCCCGCAGCGGCATGGGTCAGCCGGTGCACCGCGGTCAGATTGACGTCGATCATCTCGGCCCACTCGGCATCGCTCAGCTCGGCGAAATGCACAAGCGGCTGTATGGCAGCGTTGTTGACCAGCGCGTCGAGGCGGCAATTCGCCTCCCGTCGACGACTCAGCCGGCCGCAGTTCGCCCGGCTCGACCTGCGGCGACGGTTCGGCCCGCGATTGCTCGGCCTGCGATTGTCCGGCCTGTGGCAACCCGTCGTTCTCAGCCATCGGCGGCATCCTCGCGGGTGAAGCGCGAGATGTCGTCGGCGGCCTCGGGGTATGCGGCCGACAGCGCTGCCCGGTCGCCGAGCCCGAAGGTCGCGTCGTCGAAGGGAGGCGCCATGGTGGTGCCCACCAGCGACCACTCCCCAGTCGTGCCTGCTGCCATCCACGTGCCCGCCCCGACGGCAACCACCGGCCGCTCGCCGACGGCCAGATCGTCTCCGAGCCGCGGCCGCTGCACCGCTCCGCCCGGCTCGAGCAGGAGCATCTCGACTGCGGCGCCGGCGTAGTGGTGCCACAGCTCGACGCCGCCCAGCCGGTGCAGCGCCGAGAAGTCGCCGGGCCGCAGCAGGAAGCAGATCGCCGAGGAATGCTCGTCTCGCCAGGTCTGCGCCCACTGGCCGCCCTCGCCAGCCAGCGGCTCGAGCCCCAGCAGTCCGAACTCGTCCGTGGCTGGGCTTGAGACCCGACAGCCCGCACATGGCAGAGGGGATGCGGATGGAACCGCCGCCATCGGAGCCGGTGCCCACCGGCACCATGCCCGAAGCGATCGCGGAGCTGGTGCCGCCAGATGACCCGCCGGGAGAGCGGCCGGTGTTCCACGGGTTCCAAGTTGCGCCGAAGATGTTGTTGTAGGTGTCACCCATGCAACCGAACTCGGGAGTGTTGGTCTTGCCCAAGACCACCGCCCCGGCACTTCGCATGCGCGCGACCTCAGTGGAATCGGCGGCGACGGGTGGGGAGTCACGCAGGTGCATCGCCCCGCGGGTGGTGACGAACCCCGCGGCGTCGGCCAAGTCTTTGACCCCGATCGGGATGCCCGCCAGCGGCCCGACGTCCTTGCCCGCATCAAGCCGCTCGTCGATGGCGGCGGCCTGCGAGCGAGCGCTCTCCGCATCGAGCGCCACGAACGCATTGAGCTGCGGGTTCAGCACCTCGATCCGCTCCAGCGCATGCTCGGTCACCGCAGCGGCGCTCAGCGTGCGGTCGCGCACCATCGCCGCCAGCGCCTCCACTGTCACTGTCCGAAAGTCGGGCACGTCCATGGCTGCTCCCGCTGCGCTGCTCAGTTTCCCTCGCCGCGGGACACTAGCGACCAGCCCGAACCCACCCCTCGCAGCGGCTGTTTCAGCGGGACGATGCGCCGCCGTCGATGGACGCAGTGGTGGCCCGCGAGTTCGACGCTGTCGGGGCGGTGGGTGTCGCGGCCGGCGTCAGCATGCCACACCGCCCACACGATGATCGTCGGCTCGATGGGCATGCTCGTCGGCCCCGGCTCCAATGCCGACGGCATCGTGTCGGAGATCCTGATGTCCACGCCGGCCATGTCGAACGACACTTCACCCATTCCGCTATTTTCCTCATAATGTCGCAGAATTGAGTTTCCGAACCGATTTCGACTGGATCAAAAACTTTTTTCATGCCGATAATGCGTCAGAATGAGGCTCTCGAACCGTTAGCGTCTCACCATGACACGCAGTACGTCCACGCCGTGGCCGACAGGGCAGCGCACAGTGTTCTTCGATGATGTGGCATCGAGGAGCACTCTGGGGCGCGCTGTGACTGCGGGTCGGATCCGCCGCTTGGCGACTCGGTTGTATTCCGCCGACCTCGTGAGTGATCCTGCAGACATCGTGGCGGCGAACCGCTGGCCCATCTTGGGTCGTCTGCTGCCTGGCGCGATCGTGGTAGACCGCTCGGCCGCTCACAACGGCAGCCCGAGCGACGGCTGCCTGTTCGTTGCCACAGAGCGTGGGCGCAAGCCGCTCCAGTTGCCGGGGCTGGAGGTGCATGTTCGCTCTGGCAGGTCGTTCGCCGAACCATCTCCTGATCTTCCTTGGCCCAATGGTCTTGCCATGTCCAGCCCTGCGCGCATCGTGGTGGACAACCTCGCCCTGTCCCGCAGTCGCGGTGGAAAGGCGCCCCGAACTCTGTCATTGGCCGAATTGGAGGACTGGCTGGCTGCCAAGGCCATCACGTGGGGGTCTGAGCGCATGGCACGACTGCACGACGACGCCATTTCGCTGGCCGAAGCTGTCGGCTTCCCGGAACGGATCGAACGCATCGACCGGCTGTTCGCTCGATTGGGCGGCGACGAGCCGACGCGCCCCACCAGCGGCCAGCTGCTCGTTGCCTACACGAGCGGTCGCGCGTGGGACGAGCACAGGCTGGAGCTGTTCAACCGGCTGGCGCAGGAAGTGACCAGTTACGAGGACCCCGACGTGCCCGGCTGGCTGCCGGTCGGAACCGACACCGAAGCGCTGCCGTTCTTCGAGAGCTACTTCTCCAACTACATCGAAGGCACGGTGTTCAGCGTGTCCGAAGCACGCCGGATCGTTGACACACAGCAACCCCCGGCCGATCGTCCGGCCGACGGTCACGACATCTTGGGCACTTATCGCTGCGTCGCTGACACCGTCGGACGCAAGTCGGTAGCGAGCGACGCTGACGGATTCTTGGGCCTGTTGCGCGAGCGCCACCGGATGATCCTGGGCGGCCGGCCCGAGATGACACCGGGCGAGTGGAAGCAGAAGAACAACCAGGTCGGGGCTTTCGTGTTCGTCAAGCCCCAACTTGTGGAGGGAACGCTGCGCCAAGGATTCGAGCTAGCCGGGATGGTCCCTGCCGGCTTCCGTCGGGCGCTGTTCATGATGTTCCTCGTCGCCGAAGTGCATCCATTCACCGACGGCAACGGTCGTGTGGCGCGGGTCATGATGAATGCCGAGCTGTCGGCGGTCGACGCTGCGCGGATCATCGTTCCCGCCGTGTATCGCAACGAGTACATCGGCTCCCTGCGGCGCACCTCGACAACGCAGGCCGCCGACGTGGCCGCACTGATGAGGGTCATGAGCTTCGCTTGGAGATGGACGGCTGCGATGCCCTGGCATGACAGGGGTGCTGTCGATGGCCAGCTCGAGGCCACCAACGCCCTGCATGACCCCGACGCCGCCGCCTTCGGCGCCATCAAGCTCCGGCTGCCGTGATGCAGCGGCTGCGCTCGGGTTACACGTCGATCTTGTAGAGCTCTGCGGCGTTGTCCTGCAGGATCCGCTTCTGAGTTGCGGCGTCGAGGTTGCCGATCGCGTCACGCACCCGCTCGACGCTCTTCGGGTACACGATGCCGCGGCTCACGCCCATGGCGTCCATCAGCTCGAGGCGGGCGTCGCAGTCATACGACGCCGCGTGCACCATCTCGATGTCGTGCTTGAGGAACTTCAGCCCGAGCATCTTCTCGCCGTCGGGCAGGATCGCCGACACCGCCGAGTCGCCTGCGATCGGGATGTCGCCGTTCACAGCCCCAGGGCCGCCACCCGCGGGTCGCCGCTCGGGCGAGCGCGGAACGGCTCACAACTAAGAGGCCGCGCGGATTGATGGGGGGGACCGTCCACGGGTCGTCTGGTTTCCCGGTGTATTGGTCGGGTTGTCCCAAACCCGACGACCGTGGAGGTCGGTGTCATCATGCGCGCTTTGGAGCCGGAGGTAGTGGATGCT
>JAJDVQ010000018.1 GCA_022826045.1 Acidimicrobiia bacterium | reverse complement strand
ACGGGAAGGTTTGGCACCTCGATGTCGGCTCATCGCATCCTGGGGCTGAAGCAGGTCCCAAGGGTTGGGCTGTTCGCCCATTAAAGCGGTACGCGAGCTGGGTTTAGAACGTCGTGAGACAGTTCGGTCCCTATCCTCTGTGGCCGTAGGAGATTTGAGGAAAGCTGTCCGTAGTACGAGAGGACCCGGATGGACGCAGCTCTCGTGTGCCAGTTGTTCCGCCAGGAGCACGGCTGGTTGGCGACCTGCGGAAGGGATAAGCGCTGAAAGCATCTAAGCGCGAAGCCCGTTCCAAGATGAGATCTCCCACTGGTATAACCAGGTAAGGCCCGTGGCAGATAACCACGTTGATAGGCCGGATGTGTACGCACAGCAATGTGTTCAGCAGACCGGTACTAATCGGCCGAGGGCTTGGTATCGATACTCAGCCTTGAGGAAGCGCACGTCACGTACGAGCGCTGCGAGTGCATCGCTGTGCAGGATGCTGCGTACGGCACGCCCGCACGCAGTGCAGGAGTCTGCACCGACAGATCTCCGGTGGTTATGGCGGCAGGGCCACACCCGTTCCCATTCCGAACACGGAAGTTAAGCCTGCCAGCGCCGATGGTACTTGGGGGCAATTCCCCTGGGAGAGTAGGTCGCTGCCGGAACCCTGAACCCCCGTCGTGTTAGCGGCGGGGGTTCTTCGCGCTTGCGGGCCTACCCTCGGGGCGTGACGCAGAACCGGCGCCCGCCTCGCAAACCGACGCACGGGCGACCAGATCGCGGCCGTGGCCAACGGCAGGATCGGAGCCGTCGCGGTCAACCTGATCGCGGTACCCGGGGCCGTTCTGACGGTGATGATCGACGGCGCCGCTCGGACGCTCCGCGGCGGCCCGAGAAGCCCGTCGACGAGGTTGCGTCGCGGGCGGCTCGTCGCACCGACTGGGGTGGGGTGGCCCGCAGAGGCGCATCGGTGCTGCGGCCGATCCCCGGCGCCGACCGGGGCGACGCTTACGCGGCGAAGGTGCCTGAGCGCCAGAGCCCGCGACCTCAGCAGCCACCATCGCCCGAGCGTGCCAAGCGTGCGCTGCAGGACGCGTCGCGCCGCCGTCGTTCCAAGGTGCGACTCCAGGTTCCTCAGCTCGATCCGGCCGGCGTGCGGGGCATGCCATCCGCAGAACAGCAGCGACTGGCGCAGCGATTGCGCGAGGCAGGAGAGGACTTCCTGGCTGAGCGTTTCGGGGATGCCCTCACCACGCTGCGGCCGCTTGCATCGCGCTATGCCGCCATTGCCGAAGTACAGGAGCTCTACGGGCTCACGCTGTACCGACTCGGCCGATGGACTGCCGCGTCGCACAGGCTCGAGCAGTACGAGCAGCTGACGGGCGCGGTCGATCAGCTGCCGGTGCTCGCGGATTGCTACCGGGCGCTCGGACGGCTGAACGAAGTGCACGACGTGTGGGATCGGCTGCGGAACGCAGACCCCGACGCTCAGACGATCACGGAGGGACGGATCGTGGCAGCGGGTGCGCTGGCCGACGAGGGCAGGCTGCGTGATGCGATCCGCCTGCTCGAGGCGGGTCCCTTGCGTCCCAAGCGGCCCAAGGAGCACCACCTGCGGCTGTGGTACGCGCTCGCGGACCTGTACGACCGGGTGGGCGACCTGCAGCGCGCCCGGCGCGGGTTTGCCCGGATCGCGGACGTCGAGCCCAGCTTCGCGGACGTCGAGGACCGGCTGGCAGCGCTCGGCGCCCACGACGCCTGAGACATCAAGCCCAAGGCACAGATCCCATAGCGGAGGAGGTGTCGGGAGACTCTGCGACGTTGCGACCTGCCGGATCGCGGCAGCGGAGGATCCTGCCGTCTCCGCAGCGCGCCCGCTCGTCGCACACGGCTACCGCTTGGCCCACGAAATCAGCCTTCTGTTGGAACCGCTCGGATAAAGTGAGCCCGTCATTTGGCGAGCGCCAGCCCCAGTACCGACGCCGCCGGACAACTCGAGGCGAGCCATACATCGTGACCACCGACATTGTGCGCCTGCTGGGCGATCAAGCCTCCTATCTGCTGGACCACAAGTGCGAAGGCATTGGGCGGGACCTGCTGACCCTGCCCGGTCCCGAGTTCGTCACCGACGTCGTCGCCGGCACAGATCGCTCCCCGCAGGTCATGCGGAGCCTTCAATCACTGTTCGACCATGGTCGCCTCGGCGGCACCGGCTACGTCTCGATCCTGCCGGTGGACCAGGGCATCGAGCACTCGGGAGCGGCCTCGTTCGCCCCCAACCCGATCTACTTCGACCCGGCCTCCATCGTCGAATTGGCGATCGAAGGGGGCTGCAACGCCGTGGCCACCACCTTCGGCGTGCTCGGCGCCGTGTCCCGGCGCTACGCCCACCGCATTCCGTTCATCGTCAAGCTCAACCACAACGAGCTGCTGACCTACCCGGCGAAGTACGACCAGATCATGTTCGGGTCGGTCGCCCGGGCGCATGAACTCGGGGCGGCCGGCGTCGGGGCGACGATCTACTTCGCCTCGCCCGAGAGCGGCCGCCAGATCACCGAGGTGGCCGCTGCATTCGAGGAAGCCCACCGGTTGGGCATGTTCACGGTGCTGTGGTGCTACCTGCGCAACTCGGCGATCAACCTCTCGGGCCAGGACGGAGGGGCCGACCACCATGTGGCTGCCGATGCCACCGCGCAGGCCAATCACCTCGGGGTGACGATCGAGGCCGACATCATCAAGCAGAAGCTGCCGGAGAACAACGGCGCGTTCGTCTCGGTGCCCGGGTTCGGCAAGACCCACGCCGCCGTGTACGACCAGCTCACCAGCGACCACCCCGTCGATCTGTGCCGCTGGCAGGTGGCCAACTGCTACATGGGGCGCGTCGGGCTGATCAATTCCGGCGGAGCCAGCTCCGGCGCAACCGATCTGGCCGAAGCAGTCACGACGGCGGTCATCAACAAGCGGGCCGGCGGCATCGGACTCATATCGGGCCGCAAGGCATTCCAGCGGCCGATGGCCGAGGGTGTCGAGCTGCTCGGCGCCATCCAGAACGTCTACTTGGACCCGGCGGTGACCATCGCCTGAGGTGAATCCCTACCCGGCTGCGTCGCTGCGGCCGCGGCTAGCGTGGTCGCTTGGAGCGGCCGCTTCCCCCTGTGCCGTACTTCTTCGAGGAGAACCCGTGACCGACACCGCATCGCGCGAATTGCCGCTGCAGGAGATCGACGAGGTCATCATCCGTTTCGCCGGCGACTCCGGCGACGGCATGCAGCTGACAGGCGACCAGTTCACCAGCATCTCGGCAGCGCTCGGCAACGATCTGTCGACGCTGCCCGAGTTCCCTGCCGAGATCCGGGCGCCCCAGGGGACGCTGGCAGGCGTGTCCGCGTTCCAGGTGCGGATCTCCGACTTCGACATCACCACGCCGGGCGATGCGCCGACAGTCCTCGTGGCCATGAACCCCGCAGCGCTCAAGGCCCAGCTGCACAACCTCGCGCAGGGCGGAGCGCTGATCGTCAATACCGATGCGTTCAACGAGCGCAACCTCGAAAAGGCCGGATACGCCAGCAATCCGCTCGACGACGGCACGCTCGACGACTACCGGACCTATCCCGTGCCCATGAGCCAGATCACCCGCGACGCGGTGGCCGAGCACGGCGTGAAGCCGCGTGACGCGGAGCGGTCCAAGAACTTCTTCGCCCTCGGGCTGATCTCGTGGATGTACACCCGGCCCGTCGAGCCGACGCTCGAGTTCATCAACACCAAGTTCCGGGGCCGCACGCAGGTCATCGATGCCAACACCTCAGCGTTCAAGGCGGGCTACAACTTCGGCGAGACCGCCGAGATATTCGAGGCTCACTACGAGGTGAAGCCGGCGCCGCTGGCTCCTGGCGAGTACACCAATGTGAACGGCAACACCGCGTTGGCGTGGGGCTGCATCGTCGCAGGCCAGCTCGCACGGCTGCCTGTCTTCTTGGGCTCGTACCCCATCACCCCGGCCTCGGACATCCTGCACGAGATGTCGATGAAGAAGAACTTCGGCGTGCGGACCTTCCAGGCCGAGGACGAAATTGCCGCGGCGGCCTCCGCGGTCGGCGCGGCCTTCGGCGGCGCGCTGGCGTTCACTTCCACGTCGGGCCCGGGCTTGGCGCTCAAGGGCGAGACGCTCAGCCTGGCGGTGAGCTTGGAGCTGCCGCTGGTGGTGCTCGACATCCAGCGCGGCGGTCCCTCCACGGGCCTGCCCACCAAGCCCGAGCAGGCCGACCTGATGATGGCCATGTACGGGCGGCACTCGGAGTCGCCGCTGCCAGTGGTGGCACCGCGCAGCCCGGCCGACTGCTTCGACGTCGCGATCGAGGCGTGCCGCATAGCGCTGAAGTACCGGACGCCGGTGATCGTGCTCTCCGACGGCTACCTGGCCAACAGCTCCGAGCCGTGGCTGCTGCCCGACGTCGATTCGCTGCCCGACATCGGTGTCGAATTCGCCACCGGATTCAACGGCACCAACGAAGACGGTGACGGCATCTTCCTGCCGTACCTTCGCGACCCCGAGACGCTGGCTCGACCGTGGGCGATCCCCGGCACTCCCGATCTGATGCATCGTGTCGGCGGCATCGAGAAGGAGGACGGCACCGGCAACATCTCCTACGAGCCCGAGAACCACCAGCTGATGGTCGACCTGCGGCAGGCCAAGGTCGACGGTGTCGACGTGCCCGACGCAGAGGTCGCCGGCGACGTCGACGCCGATTTGGCGTTGCTGGGCTGGGGCTCGACATGGGGCGCGATCGATGCGGCCGCGGGACGGCTGCGCGAAGCCGGCTTCGAGGTGGCACACGTGCACCTGCGCCACCTGCACCCGCTGCCGGCCAACCTCGGCGACGTGCTGGGGCGCTACCGCGCCGTGGTGTGCCCCGAGATGAACAAGGGCCAGCTGTGCGACATCGTTCGTGCCAAGTACCTGATCGACGTCGAGCACATCGGCAAGATCGACGGCGTGCCGTTCACCACCGGCGAGGTGACCGACGCTGTCCGCAAGCGACTCGAAGCACTGTCGTCGGCATGAGCACCGCGACCCCGATCAAGAGACCCGAGAGGCATACAGCACGATGACCGACATGTCCTTCACGCCGACGACACAGCCCGGCGACTGGGCTTCCGACCAGGAGGTGCGGTGGTGCCCCGGCTGCGGCGACTACTCCATCCTCACGGCGCTGAGGATGCTCATGCCGAGCCTCGGCACCGAGCCGCGCAACACCGTGTTCGTCTCCGGCATCGGCTGTGCCGCCCGCTTTCCGTACTACATGAACACCTACGGCATTCATGGGATCCACGGCCGTGCGCCGGCCATCGCGACCGGTCTGGCGATGGCTCGCCCCGATCTCGACGTGTGGGTGATCGGCGGCGACGGCGACATGCTGTCCATCGGCGGCAACCACCTGATCCACGCGCTGCGGCGCAACGTCAAGATCAAGCTGCTGCTGTTCAACAACCAGATCTACGGCCTCACCAAGGGCCAGTTCAGCCCCACCAGCGAGATCGGCAAGGTCACCAAGAGCTCGCCGATGGGTTCGCTGGATGCTCCGTTCAACCCGTTGGCGGTGGCGCTCGGGGCCGAGGCCTCCTTTGTCGCCCGAACGCACGACATGGATCGCCAGCACATGATGGACACGTTCCGGCGGGCACATGCCCACGACGGAGCGGCGTTCGTGGAGGTCTTCCAGAACTGCAACGTCTTCAACGACGGCGCGTTCGAGGGCGTCACCAAGAAGCAGAACCGCGACGCCAATCTCATCCCGCTGCGCGACGGCGAGCCCATCCGCTTCGGTGCCGACGGCGAATTCGGCGTCATCGACGAGGCGGGCTGCGCCCGGGTCGTCCACACCGCCGACGTGAGCGACGACGAGCTGCTGATTCACGACGAGTCCAAGCACGACCCCTCCACGGCCTTCATGCTGGCCCGGCTGGCGCGCGGGCCGTTCGAGCCGACGCCGATCGGCGTGTTCCGTGCCGTGCGCCGCAGCGAGTACGCCATGGCCACCACGCGCCAGCTGGCGGCGGCCCAGCAGAAGCAGGGCGCTGCGGACATCGCGCAGATGCTGCGCTCTCGCGGCACTTGGTTCGTCTGAGAACTTTCTCTCTCCCCCGAAAAACCCCTGCGACGGCAGCTTGGCGCGCTGGTACTTTCGGCGCTATGACCGCCGTGCGACGACGCCTCGACAGCGAGCTCGTGCGCCGGGCCCTGGCACCGACCCGGACCGCGGCGCAAGCCCTCATCTCCGGCGGCCGTGTTCTGGTCAGCGGTGCGGTCGCGCACAAGGCATCGCGGATGGTGGCGGCGTCCGAGTCCGTCCACGTCAGCGGCGAGGGCGCCCGCTTCGTCTCGCGCGGCGGCGAGAAGCTCGACGCGGCGCTGGACGCCTTCGAGATCGACGTTCGCGGCCGCCGTGCGCTCGACGCCGGTGCGAGCACCGGGGGATTCACCGACTGCCTGCTGCAGCGCGGCGCAACCGGCGTCGCGGCGGTCGATGTGGGGCGGGGACAGCTTGATGCCGGATTGCGCGCGGACCCGAGGGTCACGGTGCGCGAACGCTGCAACGTTCGCCATCTCCGTGCCGATGACATCGGCGGCCCGGCCGGCATCGTGACCGCCGACCTGTCGTTCATCTCGCTGCGCACGGTGATGGCGCCGCTGGCCGGCTGCACCGCGCCCGGCGGCGACCTTGTGCTGCTGGTCAAGCCGCAGTTCGAAGCCGGCCGTCGCGAGGCGTCGCGTGGCAAGGGTGTCGTGCGCGATCCGGCGGTGTGGCAGCGCGTGCTGGCCGAAGTGACAGCGTCGGCGTCCTCCTCTGGGCTCGTGCCGGCGGGCATCACCCCGTCGCCGTTGCGTGGCGCTGCGGGCAATGTCGAGTTCTTCCTGCACTGCCGGCGCACCGAGACTGCCGGCGCAGCCGATTTCGTGATGCACAGCGCCATCGACGCAGCCGTGCAGCATGCCCACAACCGGGGCGTGACCACGGGGAGCTCCCGGTGAGCGCCGTGCTCCTCGTCGCGCACGCGGAACGCGACGAAGCACTGACAGCGTCGAAGAGGCTCGTGGACTGGCTCGAGAACGAGGGTCATGCTGTGTCGATGGGGCGCGCCGAGGCGATGGGCATCGGCCGCGGCGATCTGGCCGCGGCCGAACCGATCCGCGCTGTGCCCGACTTGGCCGTGAGCGTCGGGGGCGACGGCACGATGCTGCGCTCGCTCGACCTGGTCGCCGCGGCAGGAGTGCCCGTGCTCGGTGTGAACGTCGGACACCTCGGCTACCTGACCCCATTCGAGCCTTCCGAACTGGTCGAGGCCGTCGCAGCTGCACTCGCGGGCTCGCTGGAGACCTCCGAGCGGATGATGGTCAGCGCGTCAGTGCGCCGAGCGCCCGGAGGCGATGCCGACGACGATGATGATGCGGCGGCGTGGACGGGCTTGAACGAGGTCGTCCTCGAGAAGCGCGATCCGGGCCACACGGTCCGGCTGGAGGTGTGGCTCGACGGCGACATGTTCGCCACCTACGCGGCCGACGGCATCATCGTGTCCACTCCCACCGGGTCCACCGCGTACAGCCTGTCCGCAGGCGGGGCTGTCGTGGCGCCGACGCACTCGTCGCTGCAGGTCACGCCGGTTGCGCCGCACATGCTGTTCGACAGATCGCTGCTGCTGCCTCCCGACACCGAGATCGGCATCCGGGTGATGAGCGAGCGGCCGGCACTCGCGGCCGTGGACGGCAGATCCGCCACGATGCTGCAGACCGGCCACGAACTCGTGGTCACGCGTGCTCCCTACACCGCCCGGCTGGTGACCTCCGGCGGCGACAGCTTCCACCGCGTGCTGAAGCACAAGTTCGGTCTCAAGGATCGCTGAGCCGACGATGCTGGCCGAGCTGGCCGTGCGCAATCTCGGCGTGATCTCCAGCGCCCGGCTGGTGCTCGGCGCCGGCATGACGGCGCTGACCGGCGAGACCGGCGCCGGCAAGACGCTCATTGTCCAGGCGGTGCAACTGCTCATGGGCGGACGCGCAGATCCTGCGATGGTGCGCTCAGGGGCTGACGAAGCGGTGGTCGAGGGCAGGTTCGTCGGCCCCGACGGCAGCGAGCGGGTGCTGCGCCGTGTCATCCCGGCCGCAGGCCGCAGCCGTGCCTACCTCGACGGCACCATGGCATCGGCACCCGAGCTTGCCGAACTCGGCATCGGGCTCGTCGATCTGCACGGCCAGCACCAGCATCAGTCGCTGCTGCGCCCGCGGACCCAGCGCGAGGCCCTGGATCTCTGGGGCGGCGTCGACCTGCGCCCGCTGAGAGCTGCGCGAGACGAGCTGCGCGCCTTGATCGACAATCTCGAAGCGCTCGGCGGCGATGCGCGTGCCAGGGCACAGGAGATGGACCTGCTCAGGTACCAAGTCGACGAGATCTCCGCAGCGCAACTGGACGACCCCGACGAGCTCGAACAGATCGCTGAGCGCGAAGATCTGCTCGCGGACGCCACAGCCCACCTCGCCGACGGCCACGCTGCACGTCAAGCGCTGTCAGGCGACGACGGCGCCATTGACATGCTGGGCAGCGCCGCAGCTTCCCTGGCCGGCCGCGCCGCCTTCGCTCCGGTCAACGATCGGCTTGCCGCGGCGGCTGCGGAACTGGACGACACGGTCGCGCAGCTGCGCGGCGTGCTCGACGTCATCGAGGACGATCCGCAGGCGCTGGCCGAAGTGCGGGCGCGGCACCAGATGCTGCGCGAGCTGACGCGCAAGTACGGCGACACGCTCGCCGAGGTGGCGACGTTCGGGGCTCGTGCCGCCGGACGTCTCTCGCAGCTCGAGCGTCATGCTGAGCTTGCCTCCGAGCTGGAGGCAGGCATCGCTGCGGCGCAGCGCCGCGTCGACGACGAAGCCCGCGCAGTGGCTGCGGCTCGCTTGGCGGCAGCTCCTGGCCTGGCCGACGCAGTGACCGGGCACCTGGCCTCGCTGGCGCTGGCCGGCGGGACGCTGGAGGTCCGGGTCACCGGCGATCCGCCGTGCGACAGCGTCGAGATGCTCTTCAGCGCCAACCGGGGCTCGCCGCCCGGACCGATGTCGAAGGTTGCCTCCGGCGGTGAACTGGCGCGAGTGATGCTGGCGCTGCGGCTGGTCCTCACCGCCGGTCCGCCCACGCTGGTGTTCGACGAAGTGGACGCCGGCATCGGCGGCGAGGCTGCCTCGGCTGTCGGTCAGTCGCTCGCGTCGTTGGCCGAGCATCACCAGGTCCTGGTGGTGACGCATCTCCCGCAGGTCGCGGCGTTCGCCCACCATCACGTCGCCGTGCGCAAGTCCGATGACGGTGTCTCGGTGGCCTCCGATCTGGTTGCGGTGAACGGGACGGATCGCGTGGCTGAACTGGCGCGGATGCTCGCAGGTCAGCCGTCGTGGGACAGCGGCCGTCGGCACGCGAGCGATCTGCTTCGCAGTGCCGAGGCCTCGCGACCGCATCCCCGAGATGCGCAACCAACTGCCAGCAGTCCAGTCCCGTGAGCACGACCCGGCGGCGAATGAACCCGGCACGTCGTCGCCGCAACAGCCGTCATGTCGGCGTCGCAGGACGCTGTCGCGTGGATCGCCGTACCAAGAATCTGCTGCCACGTCTCGAACGCGGCGAGATCGCTGTCATTCACCACGCGGATCTGGACCGGGTCGCCGCGGACGGGCTCCTCGCGGCGGGCGCGGCTGCAGTCGTCAACGCCGTGCCGACGATGAGCGGCAGGTATCCGGCGCTGGGCGGGCTCACGCTCGCTCAAGCCGGGGTGCCAGTGCTCGACGACGTCGGCGAAGCTGCGTTCGAGTCACTGCGTGACGGCGACGAGATCGCCGTCACGCACGACGAGGTGCTGCGGGAAGGCGAGCTGATCGGCACCGGCTGCCGCCGAGATGCCGAGTACTTCGAACGCGTCCTGGAATCGGCACGTGTGGCGGTGCGCGGCGAACTCGGCAGCTTCGCTCGCAACACGCTGGAGTACTTGGACCAAGAGCCGCAGATCCTCACTGACGAGCTGGAGGTCCCCCCGCTGCGCCACCAGCTGCGTCGTCGGCATGTGCTGGTGGTAGTGCGCGGCATCGACTACCGGGAGGACCTTGCCGCGCTGCGGCGCTCGGGTTACATGGCCGACATGCGACCCGTGATCATCGGTGTCGACGGAGGTGCCGACGCGCTGCTCGACGCAGGCCTGGTGCCTCAGATCATCATCGGCGACTTCGACTCGGTCTCGCAGCGAGCGTTGCATTGCGGGGCTCAGCTGATCGTGCACGGCTACCCCTCCGGCGGCGCGCCTGGGGCTCGCAGACTCGATGATGCTGACCTCGACTACGACGTCATTGCGGCACCGGGCACCAGCGAGGATCTCGCGCTGCGGCTGGCGTTCGAGCAGCGAGCCGAACAGATCGTGGAGGTCGGGTCGCACACCTCGATGGTCGATTTCTTCGACAAGGGCCGCAGTGGCATGGCATCGACGTTCCTCACGCGGATGCAGGTCTCCTCAGCGCTGGTGGATGCCAAGGGCGTGAGCCGGCTGTACCGCACGCAGGTGCGCAAGCGGGACATGGCGATGCTCATCGTTTCGGCCCTCCTCACGATCGGAGTCATCGCGGCGGTGACCGAGCCAGGCCGGCTGCTGCTGCGCACGCTGTGGATCAACATGGGTTTCTGAGTGATCAATCTCCGCTATCACATCGTGTCCATCGCGGCGGTGTTCCTGGCATTGGCGATCGGCTTGGCGCTGGGTTCGACGTTCGTGGACTCGGTGCTCGTGAGCAACCTGGAATCGCGCGTGGACCAGCTCCAAGCCGATACCCAGCAGGCGATCGACCGGTCCGCTGAGGCAGAGGCGGCTCGTGACGAAGCCGTCGCGGCACGTGACGAAGCACTTGCGAGTGTCGAAGACGCGCGCTCGGAGCGGTTCGAGGTGGAAGGCCTCGTGCGGCCCTACCTTCCGCAGGGGCGCCTCAGCGGCACCACGACGCTGATCGTCGCGCCCGAAATCGTCGACCCCGCCGCCGTGGCCGCCGTCCGGGGTCGGATTGCCGAGACGGACGCTCAGCTCGGCGGGGTGCTCTGGCTCAGCGATGACCTGCGTCTCGACGATGAGTCGGTGCGCAACAAGATCGCCGACGCGTTCTCGTTGGCGGGCAACAGCCGCACTGCGGTGCAGAGGTCCCTGCGCTTCTTGGTGCCGCAGGCACTGTTCCGGCCTGACGAGGCCGGAACCGGCGAAGTTCGCGACGTCGACATCGACGCCATCGCCGATTCCGGCGCCCTCGACGGCTTCTCGCGAGGATTCTCGTCGGTGCCGCGAACGCGTACAGCGCTCACCGTGCTGCGGGACCTGGAGCTGGTCACCCATGACGGCACCGGCGCTGTGGCGCTGCACCTGCTCGGCGGGGAGCAACTGCGGCTTGTGGTGATCACTGATGCCGCCGCCACAGGCCTGAATCAGGCATTCGTGTTCGATCTGCTGCGCGCAATGGCAGATGATGGGCACGCTGGCGCCGCGGTCATCGTCGAGGTCTCCGCCGACGGCGCGGCGACAGCCGCGTACGGCTCGGTGGTCGCCGGAGTCCAGTCCGATCCGCTGCTGTGGGAGTCGTTCTCGACCATCGACCGGGTGGACACGTTCTCGGGCGACCTGGCGTTGCTGGTTGCGCTGGAGGAGCTGCCTACGGTCACTCATTTCTCGGCGGCCGCTTCCGATCACGGACTGGGCCCGCCATGACCCATGCGGTGGCGATCGTGCCGGCATACAACCGGGCCGACACCGTCGGTGCCACGGTGGCGGCGTTGCGCACGGTGCCCGATGTGCTCGACGTCATCGTCGTGGACGACGGCTCTGCAGATCACACCGCGGCAGCCGCGGCGGCTGCGGGCGCGCGGGTCATCGAGTTCGCCCGCAACCGCGGCAAGGGGGCCGCAGTCGCAGCGGGTGTCGTGGCATCCGGCGCCCCCGAGGCGTACCTGCTCATCGACGCTGACGTGGGCGGCAGCGCGGCGCTCGCAGGCGAATTGCTGGAGCCGGTCGCGCAGGGCCAGGCCGACATGGCGATCGCCGTGCTCGGCCCTCCGAGCCGGCCCAGCGGCTTCGGTCTGGTCAAGGCATTCGCGGCTCGCATCGTTCGCGCCCAGACCGGACTGACGCTGGCCGAACCGCTGTCCGGCCAGCGCGCGGTGCGGGGATCGCTGCTGCGATCTGTCGAGTTCGCCGGGCGCTTCGGACTCGAGATCGGGTTGACGCTCGACGTGGCGGCGCGCGGCGCCACGATCAGCGAGGTCGAAGTCGCGTTCTCGCACATGCCCAGCGGACGCGACGTCAGGGGGATCTCCCATCGTGCCCGGATCGGCCGCGATGTCTACCGGGCGGCGGCGTCCCGCATCGGCGCCCCGAGAGCGGCCTTCCACATGCTGGCCTCGCTGAGGAGCCGAGCGCAGGTCCAAGGCCGACGGCTGCGCTCGTTGCGCCTGCCGTCGCTGCGCAACGCCGTCTCACGGCTGCCGCTGGCACGATGGCGGCGTCGAGCTTCACGACTCGGTGCTGGGCTGCCGCAGCGGCTGCGGTCCCTGCGGAGGACACGACGTCGCCTGCCGTCGGACGAATCGTGACTTCCGGATATCGCTGGCGCCTTGAATTCCCGTTGTCATGACGGCCGAGGTCGCCCTTCGGACCGCTGCGGCGCTGGCGACGACATTCGGGGGCTCGGCGCTCCTCGCAGGAGTGGTGTGGCGGTTGGCGCGATCCCGCATGCGGCGGGAACCCTGGCTGCGAACCAACTACCGCGGTGAACGCATCGTGGCCGTCTCGGGCATCCTCGTCGCCGCCGTGGGGGCTGCGAGTGCTGCTGTGGTCGCGATCTTGAGCTTCCGCAGTTCGGGTCCTGGCTGGTTTGCCTACGCCGCCGCTCCGATCGATGATGCGCTCAGCGACAGTCGCGCAGGAGCGGGTTCGTCAGAGCTGCTGCCGGTCGACGCGTTCCGCGGCCTCACGTTGGCCGGTGCCACGGGAGCGGTCGCGGCGACAGTGGCTCTCCTGGCATTCGGATGGTTGGGATATCGAGACGACATTCGGAGCGATGGCGAAGCAGGCGGCTTTGTCGCACACTTCGTCCGCAGCTGGCGGCAGCGTTGGCCCACGACGGGAGTGCAGAAGGCTCTCGGTGGGGGAGCCGCAGCGATCCTGTGTGTGCAGATTGCCCTGTTCGGCAACATCGCCGGTCTGTGGAGCAGCGACGGCTGGAGAGATGGCCTCGCTTTCGTGCGGTCGCTCAGAGACCTCTTCATCGGGTCTCATGACAGCTGGGCCTTGGTGCCCCTGCTGCGCGGGGCGATGATCGTGGCACTCGGCGCCAACGTGCTCAATCTGTTCGACCGAATGCCGGGCCGGGCCACGAAGATCGCATTGGTCTGGTGGCTCTTGGGGCTGGTGCCTGCCGCTCTGGTCGATCCGGCTTGGGTAGATGGGCTCTACGTCGAGATCGTCCACGCCGGCTGGTTTGTCTGGCACTCTCCGGCGTTGTGGGCCGCAGGGGCGGTCGGCGCGTCGGTCGGACTGCTGGGCAGCGAGATGCGTGAGCAGCACATGCAGGGCGATACAGGCGTCAATGCGACCGGCGCCGTGCTGGCGCTCGCCACGGTGGCGGCGGCATCGGGCTCGCTGGAGTGGGTGGTGCTCGGCCTGCTGGCAGCGCTGAACGTGGCCAGCGAGCGCTGGTCGTTCAGTCGCATCATCGACGCCGTCCGGCCGCTGCGCTGGCTGGACCGGCTCGGCTCGCCGTACCGCAACCTCTAGCAGGATGCTGAATTTGGGGGGAGGCCCGGTGTTGTGGCTGGTTGGGTGTGTGCGGGAGGCGGGCCGTCGGCGTCTGACTTGCCGCAAAACTGGCCTGGCGCATACCAGCCGTCGCCGGGCCCGATCTCGCGGGTCTCCTCGCCCACCGTCAGGAGCATGCGGCCCGAGATCTCGGCCCCGTGCTCGTTGAACTGCGGCTCGCTCATGCTGCCCCGTTTTGGGCTGTGAAATGGCGGTCGGCGACCTGTATTGCGAACATACACTGGTGTAGGCAGCAGGCTGACAGGCCTGACGGCAGCAGCGTGGGGCTGCTCGGGGGTGATGCGATGCCCTTGACGTCATCGTCGCCTGACGGCGGACGCGGGATGTGGAACTTCGCGCCGGAGTTGCCGCTGCGCACGGCGCCATTCCTGCACTGGCCTCCCCGACCGGGCGCCATTGCGAAGCACCTCGGGCGCACATGGCTGCCGCTGAGGTCCCGCTTCTTCATGCTCGCAGTGGCGTTCGGCGTCTGGGCATGGTTCATGCCGTCGCTCGAACGCACCGAGAGCTTCGAATTCGGCTGGATCTTCGGAATCTGGCTTCGCAACCTGATCCTGGTGACACTCGTCGCCGGCGGGCTGCACGTCTGGTTCTACGTCGTGCGTCGCCAGGGCGACGGCCTGCGCTACGACTCCCGCCCGTTCGGACGCAACAAGCGTGTGTTCCTGTTCGGCAATCAGGTGCGGGAGAACGTCTTCCTCACGCTCGTGCCGGCTGTGCTGATCTGGACCGGATTCGAGTCGTTGCTGCTGTGGGCGTACGCCAATGGGCACGCACGCCTGATCAGCTTCGACAGCAACCCGGTCTGGTTCGTGGCGTTCCTGGTGGTCATCCCGTGGTGGTCGATCCTGTATTTCTCAGCCCATCACCGGCTGCTGCACGCCGGCCCCGCTTACCGTCACATCCACTCGTGGCACCACCGCAACACCAACGTCGGTCCGTGGTCCGGGCTCTCGATGCACCCCGTCGAGCACCTCGTGCTCTTCTCCGACGTGGTGCTGCTGCTGTTGGTGCCGTCGCACCCGCTGCACCTGTATTTCATGATGATGCACCACGGCCTCGGGGCGCCCCTGTCCCACACCGGTTACGACGCACTGCTGCTGGGGCCGCGGACCCGTCGCCAAGCCCGGTTCGAGCTGGGCGATTTCCACCACCAGATCCACCACCGCTTCATCGAATGCAACTACGGGGGTTACGAGTCGCCGCTGGACGAGCTGATCGGCGCCTTCCACGACGGAACGCCGGAGGGTGCTGCAGCGCTGTCTCACCGTTCCCGCAAGCGGGCCGGAACATCGTGAGACGGGAGACCGGCGCGAGCCTGCATGAGTGGCGCCGAGGGGTTGGCCGATGTTCCTGACGCTGTGGGCGACGCCTCGCTCGGTCTCCACGGCATTCGAGTGGATGATGCGCCAGCGGGGCGATTTCGAGTGCTTCCACGAGCCGTGGAACGAGCTCTACTACTACGGCGAAGACCGTCAGTCGCAGCGCGACGCCCACGTCGAGGCGCGTCCCGGCCACACCTATGCGGCGCTCTGGAACCGCCTCTCGGAGCTCTCGCAGTCACACAACGTGTTCGTGAAGGACTTCGCCTACTCCGTCGAGCACGACCTCGACGACCGCAAGCTCGCCGCCATGACCCACACGTTTCTCATCCGCGACCCGGAGCGGGTCGTGCAGGGTCTCGGCCATCACTGGCCCGACTGCACGTGGGACGAGGTCGGCTTCGAATCGCTTCACCGCCTGTTCTGCCGCATCGCTGAGCGCGACGGCGTTCCCCCGCCGGTCATCGACGCCGCCGACCTGACCGGCGATCCCCAGGGCACCACCCGGGCCTATTGCGCAGCGGTCGGCATCGAGTTCATCCCCGAGGCGCTGTCGTGGGAACCAGGCGAGCGCACTGAGGTGAGCTGGTACGGCGAGGGCACCGGCCCGTGGCACGACGCGCTGCGTCAGAGCACCGGCATCACGACGCCACGTACCGAATACCCGCCGCTGGAGGACTCCCCTCGCCTGGCGGAGATGTACGAGCGCAGCCTGCCGCTCTACGACGCCATGGCCGCCCACAAGATCCGACCAGCGCCGTAGCAGCAACTGTTGTGCTGCCGTCTCGGACGGCTATGTCCCTTGGGACGAGGCCAAGCCGGCGTCGGGTTTGCTAGGCGATCGCAGTCGTACCGCGATCGGTTGCCCGCCTGAATTCGATGTCGATCTCGATGCCGTCCGGCCGAATTTCGAGCAGCTCGGCGACCACACTTCGCGCAACTCGTTCTACGTCGCTCTTGCGGCGGGCCTGGCTGACACCAAGCACGTTGCGAGGCAGGCCCGAGATGATCTCGATCTCCCACCAGTCACCATTTTGTGCTGCAACTGCTCGGAATGGTGCGCTCATGAGTTGTCTCCCGGCGCCACTTGTTCAAGATGCTCTTCCAGCTTGCCAAGGATCGTCCGTGCGGTTCCGTCCGCAATCTCTCGATGCCTCGGAATCGGGAACCTGAAGCCGGCACACTCCCAGATCTCGTGCTTTCCTTGGCGCAGGATCACAGCTGTGCAGCCATACCTATCGGCGAGCCGTCGGACTTGACGCACTAGCTCGGTCCTTTTCGGCACGTTTGTTGTTTAGGCAAACCTAGACGACCGGCGCAAAGGGATTTGTCGGTAGACCTACGCCATGCGACGCATTGTCATCGGTCTGCTTGCTGCGTTCCGGAAGGCCGCCCAGATCGCACGGCGATTTCGTGGCGTCACCGACGACGACGAGGCTGAGCGGCGCGTCACGAGCGGGCAGTCGTGGAACGAGTTCTGCGACTCGCTCAAGGCGGCGGGCGCTGCGCTGAGCTTCCCGGGAGCGCCGCAGGACCCCTTCAGCCAGGCGGAGGGATACCGCTACCTGAGCCGCATCACGAGGGCAGGCCTGATGGCTTTCGTCGAGCACGCCGACCCCAAGGCACCCGTGCTGCATCGCGTGGTCAATGAGAACACCAAGATGGGAGCGGACAATCCCGACAACTTCTACCTGACGGCTTCGCTCGGCGGGAACTACGACTACAGGATCACCGGCCGGCGCAACACCATCGCCTACCTGAGCTTCGGGACCCAGTCGGGCAACTACGGCCAGGGAGGCGGGCTGCCCCCCACCGGCTACATCGAATCCGACGAGATCGAGATGGATGCCGACGGCCGCTTCGAGCTGGTGCTCAGCAGCAGCCCGCAGAGCGGGAACTGGCTTCCGATGACTCCCGAGACCGGTGCCCTGGTGGTGCGCCAGACCTTTGGGGACCGCAGCTCCGAGATGCCGGCAGAGCTGACGATCCAGCGCATCAATTGCGCCCCAACCGAAGCCCAGCCTTCGCACCTCACCGCAGCGGCGCTGGACGAAGGGCTCGGCAAGGCCGGAGCGCTGGTGATGGGCGCACCGCTGCTGTTCGCCAAGTGGGCCCGTGATTTCTCCAAGCACAGCAACGAGCTGCCCAGATTCGACCCCGATACCTCGTTAGCCGCAGGCGGCGACCCCAACATCGCCTACTACCACAGCCACTGGGCGCTGGAAGCCGACGAGGCGCTGGTGATCGAGGTCACGCCGCCGGAGTGCGAGCACTGGAACTTCCAGTTGAACAACTACTGGATGGAGTCGCTGGACTATCGCCACTTCACCGTCCACACCAACATGCATCTCGCTCGGTACGAAGACGACGGCTCGTTGCGCCTCGTCGTGGCGCACGACGACCCCGGCCTGCCCAACTGGCTGCAGACGGCCGGCCACACCTTCGGCACCATGTGCTTTCGCTGGGTGCGGGCCGACGAGCACCCCCAACCGGCGTGCCGGGTGGTCAAGCTGACCAGCCTGCGGTCGACATGACCTCCACGGACTACGAGCACCCGTACCGGCCGCTGGGGGTGCGAGCCTTCAACCGGCTCGGCAGGGCTGGCGCGAACTTCGGGCTCGGCGATCGCCTGGATGTCAACGTGCTGCGTGAGGCTGCACGACGCAAGGCAGGTCTCAGCGACTTCGGCGACGACGGTCACGCTGAAGCCCTCGAGGTGTTGGTCACCTCGATCAACGCCGAAGCCCGCCTGAGTGCGACCGGCCGTCTGATACAGAAATCACGGCTCACCGATGCGCTGGTGCAGCGCCTGCGGATACAGGATTTGGTGACGCGGCACCCCGAGATCGAAGACATCGATCTGGGCACGATCATCCTGGTCACCGGACTGCAGCGCACCGGCACCACCCTGTTGCAGCGGCTGCTGTGCTCGCACCCGCAGATCCGGGGCATCACCGGCGCCGAGGCGCTCGTGCCGGTGGCGACGGGCGAGACCGCAGAACGCTCCGAGCGGTCCCGCAGGTGGCGTGCGATGCTCGCGCAGCGAACCGTCTCGTACCTGGCGCCGGATTTTCAGGCGATCCACCCGGTGGGGCACGACCAGGCCGAAGAGGACGTCCTGCTGCTCGACCTGAACTTCATGAGCCAGACAGCCGAGGCCACCATGACGGTGCCGAGCTATTCCCGCTGGCTGGAAGATCAAGACCACACGCAGAACTACGAGTTCCTGCGCCGGGTCCTGCAGGTGCTGGCATGGCAGCGACCCACGAGCGCGTGGGTGCTCAAGACCCCTCACCACCTGGAGTTCCTCGACGCGTTCTGCAAGGCCTTCGGGAGCGCCACGGTGGTACAGGCTCACCGCGACCCCCGTGTCACGTTGGCCTCGTTCTGCAGCATGGCCGCCCACGGCCACGGCATATTCAGCGATGCGGTCGATGCCGCCGAGATCGGGCGGCACTGGCGCTACAAGACGCACCGGATGGTGGAGCGGGCCATGCAGGCTCGGGCCGCGTCACCAACCAGCCAGTTCGTCGATGTGTCGTACTACGACCTGATCGCCGACCCGATCAACGAAGCTCGGCGGATCTGCGAGGCGGCCGACGTGGGCTTCGACGGGACAGCAGAGCGTCACGCCGAGCAGTACCTGGCAGCGAATCCGCAGCATCGCTACGGCAAGCACGATTACCGGCTCGAAGACTTCGGGGTGACCGAGCAAGTCATCGACGAGACTTTCGCTGCATACCGCGAGACCTACGCGATCCCGTTCGAAAACGACCTGCGCCTGACGCCGGGCGCAGATCCCCCGCCGTCACCGTCAGCCGGGGGCGAGAAGCCTCCAGACGTGGGAGAGCCTGTACGCGGGATCGGCGACCGTGGCTTCGTCAGTGCGGTGGCAACAGCCTTCCGTGACCTCCGCAATCCCACGTCACCGGATATCGAAGCAGTCGCCGACGACGTGAGGATCGACGGCAAGACCTGCCTGGTGACCGGGGCCAACAGCGGCCTCGGCAGGGCAGCCGCCGTAGAACTCGCTCGGCGCGGCGGCCACATGATCCTGGCCTGCCGTCCCGGCCATCACGGCATCTGCGAGGAGATCAAGCGCGAATCCGGTTCGGAGACCGTGGAGCTGGTCGAGGTCGACCTTGCCGATCTCCGATCGGTGCACCGTTGCTGCGACGAGTTACGGGATCTCGGGGTCCACGTCGACATCGCGCTGATGAATGCCGGCCTCATGACGCCCGCTGCGAGGCGGACAGCGCAGGGCTACGACGAGATGTTCGCAGTCCACTTCCTGGCGAACCGGGTGATGATCGACCGCTGGCTGTCCGACGGTGTCGTTGTTCCGGCAATTCCAGAGGGTGACCCGCCACGGATCGTGTTCGTCTCTTCGGAAGCCCACCGATCCAGTGCAGCCATCGACTTCGATCACCTCGGCGAGTTCGCCCCCTACGGCATGAAGGACAGCATGCGGCACTACGGCTTGAGCAAGCTTGTGCTGTGCACCTACGCCACGGAGTTGTCGCGCCGGCTGCATCGCTCCAACGAAGGCGACGATGGCGTTGGCGACGACAGCGACGGGGTCGAGGTGGCGGTGCATGCGCTGTGCCCGGGAGGCGTGGCCACGAACATCACCCGCGGAGCGCCCGCGGCGCTCCGTTCATTCGTCGACCTGGTGCTTCGACGGCTGTTCCGGTCGCCCGAAGAAGCCGTCGAGCCCGTCACCTGGCTGTGCTGCGCGCCCGAAGCCGGCAGCTCCACCGGGCTCTACCTGCACCTGATGCACCGCAAGCAGGTGTCCGAGAGCGCCGCGGACGCCGCACACGGGGCCAAGCTGTGGGAGGCCAGCCAGGTCATGGTGGAGCAATCGAGGGGCCTGCAATGAGCGCAACGCTGCCCGCCGAGCTGCGGCTGACCCATCTGCAGCAGCTCGAAGCCGAGGCGATCGGGATCATGCGCGAAGTGGTCGCCCAGTGCGAGCGGCCGGTCATGCTGTACTCGATCGGCAAGGACTCCTCGGTGCTGCTGCACCTGGCCCGCAAGGCCTTCTTCCCCGGCAGGATCCCGTTCCCGCTGCTGCACGTGGACACCACGTGGAAGTTCCGAGAGATGATCTCGTTCCGCCAGCGCATGGCCGACGAGATCGGCTTCGACCTGATCGTGCACACCAACGCCGAGGGGGTTGCGCAGGGCATCAACCCGTTCGACCACGGGTCGAAGAACTACACCGACATCATGAAGACCCAGGCGCTCCGCCAGGCGCTCGACGCCGGCCGGTTCGACGCGGCGTTCGGCGGCGCCCGGCGCGACGAGGAGAAGTCACGGGCCAAGGAGCGGGTGTTCAGCTTCCGTGATGCCCATCATCGCTGGGACCCCAAGAACCAGCGACCCGAGCTGTGGAACCTCTACAACGGCCGGGTCAACCAGGGCGAGTCGATCCGGGTGTTCCCGATGAGCAACTGGACCGAGCTCGACGTGTGGCAGTACATCCACGTCGAGCAGATCCCGATCGTGCCGCTGTACTTCGCCGCGGAACGGCCGGTGGTGGAGCGTGACGGCGTGCTGATCATGGTGGACGACGACCGGTTCGTCTTCGACGAGGGCGAGGTGGCCGAGCAGCGGCTGGTCCGGTTCCGCACGCTGGGCTGCTACCCGCTGTCGGGTGCCATCGAGTCGACGGCCACCACGCTGCCGGAGATCATCGGCGAGATGCTGGTGGCCACCCGCTCCGAGCGGGAGGGCCGGGTGATCGACTTCGACCAGTCGGGATCCATGGAGCAGAAGAAGCGCGAGGGGTACTTCTGATGGATCTGCTGCGCCTGCTGACGTGCGGCAGCGTCGACGACGGGAAGTCGACCCTGATCGGCCGCCTGCTGCATGACTCGCAGCTGATCTACGAGGACGTGCTCGCCAGCCTCGAGGCCGACTCGGCAACACAAGGCTCAGCAGGCGACCAGGTCGACTTGGCGCTGCTCATGGACGGCCTGCGAGCCGAGCGCGAGCAGGGCATCACCATCGACGTGGCCTACCGCTACTTCTCCACGGCCCGCCGCACGTTCATCATCGCCGACACCCCAGGGCACCCCCAGTACACCCGCAACATGGCGACGGGCGCCTCGACGTGCGATCTGGCGGTGATCCTGATCGACGCCCGCCACGGCGTGCTGCCCCAGACCAAGCGCCACAGCTACATCGCCAGCCTGCTGGGCATCGGCCAGGTCGTGGTGGCGGTCAACAAGATGGACCTCGTCGGCTGGTCGCAGGATCGGTTCACCGAGATCTGCGAGGACTACCGCTCGTTCGCCAAGCCGCTCGGGTTCGGACAGCCGTACTTCCTGCCGATGTCCGCGCTCTTGGGCGACAACGTCGTCGACGCCAGCGGCAACCTGGGCTGGTTCGACGGTCCGCCGCTGCTGGAGCATCTCGAGACGGTGGACATCGATGCCCGCGTGGAGCTGGAGCATTTCCGCATGCCGGTGCAGCTGGTCTTCCGCCCCGATGCGAACTTCCGCGGGTACGCGGGCACCATCGCCTCCGGAGTGCTCCGGCCCGGTGACGAGGTGGCGGCGCTGCCATTGGGCCTCATCTCGACGGTGGAACGCATTGCGACTTTCGACGGTGACCTCGATGTGGCCGGGCCGGGACGGGCGGTCACGGTGACACTCGTTGACGACATCGATGTCAGCCGAGGCGATCTGCTGGTGACTCCAGGAAGTGAACCCCAGCGGGCACACGACCTCGACGCCATGGTGGTGTGGATGTCTGAGGCCAGCGCCGAGTCCGGCAGCTCCTACCTGCTGCAGACGGCCAACACGGTCTCCAACTGCACCATCCGCAACGTCCGGCACCGCGTCGACATCAATACCGGCGCGCACGAGCAGACACCGGGGCTCGGGCTCAATGACATCGGGCACTGCGTCATCACGTCAGACCGGGAGCTCGCGTTCGACGCCTACAGCGTCAACAGAGCGACCGGATCGTTCGTGCTCGTCGACCGGCTCACGAATGCCACCGTGGCCGCAGGCATGATCATCGGGGCGGCGTCTGCGTGGAACCGCACGCCCGATGCGGCGCTGGTTCGCCAGCGCTCGGAGATCAGCGATGCGGAGCGGGCCATCCGCTTCGGCCAGCAGCCGTGCACCATCCTGCTGACGGGGCTCACGGCGGCCGGCAAGTCCACCCTCGCCACGGCGCTCGAGCGGGAGCTGTTCGATCGGGGCAAGGTGTCGATCCGTCTCGACGGCGAGAACGTCCGCATGGGAATCTCCCGCGACCTGGGCTTCAGCACCCAGGAACGCTCGGAGAATCTGCGACGGGTGTCGGAGGTGGCACGGCTCGTCAACGGCCAGGGCCTGATCGCGATCGCCGCAATGGTGGCCCCCGACCGTGACGTGCGGCAGCGGGCGCGTGACCTGGTGGGCGTGGACCGCTACGTCGTGGTCTTCGTGGACACACCCATTGAGGTGTGCCGCGAGCGCGACCCTCATGGCCTGTACGCGATGGCCGACAGCGGCGAGATCCCCCGATTTCCCGGTGTCTCCGCCGACTTCGACCGGCCGACCGATGCCGACCTGCGCGTCGACACCTCGACCCAAGATGTCGACGAGTGCATCGACGCGATCGTGCGCATGCTGACCGAGCGTGGCTTTCTTCGAGGCCCGAGCACACCGTGAACGCAGGCTCCGGGAACGACGGCGCCGGAGGCGCGGGCACTGGGCACGAACCCGTCTCGCGCAACATCGTGCGCGCCGAAGGGCACGTCAGCGGCGCCGACCGCGAGGCACACTTCGGCCACCGTGCAGTGACGGTGTGGTTCACCGGGCTCTCCGGCAGCGGCAAATCCACTCTTGCATTCGCCCTGGAAGCGGCGTTGCTCGAACGCGGCGTTGCCGCCTACGTACTCGACGGCGACAACGTCCGCTTCGGCCTCAACCGCGACCTCGGCTTCTCGCCCGAAGACCGCACAGAGAACATCCGCCGCATCGGCGAGGTGTGCCGCCTGTTCCAAGACGCTGGCATCGTCGTGCTCACAGCCTTCATCTCGCCCTACATCGCCGACCGGGACCAGGTGCGGGCCATCCATCCCGAAGGCGCCTTCATCGAGGTGTTCGTCGACACGCCGCTCGAAATCTGCGAGTCCCGCGACCCCAAAGGCCTCTACGTCAAGGCCCGCGCCGGCGAGATCCCCGACTTCAGCGGCATCTCCGCCCCCTACGAACCGCCGCCCGCACCCGAGATCGCCATCGACACCACCCAGCCCCCCCAAGACTGCCTAGCCCAACTCCTCGCCGCCCTTCCGCTGTTACCCAGGCGATGATCGACTGGGACACCTGCTACAACCACGAGCCCTTCTGGTGCCCGATGCGCGACATGGACCTCGTGGCCGAGTCGGTCAGTGCGGGCTTCGAGGACGGCGCGGTCGAGATCACCTCCGTGCCGACGGGACGGGTGTTGCAGACAGGCAAGCAGCAGAAGACGGGCCAGCTCACCCTGCTCGTCGGCCAAGCCTGACAGGGCTGCTCCGAGACGGGGGTGCTGGGCACTCGGATTGTGCTGGCCGGTTCTTCGTCGGGGTTCCTTCCGGCTGGAAGGTTCAATCCGGAACGTCAGGTACGGTCGTGCCTGTGAGGATCGGGGAACTGGGCGATCGCTGCGGGGTGAGCACGAAGACGATTCGGTATTACGAGTCGATCGGATTGCTCGACGAACCCGACCGGACCGCGAGCGGGTACCGCGAGTACGCAGGCGACGCCGTAGAGCGGCTGCGGTTCATTCGCGATGCGCAGGCGACGGGACTGACGCTGGCGGAGATCTCCTCGGTGCTCGAGCTCAAGAGCGTCGGCGAGCGGTCGTGCGCACACACCACGGCGCTCATCGAAGCTCATGTGGATGCCATCGACGTTCAGATCGCCCAGCTCCGATCGGCCCGCGACGAGATGGCCGCACTGCTGAAGCGGGCGCAGGGCCTCGATCCGGCGTCATGCACTGATCCCAACCGCTGCCAAGTGATCAACGGAGCCCGCAAATCCACTTGACCTTCCAGTTAGATGGAATGTTTAGAGTGTCCATGTGACCACGGCAACCGCCCGATCCGACTCTGAGGCTGAGCCGCCAGGCGAAGCCGTGGCCCGAGCGGCCCGTGAGCGAAGCGAACAAGAGCGGGAAACAAGAGGCAGCACCACGGGGACGCACAGCTCTTCGCGCCTCTTGGTTGCCATCGACGGGATGACGTGTGCCGCGTGCGCGAGCAGGATCCAGCAGCGACTGGATGAACTGGACGCCGTAGCGGCTGCGCAGGTGAACTTCGCCACCGGGCGGGCTTCGATCACCCACGACGGGTCGCTCGACGAGGCGTTCGTTGCGGCGGAGATCGCGGCGCTGGGCTACGCGGTCATCGAAGAAGGCGAGAGCGAGGCGGCCGAGCGGCGCCGCCAGGCCGACCTGCTGGCCCGGCTGGTCATCGGCACCGTGCTGACGGTGCCGTCGGTGCTGATCACGATGATCCCGGCGCTGCAGTTCGGCGGCTGGGAATGGCTGGTCGCCGTGCTGGCGGCCGTGGTGATCGTGGGAGCGGGCTGGCCGTTCCATCGAGCCGCAGCGGTCAACCTGCGCCACGGCGCCACCACCATGGACACGCTCGTGTCGATGGGGTCGCTCGCCGCGCTGGCGTGGTCGCTGACGGTGTCGATCAGCGGCATCGGCGACGGCCACGTGTACTTCGAGACCGGCGCCGTGATCGTCACGCTGATCCTGCTGGGCAAGTGGCTGGAGCTGCGGGCCAAGCGCCGCTCGGGCGACGCCATCCGGGCGCTGGCAGATCTGGGCGTGCGGACCGCCCGCCTGGTGGACGGGCGCGAGATCGCGCTTGACGATCTGGCGGTCGGCATGCAATTCGTGGTGCGGCCGGGGGAGCGCATCGCCACCGACGGCGTGATCACCGACGGGCGCTCGGCAGTCGATGCGTCGATGGTGACCGGCGAGCCGGTGCCGACCGAGGTCGGGCCCGGCGACGAGGTGATCGGTGCCACGATCAACGCCAACGGCGCGCTCGTCGTCGAAGCGACCAAGGTGGGTGCAGACACGGCACTGGCGCAGATCATCCGCTTGGTTGACGAAGCCCAAGGCAGCCGGGCAGAGGTGCAGCGACTCGCCGACCGGGTGTCGGC
The DNA here is from genome assembly GCA_022826045.1 of Acidimicrobiia bacterium. Lineage (GTDB taxonomy): Bacteria > Actinomycetota > Acidimicrobiia > Acidimicrobiales > Poriferisodalaceae > Poriferisodalis. The sequence goes on along the minus strand of JAJDVQ010000018.1, from coordinate 115,627 downwards.
GGTGTTCGTGCCCGTTGCCATTGCCATCGGGATGGTCACGCTGGCGGCGTGGTTGCTGCTGGGCAACGAGGCCAGCGCTGCATTCAGCGCCGCGGTGGCGGTGCTGATCATCGCCTGCCCGTGCGCCCTCGGGCTGGCGACGCCGCTCGGGATCATGGTGGGGACCGGCCGGGGCGCTCAGCTCGGCGTCATCATCAAGGGGGGCGAGGTTCTCGAGGACACCCGCTCGGTGGACGTGGTGCTGATGGACAAGACCGGCACGATCACCGAGGGCGCCATGACGCTCGCCGGTGTCCAGTCGGGACAGCTTTCGGCCGCCGAGCGCGACGAGGTGCACCGGCTTGCAGCATCGGCCGAGGCGTTGTCGTCGCACCCGATCGCTGAAGCCATCGCCGGCTCGGTCGACGAGCTGGTCGAGGTCGAGGAATTCGAGACTGCACCCGGTTCGGGTGTGATTGCAACGGTCGACGGGGTCGAGGTCCGGGTGGGCCGCCGCAGCCTGTTCGACGCTGTGCCGGCCGGCGTGGCGAACTTGGCTGCCGACGCTGAGGCCACCGGGGCCACGGCTGTGCTTGCCGGCCGCGATGGCACCGCGGAGATCGTGCTGGTGGTCGCTGATCGCATCAAGCCGACCTCGGCGGAGGCAATAGCGGCACTGCGAGATCAGGGCCTGGCGGTGACGCTGCTCACCGGGGACAACGAGCGCACGGCACGGACGGTCGCCGCCGAAGCCGGCATCGAGTCGGTGATCGCTGAGGTCTATCCCGACGACAAGGCCGCCGCTGTGCAGCGGCTTCAGGCCGCCGGCAAGCGAGTGGCGATGGTGGGAGACGGCATCAACGATGCCCCGGCGCTGGCCCAGGCCGACCTGGGCATTGCCGTCGGCACCGGTACCGACGTGGCCATCGAGGCGTCCGACCTCACCGTCGTGAGCGGCGATCTGCGGGCCGTTGCCGACGCCATTGCGCTGTCACGCCGCACCCTGTCGACGATCAAAGGGAACCTGTTCTGGGCCTTCGCCTACAACGCCGCCGCCATCCCGCTCGCGGCGTTCGGCATCCTGAACCCCATGATCGCTGCCGGCGCGATGGGCGTCTCATCGCTGTTCGTGGTGACGAACAGCCTCCGCTTGCGACGCTTCACAGGCAGCCGCCAGACTGTCTGACTGAGTGACTGGCGACACCTGGACAGCTGAGGACATTCCCGATCAGTCGGGCCGGGTCGCCGTGGTGACCGGGGCCAACTCGGGGAACGGCTTCGAAACGGCGCGGGCCCTTGCCGGCCGCGGTGCGCTGGTGGTGCTGGCGGTCCGCGACCTCGCAAAGGGGGCCGCAGCCGCCGACGCCATACGCGCCGAGCATCCCGGCGCCGAGCTGGCGCTGCAGGAGGCGGACCTGGCGTCGCTCGACTCGGTGCGGGAAGCGACTGCGGCCATCGCCGATCGGTACGAGCGCATCGATCTGCTCGTCAACAACGCCGGGGTCTTTCACACGCCCCGGCGGCAGACCTCCGACGGGTTCGAGATCCGCTTCGGCACCAACCACCTCGGACACTTCGCGTGGACGGGCCTGCTGCTGGACCGCCTGCTGCCCGTTGCCGGCTCGCGGGTCGTCACGGTGAGCAGCAACGCTCACCGGTACCGCGCCCGGATCGACTTCGAACGTTTCGGGGTGGCCCAAGGTCGCAGCCAGTCGGCCGCCTACGGCCGTTCCAAGCTGGCGAACCTGCTGTTCACTCACGAACTGCAGCGCCGGTTGGCGGCAGCCGGGGCGGAGACCATCGCTTTGGCGGCCCATCCCGGATGGGCCGAAACGGAGATCCTGCGCGACTTCCCGCTCATCGGGCTGATGCGGCCGCTGATCCGTCCGCTGCAGCACCGTGCGGCCGCAGGGGCCTTGGCCACGCTGCGTGCCGCGACCGACCCTGCCGCTGCGGGCGGCGAGTTCTACGGGCCTGACGGTCTGTGGGAGATGCGAGGCCATCCGGTGCTGGTGGGATCCAGCGACCGCTCACGCGATCCAGAGCTGCAGCGGCAGACGTGGGAAGCGTCAGAACAGGTCACAGGGATCAGCTTCGAGGTGTGACCCGCTGCGTTCTATGCGGGTGATCCCACCAACGCGAACCCCTCGTCGAGCCAGCCGATACTGCGCTGGCCTTCGGGCCGAGACGGCTGTCAATCGAAGGTAATGACGGTTCGGCCTTCCCTGCCGCTGAGCATTGCGTCGATGGCGTGCTGCACGTCGTCGATGCAGTAGCGCCCCGAGATCAGGCGATCGACGGGAAGCTGGCCCTCGAGGTAGGCGTCGCACAGATCGTCAATGGAGCGTCCACCGTCGGTCTCGGCGTAGTAGCTGCCCCTGACGGTCTTGCTCTGGCGGGACAGCTCCGCGGCGTTGAACGACGTCGTGTCGTCGTTGCCAGGAATACCCACGAGCACGAGCGCGCCACCCGGCCGCACGCCGCGCATCCACTCCTGCTGGAGCCGGGTATTGCCGATGGCCTCGAACACGACATCCGCGCCACGGCCGTCCGTCAACTCAAGCACCCGGTCGATCGAATGACCGATGGCGTCCCCGTTGGCCCCTTCGTTCGCTGCGACGAAGTCTGTGGCGCCGAGCGAGATTGCCAAGTCGCGCTTGGTCGCTTCGCGATCCACGGCGATGATCCGTTCGGCTTCTGCCAGCGCCGCGCCCATGATTACGCTGAGCCCCACACCGCCTGCGCCCACGACTGCCACACGGTCGCCCGGTCCGACGTCGCCCCGGTACCGAGCGGCCCCGACGCCGGTTGCCACCGCGCAGCCGATGAGCGCGGCAACCTCGAACGGCACGTCGTCGTGGAGCGTCACACAGCACTCTTGGGCAACGACCATGTACTCGGCCCATGTCGAGACACCCGAGTAGTGGCGGATCATCTCGCCGTTGCGTGACAGCCGGCTGCTGCCGTCGGTCATGAAGCCCGGCCAGGGGCTGCCGACGACCTCACGGCAGAGATGCTCCTGGCCACGGCTGCAGTAGAAGCACGCCTTGCAGCTCGGCAGCCAGTTGAGCGCAACACGATCGCCGGAGCGCACCCTCTCGACGCCGGACCCGACCGCCGCCACCTCGCCTGCGCCCTCGTGCCCGAGCACACACGGCAGGTCCGCGCTGTGGCGGCCGGTGATGACGTGCTGATCGCTATGGCATACGCCGGCGGCCCGCATCCGGACCAATACCTCGCCTTCCCGCGGCTCAGCCAAGTCCAGCGTGTCGACCCGCACCGGCCCGCCGACGGCGTCCAGCACACCGCCCTGATCTTCATGCCCCTCCAGCTTGCCGGAGCCGTCCCTGCCCGAATGACCGGCCGACACGTCGTGGCGCCGCGTGGTTACGATCTCGTCGGCCCCAGCCAGTCCCCCGTACAGGAGAGCACCCATGGTCGAGACCACCGCCAGCACCAGCATCGACATTGCAGCGAGTCCCGAGGCGGTGTACGGGATCCTGACGGACCTGTCCCGTGTCAGCGAATTCAGCCCCGAGTGCTACAGGTCCGAATGGGAGGGCGGCTCGAGCGGACCTGAGGTCGGGGCGAAGTTCCGCGGCTACAACCAGGCCGGTGACATGAAGTGGGATGCCGGGTGCGTCGTCGTGGCTGCGGAACCGGGCCGGGAATGGGCATTCGAGGTACCTGCCCAAGATGGCCGCAAGACGCTGTGGCGCTACGAGATCGAAGCAACTGACTCGGGCTGCCGGGTCACCGAGAGCTTCGACTCGCCGATCCTCGACCAGGAGTTCTTCCAGAAGATGAACCGCCACAGCCTGCTGGTCAACAACATCGCCAAGTCGCTGGAGAACCTCAAGGCTGTCGCCGAGGGCTGAGGGGCGTCAGGCTCTCGGCCTGCTCACATCGAGCCAGAGAGGCGCTCACGGCACCGATGTGCTCATGCAATCGCCGCTGTTCAGAGGGTTGATGCAGTGGTCGTCGCGGCGTACATGTCACAGGGTCTACGTACGGTGGACACGTGGCCGGTTCTCTCTTCGATGTCCAAGCGAGCAGCGGCACTTCAGCCAGTGCCGAGTTGCAAGCATGTAGTTTGAGTAGCGTGGAGACGCGCAGCTCATTGAGCGTGGCTGGCTTGTTCGCTGGCATCGGCGGGATCGAACTGGGTCTGCACGATGCAGGCGCGAGAACCGAATTGCTGTGCGAGTCGTGGGCGCCTGCCCAAGCAGTGCTGGCCAATCGGTTCCCAGGCGTGCCGATTGCGGGAGATGTGCGGGATCTGGACCGCCTCCCCGACGTGAATCTGGTGACTGCAGGGTTTCCCTGCACCGACCTCACCCAAGCCGGGCGGATGCAAGGCATCGGGGGCGAGGCCTCGGGGCTCGTCGCCGAGGTGTTCCGGCTTCTTCGGGGCCGCCGAGTGCCGCTGCTGATGCTTGAGAACGTGCGCAACATGCTCGTGCTCAACAAGGGCGAGGCCATGCGGTATCTGGTCGATGAGATCGAAGCGCTCGGTTACCGCTGGGCATACCGACTCGTCGACTCGCGATTCACGGGGGTGCCGCAGCGCCGTCAGCGGGTCATCTTCATCGCGTCCCTCGATCTTGACCCTCGCTCGGTTCTGTTCGCTGATGAGGCTGGGGAGCCCAGCGATGACCATTTCCGAGACGACGCATTCGGCTTCTACTGGACTGAAGGCCACCGCGGCCTCGGCTGGGCGAAAGACGCCGTACCGACACTCAAGAACGGCTCGACCATCGGCATCCCGTCACCGCCGGCCATTTGGAACCCGGCGGGCCTTGCTGGTGGGCGAATCCTCACACCTTCCATCGAGGAAGCGGAGCAGATGCAGGGTTTCGAGCGCGGCTGGACTGCGCCTGCGGCGTTGGCGTCCAATCGGAAGGGCACCCGCTGGAAGCTGGTCGGCAATGCTGTCACCGTGGGAGTGTCACGGTGGGTCGGCGAACGGCTTGCGAGTCCGGGATCACCCGTGTCCGAGGGCCAACCGCTGCAACGAGGCCAGCGGTGGCCTACGGCTGCCTATGGCGACCGGGGAGCTGTGCGAGCTATGGACCTCTCGCTGTGGCCACGTCACGAGCGGTATCAGCACCTGTCGGAGGCCGTCGATTTCGCAGGTGCCACACCGCTTTCTGCCCGTGCGACAGCCGGCTTCTACGGCCGAACTCAGAAGGGTTCGCTGCGATTCGTCGATCAGTTCCTCATCGACGTCGCCGAGCACGCAGCCTGCATGGCCGGAAAACTCGCCGCCGCCTGACGATGATCGGACGCGCCGTTAGCTCGGTGCCGGGGTGCTACGACGTACGCTCGCGAGAATGGATGGGGCGGAGATTCTCGTTGCTTCGCTGCGGCGAGCGCTGATCGCTGACAAGTACGGCAACAACTGGCAGTATCACTCGCGTAGCGATCGTCACTCCAAGGTCGCCTGCTGGGGCATAGCGTTCGACCTGCTTCAGACATCCTCGCTCCTGCGGCACCATGTCGCCGAGGGCAAGGTTGTGATCGGCGTCAACCACACGATGAGGGACTTCGGCACCGGGCGAAAGAAGGATCTGGACTTGGTGCTGGCCCGACCGGCAGGCCAGATCGATGAGAGTGTGACGCTCTCAGGACTGGCTCAGCACTATGACGTCGAACTCAGCGGTGATCAACGCCGCCAACTGAACGCGCTGCCCGACTGCCGGGTGGGACCCGTCGGGGCAGTGCTCGTGGCGCTGGAAGCCAAGGCAACGATGACGGCCCACATCAGGGCGTTGCCGCGTTTGTATGACGAACTGAACTCGTCGCACCTGTGCGTCCACGGCGCGAGCAAGCAGGCGCTGGCCGTGGGATTCGTGATGGTGAATGCCTCCGACGCCTTCGCTTCCTCAGACATGAACAAGGGTGATATCTCGCAGGGGCTCGCCTTCACGACGGAGCCTCAACCACGCTCCGTGGAGCGAGTGCTGGCGAAGGTGGCGGAGATTCCTCGGCGGTCGAACGTCAGGGACAACGGCTTCGACGGCATCGGCGTCGTCGTGGTCAATGGCAGAAACGATGGAACGCCGTACACGCTCGAGGACGGCGCGCCAGCGCCGCGGCCCGGAGAGCCGTTCCACTACGACGGCATGATCGCCCGCATGGCCAACGAGTACGACACCACCTTCGCCAGCATCTGAAATGAGATGCACAGCCACACCTTGCTGGCCAACAACATCGCCCCGTCGCTGGAGAACCTCGATACTGTCGCAGCGGCCTGAAGGAGACGCTGGCGGTCAGCACGCGCCTTCGATGAGCGCAGCGTCGGCCACCACCTCGCCGATCCAGCAGTAGAGCAGCACCGTCGGCGTCGCGCCGAAGTCCTGCTGATGCGGCTCCCACGGTGCGTGATGCACGGCGTCGCCGGGCTGCGGGCCTCGTCGAGCGCGTCGAGCACCGCTGCAACCATCGGGTACTCGGGGACAACCGCACGGCTGCGGTGAAACTCAGCGATCCGCCGCAGCAGCTCATCAATGACACCTGCCACAGCGCAATTGTCCCAGCCGCAGCCAGTCATCAGCGCGCATACGGCTTCGCCGGTTCCGCCTTCCGTCGAGTGGTCGGCGCCGGTCAGCGGACCCAAGACGCGCTCGCTGGTGGCTGGACGAATTTTGTTCTGTGCTGGTTTTGGACTTAGCCCAGAAACTGATATAGTCGCCACATGGCCCAGGGCACCGTGCAGATGCTGCGGGACCGTGGGATCCAGGTGACCGCGCAGCGGTTGGCGGTGTTCGACGCCGTCGGCGGCCGGCCGCATGCAACTGCTGACGATCTGGTCGACGATGTGCGTGCCAGTATCGGGTCTGTATCCAGACAGGCAGTGTTCGACGCCTTGGCCATGTTGACCGAAGAAGGTCTGATCCGGCGCATCCAGCCGGCACGGTCGGCGGCCCGATACGAGGACCGGGTCGACGACAACCATCACCACCTGGTGTGCCGGGGCTGCGGCCGGATGGTCGACGTGGACTGTGCCGTGGGGTACCGGCCGTGCCTTGAGGCCGCCGAAGACCACGGCTTCACGATCGACGAGGCCGAGGTCATCTATTGGGGTATCTGCCCGGTCTGCCAGGCAGAGCCCGTCGCCGCCGAGAGCTCGACATGACGACGGCACATTCCATCCATCGATCCAATACGCAACCATCAAGGAGCAGAAATGACTGATACCAGCACCGCTGACGCAGCAACACCGGCAGTCGGCGGATGCCCAGTGCTGCACGAGCAGGCAAACATGGGCTCGCTCGCCAACCAGCAATGGTGGCCCGAGCAGCTCAACCTGCGGCCGCTGGGCAAGAACTCGCCGCTGATCGACCCCACCGACGAGCAGTACGACTACGCCGCCGAGTTCGAGAGCCTCGACCTCGCTGCAGTCAAGGCCGACCTCGCCGAGATCATGACCACCTCGCAGGACTGGTGGCCGGCCGACTTCGGCCACTACGGGCCGCTCATCATCCGCATGGCGTGGCACAGCGCCGGCACCTACCGCGTCCACGACGGCCGGGGCGGCGGCGGCTCTGGCACGCACCGCTTCGCCCCGCTCAACAGCTGGCCCGACAACGCCAACCTCGACAAGGCTCGCCGGCTGCTGTGGCCGGTCAAGCAGAAGCACGGGCGCAAGATCTCCTGGGCCGACCTGATGATCCTGGCCGGCAACGTGGCGCTGGAGTCGATGGGCTTCGAGACCTTCGGGTTCGGCGGCGGCCGCGAGGACGTGTGGGAGCCCGAGGAGGACATCTACTGGGGCCCCGAGAACGTGTGGCTCGACGACGAGCGCTACAGCGGTGACCGGGATCTGGCGAACCCCCTCGGGGCCGTGCAGATGGGCCTCATCTACGTGAATCCCGAGGGGCCGAACGGCACGCCCGATCCGCTGGCCGCTGCCCGGGACATCCGCGAGACCTTCGCCCGCATGGCCATGGACGACGAGGAAACCGTTGCGCTCATCGCCGGCGGCCACACGTTCGGCAAGACCCACGGCGCCGCCGACGGCGATGCTCATGTCGGCCCCGAGCCCGAAGGCGCTGCCCTGGAGGAACAGGGCCTGGGCTGGACGAGCACGTTCGGCAGCGGCAAGGCGGGCGATGCGATCACCAGCGGCCTCGAAGGCATCTGGACACCCACGCCCGTGACGTGGGACAACTCGTTCTTCGAGATCCTGTTCGGCTACGAGTGGGAGCTGTCCCAGAGTCCCGCCGGCGCCCACCAGTGGGTGCCGACCGATCCGGACGCAGCCGGCACGGTGCCCGATGCGCACGATCCATCGAAGCGCCACGCGCCGGTGATGCTCACCACCGACCTGTCGCTGCGGATGGATCCGATCTACGAGCCGATCTCGCGGCGGTTCCTCGAGAACCCCGACGAGTTCGCCGACGCATTCGCCCGGGCGTGGTTCAAGCTCACCCATCGCGACATGGGACCCGTCTCGCGCTACCTCGGACCGGAAGTCCCCGACGAGCAGCTGATCTGGCAGGACCCAGTCCCTGCTGTCGACCACGAGTTGATCGACGAAGCCGACATCGCAGCGCTCAAGACTGCGATTCTCGAGTCGGGCCTGTCGGTGTCGGAGCTGGTGAAGGCGGCGTGGGCATCTGCGTCGACGTTCCGCGACAGCGACCTGCGAGGCGGCGCGAACGGCGCACGCATCCGGCTTGCTCCGCAGAACGGCTGGGAAGCCAACGACCCGGCCGAGCTGGCAGCCGTGCTCACAGCGCTCGAAGGAGTCCAGGCGGCGTTCAACAGCGCCCCGGACGGTGGCAAGCGAGTGTCGATGGCCGACCTGATCGTCCTGGGCGGTTGCGCGGGCGTCGAACAGGCCGCCCGCGCCGGCGGCCACGATGTCGTGGTTCCGTTCTCGCCGGGACGCACCGACGCCTCGGCCGACCAGACCGATGCCGAGTCGTTCGCCGTGCTCGAGCCCACCGCTGACGGCTTCCGCAACTACTGGCGGGCCGACGACAAGCGCCGCCCTGAGGTGATGCTGGTGGACCGGTCGAGCCTGCTCTCGCTGACGGCGCCGGAGATGTCGGTGCTGGTCGGCGGCCTGCGAGTGCTGGGCGCCAATACCGGCGGCTCGTCGCTGGGCGTGCTCACCGACCGTGCCGGAGCGCTGACCAACGACTTCTTCGTGAACCTGCTGGACATGGGCACCGAATGGCAGGTGTCCGACACCGAGCACACCTACGAAGGCCGCGACCGCGCAACTGGCAACGTCAAGTGGCTGGCCAGTGCAGTCGACCTCGTGTTCGGCTCCAACTCGCAACTGCGGGCAATCGCCGAGGTCTACGGCAGTGACGACGCCGAGGCCAAGTTCGTGGCCGACTTCGTGGCCGCATGGGCGAAGGTCATGGACCTCGATCGGTTCGACCTGAGCTGAGTCACGCCGCCGAGCGCGGCACTACGTTGGGCAGCAGGGGATGAACCCATGACCGAACGCCCGCGACCGCTCATGATCGGCGCCACGGCCGCAGATCCGAAGCGTGCCGTCTTCATCTGGAACGCCATCCGGTCGGCGTGCAGGTCCACGCGACGGCCGGTCTGGTCGGTGGCCACGATGTCGGGCAATCGGGTGCCGACCTCAGGACCGGTGGGGAAATCTCCACGCGGGATCCGCCGACTCCCGTGGCCCGGCGGCTCAGGCATGTTGAAGCCTTCGAAGTCTTCGTAGTACGGCCCGCCTGTCGGGCCGCCCCTGGTGTCGAGTTCGATCGCCATGAGCTGCTCCGATCCTGTGCCGTGCGGTGCCGATCTGCGCCGTCGATCATGGCACGCTGGCCTTGGCCGTTCCCGGTACCGATGACACGTGACCATGGCCCGCCCGTTCTGGAAACACCGCTCTCGCCGATTGTGCGGGGGGCTACGTTGCTGCCGTGGTCACTGAAGGATTCCGTGGGCGGCGGGAAGACGAGTCGCTGTTGCGAGGACAGAGCACGTATATCGACGGGCTGAACATCCCCGAGCTAGAGGGTGCAGCGCAGGCCGTGTTCGTGCGGTCGGCTGAAGCCCATGCACGTCTCGCGTCGGTCGACGTGGAGGAGGCCAGACAGGCCGACGGCGTGATCGCCGTCTACCTCGGACCCGATGTGGACGGCTGGCCGTTCCCGCCACGGCTGCCGTCGATGAACCGCGACCTGTGGCGACCGCTCATGGCCTACGACACGGTCCGCTTCGTCGGTGAGCCCATCGCCATGGTGATCGCCGAGACCCGTGCGGCGGCAACCGACGCCGCCGAGCTCGTGATCGTCGACTATGAGCCGCTGCCGCCGGTCGTGGACCTTGATGCCAGCCTCGCTGGCGAGACGCTGCTGCACGAGCATGCCGGGACGAACGTCGCCCTGGCTTGGGAACTCGACCCGGTCCCCGACGAGGTGTGGGACAGCTGTGATGTGACGGTCGAATTCGATCTCGTCCATCCACGGCTCGGTCCGCACCCGATCGAGCCCTTGGCTGGCGCTTCGGCCTGGGGTCCCGACGGGCGCTGCACGGCTTGGGTGTGCTCGCAGCGACCGGCCGGCGCCAAGCACGTCATCGAGACGCTGCTGGGCCTCGAACCGGGCACGGTGCGAGCTATCTCGCCCGATGTCGGCGGCGGCTTTGGCGCCAAAGGCGGCTGGGGCTGCTACCCAGAGGACGTCGCTGTGGCGTGGGCGGCCCGCGAGCTGGGCCGACCGATCCGCTGGGCGCAGACCCGCTCGGAGGCCTCCCTTGCGATGGGCCACGGGCGGGCGTCGCGCCATCGCATCCGCATCGGCGGCAACCGCGACGGCACCATCGTGGCCTACTCGGTCGACGCCCTCCAGGACAGCGGCGCCTATCCGGCGATGGGCACCAACGTCACCAACAACCTTCGCAACAGCGGCACCGGCGTGTACGACATCGCGCACGCCACGTTGCGCGGCACGTCGGTGGTCACCAACACCACGCCCACGGTGGCATTCCGGGGAGCTGGCCGGCCCGAGGCGGCGTGCTCCATCGAGCGCGCTGTCGATCGGTTTGCCGCAGCAATCGGCCGTGACCCGCTCGATTTGCGCCTTGCCAATCTTGTGCCAGCCGACAGGTTCCCGTACCGCACTGCCGTGGGTGCCACCTACGACAGCGGCAACTATCCCGAAGCCCTGGCCAAAGCGGCGGAGCTGGCCGACTACGAGGGCTTGCGGGCCGAACAGGCCACTCGCCGGGCAAGCGGCGACGACGACACCGTGCTCGGTATTGGCGTGAGCTGCACTACCGAGATCACCGGCGGCGGCGAAGGCGAGCGGGCGACAGCACTGCTGCTCGACGACGGCACCGTGGACGTCGTCGTGGGCACGTCGCCCCACGGGCAAGGGCACGAGACCACCTTCGCAACGCTCGTAGCCGCGCAGCTCGGCCTCGACGTCGACCAGATCGTCATCTCCCACGACGACTCCGATCGCTCGCCCATCGGCGGGGGGACCATCGGGTCCCGCTCGGCACAGCTCGGTGGCTCAGCCGCCCACGGAGCCGCCATCGACCTGGTGGTAGCGGCCCGTGAGCGCGCAGCCGAACTGCTCGAAGCCGATCCCGACGATGTCGTGCTCGACACCGACAGCGGGCTGTTTCACGTGGTGGGCACCCCGGCCCGCTCGCTCGGCTGGGCCGACTTGGCCAGCCACGGCGAGCTCAGCGTCGACCATCACTTCCGACCCGAGGGCGGGGCCGGCTCGTTCTCATTCGGTGCGTGCGTAGCCGCCGTAGAAGTCGACCTGGCTACCGGCGAGGTGCAGGTGCGGCGCCTGCTGAGCGTCGACGACGCCGGCGTGATCCTGCAGCCGGAGCTGGCTCACGGTCAGGTGCACGGCGGCTTGGCCCTGGCAGTCGGCGCTGTGCTCTACGAGGAGATGCACTACGACGACGATGGCATTCCCATGACGGTCGGGCTTGCCGACTACGCCCTGCCGTCAGCCGCGGAGCTGCCGTACTTCGAGTCCCATGAGACGGTGACGCCCTCGCCGCTCAACCCGTTGGGCGTCAAGGGCCTCGGCGAGTCAGGGACGGTGGTGGCAACCCCGGCCATCCACAGTGCCGTGCTCGATGCGCTGGCGCCGTTCGGCGTCGAGCACCTGGATCTGCCGCTGACCCCCGAGAAGATCTGGCGCGCTCTGCGGACCTAGCGGTCGTCAGGATCGCCTTGCCGGCCCGGTCGAAGTACTCCCGGTTCTCGATCACGAACTCGTTGGACTCAGCCATCGAGGCGAGCTGTCCGTTGACCGCAGGCATGACGTGGCGCGCCACCAAGTCCCAGCTGCGGAACATGGCCTCGGGCTCGGCCCAGTCGTTGACGAAGCCCATCATCACGCCGAATCCGCCGGTGATCTCCTGCATCTGCAGGATGTTCTCGATGAGGTCGTCCGGGGTGCCGATGACGCCGGCGGCGGAGTCGGGGTCGGCGTAGAAGTCGATTGCCTCCGCCGTCGACCTGCCCGGCGGGCTTCACAGGCACCCCACCGTGGTGCACGAGGCCGACCACCACCACGACAGCGCCGCCGGACGCACCTCAGCATCCATGGATCCCATGCTCGCTCCAATCTCCGGAGCCTGCGCAAAACCCAGTGCGAATCAATGCGTTTCAACTTATTTTCGTTGCTTTTCAGATGCCGCGGCCGCAGGTTGACGGCGTCCCGCGTGGACTCGTGCGGGTCTCTGCCGTGTGTCTCAGCGAGTGTGCCGGAGCGGGCCGTGGATGGCGGCGTTGCAGCGCTCGCGGCGGCGGTCATGGCGAGCGAGCACTGACGCAGAGATGCCTTGGCTCCGGCACTGGTCGGCAGCGACTGCTGCGATGCTCAATGCCACGGCGGTGTGGACGCGCAAGGAGTCTTCACTCAGGCGTGCTTGGGGGCGGTCTGCTCCATAGGTCGCGGCGGGGCGCCAGATGTGCAGCTCGCCGAGGTCTACATCGCTGCCTGCCGCCAGATCGAAGGCGTCGCCGATCCATTCGGGCTGCTGTGCCAGCAGGCGAGGAATCCGGTGGTCATGGGGTGGGGCAGTGCCGACGGACACGATGTGGAGCGCCTTGGCAGCACTTTCCACGATCATGTGCACCTCGCCCATCGCCCGTGCCCAGCGGACATCTTCAAGCGCCGCTTGTTCGATGCTGTCGCCGTCTTCTGCCGCGGCGGTCTCTTCAGCGGCGGGGCGCAACTGGTTCGTGAGCGCTGCGATCGAATCGGACAGGTCTCCGAAGCGGGTCTCCAACTCGGCAACGGGGTCAGCGGGCAAACCGATCTCCTTGTCCCAGTCGATGCGAGCGTGCGAGCCGGCATCGGCCAACTCGACTGCGTAGCTGGCGATGCGGGTCTCCACCGAGCATGGCACTCTGGTGGTGCGCACGGCCCATTCGGGTGCATCGGTGACCATGACGTCGACGCGGCAGCCTGTGGCGGCGCTCGCATGCGATTCGAGCGCGCAGCGCCGCTTGGCGCGGGCGCTGTAGTCCAAGTTGTCGTAGATGGCCACCAGATCGATATCGCTGCGCTCAGTCGCCTCTCCGCGGGCCACCGAGCCGAACAGCAGCACCCGTCCGGCACCGGCTCGCACCAGCTCGTCGGCGGCGCGCCGCGCCGCAGCAAGGTCGGCAGCAGCCATGACCGCAGATTATCGCCTCGGATGTTCTCCCGAACTCAGGGGCGGCCAGTCGTGGGGGCACTCGACAGGTTCGCTCGGCTCGCTGCCCGATGAGTGATCGCACAGGGCATCGGCGCTCACGGCATGGTCGAGCACGATCCAGAGCTGTCCTTCGGCCGTCCACGCCTCGGCCTGCTGCACCCATTCGGCCGTCCATGCAAGGGCCTCGTTGCAGTCTGCGGCCTGGCGTTGCGCGACAGTGGCCACCCGGTAGGAGACATCGACCACTTCGTCCTCGATGCCGCGCGACACCAGCAGCTCGTATGCACGCAGCGTGGCCCCCTGCGCTTGGTCGCCGCCGGCTTCGGTGTCAGGGTCGGTTTCGGCATCTGGATCAGCGCCGGCCCCAGGCTCTGAACGCTGTCCTACCGCACCGATGGCCGCGGGAATGCACGCCGTTGCCAGCGCCTCCGACGGGCTGGCGGCCACCACTGTGACTTCATGCGGGAAGCCGACCGCCTCGCGGTGCTCGCCGGTAGCGTCGTCCTCGGCAGCGATGATCAGCGGCGCCAGCTCAGCGAGGGCATCGGCGCGGGCCTGGTCCACTGCTGCCACGGCCACGCACAGCTGGGCCAGATGGGTGGGCGCCGCCAGCGCGCTGCGCACCAGATGCTCGTACCGCATCGCCCCCAAGGCGGCCATGTCGGTCACATCGCCGTAGTGCCGGATGTCGACGTCGCTCGCCGGCACCGCAACCGCATCGAGTTCCCATGCGCTGCCGCACACGTCGGGCGGGAACGCCGCATCGAGGTCGTCGACCCACAGCGGCAGCACCTGGGCACGCTGGCGGCCTTGGGGGGTCCGCGGATCGGCGCTGGGGTCGAGCCACGCCGGCGCCGACGGCGGCTCGGCGCTGATGACGATGGGGTCGTCGAGGGCGCTGGCGCCTGCGCCGACGTTTGCATCGCCTTGCACGCCGGGAGCGTTGTCGTCGGCGGTGTCGAGAGCGGCCAGGCCGTCGCCCGGCGCCGAATTGCTGCACGCCGCCGCGAGCATCAGTGCCGCCAGCGCAGCGGCACCCCAGCGGCCGGCGCCCCGGCTCGCAGCACCGGCGCCCGGCAGCGGGCGCTCGGGCGAGTCAGGCCAACGCGATCTCGCCGTCGAGCGCAGCAGGAGGGTCACGGTGCGGCAGCGGGCAGCGGGCACACGGGCAGGCATCCCGACCCCACGTGCGGCTCGTGCCCGGGCATGTTCACGGCACATCGAGCAGCGGGCACTCGGGCAGGTATCCCAGCGGCTCCGGCTGCCCGTCGGGGCCCACCAGCACCGCCTCAGCGGCGCCGACTGCGGTAATGGGCTGCTTGTCGCGGAACACCGCGAGCGCGGAACGGTTCTGGTAGTACGTCTTGACGGTCACCTCCACCCAGGTGCCGCTGCAGCGCAGCCCGCCGAACTCCGAAGAGGCGCCGTACTTGGGCGGCTTGTCTTTGATGGACTGTCTCGCAGCAGTGTCGGCTTGGCAGCCGTCTGGGTCGGCAGCGAACTGGGTGTCGAGATCAGCGTCTGACCCGGCAAGGCAGGTCGTGCCGCCGGCTGCCACGGTGGCTGCGGCGACCTTCGCCGCCTCGGTCGCGGTGTGGCTGGCGTGCTGGCGTGCAGTGATCAGCCTGGGTGCGTCGTAGGCGATGCTGCCGAACAGCAGCAAGGCCGAAGCGATCACCGCGATGAAGATGGCAAAGTCGCCCCGCTCGTCGCCGAGCCGTCCGGTGCGCCTCCGGTGTCCGGCAAAGGCGTCGGCGAGCACGTTGCCGAAGCGGCGCGGCCTCGCCGGGCGCGTCACGAGCCGCATGCATGGCCTCATGGGCCCGGCGCCGGCGCGCGCTGGCGATAGGGGTCTACGACAGACTGGCCCACCGCATGCCGCCGCACGCCGTCGGGGCCAGCCACCGTGCGGCCGAGCTGGCCGGTCTCGAGCATGCAGGTGACAAGCACTTCTGCCCGGCCTGCCCGAGGTACCGACGTGGTCGCCCAATTGGCATTGGGGTCATGGGGGTCGGCATTGGGGTCGAAGCCCTTCGGGTTGGCAATCGGATTCCCGTCCTCGTCGAAGGCGTGGTACCCGTTGTTGGCGTAGCGATTGGGGAACTCGGCCGGTGAGCCATCGTCGACGTAGACAACGCTGGGGTTTGGCCTCGGCCTGCCGTAACGAAGCCGACCTAGGTCTCGGTTTCTGGGCTGAGAATGCATGCGGCGGTATTGGCTGGTGGGGTACTGGTGAGAGTCGTAGTAGTAGATATTCCCCTGGGCGTCGTAGCGTGGATTTCCGTACCTGTCGTAGAAGACGACATCGACCTCGTCCTCCAACTCGTCGGCGGTCAGCCGGAGGCCTGTCGTGTCGTCTACGCAGGCGACGCCGCGGGCGCTCAGCGCCGCCGCCAGGCTCTCCTTGGCGCTGGCGGCGGCGTGGCCGATCGTCTCGCAGCACAGCGCTGCCGTCTGGGCTGCCCGGTCCGCGGCCACCTGCAGCGACTGCTCGGTGCGGGTGGCGTCGGTGATGGCCTGCAGTGCCACGATCACTGCCATCAGCACCGGGTAGATGATCGCCACGCCGATGGCCGTGCCGCTGCCCTGCTGGCCCCGCAGGCGCCACCGCGGGCGCTGTCGTGGCGTCGGCCGAGAGGGACGGCTGCCGCTCCGGCCCGGCTCGTCGTGCCTGGATGTCGTGACGCCGGGCTGAGGAGGTGACTGCCGGCCCCGCCGCGCTCGGCTCTGCGCCGGTCGTCCGTGCACCGGTCGGCTCAGCATCCCGCGGAATCGGCGGGCGTGGGGCCGCCGCTCATGACGTGGTCGAGCGGGCCGCAGGCATAGCCGGTCACCTCGATGATGCCGAACACCGGCGAGCGCACAGTCCCGTGGGTGGTCACCGAGACCACGCCCGCCTGCTCGTCCACCTTCACTTCGGGCGGCTCGGCCTGTCCCACCATGGAGTCTGATGCGAGCATCGACTCATAGGCCACCCGCGTGCCTTCGCAGGCCCGCATGGTGGTGATGTCCGAGCCTCTGGTTACTCCGGGCACCCACACGGGCTCGCAGTACAGATACGGGTTGGACTTGGTCGAGTCGTAGCACTTGTTGCTCGTGGCCTTGGGATCGGGGTCGCAGGGCGCACTCGGCGGCGCTCCCTGCGCCGCGGTCACGCCTCGGTCTGCTGCGGAATCCACGGCGGTGCGCGCCACAGCCACGATGGTGACGTGCAGCCCGATCAGCACGGTCAGCAGCACGCCGCCGAACAGGATCGCCACGGGGAACACCTCGCCGCGCTCGCCGCGGCATCGGAGCGCTTCGGTCTCTCGCCGCCCGCTCATGCCTTGGTGCGCTCCTCGGACATCGGCTCGTGCCGACTCGTGCCGTGCCGAGCAACGCTGGGTGTGCTGAGTCACCCCGGACTCGGCAGAGAGCGCCTTTGTCGGGTCTCGGCCGGGACGGCGGCGACGGTCTGACAATAGTCGTCATCGCGATGAGTGTGTTGCCCACGGGATGCAGCACTCTGAGGGGGTGTCCTCGAACGTTGATGGGCGCGAGGGCTGCCCAGGGCCTGGGCTTTCGGCACCCGGACGGGGTGTCCCCAGACGACTGCGCGCGTGCATTTCGCGAAACCCCGCAGCAACGAGCGCTTCGCCAAGGCCCAACTCGCAGAAGGCCCGCGGGCATCCCGCGAGATCCGCGCCTTGGGAGCCGTTGACCCCATCGCTCAATCGAAAAATATCGAAAGTCACTTGAATAACATATAGTTCGACACTACGTTCGCCGACCATCGCCGTCGACGCCGATTGCGAGCACAAGCCAAGGAAACGCCGTGACTACCATCTCGCCTGTGACCGATGACACCGATGCCGAGGCGCCTGACGGTCCCGCCGCTGCCGCGTCCGGAGCGCGAGGCGCCGGGGCCGGCGCTCTGGACGCGTCCGCTGCACGGGGCGCCGAGGCCGCACCGACCGGCGCGCACGGCGTCTCGGCGGGCGAGGCCGGCCTCCGGCGCCTGCTCGACATCGTGGAGGCCGCCCAGCGCAGCGGGCGCGACGCTGCGACGAGTGGGGAAGCCGTCCGCGTCGAGGCCAGCGGCCGACGATCGCCGTCTGGCACTGTGCAGGCGGCAGTGATCGCCGCGCTGATCACCAGCGTGCTCGCCTTCGCCGCCGTCGGATTCAACGCCCTGCGCAACGACATCAGCGCGCTGGACGCCAAGATCCACACGCTCCGCAGCGACGTCAGCGCGGACATCGACACTCAGATCGGCCTGCTCCGCTCCGACATGGACGCCCGGTTCGCACAGATCGACGAGCGTTTCGTGCAGATCGACGAGCGGCTCGCTCGGATGGACGAGCGTTTCGATGCGCTCAACCACACGCTGCTCGACCACACCGACCGGCTCGCCCGCATCGAGACCATCCACACCGCACACCCTCACACCCACGCGCAGCAGCCCGAGACTCAGCCGCAGTGACGAAGCTGCGGCGGTTGTTGCGCGGCAGCGGGTCCGGCATCTGGCACAGCGAGGAGCGGCGGGGTCTGGAAGGGCGGGCGGCAGCCTTGGAAGCGCGACGCGAGAGTTAGCCGCGGCGATTCGGGCATCGCGGAGCGTTGATGATGTCTCGGAGGCGCTCTGCGCCGCTGCAAGCGATCTTCGACGTTCCGATGTCGCAACACGGATGTACCCGCACACGAGTGAGGCCGGCGAGCTGATGCGCAACGTCTGCGACCTGGTCGAGGTCGCCCGCAGCGCGCGAGTGCGGAACTCTGGACCAGATGAGAACACTCGCAGGGCCAGCGTGAGACAGCCGTCGGCGAAGCAGGCAAGGCGACGCGCCGGGCGCGCTGTCTGGCAGTGCGGCGACCCCGGGCATGGATAATGCTCGTTATCGCCGGCGGAGTCTCCGGCGTCCTGCTCAGCCGAGGCAGCGATGTGATCTCAGACCTTGAGAACACCGACACGAACGTTGCCCAGATTGACTCCGAAGAGAAGTGCAAGGAAGCAGCCGAGAGCCTTACCGGCACGACCGTCACGAAGTCGGCTGCTGCACCCGCTGCAACCGACAAAAATGAATACTCGTGGGTTAGCCCCAAATGCACCATCAACGGCATCGAGACGATTAACGCTGGCTTCTCTGAGACTGCCTGCGAGCAGTACCGCTCAAGCAACGGGGTCCGTGGCGTCTTCTCGGACGGTGACGGAACGAACGCCGAAACATGCGTCATCGGCTGATCCGAAGTTGATGAGCCTCCGACCACTCCAGGAGAACGGCCGAGGTGTGGCCTCGGGGCTGGGGATTCTGTCCCGTCCCGAGGCCAGCCCCTTTTTCGGGCCGGAGCGCCGGGAGCGAGCGCGCGTTCATGTCCCAGTGGACCAGCCGGCCTGGCACAGGACACGAGGTCATTCACGCCCAAGGTCAGATCCAGCCCATCAAGGCGCCGGACGCGCCTTGCGGTCGTCGCGGGCTGGTGCCGTCAGCCGGCTCGGCAGCCCATGCTGCACCGCGATGATCTGAAACAGGCCGAAAATAACTTGAGTCACACGTTCTGTGATGCCTACCGTCACCACGGCGGCTGTGCTCGGCGCAGCGCACGAGCACAGACCCGGGAGGCGCCTTGGCTATCATCACACCCGTGACCGACAGCGTCGGCGCCGAGCTGCCCGACATCCCCGGCACCGCTGCGACGAGCGTGGAGACCGGCACCAGGCGATCGCCGTCAGGCGCCGTGCTGGCAGCCTTGGCAGCGGCGCTGATCACCGGCCTGCTCGGTCTCGCCGCCGCCGGCTTCAGCGCACTGAACAGCAACATCAACACCCTGCATAACAACATCAACGCACTGCGAACCGACGTCGACGCGGACATCAGCGCACTCGACGCCAAGATCGACACGCTCCGTTCCGACATGAACGCCCGATTCGCCCAAGTCGACGCACGGTTCGTGCAGATCGACAATCGTTTCGCCCAGATCGACGAACGGTTCACCCAGATCGACGAACGGTTCGCCCGGATGGACGCGCGGTTCGCCCGGATGGACGAACGATTCGACGCGCTCAGCCTGACGCTGCTCGACCACACCGACCGGCTTGCCCGCATCGAGGCCATCCACAGCACCCACCCTCACACCCACGCACAGCAGCCCGACGCACAACAGCAGGAGTGAGCCGGCCCGGGCGGCGAGCGCGGCACTGCTCCGTCGCCGTGGCCGGCCGCCGCCTGCGGCATGTCGCTGATCGGCTGAGGCACAGGCACCGTTGCGACTGCGAGGCCCTGCCGTCGGCACAGCATCCGGAGCGATCTGTGCAGACACGCGGGAAGGAGGCGCGCGATGGCGAAGGCAGGCGATGCGGCGGATTCGGTGCTGGAGTCACTGGGTGCGGCTGCCACGACGAAACCGCAGAAGCCGCTGCACAGCCGCCAAGGGCGGCACTCGGCGCGGGACGCCCAGGCTGGCTGACGGCACCAGCCCGCGGCGACCGCAGGCCACCTCTGCTGCCCATGTCGTGACCCATCGACCCGGCAGACATCTGCCCCGAAGCCTCGGCCCAAAAGAGGCGGCCTCGGGGCGGGATGGAACCCCAGCCCCGAGGCCGCACCTCGGCAGTACTCCTGTCAGGGGCAGAAGCTCAGCAACCCTGCATCAGGCGATAGTGCACATCTCGAACCCGTTGGCACCGCTGTCGCCGTCGCTGTCTGAGGCGAACGTGGCGCGTCCGCCCGACGGCCCGCGGTACTGCTCGCACGCTCTCTGGGTGAAATTATTGCTGCCGTCAGCTGTGCCGTGGACAACGCATTGGGTAGTAGTCCATCGTGCTTTCTTCTCACCGGAGATACTGGATGTCACGGCGGTGCCGGCCTCTTTGGTGAGTGCGCGGAATGCGTCAGTGCACTCGTCCAGTGAGTTGATCTCGGATGCGCTGACATCGCTGCTCTCGAGGTCGCTGATCACGTCGCTGCCTCGGCTGAGCAGGACGCCGGAGACTCCGCCGGCGATAACGAGCATTACCACTATCACGATCACCGTCTGCAGGGCGATGCCGCGAGTGTCGGCGGTGATGAGCTGTCTACTTCGACGTGAAACCAGACATATCGCTCCTAGGGCCAGTGGGATCCCCACGGCCAATGCAAGCGTTTCGGTCATCGCGCACCTTCCTTGTCGGGCTTGGTGCGACGCACCCGGCACCGCTTCCAAGCACACGCTGACGTTGCGGACAGATTGTCATGGTCGCGACTCTTCGTCAAGCGAAATCCGAGGCAGCCAGCGGCGAAGCCACGGCAGCGCTCACGCCCGACCCGGCGGGAATGCCAGATGCTTGACAGTCTCGGAGCGTCGGCAGCCATCGTGCCGACAGCAGCCGTGCACAGCGGTCATGCACAGCGGTCATGCACAGCGCTCGTGCATCTACGAAAAGGCGCTCGTTGCAGCAGATGCAAGCAGCCGCTGCGCGCGGCGGGCTATGCGCCGGGTGCAGGCGGGGCGTCTGCGGGAGCGGCGGGCTGAGGCGGCGGCGCCGACGCAGCGGTCTGCCAGCGCCATTCCTCCAGCAGGCGCAGGCGCCGTTCCACATCGCTCAGCTTGGGGCCGCTGTCATTCGCCGCGGCGACGACCTTCACCGCTACCCGCGTAGCGGTGCGCATGGCAACCCAGATCCCGACGATGCCGCCGACAAGCCCGACGGCGCCCGCCGCCAGCGCCACCACGTTCAGGATGCTCACGCTGCTCACCGTAGCCGTGGCGCCGACAGCTCCGCTCTCGCCGACCTTGCCGATGAGGCAGGCGCCTGCGACTGAGCACACGTTGCCCGAGCCTCGAAAACGTCTGCTGCCGGACGGCGCTGACTGCGCCAGCGAGCCGGATGCAAGAGCGTGTCAGAAGCCGGTGGGGATGGAATCGGAGTTCAGGATTCCGGCCAGCGGCGGGTAGCCCATCAGCATCATGAACGCACCGCCGATGAGCGCCAGCGGGGCGCCCATCTTCTCGCTCGCTGAGGCCGCCGCAGCGTCGGCTTCGGCCAGCGACTTGGAACGCGCTGCGTCGACCTGGCTCACGATGGCCTGCCGCGACCCCGCACCGGTGGTGCCCGCCAGCTCCAGCGAGGCGATGAACGGCTCCATGAACCGCAGCCGTCGCTCCTCGCTCAGCCGGCGCAGGCCGATCCACGGCGGCTCGCCGAGCGCGGACGCCTCGGCCAGCGCGTCGCGTATCGCACCGAACGCCGGCTGGTTGCTGTAGCCCGCGGCGATGAACAGCGCAGCGTGCGTGTCTGACCCCGCCGTCACGAGCTGCGCGACCAGCTCCAGCCATGCCTCCATCGACTGCTTGAAGTGCTCGCGCTCGTTCTCTGCGTCGGTCTTCAGCATCGAGTCGGGCAGCCACCAGCCCAGCAGCGCTCCGCCGGCCGCGGACGCCAGCGTCAGCAGCAGCGGCAACGACACGCCGAATGCCACCGAGAGCAGCATCGCGCCGATGATGACGAGCACCGCGCCGGCGACCAGACCGGCGAGCTTCGCGAGCGCGTGGATCTCCAGCGCGCGGCCCACCATGGCTGCGTCCTGGCTCAGCTGCCGCTTGGACTGCAGGTCGCGCTGCACGCGGCGTGCGGCCTGCTGCGCCGCAGCGCGTGTGCTCATGGCCGACTGTGGCGACGAAGGCCTCATGCCCGACCACACGAGCATGAGGCCGATGCCCGCGGCCGCAGCGAGGGCCAGCACCGGCGTGATCATGATGTGGCCGCCTCGGATGCGAACGTCAGGCCGGCCAGCCGGTCTTCGAGCTCTTCTTGGTCGAGCAGCCGCACCGGAGCGCCCGAAGCGGACAGCTTCAGCACCCACAGGATGTTCCCGAAGATCATGGCGCCCACCATCAGCAGGATGATCTGGCCGACCAGCGACCCGAACGGATCAAAGAAACCGCGATTGAACGCGAACATCAACACCACCGACACCACCGTGATGCCGGTGATCGACACCACCTGCGTCCATGTGCGTGCGTTGGCAACCTCATTGCGCCTGCGCATCTCCACCTCGGTGCGCATGGCGCGGGACACGCTCTCGAATGCCTCGGTGATACGGGCGCCGGAATCCCAGGCGATGTTCATGCCCAGCACCAGGCGGTCGGCATAGGGCGACTGCATCCGGGCGGCGAACCAGTCGAGCGCGGCCGTGAGGCCGACTGTGCCTGCCAGCGACGCCATCTGGGTGACATCGGCCCGCAGCAAGGGCGGCGAGCTCGGGGCGGAGAGCGTGACCGCCTCGAACAGCGAGCCGCTGGCGGCGACCAGATCGCGGATCTGCTCGGTCCACTGCGAGTAGGCCTCGATCTCGTCGGCCACCGCCCGGCGCTGGCGGGGCACCGAGATCATCTTGGGGGCGATCATGCCGCTGGCCGCGCCGATCAGCGCAGCCACCAGCCACCCGGTGGCGTACCATGCCCCGAAGCCGAGCACCACCGCCAGGCCGAAGCCGAGCAGCAGCGAGGCGTCGACGCTCGAGGCGCGTGCCTGCAGGCTCTTGGCCCGGAAATTCCGCAGGCGCTGGCGCGGTGCTCGTGCGGGCAGCTTGCGCAGGCCGATCAGCAGTGTCGCTGCGCCCAAGCCGGCCAGAGCGCCGAACGATACCGAGGCGAAGGTGTGCACGAGTCAGGTTCCTGTGCGGGGCTGGCGCGGCGGCACGGGACTCGCCGGGGGGCGGGGGGGAACAGCCCCGTTAGGGGGAGCGGGCATCGGCTGGCCCTGGCCTGGGGCCGCGGGCCGCTGCGGGTAATGGCTCTGCCCGTGAGGCTGGCGATACCCCGGCTGCGGCGGCGCCTGCGGATGGGGCGCAGCGACGGTCGGCAGCTGCTGGGTGACGCCTGCGGGTTGCATCGGCGCCCCCAGCATGGCCGGGTCGAAGCCGGCCGCCTGCAGCCGTGCCAGCGCCTCGCCGCCGGGCTTGAAGGGCCGCGTGTAGACGGCTGCGCCGTCAGGGCCGGGCGCGAACACCTCGTTGGTCAGCACCTCGCCGTCGGCGTAGCCGGTGACCTCGCGGATCGACGTGATGGCACGGCGGCCGTCGGGGAGCTTCTTGATGTACACCAGCAGGTGCAGCACCTCGGCGATCTCGCGCAGCACCGAGTCTGGCGTGGGCGCGTCGGGCGAGCGCTGCGCATAGATCAGGATCTTGTTGATGGCGGCCTCGGTGCTGCCCGCATGGATCGTGCCGAGCGACCCGTCGACCCCGATGCCCATCGACTGCAGCAGCTGCATCACCTCGCCGCCGCGCACCTCGCCGACGATCACCCGGTCGGGCGACATCCGCAGCGCTGCGCGCAGCAGGTCGTACATGGCGATCTCGCCGGTGCCCTCGGTGTTGGCAGTGCGAGTCTCGAGCGCGAGCGTCCGCTCGTGCAGGCCCGACGAGCGCAGGTGGAGCTCGAGCGTGTCCTCGACGGTGACGATCAGGTCAGACTGCGGCACCTCAGAGAGCAGCGAGCGCAGCAGCGTCGTCTTGCCGGCGCCGGTGCCGCCCACCACCAGCATGTTGGCCGGGTCGGGAGGCCGCACCGCCGCGCGCAGCACCGGGATCATCTGCGGGGTGACAGTGCCTGACTGCAGCAGCAGGTCGAGGGAGGCGGTCAGCATGCGGTGACGCCTGATCACCATGGACGTCCGTTCGGCGACCGCGGTGACCGCGAAGAGCCGGTGCCCCGACGACAGGCGCAGGTCGAGGATCGGCGAGGCAGCGTCGAACCGGCGCGAGGTGTGACCGGCAGTGGCGGCGAGGTGACGGATCATCGTCACCAACTCCTCCTCGCTGGCGGCCAGCGGGGGCGCCATGATGCGCTGGCCGTCGGCCAGCGACAGGATCACCGTGTCGTGGCCGAGCACATGGATGTTCTCGACGTCGGGACGCTCGAGCAGCGGCACGAGTGCGCCGCCGCCCATCAGCCCTCGCACGCTGGCGCGGAACTCTCGTCGGCTCTCGGGGTCGAGCTGCGCGTCGCCGCGCATCACAGCAGCGGTGTCGCTCTGCTCGAGCAGCCGGTCCGCGACGGCCAGCAGCCGTACGTCGATGACATCGGGCGGCAGTTTCTGGCGTTGCAGTTCGAGGTAGTGGCGCAGCAGGTCGTTGCGCGACTGCTCGAAGAGCTCGAACCCGGGACGGCGCTCGGCGGCGTCGGTCATCGTCGCTGGCCGCTACGGCCGGCCCGCAGCCTCGGCGCGGGCAGGCCGGGCGGCATTCACGCCGTCGCTCCCTGGTCGGGCTGAGACCGGTTCCGGTCGGAGTCGTCGGCCGCCGTCTCGCCGAAGAGATGCGCTGCCCATGTGCGGAACGAGCCGCTCGGCAAGCTGGGCGCCTCAGCAGGCGGCATGGGGAGCGAGTCCGGTGCGGGCTGCGCCGGCTGGTGGGGGGCCTGGGCCGGCTGGCCGTAGTGCAGCGGCGTGCCGTCGTCGCTGTAGCCGTAGGCCGCCGGGTCGTGCGCCGACGGGGGATAGGCCCCGCCGGCCTGCGTCGGCGGGGGGTACTGCGGCTGGGGCTGCGGGTAGCCGACGGCCGGGAAGCCGGCATCCGGGCCGGCTGCGTACTCGGGACCGGTGTCGCCGTGCGGCGGCTGCATGTGCGGCGGGGCTTCCGGGGTGAACGGCACATGTCCAGCGGCAGCCGAGGCAGGCCCGCCGACTGGGTGTTCCGGCAGCGGGTAGCCCGGCGGAGGGGGGTAGCCCGGCTGCTGTTCGTACCCCTGCGGGGCATAGCCCGGTTGCTGGGGATATTCCCGCTGCTCGTGACCCGGCTGCTGGAACTGCTCGTAGCCGTCCGGGGGATGCTGCGTTTGGGGCATCGAGGAGGGGGCGGCGAGGGCGGCGTCTGGCGGCGGGCCGCCGTGGTGCTCGACTGCCGCTGCAGGCGCCGTCGGCATGGCCGCATCGGCTTGTGGCGGCGGCGCATTGAGGGCCGGATCGTCGGCGTCGGCGCCAGACACGCTTCGGTCGGGCTCCGCGGGGCTTTCGCCGTCGGCGGTCTCGTCGATGGCCGGCCGGCTCGCCGCAAGGCGTGCCCGCGGTGCGGCGGCGCTTGCCGGGTGTGCGAACTCGTACAGCCGGTCGGCGAGTTTTTCGAGGCTGCCGCGCAGCTTGCGCGATTTGCGCTTGCCCCTCGCCATGAACATCGACAGGTCAGTGCCGCGTTCGGAGCTGAGCTCGACGCTGCCGACGAAGGTCAAGCCGTGATTGGAGTGCCACTCGTCGTCGCTCAGGGGGCTCGGCCCGATGGTCGTCACCAAGCCGAGCGGTCCGGGTTCGGAGGCTTCTGCGACCAGAGCGCCCTGGAGGTGCTCGAGGCTCGGGACCTGCGCATTGTCGCGGGTGACCACCAGCACAGCGGCGGCGCAGGTGGTCAGTTCCGACGTGCGGGCTTCGGGTGTCAGGCGGCCTCCGTCGACGATGATCCCCATCTCGCTGTCGGAGATGTCCCGCAGCTCCTCGCCGAACCGTGCGAACTTCTCGGCGACCGTCCGCGCCCCGGACGGGCTCGACGGAGTGGGCATGACATGGAAGTCGTTGAAGAGGACGTCCTGCGCGTGCTCGACGAGGCTCGCGGCGGTCACTGGCTTGCCCGCTGCCATGAACGAGGCCGTGCCGGGAGTGAACTGGATGCCGAGCTTCTGGCTCAGCGAGCCGGCGGCAGCGTCGGTCTCGATCAGCAGCACTTGGCGGCCCGACGACGCCCACTGCGCAGCCAGATAGATCGCGGTGGTGGATGCGCCCGGTGATCCATACGTGCTGTAGACCGTCAACATGTCAGCGATACTCTTGACTCTTCATCCCCCATTGTCCACCGAATTTGTCTCGCCGTCCAGTGCCCGTTGGATGTCGTCGGCCGTGAGGTCGATTCCCAGCCTCCAGATCTGGCGATCGGTGGCTTGGAGATAGCGGCGAACCAAGCCTTGGATCTCGAGAGCCTTCGCCGGTTCGACGACGTAGATGGCATTGCCGCCCTGGACGTTGTCGAGCCGCAGCACCCCGATGAGCGAGAGCTCCGGCACCGACGCGTCGAACCCGGCGTCGAAGCCGTCATCTGCCAGGAAGCCCTGCGCGGGATCGAGCAGCGGCTCGCGCCCGATCAATGCGATGGTGTCGCCGGTCTCGAGCGCGCCATAGCTGACGTCTTCTGCGGGCAGGCTCACCTGGATGACGATGCTGCTGGCCTCGGCTTCGCTCGACAGCGGCGGCGGCCGGAACATGCCCGCGGTGATGAACGTGCCTGCGGGGATCGGACCTGTTGCCCACTGGCCGTAGATAGCGCCCATCTGATCCGCGGTGGCGGCAGCGCCATCTCCGACGTCCGCCTCCACGAGCCTGAAGTCTGACGAGCCGACCCGTTCCCAGCGCGCGATCTCGCGTGCCGCCACGACGTACTGCCCGCGCTGATCGACGCTCTGCAGCACGTACCAGAACCCGATCGCTGCGCCTGCCACCAGCGCGAAACCGGCAAGCACCAGGCCCATGCGGCGCTTGCCGGTGCCGCCGGGCATGATGACGGGCCGCGGCTGCCCCGGCGCCTCGCCTGCCGGCATCTGGGCGAAGTCTCGGGTGGGATCGGACACGATGCTGCCAATGTAGTGGTAATGCGCGTGACTGTTCTCCCTCTGCCCGCGGCAGGCGCCGGGCGGCGCCGGGCTTGCTGCCGGATCGGCCGAATGCTGTGATCTGGACTGACGCCTTCGTGGTCGCTGCACTGATCCTGTGGCTCACGGCAGCGGCTGCCCTCGCCGTCATCGACCTGCGGACCGGGCTCTTGCCGACCAGGCTGGTGTGGGCCGCCGCTGCGTCGGTCTGGGTGCTGTATGCCGCTGCATCGCTGACGCGAGGCGACCCATCGGGCTTGTGGGGCGCGCTCGCCGGAGCGCTGGCATGCAGCGCGCCGGTGTTCGCGATCCACTTCGCCCACCCGCCCTCGATGGGCTTCGGCGACGTCCGGTTCTGCGTGCTCAATGGCCTCGTGTGCGGCTGGTGGGGGTGGCACGTGGCCATGCTGGGCTTGGCTGCGAGCTTTGCCGCCGCGCTGCCCGAGGCGCTGGTGGTGATGGCGCGCCATGGCGCACGCAGCAGCCGGCCGCTGGGGCCGTACCTGGCCGTCGGCACCGCTGCTGCGGCGCTGTGGGCCATGGCGACATCAGGAGTCGTGCCCGGCGGCTGAGGTGAGGGGAGCGCCGCGCCATGCCGTGAACGGGTCCCCATGGTGCTGTAAGAATTCTCGCCGCCGCCTGCGCCGACGGCGGGCGATCTCGCGATGAAAGGACCCGAAACAGATGCACGACAGCCGCAAAGTCCTCGATGTTCACGGCCATGTGGCGGCACCGCTCAGCCTCTACACGCCCGTCCTGCTGATGCTGGCTGCCAATTCCCCGCTGCCGAGTGCCGTCAAGACCGGTCCGATGCTGCCGATCCTGCCCTACGACATCAGCGAGATGGAGGCCGCAGTCGCCGCCCATGTCCGCCAGCTCGACAGCCGACGCATCGACGTGCAGATCGTGGGCCCGAAGCCACCGATGCAGTTCGGCTGGGCGCCGACACACATCATCGAGGCTTGTGCACAGCTGACCAACGACCTGATCGAAGCGCAGTGCCGGCTCGCGCCGGACCGCTTCCTGGGAGCTGCCGAGCTTCCCCAGCAGCACGACGCCTCTGACGCCACGCACATGCTCGGCGAACTCAACCGGTGCGTGCTCGAACTGGGATTCGCTGCGGCATACGTGAGCCCCAATCCCACGGGGACGCGTTCGGCGCCCGGCCTGCATTCGCACTACTGGGATCCGTTGTACGAGCGTGCCCAGCGTCTGGACATCCCGCTGATCGTGCATGCGTCGGCCAACCGCGACCAACGCTCCCGGGACATCTTCCTGGGCTTCCAGATCGACTACCAGGCCGAGGAGTACCACGCGAAGCAATTCCTGCTGAGGGGCCGCGTCTTTGACCGGCATCCTGATCTTCGGATGCTGATCTGCCACGGCGGGGGTGTGCTCGAGCGGTACCCGGAGGCAGATCGGGCGCATATGGTCGCCGACGACTTCGCCGACAACCTGTTCTACGACACCTGCGCGTACGACCCGGTGCTCCTCAGTGCTGCGATCCGTCAGCGGGGGCCAGACCGCATGTGCTTCGGCAGCGAGGTGCCGAGCGCTGCAGGGACTGCCCGCAACGGTGCGGCACGCCCGTACGACGATCTCGTGTCGCAGATCGACGAATTCGACTGGCTCGGCGAAGACGACAAGAACGCCATCTTCCGCGAGAACCCGATCCGGTTCTGCAAGGCCTTTTCGTCGTTCCTGTAGCAGCGCGGTCGATGCTGCACCCGTCTGACAAGACATGCTCCAGTCGGAGAACAATGGCTATTACTATCTGCGAAACTTGCTGGTCGGGTGCGGTCAGCACGCAAACGCGCCATCTCCGCATCGAACCAGCCGAAGGGAAGGGACGAGTCGATGACCCGAAGCAGATGGACCAGAGCGATTGCTCTCTTGTTCGCATTCGGCATGGCGGCGACTGCGTGCGGCGGTGACGAGACAGGATTCGCCCCTGCGATCGTCGAGGACACGTCGACCGCCGAAGCGGCCCCGGTCGATGCGGACGAGCAGCGCGACGCCGACGACACCGAATCGGCAACGGCAGAAGAGGAAGACAACGAGTCTGCCGACTTGGGACAGGTGGTGGTCGCAGAAGCCGCGAATTGCGCGGCGGATCTCCCGCCGCTGGCTCCGGGCACGTTCGCCCCGAGCGGCGACTTCAGCTACGCGATCTCCATCGCCCTCAACTCGCTGAACCCGCACGACGATCAGACACCGGCGACGTTCGCCTACTACAGCTGGATCTACGAGGGCCTGGTGCGTCAGGAGACCGACGGCACCGTTGTGCCGTGGCTGGCGCGGTGCTGGGAAACGAGCGACGACGGCAGCGAGGTGACCTTCTACCTGCACGAGGGCATCACGTTCCACGACGGCACGCCGTTCAACGCCGACGCCGTGGTCGCCAACGCGGAGTTCGTGAAGACCGCAGGCCCCCCGCAGGTGATCCCGCCCGTCGCCGGGCAGCTCGGCATCGTGGACACGGTGGAGGCGATCGACGAGCACACGGTGAAGTTCAACTTGGCGGGCCCGGGCGAGATCCTCCTGCTGAGCGGGCTGATCCGCAACTCAGGCCTGATGGTGTCTCCCGCATCGCTGGGCAATGCAGCGGCGGCGCCGGTCGGCACCGGCCCGTACGCGTGGGCCAGTTCGAACCCCGACTTCACACAGAACGACCTCGTTGCCTACGCCGATTACTGGCAGCCGGGCCTCGTGGGCCTCGAGACGGTCAGGCTGGAGGCAGCGATCGACCCGGTTGCCCGGCTCGACTCGTTCAATGCGGGGCAGTACGACGCTGCGGTGGTGCGGCTCAACGACCTCGACCTGCTGCTTGCCGGAGACTTCTCCTCCAACTTCACGGTGCGCATCGGGTTCGTGGTAGCCGACTGGACCGGCCAGCAGATCCCGCAGCTGGCGAATCGGGAGGTGCGCTGCGCGATGGCTCAGGCACTGAACCGCCAGGGCATCACGGCGCAGTTGAACGAGCCTGACTCTGTGACCAACCAGTTCGCGACGGGTCCGCCCGACTATGCGTACATCGAGGACCTCAATGTCCCCGAATTCGACATCGATGCGGCCAAGGCCCGCTTCGCCGCCACCGGCGAAGAGGGCTTCACCTTCACCAACGGCCACCTGCCGGGCGGCTTCTGGCCGACGGTGTCTTCGGCTTGGAGCACCGCACTGGCGGAGCTGGGCATCACGATGCAGAACGAGGCGCTCGACCCGCCGACCGGAGGCGAGATGTTCGGCCGCTTGGCCCGAGGAGCGCATCCGGTGCAGATCATCCCGTTCAACGAGCCGAATGCGCTGATGTCGCTGGTGGCACGGACCGGCGAGGCCGGCTTCAACCCGTCAGGCGTCAGCCCTGACGGCGTCGTGGAACTGGTCGCGGCCGCAAGGAGCAAGAACTTCGCGGATGGCGAGGCAGACGTCGCGGCGGCGTGGAAGATCATGCTCGAGGAGTGCATCTTCATCGTCAACCACACGCTGACGACAGTGATGGCCTACCAGGACAACGTCCAGGGCATCCACCACACCCAAGGCATTCCGATCCACTTCTGGCCGCACGGCGTCACCAAGAGCTGATCGTCCGCAGCCGGGCGCCCAAGCCGCGACGTGCCGGGCCGCGGCCCGGAACCGGCGGCCCCGGCACATCGCACTTACCGAACGGATTGAGGGGACCTCGTGGCGCGGTACATCGGAATCCGCCTGCTGGCGATGATCCCATTGCTGTTCGCCATAGCGGTCATCTCCTTCGCCATCGCTGTCGCCATGGAAGCCCGCGGGTCGATCGCCGGCTCGGTCTGCGGCGAGGGCGCCACCATCGAGTGCATTGCCCAGGTCGAGCGCCAGCTCGGGCTCGACGATCCGATGCCGATCCGGTTCGTGCGCTGGCTCGCGAGTGCTGCCACGGGCGACCTCGGCACGTCGCTGACCAACCAGAGCGTCTCGGTGTCGAGCCTCATCGCCGACCGCATCGGGGCGACGCTGAGCATCGTGGCCTACAGCCTGGTCATCGGCGTGGCCGTCGGGATGGCGATGGGCATTGTCTCGGCGGTGCGGCCCGGCGGCGTTGCCGATCGGGCGCTCTCGGTTGCCTCCGCGGCGCTGATCGCCGCTCCGGGCTTCGTGCTGGCGATGCTGCTGTCGTGGTGGCTGGCGGTTGAGTGGGGCTGGCTCAGCCCCGCCGGCTACACCCGGCCCTCGGAGAGCATCACCGGGTGGATCCGCAGCATCACGCTGCCAGCCATCGGCTTGGCGCTGCCGACCGTCGCGCTCGTGCAGCGACAGCTTCGGAGCTCGATGACCAACGCGCTGCAGTCGCGCTACGTGCTGGCCGCCCGCGCTCGCGGCATCCGGCGGACCTCGCTGATCGGCGAGCACGCGCTGCCCAACGCGATGATCCCGACGGTCACGGCGATCGGCTTCCGGGCTGCTGCGGCGCTGGGGCTGACGTTCACCGTGGAGGTGGTGTTCAACATCAACGGGATGGGCACGCTGCTCACCAACGCGATCCAGACCCGCAACGTGACCGTGCTGCAGGGCTCGATGCTGGTGGTCGGCATCGTGGTGCTGGTGGTCAACCTGCTCGTCGACATCAGCTACGGGCTGCTGAACCCCAAGGTGAGGCTGGAGCGGTGAGCGACGCCTCGACAGCGGTGGCGGTGTCGGCGCCGCAGCCGGTTCAGGCCGCGCGCGCACGCTCGGGGTTCTGGATGCGGCTGTTCCGCAATCCGCTCACCGTGGCGGCGGCGGTGTGGGTGACGCTGCTGCTGCTGGCGTGGCTGTGGCCGGGGCTGCTGGCGCCGCACGACCCGTATGCCGGCGACGTCACGCTGACGCGGACGTTCGAGGGCCCGAGCTGGGATCACTGGCTGGGAACCGACGGGCAGGGACGCGATCTGTACAGCCGGGTCGTGTTCGGCGCGCGGTTCGCCGTGAACTCGATCCTGATCGCGATGGTGGTGGCCATCGGGCTCGGTGTGCCGTTGGGCCTGTTCTCGGGCTGGCGCGGCGGCCGCGCCGATCGCGTCGTGATGTGGGTCAACGACGTGCTGTTCTCGCTGCCCATCGTGCTGCTGGCGATGGCGGTCATCATCATCCTGGAGCCGAGCCTTCCCTCGGCGATGCTCGGCGTGGGCATCGCCATGGCGACGCGGTTCGTGCGCCTGACCCGCGCAGTGACCCTCGCAGAGAAAGAGGAGTTGTACGTCGACGCTGCGCGCATCACCGGGCTGTCGCCGCCGGCGATTCTGCGCCGCTACATCACACCGAACCTGCTGCCGTCGCTCATCGTGCAGGTCGCCATCATCTCGGGAGCGGTCATCCTCATCGGCGCCACGCTCAGCTTCCTGGGCATCGGCGCCAAGCTCGACGACCCTGACTGGGGCGTGATGCTGGCCCGGGCCCGCTTCGATTTCCGGCTCGAAGGAATCTGGCAGATCGTGCCCGCCGGAGGGGCGCTGGTGCTCACTGTGCTGGCGTTCAACCTGCTCGGCGACGGCATCCGCGACTCGCTCGGGCGTGATGCCGCCAGCAGCTCGCTGACGGTGCCCCGGAAGGTCGCGCTGCCCCCTGTGGTGCAGCTTCACGCCAGCGGCGCCGTGCTGTCGATCCGGGATCTCGCTGTCGGGTTTCCCGCCCCCGGAGGCATGGTCAACCGGGTGCTGTCGGACGTGTCGCTCGAGGTGTTCCCGGGCGAGACGCTCGGGGTGGTCGGCGAGTCGGGCTCTGGCAAGAGCATGACGATGCTGGCGGCGCTGGGCCTCACGCCCGCGCCCGGGTACCTGAGCCAGGGCAGCGTCTCGTTCGACGGCCGCGAGGTCACCTTCCTGCCCGAGCAGGAATGGCAGGAGATCCGCGGGCGCGACATCGGCATGATCTTCCAGGAGCCGGTCGCCGCGCTCAACCCTGCGCTGCGGGTGGGGCGTCAGCTGATGCAGTCGCTGCTGGTGCATACCGACATGTCCAAGTCGCAGGCGCGGGCGCGGGCCGCCGAGCTGCTGGCCGAGGTGCAGGTTCCCGACCCGGAGCGGCGGCTCGATCAATACCCGCACGAGTTCTCCGGCGGCATGGCGCAGCGGGTGGGCATCGCCATGGCGCTGGCATGCGAGCCGAAGCTGCTCATCGCAGACGAGCCCACGACCGCGCTCGACGTCACCGTCCAAGGCCAGACCCTCGACCTGATGGCCGAGGTTCAGCAGCGCCACGGGATGGCGGTGATCTTGATCACGCATGACCTCGGCGTCATTGCCGATGCCGCCGACCGCGTGCTGGTGATGTACGCCGGTCAAGTGGTGGAGACCGCGAGCGTCTCGACATTGTTCTCGCGGCCGCGTCACCCCTACACACGGGCGCTGCTCGACACGATGCCGCAGAGCCACCGCGGCCACGGCGACCTCCCGGTGATCGGCGGGGTCGTGCCGTCTGCCGCTGCGTGGCCCGACGGATGCAGGTTCGCGCCGCGCTGCGAGTTCGCGACTGACCAGTGCCGCACGTCGGTGCCGCTGCTGGAGGCCGTGGGCACGGACCTGGTGCGCTGCGTGCGTCACGCCGAGTTCGAGTTCGGCCCCCACGCGGAGACAAGCGCATGACGGCGCCGTTCCTCGAGGTGGAGAACCTGCATGTGCACTTTGCCGGCCGGTCGCGGCTGTTCCGCTCCGCGATGCCGACAGTGAAGGCCGTCAACGGAATCAGCTTTGCCATCGAGCCGCATCGCACCTTCGGCCTCGTGGGCGAGTCGGGCTCGGGCAAGTCCACCGTGGCACGGGCGGTCCTGCAGCTCACCGATGTCACGGCGGGCACCATCCGGCTTGACGGGGCGGATGTCACCCGTGTGCCGCGGGAGGCCGAACTGGCATTCCGCAAGCGTGTGCAGGCTGTGCTGCAAGACCCGTATTCCTCGCTGAACCAGGTGCACCAAGTGCGCACCATCGTCGGCGACGGCATCACCCGTCACTTCGGCATCAAGCCGGGGCCCGAACGCGAGCAGCGCATCTTGGCGCTGCTCGACGAGGTCGGCTTGGCCGGCGAGTTCCTCGACCGGTACCCCTACGAGATGTCCGGCGGGCAACGCCAGCGTGTGTCGATTGCGCGGGCGCTGGCGGTGGAGCCGGGTCTCATCATCGCGGATGAGGCCACCAGCGCTCTCGACGTGTCCATCCAGAGCCAGGTCATCAACGTGCTGCGGCGGGTGCAGGCCGACACCGGAGTGGCGTTCCTGTTCATCGGGCACGATCTCGATGTCGTCCGCCATGTCAGCGACGACGTGGGGGTGATGTACTTGGGCTACCTCGTTGAGCAGGGCGGCGCCGACGGGGTCTACGACCTGCCGGCGCACCCCTACACCGAGATGCTCATCGCGTCGGTGCCGGTGCCCGACCCGGCCGCGCAGGCCGAGCGCAGGGCGCTGCGGCAGACGTTCAAGAAGGACACCGAGCCGCCGAGCCCGTCCGATCTGCCGGTCGGCTGCCCGTTCGCGAACCGGTGCCCGGTGGCGATGGACATCTGCACGGAGCTGATGCCAGAGGCCACTGCTGCCCGGCACGGGGGCCATGTGCGCTGCCACCTGCACACGAGCGGCCCGGTGCTCGCCGGCGAGTCGGTCGTTCCCTACATCCGCTCGGCATCGACGGCGAGGTAGGCGGCTGTGGGATTCGATCCGGCCGGGCCAGGGGCCCCGAACGTGCTGTTCATCATCACCGATCAGCAGCGCGCCGACCATGTCGGCTTTGCCGGCAACGACGTGGTGTGCACCCCGCACCTCGACTCCATCGCCGCCAGAGGCACGGTGTTCGACAACGCCTGGGTGGCCAACCCCGTGTGCATGCCCAACCGATCATCGATCATGACCGGTCGCATGCCCTCTGTGCATGGTGTCATCTTCAACGACCGATCCCTCGAATGGGGCGCGAACACCCATGTGCGGCAGTTCCGCGAGGCCGGCTACCGGACGGCACTGATCGGCAAGTCGCACCTGCAGCACGGCATGAGCCGCAGCGCGGTCGCGGAAAGCGGGCTGCAGGCCGCCGTCGACAGCCCGCACCCGGCGGGGTGGGACACGCTGGAGCATGCGGAGCGTTACTTCGACGGCGAGCCGGAGTTCCCGGGCAGCTTCTACGGCTTCGACCATGTCGAGCTGGCCATCGACCACGGATCGCGCATCACCGGGCATCACATGCGCTGGGCGTTGGAAAAGGGTGCGTCCCCGGAGGCGCTTCTGCAGCCGTATACGGCCGAGTGCGCGGCTGAGCGGCGCCATCACCGTTGGTGGCAGATCTACCGGCCGGCCTATGCGGAGGACCTGCACTCGAGTCGCTTCGTTGCGGAGCGCACTGCGGCGTTCATCGACGATGCGGCGCGCACGGGCGAGCCGTGGCTGGCGTGGGCATCGTTCCCCGACCCTCACCACCCGATGTGCCCGCCAGGGGAGTGGTTCGACTGCCATCGGCCAGACGAGATGGCGCTTCCCCGCACCGTCGACGACCCCCTCGATGCTGCGCCGGGGCATCTGCGGCGCAGCGCACGCCTGCATCCGTCGCGCCAGGCGTATTGGGTTCACCCGTGCGGCCTCGACGGCGATCACGAACTGGCGCGTGCAGCGATCGCCGCCACCTACGGCATGATCGAGCTGATCGACGACTGCGTCGGACAGATCCTGGCCGCGGTGGAGCGTGCCGGCGCGCACGACAGCACCATCGTGGTCTTCACGAGCGACCACGGCGACATGATGGGCGACCACGGGCTGCTCTTGAAGGGATGCATGCACTACCGCGGCACGCTGCAGGTGCCGATGGTGATCGCCAGCCCCGGTCGAGGCGCGACGCAGACATCATCGCTGGCGAGCTCGGTCGACTTGGGACCGACGCTGCTCGACTTGGCGGGGCTGGAGCCCTACGACGGCATCCAGGGCGTGAGCCTGTCGCCTGTGCTCGACGACCCCGCAGCGTCGGTGCGGGAGTCAGTGCTCATCGAAGACGACATTCCCGATTCGAACCGCTCGTGGGGCGACATGCCGACCAAGACGCGCACGCTCATTGCCGACGGCATGAAGTACACCCGACACTCAACCGGCGAGGACCAGCTCTTCTGCCTCGACGACGATCCGGATGAGCTGACGGAACTCAGCGCCGACTACCCGACAGTGCACGCTGCGATGATCACGCGACTGGCTGATGCGCTGATCGAGGTCACAGATACTGCCCGATGACCGGCTGACTATCCGCAGTCGAGTCCTTGGCGGGCGAAGCGGGCCCGACAATCACGCTCGGCCGCTTGCCATGCAGCCTGGACCATGCCGACGGTGACCTGAGTTTCGGCCGCGACATCGGGCGCGAACTCGCTGCATCGTTCCATCAAGGCTCGGCCGCTCTCTGCCAAGTCTTCCGTCGCCCATCGGATGATGTCGTACGCCGACTGGGCGCCCGAGACGTTCTCGCTGCGCAGATATCCGGTGATCTGGTGTCGCCGGCTTGCGATGGCGTTGAGCATCGACTTCAGCGAATCCAGCTTTGCCATGCAGAAGGTGACGCCGCGGGGTGCCGAGGTCGCAGGGGCGGCGGGTGGAGGTGTCGTGCCGACGGGGGCTTTGTCGATGAGGGCGTCGGCGCGCAGCGTCGGCTCGTGCAGTTCGTCGGGAGTGCCGATGGCCGTGGGCGATGCCTCCACGGCGGCAACGCTGCGTGTGTCGTGCGTCGGTCTCGGTTGCGTCGCAGCAGGGCTGAAGGCCTGGGCGTCGGCGGTGCAGGCAGCGGCCATGAGCAGCACGATCACGGCGAGGCTCTTCAGGGAGGGGGGTGCGGCCGGGGACCGGGCGGCCAGCCCTCGACTACACCTGCATGCTCGACTCCCAAGCACGTGCTCGAAGAATACTGCACATTGATTGACTGGATGGCCTCGCCGGGCACAGCCGCATCGGAGGCACTGCGCTCGATTCCGGTTCGCTTCCCGGGGAGTCAGCCGCTGCCATCGCTGAGCTCCGGACCCGCGCCGACCTCGAGATCGGGCCTCGTCAGCAGTCTCGATGATCGAGGACTCGGGCAGTCAGGCGGGCGTCCATGGCCTGCGGAGCGACCGAGCCCGGCAGACTGTGGAGGCTGCACCGCTGTATGGCACGTCTCGTTCGGGAGGGGGGTCTGTGTCCGGTCATTCCAAGTGGGCCACGATCAAGCACCGCAAGGGCGCCGCCGACAAGGCGCGCGGGAAGCTGTTCGCCAAGCTGATCCGTCAGGTCGAGGTGGCCGCCCGCGAGGGCGGTGGCGACCCCGACGCCAATGCGACGCTGCGGACGATGTACCAGAAGGCACGCGACAATTCGGTGCCGCTGGACACGATCGAGCGGGCCATCAAGCGGGGCACCGGCGAGCTCGAGGGCGTGTCGTACGAGCAGGTCACCTACGAGGGTTACGTGCCGGGGGGCGTGGCGATGTTCGTGGACGTCTTGACGGACAACCGCAACCGCACCGGCTCGGAGATCCGGAGCCTGTTCACCCGCGCCGGCGGTTCGCTGGCTGAGCCGGGCGCGGTGGCGTGGCAGTTCGAGCGCAAGGGCGTGGTGGTGGTGCCTGCGGTGGAGTCCGAGCCTGACGGGTCCGCGGCAGCAGGCACGGTGCCCGACGAAGACGAGTTGATCCTGGCGGCGCTCGACGCAGGCGCAGAAGACGTGGAGCGGGAGGGCGATACCTGGCGAGTCACCGCCGCTGCGGCCGACACGATGGCGGTGCGTGAGGCCATCGAGGCAGCGGGCATCGCGGTCACGTCAGCCGACTTGACCTATGCGCCGCAGAACCTGATCGAGCTGACCAGCGTGTCGGAGGCCAAGCAGGTGATGGCAGTGCTCGACGCGCTCGACGATCACGACGATGTGCAAGGCGTGTACGCCAACTTCGACATCAGCGACTCGCTGCTGGAGGCGATCGCCGGCTGACGCTGAGGCCGGAATCTCGGGCTGCGCACCACGGTGGTCAGGTCCCGCGCGTATGCCCGGATCGAACGGCGTCAAACGCTACGGTTCGTACTGATGTTCGTATTGGGGGTCGACCCGGGATTGTCGCGCTGCGGGTATGGCGTGGTGGAGCAGATCCCTGGCTCGGGGACACGGCGCACTCGCACTGAAGCGGTCGCCTTGGGTGTCATCCGCACTGATCCCGAAGCACCGCACGCGGCGCGGCTGGCCACGCAGATGCACGAGATGCAGGCACTCATAGCTGAGTTCAGGCCTTCGGTGGTGGCGGTGGAGCGTGTGTTCTTCCAAGTCAATGCGCGTACGGCGATCGGCGTGGCGCAAGTGGCCGGGCTCGCCATGGCGGCGGCCGATGCCGCCGGGCTCGAGGTGGCGGAGTACACGCCGACCCAGGTCAAGCAGGCGGTTGCGGGCTGGGGCGGGGCCGACAAGGACCAGATGCAGCGCATGGTGGGCGAGCTGCTCGCGCTGCCGGGGCCGCCCGAGCCGGCCGATGCCGCCGATGCGGCCGCGGTCGCGCTGTGCCACCTGTCCCAAGCGCCATGGGCCAGCCCGTGATGATCAGCCCGCGATGGACAGGTCCGCGATGATCGGTTTGCCATGATCGGCTCAGTGCGCGGGCGCCTGCTCGACAAGGATCCCGGCGGCGAGCTGCTGATCGAGGCGGGTGGGGTGGGGTACCGCGTCATCGTCGCTCCGTCCACGCTGGCCGGCGCCGGACCGGTGGGCGAGGAGTGCTTCGTGTATGTGCACCATCAGGTGCGCGAGGACACGTCCGACTTGTACGGATTCGCCGGGCTCGACGAGCGGCGCTGCTTCGAAGCGATGCTCAGCGCGCACGGCGTGGGACCGGCGCTGGCGCTGGCCGTGCTCTCGCACCTGCCGCCCGACGAGCTGCGGCGGGCGGTGGCTGCCGATGACGCCGCGGCGCTGGAGCTGGTGCCCGGCATCGGCGCCAAGACCTCCAAGCGCATGGTGTTCGACCTGAAGTCGCGGCTCGGCGCCCCCGAGATGGCGGACGGGGCAGCACTGCCGGGCTCCGGCGCTGAAGGCAGCGGCGCCGCAGTGGCTGAGGTGCGGGCGGCGCTGAGCCAGATGGGATTCGGCCCGGCCGAGATCCGCGAGGCCATGGCTGCGGTGGCTGTCGAGGCGGCACGCGCCGGCGATGCCGACACAGGCGCCCTTCTGCGCGTGGCGCTGGGGGAGCTGGGGCCGCGATGAGGGCCGGCTCCCACGAGCACCGACTGACGCCGGTCGGCCGACGCGCTGATCGGCGACCGAGGCAGAGTCTGCGGGCAGCGGCACGCCGGCGGAGCGCCCGGTCGCGGACATGAGCGCGACCGCAGGACGGAGCGAGGGCTACCGGCGCGACGAGTCGGCGGCGTCCGGACCGGGCCGGAGCGAGGTCACCGATCCGGCCCGTGCGCCCGGTGACGACGGCGATGCCGAGGCGTCGCTGCGACCGCGGTCGCTGGAGGACTTCGTCGGGCAGCCGGAAGTGCGAGAGCACGTCGCCATCACGCTGCGAGCCGCGCTGGCCCGGGGCCAGTCTCCTGATCATCTGCTGTTCGCCGGTCCGCCGGGACTGGGCAAGACGACGCTGGCGGGGATCATCGCCGTCGAGCTGGGCGCCGCACTGCATCTCACCTCAGGGCCGGCGGTGGAGCGCGCGGGCGACCTCGCAGCGATCCTCACCAACCTGGCCGACGGCGATGTGCTGTTCATCGACGAGATCCACCGGCTGCCCAAGGTGGTCGAAGAAGTGCTGTATCCCGCCATGGAGGATTTCGCGATCGACATTGTGCTGGGCAAGGGACCGGCTGCACGCTCGATCAGATTTGAGCTGCCGCGGTTCACCTTGGTGGGTGCCACGACCCGCACCGGGCTGATCTCGGGACCGCTGCGTGACCGCTTCGGCCTGGTGGAACGCCTCGACTACTACTCCACCCCTGATCTGACTGCGATCGTGGCTCGCGCAGGAGGGATCCTGGGTGTGGACATCGACGCCGACGGGGCTGCGGAGATTGCCTCGCGCAGCCGGGGCACGCCGCGGATCGCCAACCGGCTGCTGCGGCGGGTGCGCGATTTCGCCGAGGTGCGCGCCAGCGGCGCCATCGACATGGCAGTGGCGCAGGAGGGACTTGCCGCCTTCGGCGTCGATCAGCTCGGCCTCGACAAGGTCGACCGGGCGATCCTCGACGCCCTCGCCGTCACCCATGCCGGGCGGCCGCTGGGGCTGTCCACGCTGGCGATCACCGTCGGCGAGCAGACCGAGACGGTCGAGGATGTGTACGAGCCGTTCCTGATCCAGCGCGGGCTGCTCCAGCGCACGCCGCGGGGCCGCATTGCCACCGCTGCCGCCTACGTGCACCTCGGGGTGGACGTGCCGCCGCTCGCGGAGTTCGCGGGA
This sequence comes from Acidimicrobiia bacterium, assembly GCA_022826045.1. Classification (GTDB taxonomy): domain Bacteria; phylum Actinomycetota; class Acidimicrobiia; order Acidimicrobiales; family Poriferisodalaceae; genus Poriferisodalis. Next base: position 75,038 of record JAJDVQ010000018.1, on the reverse strand, counting down.
GCGTCTGGGGGCGCCGAAGCGGACATCACGCTGTTCGATGCGCCCGGGGCCTCAGCCGGCCCCGCGGCGCCCGCGGCTGTCGAGTCGGGGACCGCGCGGTCTGCGGAATCTGCGGCGGTGGCTGTCGAGGCAGCGGCCCCTGCAGCGAGCGAGCAGCCGCTGGCTGACGACACGCCGTGGTGAGCTTGATCCGCGAGCGCCCATAGCCTCGTCACGCGTGAGCGCGGCACGCATGCGGATGGACGAGTTCGACTACGAGCTGCCGCACGCGGCAATCGCGCAGGCGCCTGCGGAGCCGCGCGACTCGGCCCGGCTGCTGGTGGACCGCGGGCCGTGCAGCGCGCCCGAGCACCGGCACATCGTCGATCTGTCGTCGCTGTTGGGCACCGGAGACGTGCTGGTGCTGAACGAGACACGTGTGATGCCTGCCCGATTGCCGCTGCGCAAGCGCACCGGCGGGGCGGCCGAGGTGTTGCTGCTGGAACCGCTCAGAAGCGGACCGTCGGCGCCAGACGCAGTGCGGCCCGGTACCGGCGCGAACGCCGCTCGCGACACGACGTCGGAGGCTTCCCGCACGGCAACAGCGCACAGCGACGCTGGCTGGGCTGCGCTGGTGCGGCCGTCTCGCAGGATTGTCGACGGGACAGTGCTGGTCTCCGAGCGGGACCCGCAGGTGGAGGTCGTCGTGGGCCCGCGACTGGATCAGCAGCGCCGGGCTGTCAGCGTTCGCGTCGGCGGGGTTCCGATGGAGAGCGTCTCGCAGGCTGCGCTGCTCGACCGTGCTGGGGAGACGCCTCTGCCGCCCTACATCGACCCCGACGTGGCCCGTCGAGCCATCGCGCAGCACACCGGACTCGACAGCGCCGACGGCCCCGCCGCCAGATCGGCCGTGGCGGCGCGCTACCAGACGGTGTACGCCCGCTCCGACGGTTCCGCCGCCGCTCCCACGGCCGGGCTTCACCTGACAGACGGCGTGCTGGACGCGCTGCGTTCGAGCGGCGTCACGATCGCGACCGTCGATCTGACAGTCGGCTTGGCGACGTTCTCCCCGATCACCGTCGACCACGCCGACGAGCACCAGATGCACGCCGAGCACTACCGGGTGCCCGCAGCGACGCTCGACGCCTGTGCTGCCGCCGAGCGGGTGGTGGCTGTCGGCACTACCACGGTGCGAGCATTGGAGGCTGCCGCCCGCCAGCGGCGACGCCAGACGCCGGCGGCGGACGATGACGGCACGGCCGCCGCTGTGGCGGCGCACGCCAGCACAGCCGACGTGTGCGGGTCGACCGATCTGTTCCTGCATCGGGGCGTCGAGTTTGTGGCGGTGGATGCGATGCTCACCAACTTTCACCTGCCGCGGTCGTCGCTGCTGCTGCTCATCGATGCGTTCATCGGGCCCCGATGGCGCGACCTCTACGAACGGGCACTTGTGGACGGCTACCGCTTCCTGTCATTCGGCGACGCGATGCTGCTGGCACGCAGCGAGCGCGAGACGTCGTGAGCGCAGCGGGCGGAGAAGCCGCAGCGGCGTCGGCTGGCAGGGTCGCCTTCGAGCTGCTGGCTGCAGATGGCCGAGCTCGACGGGGCTGCGTCACCACTGCCCGCGGCATCTTCCAGACGCCGGTGTTCATGCCGGTGGGGACGCGCGGGGCGGTCATCCACCTCGACGCCGCTGATTACGACGATCTGGGCCTCGAGGTGGTGCTGGCCAACACGTACCATCTGCATGCACGGCCGGGCACCGACGTCGTGGAGTCGCTGGGCGGCCTGCATCGATTCACCGGCTGGGACGGCCACATCCTCACCGACTCCGGCGGCTTCCAGATCATGTCGCTCGGCCGCCGTCCCGGCGGCGCGAGTCAGCCCGGCCGCCGTCCCGGCGGTGCGAGTGCCGATCATGACGCCAAGTCCAAGGTCGACGACGAGGGCGTCACCTTCCGCTCGACCTACGACGGCTCCAAGATGCGGATGACGCCCGAAGACGCAGTCGACATCCAGCGCCGCCTCGGGGCCGACATCCAGATGGCGCTCGACGTCTGTCCCGAGCTGCCGGCGCCGCCGCCACAGGTGCGCGCCGCCGCCGAGCGCACGCACCTGTGGGCAGCCAGGGCAGCAGCAGCAATGTCGAGAGCACGCCGGAACGATCCGGCCGACGGTCAAGCGCTGTTCGGCATCTGCCAAGGCGGCGCCGATCCCGAGCTGCGCCGCCGCAGCGCCGAGATCATTGCGGGCATCGGCTTCGACGGGTACGGCATCGGCGGGCTCTCGGTGGGGGAGTCGCGTGCCGAAATGGGCCCCGCGCTGGCTGCGGCGACTGCCGTGCTGCCCGCTGATCGGCCCCGGTACCTGATGGGCGTCGGAGATCCTGCACGGATCGTCGATGCGATCGCAGCGGGTGTGGACATGTTCGACTGCGTGCTGCCCAGCCGGCTCGGCCGCCACGGCACGGCGCTCACGCCGCACGGCCGCATCAACATTCGCAATGCGCGCTTCGCACGCGATTCCACCCCGCTCGACGACCGCCCCGCAGGCCCCGGCGGCCGGGCGCGACCGGGTGCGCGCTTCAGCCGCGGCTACCTGCGGCACCTCATGAGCGTCAACGAGCCCACCGCAGGCCGCATTCTCACGCTGCACAACGTCGCTTTTCTGGCCGAGCTGGTCCGCGATGCGCGGGCCGCCATCGAGGCGGGGCAGTTCGCGGCGTTTCGCACCCAGGTCAACGAGGTGTGGAGCTGAGGGACGGCGAGGGCTGATACGCCGGTACGCTGACCCGCTGTGCCGGTCTCCGATCGGCGGCACGCTGCTGGCAGGGTGCCGCACTCAGGGGCCATTCGCACCGATCCTCGTCGGCGGCAGCCGTCGGGGTGGCCAGTCGGACTACGCGCCTCGAGGAGCACCCCATGAGCTCGATCATCCTGCTCGTCGGACTGTTCGCCCTCATGTACTTCTTGATGATCCGGCCGCAACAGCGGCGGGCCAAGGAGCGGGCGGCGATGCTGAGCCGTGCCGACGTCGGCGACGTGGTCGCCACGGTCGGCGGGGTCATCGGCAAGATCGTCGCGGTGGAGGAGCCCGGCGAGGTGGTCTGCCTCGAGGTGGACAGCGATGTTGAACTGCGCGTGCAGCGCCGCGCCATCGGCGAGATCATCACTCCGGCCAGCACCGACAGCCCGGCTGGACCGCCCGAATCGGATGACGTTGACCCACCCGAGTGAGCCAGGCTTGACGCCCCCCGACATGGTCCGTCGATAACTCGAAGATGCGTCGCTCGCAGATCGTCTCGTTGCTGCTGGCCGCCATCATCGGCTTCGGCTCGCTGGTCGGTGTGATCGTCGCTGGGTGGGTGCCGGTGCTGGGCGTACAGCTGCAGGGCGGCGTCGAGGTGCTGCTGCGTCCGACCGCCCCCGCCGACGACGAGCAGCTCGACCGAGCCATCGAGATCATCCGGTCGCGGGTGGACGCGCTCGGTGTGGCAGAGCCCGACATCACCCGCCAGGGCGCCCAGGTCGTCGTGCAGCTGCCTGGCGTCAAGGACAAGCAGCGCGCCGTCGATCTCGTCGGTCAGACGGCCGAGCTGCGGTTCCGGCCCGTGCTGCTCACGTTCAACCCGTTCGACGAGGCAGAATTCCGCTCCGCTGAGGGCATCGCGGATGCCTACAACGGATCGGTCGGCGAAGCTGCCGACGCCGCGAGCGATGCCGAGACCGACGCTGAGTCTGCATCGAGCGAGGGACCTGCCAGCGACGCGTTGGGCGATTCCCCCGCAGATCAAGCGGGCGGACCGCCAGAGACCGTCGAACCGCCCGAGATCATCGAGCCCGAGACCGAGCCTGGCGCCGACGCCGCAGCACCTGAGGCCGACGAGCCGGCGGAGGCCGAAGCCGCTGACGTGCCGGCGTTCACGTCGCCCGAGGACGACCTCGCCGATCTGGCGGTGGTGCTGCCGGGTCGTAGCGAGCCAGTGGGCTATGTGCTCGGCCCGGCCGAGCTCACCGGCGAGGCGGTCGCCGAGGCGGCGGCAACGTTCAACAACGAGTGGGTCGTCAACGTCGAACTCACCGACGAGGGCGCAGTCGGCTTCGACGAGATCGCGGCGCGGTACTTCGGCCAGCAGGTCGCCATCGTGCTCGACGGCATCGTCGAGTCGGCCCCGGTGATCCGGGCCGCCGAATTCGGGGGCACCGCGGTCATCTCGGGCGCCTTCGACGAGGAAGGGGCGCGCGATCTCGCCGTGGCATTGCGCTTCGGTGCGCTGCCGGTGGTGTTCGAGCAGGACGACGTGCGCACGGTGTCGGCCACTCTGGGCGAGGGAACGCTGCGGGCCGGCGTGGTGGCCGGCATTGTCGGCCTGATCGTGGTGGGCATCTACATGCTGCTGTACTACCGCCTGCTCGGCATCGTGGCCGTGGCCAGCCTGGCCATCAGCGGGTCCATCCTGTGGTCGCTCATCAGCTGGCTGGGCGAGAGCCGCGGGCTCGCGCTGACGCTGGCGGGCACGACCGGCATCATCGTGTCGATCGGTGTCCAAGTCGATTCGAACATCGTCTACTACGAGCGGATCAAGGAAGAGGTCCGGCGGGGGCGGGCGATTCGCTCGGCCGCTGATGCCAGCTTCAAGGGCGCGTTCTCCACGATTGTGTGGGCCGACCTGGCGTCGCTGATCGGTGCGGGCGTGCTGTACCAGCTCACCAGCGGCACCGTGCGCGGCTTCGCGCTGTACCTGGGCCTCGCGACGCTCATCGACCTGGCGGTGTCGTACTTCTTCATGCGGCCGCTGGTGGTGTTCATCGCGCGCAAGCTCGTCAATGAGCAGCCCCGGCGCTTGGGCGTTCTGAGAGGCACCGATGATGCGGCCACGGCGGCTGCGGTGACGGGAGGCCCGGCATGATCTCGGCGCTGCGGACCTTCTACCGGGGCGAGAATGCCTGGGACGTCCTCGGCGTGTCCCGCAAGGTGCTGCTGGGCTCGGCTGTGGCGGTGCTCATCTGCGCTGTCGCGCTGGTGGTTCGCGGGTTGAACCTGGGCATCGAGTTCGAGGGCGGCTCGGTGTGGGAGATCCCGATCCCGGCGAGTGCCCAGGACGCTGCCGACGGTGCTGCCGATGCTGCGGGCGACGCCGACGCCGGTTCCGCGGCTGACGGCTTGACGACCGACGACATCGCCGCTGCCGCGGCAGCCGCCGGTGTGCCCGACGCCCGGGTGCAGCTCGTCACGGTGACCGGATCCGAGGACATCTTCCGGGTGCGCGGGGTGCTGGGGCCGGACGTCGACGCGGTCGACGTGAACGCTGCGCTGGCCTCCGCTGCCGATGTCGATGTCGAGAGCCTGTCGACGCGGCAGGTCAGCCCGTCCTTCGGCGACGAGGTGGCGGGCAAGGCGCGGCGGGCGCTCGTGGTGTTCTTCGTGCTGATCGCGCTGTACCTGTGGTTCCGCTTCGAGTGGAAGATGTCGGTGGGCGCGCTCGTCGCCGTCGGGCACGACATCGTGCTGACCGTCGGCGCGTACGCGCTGTTCGGGTTCGAGGTGACGCCGGCGACCGTGGTGGCGTTCCTCACGATCATGGGCTATTCGCTGTACGACACGATTGTCGTGTTCGACCGTGTCAAGACCAACGAGCGGTCGCTGCCGGCGCGTAGCCACTTCACGTATGCGGCGCTCGCGAACGTCTCGCTCAACCAGGTGCTGACACGCTCGGTGAACACCTCGATCACGTCGGTGCTGCCAGTGCTGTCGATGCTGGTGGTGGGCGCCGGGTTCCTGGGCGCGGGCACGCTGTCGGAGTTCGCGACAGCGCTGCTGATCGGCCTGCTCGTCGGCTCGTACAGCTCGATCTTCGTGGCCATGCCGACCGTGGCGTGGCTGAAGGGCTACGAGCCGGGCTGGGCCGCCGCACAGGCTGCGGCCGAAGCCGCAGGCCGCCACGACTCGATGCAAGCCGCCACCCAGGCGCTCGCCGCGGAGAGCTACACCCGCAGCGCCACGCCGCGTCCCCGCAAGTCCCGCCGCCGCTCAGCAAGCCAACGCCGCCGCTGACCCGAACCTGCGGCGGAGGCCCCGATCCGTGGGGCGGGCGCGGCAGAATGAGGGCGTGAGTTCTCGCACGTTCGGCTCGGCTGGGGTCGAACAACGCACCGGCCGGGGGGGCTAGGACCATGCCTGCGGTGTCGCGCGTGCTGCCGTGGCGGCGCATCGCGAACACGGTCGCGGCCGACATCTCCCCGGTCGTCGAGAAATACCGCCAGCGCTGGCCCAAGAGCTCGCCCGAATTGGTGATCCGGGCCTACGAAGCAGCGCGCACGGCGCATGAGGGCCAGCGGCGCAAGACCGGCGAGGCCTACATCACCCACCCGGTGGCAGTCGCCGGCGTGGTCGCCGATCTCGGTCTCGACGACACCTCCATCGCCGCAGCGCTGCTGCACGACGCCGTGGAGGACACCAGCGTCGAGCTCGTGGCGCTGTCTGACGAGTTCGGCGCGGAGGTCGCCGGCATCGTGGACGGCGTCACCAAGCTCGACCGGGTGCGCTTCGCGTCCAAGCAGGCGCAGCAGGCCGCCACCTTGCGCAAGATGCTGGTGGCGATCGCGAACGATCCCCGGGTGCTGATGATCAAGCTGTCGGACCGGCTGCACAACATGCGCACCGTCGGCGCGCTCGATGGCGCCAAGCAAGCCGACGTGGCACGCGAGACGCTCGACATCTACGCCCCGCTCGCCAACCGCCTGGGCATGCAGCAGGTCCGCGACGAGCTGGAGGACCTGGCCTTTGCCGCTCTGTATCCCAAGCGCTACGCCGAGATCGACCGGATGCTGGCCGAGCGCACACCCTCTCAGGAGCGATTCGTCGACCAGGTGCTCTCGGAGGTCCGCGAGCAGCTCTCTCGCATGAAGACCGATGCGACGGTGACCGGGCGCAAGAAGCACCACTGGAGCGTCTACGAGAAGATGGTCATCAAGAACCGCTCGTTCGACGAGATCTTCGACCTCGTGGGCATCAGGGTCGTGGTGCCGACCATTCGAGACGCCTACGCAGCCTTGGGCTCCATCCACGCGACCTGGAAGCCGGTGACCGGCCGCTTCAAGGACTACATCGCTATGCCCAAGTTCAACCTCTACCAGTCGCTGCACACGACCGTGGTGGGCCCCTCGGGCACAGCGGTGGAAGTGCAGATCCGCACCGACGAGATGCATCAGCGAGCGGAGCACGGGGTAGCGGCCCACTGGCGCTACAAGGCCGAGCGCAACGGCAGCGGCAAGTCGGGCAACAAGGCGGATCAGAAGGGCATCGCCGCGGCCGAAGCGGACATGCCGTGGCTGAGCCGGCTGGTGGAGTGGCAGGCCGAGTCTGACGATCCGGCCGAATTCATGCGCACCATCGCCAGCGATCTGGGCCACGACGAGGTGTACGTCTTCACACCCAAGGGCGACGTGGTGACCCTGCCCACGGGGGCCACGCCGATCGACTTCGCGTACGCCATCCATACCGACATCGGCGACTCGCTCATCGGGGCGAAGATCGACGGCCGCCTCGTGCCGCTCGACCGCCTCCTGCGCTCGGGGGACTCGATCGAGGCGTTCACCTCCGACGATCCCGGGACGCGGCCATCGCGTGACTGGCTGGAGATCGCGGTCACGCCGCGTGCCCGCTACAGCATCCGGCGCTGGTTCGCACGACTCGACCGGTCGGAGTGGGTGGCCGCAGGACGCGAAGCGGTCTCGGACTCGCTGCGGTCGGAGGGGCTCAAGGCGTCGCTGCTCATCGACGGCGACGAGATGCGGGCCGTGGCGGAGCAGTTCAGCCGTGCCGACCTGGACCTGCTGTTCGAAGCCATCGGCAAGGGCGACATCCGGCCCCATTCGGTGGCCAAGCGGCTCGTCAGCAACCTGCGAGGCGAGAGCGACGGCGTTCAGCTGCCCGCCCGCCCGGCTCGTCAGCGCGGCTCGCGCCGCCGCCGCTCCGCAGGTGTGCACGTCGACGGACACGACGATGCGCTGGTGCGCCTGGCGCGATGCTGCAGCCCCGTGCGCGGCGACGAGGTGCTGGGGTTCGCGACCAGCGGGCGCGGCATCTCGGTGCACCGTGCCGACTGTGCGAATGCGGGAGAGCTGGCCATGTCGGTGCAAGCTCGACAGGTAGAAGTCGAGTGGGACGAGAGCTGGGCAGGCGAGCACGTCGCGTCGCTGGAGGTGCGGGGCCTCGACCGCAACCGGCTCCTGCTCGACGTGGTGCAGGTGGTCTCGGGGCGCCATGATCTGTCGATCGCGAGCTGCGACACGTTCGTGGGCGACGACCAGGTGGCCGTGATGCAGATCGAGGTCGAGATCGGCGACCCGATCCTGCTGGATCAGCTGCTCGCCGCCCTGCGCGAAGTGCCGGGCGTATTCGACGCCTACCGCGCCATCCAAGGCCTGGCCCGCACCGAGTACTGAGGTTCTGCAGCAGTTAGGACTGGCGGCGGCAGGGCCGTAGCCTGCGCTGGTCATGTCCGGTACCCCTTCGATCCCTGCGACCCCTCCTGACGGCGGCGATGCAGCAGCCTCGAAGACGTTCCGGACGCCGATCGGCACGCACGACCTTGCCCCGCCCGAATCGGGCCGCTGGGTGGCGCTGCTGGGGGCCTTCATCGCCGCCGCCGACCGGGCCGGATTCGGCTGCTTGCAGACCCCGATCTTCGAGGACATCGGCGTGTTCGCCCGCATCGGCGAGGGCACCGACGTGGTCGGCAAGGAGATGTACGAGTTCTTCGACCGCAGCGACCGCCACCTGGCGCTGCGGCCCGAGTGCACGGCCTCGGTGTGCCGGGCGTTCGCGCAGCACCGTCCCACGACCCCGTGGAAGGTCTGGTACCAAGGGCCGTTCTTCCGCTACGAGGCGCCCCAGGCGGGCCGCTACCGCCAGTTCCACCAGATCGGGGCGGAGACGCTCGGCACCGACGACCCCGACGCGGATGTCGAGATCATCGCCCTGGCTGCGGGACTCTTCGACGCGATCGGGCTGCAGCGGGTGCCGCTGCTGGTGAACTCGATGGGCGACGCCGACACCCGCGCCGCCTACGGCGAGGCGCTGAGCAGCTACCTGCAGCGTCGGGCAGGCGATGTGGACCCGCAGGACCGGGACAAGATCGAGCGCCACCCGCTGCGCATCCTGGACTCCAAGCGAGCGGCCACAGCGGCCGTGGCCGCGGAAGCTCCACGCATCACCGACTATCTCTCGGCAACCACGGCGGCCCACTTCGAGCGGGTGCGCGAGGGGTTGGACGCGCTCGGCATCTCCCACGAGGTCGAGCACAAGCTCGTGCGCGGCCTCGACTACTACACCCGCACCACGTTCGAGTTCCGTGCGGCCAGCCTCGACGCCGCTCAGGACACCATCTGCGGCGGCGGCCGCTACAACGGGCTCGTGGAGGCGCTCGGCGGCCCGCCGACGCCCGGCATCGGCTTTGCGCTGGGCATCGAGCGCCTGCTGCTGGCCTGCGATGCCGAAGGCGTCTTCGGCGTTCCGGCACAGCGGGCCGAAGTGTGGGTGATCGACACGGCGGGCGGCGCCGCTGCACGCGATCTCACCCACGAGCTGCGCTCAGTGGGCATCCGGGCGGACCGGGCCTTCGACGACCGGTCGATGCGGGCGCAGATGCGCGCTGCGGACCGCTCCGGCGCCGAGATTGCGCTCATCGTGGGAACCGACGAGATCGACGCCGGCACCGTCACCGTGCGACCCTTGCGGCGCCCTGACGGCGGCGACGCCGGCATTGCGCAGCAGACCGTGCCGCGTGGCGAAGTGCTGAGCGCGCTGCGGCGCATCTTCGACGAGCTCAATGCGGAAGGCGGCACGTGATGGGCGAGCGAATGCGAACCGACTATTGCGGACGGCTGAGCCGTGTCGACATCGGCAGGGACGTCACCGTGTGCGGCTGGGTCTCCCGGCGTCGTGAGCATGGCGAGCACCTGGCCTTCGTCGACCTGCGCGATCGCACTGGCATCGTGCAGTGCGTCGTGGATCACGCGCACGATCTGCGCTCGGAATACGTGCTGTCGGTGACCGGCACCGTGCGTGAGCGTCCATTGGACACAGCCAATCCCGACCTGGCCACCGGCGAGATCGAGATCGGCGATGCAATCGTCGAGGTGCTGTCGCGTTCGGCGCCGCCGCCGTTCCAGATCGACGGCCGCACCGAGGTCGACGAGATGCTGCGCATCCGCCATCGCTACCTGGACCTGCGGAACCCCCGCATGCACTCGAACCTGGTGAACCGGGCACGCGTGAACGCAGCGATCCGCCGCTCGATGGAGGCAGCGGAGTTCATCGAGATCGAGACGCCGACGCTGGTGGCCTCGACACCCGAGGGCGCCCGCGACTTCGTGGTGCCCAGCCGCCTGCATCAGGGCCGCTTCTACGCGCTGCCCCAGAGCCCCCAGCTGTTCAAGCAGCTCTGCATGGTGGGCGGCATCGACCGCTACTACCAGATCGCTCGTTGCCTGCGAGACGAGGACCTGCGAGCCGACCGGCAATTCGAGTTCACCCAGCTCGACTTGGAGATGAGCTTCGCCAGCGGCGCCGAGGTGCGCGCAGTGATCAGCGAGGCGGTGGCCGAAGCTGCTGAGGAGATCACCGGCGTGCGCCCCGCGGCGATGGGAGAGATCACCTGGCACGAGGCGATCGACCGCTACGGGTCGGACAAGCCCGACCTGCGCTTCGGGCTCGAGCTCACCGAGCTCACCGAACTGTTCGCAGAGACCGGGTTCAACGCGTTCAAGGTGCCTGCCGTGCGGGGCATCCGGGTGCCCGGCGGCGGCGACATCAGCCGCAACGCGGTCGACGATCTCACCAAGCAGTGCCAGCGCTGGGGCGCCAAGGGTCTTGTGTGGATGCGGGTCAGTGCCGGCGAGCCGCTGGCCGACGGTGCCCGCAGCGCAGCCGGCGGCCGGCTTGCCGTCACCTCGCCGGTCGCGAAGTTCATGTCCGACGCCGAGATCGACGGCGTGCTCGAGCGCCTGGGCGCCGAGCCGGGCGACATGTGCTACCTGGTGGCCGACACTTGGCGCCGGGCCAGCGGGGTGCTCGGCCTGCTGCGGCTGGAGCTGGGCCGCCCGCCGGTGAACGAGGGCGGCCTGCACTTCCTGTGGGTGGTCGACTTTCCGCTGTTCGAGGATGTGAGCCCCGACGGCCTGCCGATCCCGGCGCACCACCCGTTCACCATGCCCCATGCCGATGATCTCGACGTCGTCGCGGCGGCTTCGGCACGCATGGCCTCAGGCGGCGGCTTCGACGCCGACACCCTGCTGGGTGTGCGCTCGCAGGCATACGACCTGGTGCTGAACGGCTGGGAGCTGGGCTCGGGCAGCGTGCGGATCCACCGGGGCGACATCCAGCAGCAGGTCTTCGATCTGCTGGGCATCGACCCTGTGACGGCGCAGGAACGATTCGGTTTCCTGCTCGACGCGTTCCGTTACGGCGCTCCGCCGCATGCGGGCTTCGCCTTCGGCATCGACCGGCTGGCGGCTCTGCTGTGCGGCGAGGAGAACATCCGCGAGGTCATCGCGTTTCCCAAGAGCCAGTCCGGCGCGGATCCGCTCACCAATGCCCCGTCTGCGATCTCCGACGTCCAGCTCGAAGAACTCGGCCTCGCGCTCGTCGCCGAAGATGAGGATCTGCGATGAGCGCCGGCGATCTTGCCGCGGTGGTGGTGACCGTGTGCGTCGTGGTGGCGCTGGTCGCGCTCATCGCGGTGCTCACCCAGGCGTTCGCCCTGATGCGCGAGCTGCGCCGCAAGCTGGACGACTTCGACTCCAAGGTTGGGCCAGCGCTGGGCCAGCTTGCGGATACCGCCGAGATGGCCCAGACCGAGATCGGCCGGCTGCGCGACCTGCTGAACATTGTGCAGAAAGTCGCCGGGCTGGCCGAGACCGCCGGCGCCGCCACCGCCCGCGCCGCCGCGGCGCCAGTCGACAAGGTCAGGTCGGCATTCTCGGTGCTGCGGGACCGTCTCGCCGACCCCGAGCGCGAGACTCATGCCAGCGGCGACACGGGGGAGCGCTGAAGTGTTCAAGCGGCTGCGATGGCTGACGTTGGGCGCGGGCCTCGGCGCCGGCGCGTCGCTGTGGCTGCAGCGACGGCTGCGCTCACTGCTGGACCGCTACGCACCCGTGCGAGGAACTGCCACGGCGCTGGGCACGGCACGCCAGATGCGCCGCGACCTCCGATCGGCATGGCGGGACGGCAAGCGCCAGATGCACGACGCCGAGCAGCGCCTGCGCGACGAGCGAGACCGCCGCTGGGCTGAGCGCCGCCACCGCCGCGAAGCCGCCTGAGCTGTCAGCTCCTCAAGTCGCGGTGGAGGCTGGCTCAGAAGCTGGGAACGGTGTGCTGCGCTCCGTAGCAAAGATCCGGTCTAGCTCGTCTTGTGTGAACTCGTGTTGCTCGAATTCCTCGGACATCCTGAGGTAGTCCTCGTCAGTGGGTTCGTCGTTGAAGTCGGTCATGATCGTCGCTTCCCAAGGTAGCGAGCCAAGATTGGCCGGAGCCGCATCGCGTGGAAGATGATGAAGTCTTCCGCTGCAGGACGGTAGAGGATCTCCAGGAGGTTGCCTGCCCGGTCGGGGCCGATGCAGAGTTCTCTCGACCAGTCGCCTTCCGAATCAAGTTGGACGAAGCGCGCGCCGAACTCCCACGCGTGCTCGATATCTGCGGCAGGGATGCCGTGCCGCAGAGCCGAAGGGTGAATATCCACATCGAGAACATATTTCAATTGTTTTCAGAGTTTTTCACTGTTTTCTGAATTGACGAGTGCGGCGTCATACGCTGCTCGGCACGGCGGCCACGGAGGCCGCGAAGGCCCCTCGGTATCCTCTGGGGATGCGCGCCGGCGAACTGCGTGAAGCGTTCAACTCGTTCTGGGCGGAACGGGGCCACGAAGTCCGCGCTTCCGCGAGCCTGATCCCGCACGAGCCCTCGCTGCTGTTCACCGTGGCGGGCATGGTGCCGTTCATGCCGTATTTCCTCGGCGAGGAGGTGCCGCCGACGCGCCGGATGGTCACCATCCAGAAGTGCGTCCGGGCCGGCGGCAAGCACAACGACCTCGACGACATCGGCCGCACGAACCGGCACTTCACATTCTTCGAGATGATGGGCAACTTCAGCTTCGGCGACTACTTCAAGGCCGAAGCCATCCCGTGGGCGTGGGAATTCGTCACCGAGGTGCTCGGACTCGAGCGGGAGAAGCTGTGGGTGACGGTGCACGTCAGCGACGACGAGGCAGCTGAGATCTGGCAGAGGTCCGTCGGCGTCCCGCCTGAGCGCATCCAGCGTCTCGACAAGGACAACTGGTGGGCGGCGGGCGATGTGGGACCGTGCGGACCCTGCAGCGAGATCTTTTACGACCTGGGACCCGAGCTCGGTGACGGCGGCGGACCGGCGCACGGCGGCGAGGACCGCTTCGTCGAGATCTGGAACTTGGTGTTCATGCAGTTCGCGGCCGATGGCACCGGCGACATGACACCGCTGGAAGCCCCGGGCATCGACACGGGCGCCGGCCTCGAGCGGATCCTGGCGGTGCTGCAGGGCGTGCCCGCAGCGTGGGACATCGACCTGTTCGCACCGCTGCTGGCCGAGGCCGAGCACATCTGCGGCAAGACCTACGGCGCCGATCCCGAGACCGACGTCTCGATGCGCATCTTCGCCGACCACGCCCGCACCACGGCGATGCTCATCTCCGACGGCGTGTTCCCCTCCAACGAAGACCGTGGCTATGTGCTGCGCCGCATCATCCGCCGCGCCGTGCGCCATGCCTGGGTGCTCGGCGTCACCGATGTCGTGATGCCGCGGCTGGTCGAGATCGTCGTGGACGTGATGGGCGACCACTACACCGACCTGGTCAAGAACCGGCAGTTCATCGCCGATGTCGTGGCCCGCGAGGAGGAGCGTTTCCGCACCACCCTCGCTGCGGGCCAGAAAATCCTGGACGAAGCAACTTCCGAGCTTGACTCGACTGGGCTCGATTCGGCAGTGCTCGACGGCGAGGTCGCCTTCCTGCTCCACGACACGCACGGTTTCCCGGTGGAGGTGACTGAGGAGATCCTCACCGAGCGCGGCCTGAGCCTCGACCGCGACGGCTTCGAAGCCGCCATGGAGCGCCAGCGCGAGCGGGCACGGGCTGGTCGGGCCGCCGGCCCGACGTTCGCGGACGAGCGCTACCGGGAGATCCTGGCGCAGTTCGGGCCGACCGACTTCGTGCGGGACGCACCGGCAGTGACTGACGCCCGGGTGCTCGCCACCTTCGAGATACCGCCCGACAACGGGCAGGACAGCGGCGACCGAGGCGGCGACCTGGTCGAGGTGTTCCTCGATCGCACGCCGTTCTACGCCGAGAGCGGCGGGCAGATAGGCGACATCGGCACCATCACCGGTCCCGAAGGCAGCATCGAGGTGATCGATTGCACCTACGCACTCGCCGACCTGCATCGCCACATCGGGCGTGTCGTCGGCGACGGCGTCGAGGTCGGATCGCTGGTGACCGCGGCGATCGACGACGAACGCCGGGCGGCAATCCGGCGCAACCACACCGGCACCCACATCCTGCACTGGGCTCTGCGGGAGGTGCTCGGCGAGCATGTCAAGCAGGCCGGCTCGCTGGTGGCGCCCGATCGGCTGCGATTCGACTTCAGCCACTACGAAGGCGTGAGTCCTTCGCAGCTGCGCGAGATCGAGCGCGTCGCGAATGCCGAGATCATCGCCAACGGCCGCTGCCGTCACTACGAGACGTCGATGAGCCACGCGCAGTCGATCGGCGCCATTGCCTTCTTCGGCGACAAGTACGGCGACGTGGTGCGGGTGCTCGAAGCAGGCCCGCACTCGGTCGAGCTGTGCGGCGGCACCCACGTGGCAGCGCTCGGCGACATCGGCCATCTGCGGATCGTCTCGGAGTCCAGCATCGGCTCCAACATGCGCCGCATCGAAGCCATCACCGGTCTCGCCACCGTGGACCGGCTCGCGGAAGCCGAGGACACGCTGGGCGTGGTGGCAGAGCTGCTGAACGCCCAGCCCGACGAGATCGCCGCCGCAGTGCAGCGCCGTGTCGATGAGACCAAGGAGCTGCGCCGGCAGGTACGCGATCTGCGGCGGACCCTGTCCGCGGGACGGGCCGGCGAGCTCGCGGCGACCGCAGACGACGGCGTGGTCATCGCCGACCTCGGAGATCTCGAACGCGAAGCGCTGCGGGACCTTGCCGTGTCGGTGCGCGACCGCGACGGCATCCGTGCCGTGGTGCTTGCCTCCGCGCCCCCGGGCGGGGGAGTGGCCCTGGTCGCTGCGGTGGATCCTGCCGGGACGCTGTCGGCGGGCGCCCTGCTCGCTGACGCCGCGCGGACGGTGGGCGGCGGTTTCGGCGCGAAGGGAGACCCGCCGCTGGTGGTCGCCGGGGGCCGCAATCCCGACGGGATCGGCGACGCTTTGGCCCAGGCTCGAGCAGCCGCACTCGGGACTTGAGAGATCGCGCCCCGTGATGCGGGCGGTCGGCATCGACCTCGGCTCGGTGCGCATCGGTGTGGCCGTCGCGCCGGACGATGTCTCGGTCTCGGTGCCCTATGAAGTGCTCGAACGCAGCGGCGAGCGTGCCCGAGACCACCGAGCGCTCGCCGGTATGGTCGCTGACGTGGGTGCGGAGGTGGTCGTGATCGGCCTGCCGACCTCGCTCGACGGCAGCGAGGGACCGGCGGCGGCGGCCGTGCGAGCCGAAGCCGGCGAGATCGAAGCAGCGCTCGACGTGCCGGTGGTGCTGGTCGACGAGCGCTACACCACAGTGACCGCGGAGCGGATGCTGGCCCAAGGCGGTGTGCGCGGCCCCGCCCGCCGGGAGGTTGTCGACAAAGTGGCAGCCGCGGTCATCCTGCAGTCGTGGCTGGACAGCGGTGGCTGACGACGACGCCAGCGCGGAGCCTCGCAGCGGTGGGGCGAACCGCTCGGCCGCGCTGCGAACCCCGCCTGCGGTGCGACGGTTGGCCGGTCGGGCAGCCGCCTTTGTCGGGCTCGCGAGCAATGGGGAATCCGCTCCCGCCGAGCCGGGCCTGCTCGCCCGGGGTCGGCCCTCAGGCGCGGCGCCCGTAGGCCGCGCAGCGTCGGGCGCAATCGGGAGTGGGCCGGGCGCACCGACGGTGAGCGGCCGGCGCGGCATCGACTACGAGGTGGTCAGCACCCGCCGCGGCCCCGGCACCTGGGGCGCGCTGGCATTCCTGGTCCTGCTCGGCGCCGTCGCCTGGATGGCGGGCAGCCGTGCCTATCGCTGGGTGAACGACCAGCTTGACCCGCCCGGTGAGCCGACCGGCGAGATCGTTCTGACCTTGCCGCTGGGATCGAGCACAGCGAGCATCTCGGACTTGCTCGCCGAGCACGGCGTCATCCCGAGCTCTCGGGCCTACGAGTGGTACGTGAGGTTCCAGGGCGGTCCCGCATTCCAGGCGGGCGAGTACACCTTCCAGTCCAACTCGTCGGTGTGGGAGACCATGGCCGTGCTCGAAGCGGGGCCGAGCCGGGTTGCGCAGGCCGCCTCGCTGCCGCTCACCGTTCCCGAGGGCTTGACGCTCGCGCAGATGGCCGACTTGATCGACGAGGTGCCGGATCTGAGCTTCAGCGGTCGGGAGTTCCTCGAGGCGGTGCGCGCCCGGCCGGTGCTCTCGCTGGTCGCTCCGGCGCCCTCGATCCTTCCCCCCGGCGTCATCGACCCCGCCGAAGGGCAGCTTTTCTCCGACACGTACTTCTACGACTCGGGGACCAGCGCGGAGCAGCTCGTGGCATTGATGGTCGATCGCCTCGATGCGGTGCTGGGCGAGCTGCGCTATGCCGACTCGCCGCGCCGGGTAGGCCTGACTCCCTATGAGACGCTGATCGTGGCCAGCATGATCGAGCGTGAGGCACAGCGCCCAGAAGACCGGGCCAAGGTGGCCCGGGTCATCTACAACCGGCTGGCCCGGGGCTGGTCGCTGGGCATCGACGCCACCATCGTCTACGCAGTCGGCGAGCGCGAGCTCACAGCGGACCTGCTCGCAGTCAACTCGCCATTCAACACCCGCGTGCTCGTCGGCCTGCCGCCGACGCCGATCGCGGCGCCTGGGCGTGCCTCGCTCGAGGCCGCCCTGAATCCCGAAGACGGGCCGTGGATGTACTTCGTGCTGACGTCGCCTGACGGCACGCTGTCGTTCTCGGTGACCGACGAGGAGTTCTTGCGCGACAAGGCGATCTGCCAGGAGCAGGGCCTTTGCGGCTGACAATCATCGAACGCCGATGACAAATTGTGCTTCCTGCTATCCATGATATGGATAGTCGACTATCCTTTTATGCATGCCATAGTTGCGTCGTCACTTGGACGAGCGGCTTGCGCGCCTGATGCAGGCACACTCGGCATGCTTGGTCGAAGGCATTCGGGGCGTCGGGAAGACGAGCACAGCGCAACGGCTCGCCGCAGACACGCTGCGGCTCGACCATCCGCCCACCGCCCGGCGAATCGCAGCCGATCCGGATGCTGCGTTCGGCTCGCTGCGCTCACCGATACTCATTGACGAGTGGCAGCGGGTCCCCCCCGTGTGGGATGCCGTCCGCAGATCGATCGACAAGCACCGCGCAGCCGGCCGATTCCTGCTGAGCGGCTCGTCGCGGACCGCCCTGACGTCAGACGTGCATGCGGGCGCGGGCAGGATTCTGCCGGTGCGCCTGCACACCATGACGCTCAGCGAGCGCAGCGGCCGTGCCCCGGCGGCAGCACTGGCCGACTTGGGCGAGTTCGGCATCGAGGCGATGAGAGGCGTCGGCTCGCCATTCTCGCCGGCCGAGCAGATTGGGGCCGCCGTCGAGTCGGGGCTGCCGGGGTATCTCGGCATGGATCCCGCCGATCACCAGGAGGCGTTGCGGGCCTATCTCGACCTAGCCGTCGCACGGGACCTCACCGAGATCACCTCTGCGCAGCGCGACACGGTCAAGCTGCGGGGCTATGTGCGGGCGTACGGCGCCACGGTCGGCACGACCGCTGAGCACGCAGCCATCCACAATGCAGCGGGCGTGTCCAAGGCGACCGGCGGGAGCTATCACGACCTGCTCGTCCGGCTCGGCCTCATTGAGGAATTGCCGGGCTGGTCCCATAACCGATTGAAGCGTCTCATCCGCCGTCCGAAGCGGCACTTCGTCGATCCTGCCCTTGCTGCTGCAGATCATCACGACACGGCGGCGGTCCTCGAGCAGCGGCGCGATCGTCTCGGGCAGTTGTTCGAGAGCGCCGTAGCGTGCCAGATCAGGGCGGTCGCCGATGCAATGGGTCTCGGCTGGCGCTTCAGCCACCTGCGCTCCGCCGGCGGCGACCAGGAGATCGACTTGATCGCTGACCTGCCCGACGGCGGTGTGATAGCGATCGAGGCGAAGCTGGCGCACGCCGTCAGCCCCTCCGATGCCCGCCAGATCGTCAAGCTCGAAGAGCGCCTCGGTGGCATCTTTCGTGCCGGACTGGTGGTGCACCCTGGTGACACAGCGTTCCGGCTGAGCGAACGCATCGCCGCAGTGCCCCTCGGCATCCTGGTGTAGCCCGAACTCGAGTGGTCGATGATGACGATGAGGTACTGCTGGTTTTGGTAGCCGACCATTCCCGTACCAGCTAACCCGTAGGCGACTCGCGCAGCACGCAGCCGCAAGGTTAGGTTACCGCCTGCTGAGCTTCCCGCAGGTGAGCGGGCGGATCAGAGTAGTCTGCGACACAGGGAATGGTTGGCGGTACCCACGGGTGCCAACAACAAGCAGAGTCCCGAGAGCGGGACAATATGCACCACGTTGCGAGGCGGGCTCCGGCCCGCCTCGTCCCCTTGGTGCCCGCAGCGTGAACCTCAACAGAAGCCGGGCGAGCGCGAGGCATCCGAGTGCTGCGATGGCCAGGCGACGACGTCGATCTCACAATGCGCTTCCGGATTGGCGTCGCGCGAGTGCACACTGTGTCGATGCGGCCCGCACCGACTGGCAACACCAAGGTGGCGGGAGTGATCGGCGATCCAGTACGGCACTCCCTGAGCCCGGCGCTGCACAATGCGGCGTTCGCTCACCTGGGTCTGGACTGGACGTACGTGGCGTTCGAGGTGCCGGCCGGCGGCGGAGCGGGTGCCGTCGCGGCGATGCGCGCCCTGGGCATCGACGGACTGTCGGTGACCATGCCCCTCAAGGCCGAGGCGGCTGAGGCCTGTGACGAGCTGTCGCCTGCTGCTGCCATGCTGGGCGCCGTCAACTGCGTGCGCCGCAGCGCTGACCGTCTGATCGGCGAGAACACTGACGGCGCCGGTTTCTTGCGCTCGCTGCGCACCCAGGCGGGTGTCGACCCTGCGGGGCTGCGCACGGTCGTGCTGGGGGCAGGCGGCGCTGCGCGAGCGGTGATCGTTGCCCTGGCCACCGAGGGGGCGCCGGTGACGGTCGTGAATCGCTCGCCCGATGCGGCGGCACGAGCTGTGGGGGTGGGCGGCGCTGCTGCAGAAGCGACCGGCGCGCCTGCAGGCTTGGTGACCGTCGGCGGCCCCGAAGCAGTGCGCAATGCCGATGTCGTCGTGAACGCCACGCCGCTCGGCATGACAGAGGGCGATTCGCTGCCGGTCGATCCGGCGCTGCTGCGGGGTGTCCAGATCGTGGCTGATCTCATCTACCGGCCTGAGCGGACCCCGCTGCTGGCGGCAGCCGCTCAAGCCGGCGCCGTGACGTTGAATGGCGTCGGAATGCTCTTGTATCAAGCAGCCGAGCAGTTCAAGATGTGGACCGGCCGCGACGCACCCGTCAGAGCGATGGGGGCCGCCGTCGGTCTGGACATCGCCGGGTAACTCCCCGGCTCGAGCGCAGCCCGGTGGGGCTGTCGGCGACCGGAGGGCCATCGGCGTGATCGGCGCAGCACACAGCACGGCACTGACCACGACACTGGGCGTCGGCGCCGTGACGCTCGCCGCCGTGGTGCTGGGAGGTGCCGCGGCAGGGATGGCGGCCGCACGCTGCGCCCAGCGCTGCTTCGGCGTCCGCCTGCATCGGGCAGCGGCGATCGCATGGTGTGTCGCAGTCGGGGCTGCACTGGTGATGCGGGCTGGCTCGAGCGCCTATGTGGCACCGCTGCTGGCATTCGGCTGGGCCGGCGTCGTTATCTCGGGCATCGACCTGCGCACGCACCTGATCCCGACGCGGCTGCTGCGAGTCACCACGGTGCTGGCCATCGGTTTGCTGTGCGTGGCAGCAGCGGCCGAGGACGGGCTTGGGGGTCTTGGAGGCACGGTCGTGGCGACTTCGACCGGGGGAATGGTCGGCTGGGGCCTGATGCACGTGATCTGGCGGGCATCGCGCGGCAGCTTGGGCTACGGCGACGTGCGCCTCGGCGGCTACCTGGGGCTGCACTTGGGCCTCGGCGGCATCATGACCGTGCTCGCAGGGCTCTTGGCCGGCTTCGCCCTCGCGGCCTTGGCGGGAGCGATCGGCATCGTCGTTCTCGGCCGCAGCATCGACCATCGCTTCGCACTCGGACCCTCGCTGGTAGCCGGAGCGCTGGCAGTGGTCTGGTGGTCAATGCCGACAGGGCTCAGCGTGTAGGCCCCTCGGTACCCTCGCCGTCTATGGCGGGCATCATCCGCGTCGACGTGCCGCTCGGGGACCGTTCCTACCCGGTGCTGGTGGGTGCTGGCGCGCGCCACCAGCTCGCCACGGTCCTGAGCGAGTCACGATTGACCGCCGCAGCTCAGCGTGCCGCGGTCGTCACCCAGCGGGGCATCGGCGTGGAGGTCGACCCCGGCATCGCATCGGAATCCTTCGAGATTCCCGACGGCGAGCAGGCCAAGCAGCTGGCCACGATCGGCGAGCTGTGCAGCGGGTTCAGCCGTTTCGGTCTCACCCGGCGCGATGTGGTGGTCGCTGTCGGCGGGGGCGTCGTGACCGACGTGGCCGGCTTCGCCGCTGCGGTGTACCACCGGGGCGTGGCGGTGGTCCATGTCGCCACCACGCTGCTGGGCCAGATCGATGCTGCGGTGGGCGGCAAGACGGGCGTGAACCTCGCCGAGGGCAAGAACCTGGTCGGGGCGTTCTGGCAGCCCGCAGCAGTGCTGTGCGACACCGAGGTGCTCGGCTCGCTGCCCGAGCGCGAGCTGCGCGCCGGCTACGGCGAGCTGGCCAAGTACCACTTCATCGGAAGCCCCGCTGCAGAGCCCTGGCTTGCCAAGACCCCCAGCGGCGACCTCGGCGAGCTGCCGATCGGCGAACGCGTCGCTGCGTGCGTGGCGATCAAGGCCGAAGTGGTCGCGTCCGACGAAACCGAGAGCGGCCGCCGTGCGCTGCTCAACTACGGGCACACTCTGGCCCATGCGCTCGAGATCGAAGGCCGCTTCGACCTGCGCCACGGCGAGGCGGTCGCCGTCGGGCTGCGCTACGCCGCGCTGGTGGCCCGCCTGCTGGGGCGCATCGACGATGCGCGGGTCGCCGAGCACGAGCGTGTGCTGGCGGCCTACGGGCTGGACGCGAAGCTGCCGGCAGGCGTCGATGCCGACGAGATCATCGAGCTGTTCGGCCGCGACAAGAAGGCCACCGACGCCGTCACCTTCGTGCTGGACGGGCCGAGCGGCCTCGAGGCAGTGCCCGGCGTCGAAGCGGGCGTGCTGCGCGGCGCGCTCGACCAGATGTAGCCAGGAGCCAGAACCGATGCCCCGTCACGTCGTCCTGCTGCTGTCGGGCCCCAACCTGAACCTGCTGGGCACCCGCGAACCCGAGATCTACGGCACCGAGACGTTGCTCGACCATGTCCAGGCGGCTCGCAGCGCGGCGACCGAACGCGACTGGGACCTCGAGCATCGCCAGAGCAACCACGAGGGCGACCTCGTCGAAGCCGTGCACTCGGGCATCGGCCGCGTGGAGGCCATCGTGGTGAACCCCGGAGCGCTCACCCACTACGGCTGGTCGCTGCACGATGCGCTCGCGGCTTTCGACGGACCGATCGTGGAGCTGCACCTGTCCGAGCCCCGCGAGCGCGAACCGTGGCGTCACCTCTCGGTGGTGGAGCCGCTGGCGACGGCCCGTGTCGCAGGCGAGGGCGGTGCCGGCTACCCCAAGGCGGTCGCGCTCGCCATCGGGGCCGCCGCGGACAGCGGGGGCTCGGGCGCCAGCAGCGATTCGGGGCGCCCGTCGTGATGCCAGCCGTCGCCTGTACCGTCCCGACTGCGCGCCCTCAGCGGCTGTCTCCGCAAGAGCTGATCCGAGCACGCTGATCCGAAGAAGTTGACCCAACGAGGTTGATATGGCCATCTCCACCGCCGACTTCCGCAACGGGATGACGCTGGACCTCGCCGACGGGCTGTTCCAGCTCGCCGAGTTCCAGCACGTCAAGCCGGGCAAGGGCGGCGCGTTCGTGCGCACCACGCTGAAGAACGTGCGCACCGGCGCCACCCTCGAGCGCACATTCCGCGCCGGCGAGCGCATGGAGCGCGCGGTCATCGACAACCGCGACATGCAGTACCTGTACGCCGACGGCGATTCGCTGGTGTTCATGGACACCGACAGCTACGAGCAGCTCCCGGTCAGCCGCACTGCGGCGGGCAGCGCCACGAACTTCCTGGTGGAAGGGGAGACGGCCACCGTGGTGCGCCACGGCGACGAGGTTCTGGGCGTGGAACTGCCGGCATCGGTGGTGCTCGAAGTGGCCGACACCGACCCCGGCGTGCAGGGCGACCGGGTGTCGGGGGCCCGCAAGCCCGCGACGATGTCGACCGGGCTGGTGGTGCAGGTGCCGCTGTTCATCGAGCCGGGCGAGCGCCTGAAGGTCGACACGCGCAGCGGGGACTACATCGAGCGGGCCCGGGGCTGAGTCCCAGGTTTGCCGCAACGCGCTCGGAGCCTCAGCCATGAGCCGCCCGAGCGACCCCTTCGCCGCTCCCGACGAGCCGACCCGCCGCCGGGAGGCGCGCCAGCGCTCGGTGGAACTGCTGTACGAGGCCGAGATGAAGTCGTGCGAGCTGGCCGACGTGCTCGCCGAGCAGGTCGCCGAGCTCGATCCGTTCGCGCTCGAGCTGGCCACCGGCGTCGCCGCCCAGCGCGACGAGCTGACCGAGCGGCTGGCCGGGCTGCTGGCCGAGGGCTGGACCCCGCAGCGCCTCGGTGTGTGCGATCGGCTGATCATGCTGCAAGGGCTCTTGGAGCTCGGGCGCGGCGACGCGCCGGCTGCCGTGGTGCTCAACGAAGCCATCGAGCTCGCGCACCGCCTGGGCGCCACCGACCGAAGCGGCGCCCTGGTCAACGGCGTCCTGGCCGCCGCCCTCGACAGCCGGTGACGGCCAGCCGCGGCCCGATCATCACGGCCCGATCATGACGGATACCGCGTGAGTTCCGACGGCGATCCGCGCCCGCGACAGATTGCCGAGCGAGAGCTCGTCTTCCTGCTGGGGGCCATCAGCGCCACCACGGCGCTGGGCATCGACATGGCGCTGCCTGCGTTCACCGACATCCGGCTCGGGCTCGGTCTCGCTGCAGATTCGCCCCAGGTTTCGCTCACCGTCACCCTGTACTTCTTCGGCTTGGCCGGCGCGCAGCTGCTCTACGGACCCTTCACCGACCGATTCGGCCGCAAGCCGGTGCTGTGCGCCGGCCTGGCGCTGTACACGCTCGGGGCGCTGGGCTCGGCGCTGGCGCCGACATTCGGCATGCTGATCGCGAGCCGGCTGGTCTGGGGCATCGGCGCCGCGGGGCCCCGCGCGCTGTCGCTGGCCATCGGCCGCGACCTCTACGAGGGCGACCGGCTGGGCCGCGTGCTGTCGGCGGTTGCAGCGGTGTTCATGGTGGTGCCCGCGATAGCGCCGCTAGGGGGCCAGGCCGTGCTCGCACTCGGTTCGTGGCGCTGGGTGATGGGCGCTCCGATCGTGCTGACGGTGGTGCTGGCACTGTGGATCATCCGGCTGCCCGAGTCGCTGCCGCCCGAGCGCCGCCGTCCCCTCACGCTCGTGCGCACTCGCGAGGCGATCGTCGCGGTGTTCACCAACAAGCTCACCATCGGCTCGGCTCTGGCCGTCATGTTCGACATGGGCTCGTTCTTTGCGTTCCTGGGCAGCAGCCAGCTGCTCTTCGACGACGTGTACGGGCGCGGCGACGTGTTCGCGTACTGCTTCGCCGGGATGAGCGTGTGCATGGGACTGGTGGTGTTCACCGGCAGCCGGCTGGTGAACACGATCGGCGCCGACCGGATGATCGTGACGCTGCTGCCGATCACGGTGGCGCTGTCGTGCGCGCTCGCGCTGTGGTCGTGGCAGGCCGGCGGCACGCCGCCGTTCTTCGGCTGGTTTGCCGCGATCGTGGCCATCAATGCCGTGCGCACCTTCGTCAACCCGCTCATGCAGGCCCAGGCGATGGGGCCGATGGGCGAGCTGGCCGGCACCGCATCAGCGGTGATCGGCACGATCTCGGTGGGCGGTGGTGCCCTGCTGGCCATGCTCGTCGACCGCATGATCGCCGGCTCGGTGACGCCGCTGGTCGTGGCCTATTGCGGCTACGGAGCGATCGGGCTCGGCTTCGCCCTGTGGGCCCGCCGCCACCGGCTGGCACCGCCGGCTGGCACTGCGCCGAACGCGCGCTGAGGACCGCAGCACCGCGCCGAGCCGGCCGGCGCTCGGCCTGCGTTCCCGCTTGTAATCAAATAAATTGAAATTCATTGGAATGATCTGACAACGCGCGCTTAGAACTCCACGACAAGGCGACCTGGTCCGAATGGGGCGCCTGGGACCCCGAGTCCGGAGGAGTTGTGCGATGGCCAGATCTCGATGCCACTGGGCGACAGCCGCAGGCGCATGGCTCGCTGCCGCGGCGGCGCTGGGCCTGCTGACGGCAGCGTGCAGCGCGGACCGCGGCGAGCCAGTCGACCCCGGACCCTCGATCGCGGCTGATCCTGACAGCGACCCCAGCGGCAGCGGGGGCGACGCCGACGCTGGTCAGGGCTCGGCGCTGGGCAACCGACCTGCCAAGGAGCTTCGGCCGATCATCGCCGGCAGCGGCGAGTTCCCGCTCACGCGCCAGCACCGCCCGGTGATCACGCTGCCGGCTGCCGTGCCTATCGGCGGGGATCGCATCTGGGTCCCGTGGCCGCCGTATCCCGATCCCGAGAGCGATCTCGACCGGCGCCGCCAGCCGGCGGTGACCGGCTCGCATTCGGAACTGCTGGGCGACGTCGAGCGAGGTCACCACTACGTCATCGCCCAGCGTGCGCGGTGGGACGAGATGCCGCCTTACCTGCCCGAGGCCCGCGCAGCGTTTGCCGAGGGCGCGCGGGTGGCCCGCCGGCGCGGAGGCACCGAGACCGCCTGGGAGCTGGTGATCGATACCGCAGGGCTCGACTACGAGACGCGCATCGAGGCGGACCGAAGCGTCGCCTACGACCACGTGTCGCTCTGCCCCCCGCATCCCACACCGGCCTCGCTCGGCGTGGACCCGGGCAGCACTGACGCCGACCGCGACCGGGCAGGTGCCGCCATCGAGTCGTTCATCACCGGGATGCGCTCGCCCGGCGGCCGCCCGATGCACTCGTGGGGCACCACCGTCAACGACATAGCCAAGCTGCTGGTGTACAGCCCGGGCGAGCCGATGGAGCTGGCATTGGGCGGTCACAGCCTGGCCGATGCCGGCTACTTCCCCGGCGATTGGTCATCGGGAGCGCTGCGATGGCTGACCCGGCGGGCGGCCCAGGGCGCCGTCACCGACTCGCTGGTCGGCCACGCCGCGGTCAGCACCGGCCCTGCCACGCTGTGGGAGGCCTGCAGCGACCTGGCGACGATCATCCCCGGCGTCTACACCACCTCGCACCGCACTCGCCAGCTCGAATCGCTGTGGGCTCGCGGCCTGCGGCTCGAATTCACCGCACCGCCACTCGAGCGGGTCTGGGTGGCAGATCTCAGCGCCGGCGGGCACGCGCTCGCGATCGTGTGCCACCCGCCTGGGCGTTCATATCTGGTGGATGCGTCGACGGGTGAACGCCTCGATGCAGGAGTCGGCCATCCGGCGCAGGTCGAGGCCATGTGGCTGACGTGGTCGCGCCTCAGCTACCGGGTGCTTCGCAATGCCCTGTTCGACGGCGACTGCGGCGGCGATGCCTTCGGGAGTGCAGTTCAGTGGCTCGCCCAGGCCAAGGATGACCACGCTGTGTCGGTCGGCCGGGCCGATCCTCGTGCGTGGGCCTCGGGCTCGCGCAGCCAGTGGATCGCAGTGCGCGACTGGGTCGACGTCGACCAGGCGGAGGCGTGGCGGGCGCACCGCGATCACCGATGGCACTTGGAGTTCTGGTGCGCCACCGGCATCCCGATCGGCCCCATGGTCGGCGGGGAGCTGCAGCGACCGTCGCTGCAGGAACGGTGCACACCGAGCCAGTGGGCTGTGCTGACGCAGGCAGCGGCGAACGCGCCGGTCGTCGATTCGGAGCTGTCTGCCACCCAGTGGGAGCCCGACGTGAGCTGGCACGAGCGCATGTACCTCTCGCCGTTCAAGTCGCTCGAGGAGATCTTCGGCTGCTCGCCAGCCGAGGACAGCATCGCCCAAGCGACGACCGAGTCGCCCGGTCGGCCGGTGAAGAAACCGTGGCCGCCGGGCTCGCTGCCGCTCACTCCCGCCGATCACGCCTACCCGCGCCCGATGCCGCCGTGCGCCGAAGCCGCCTGGCCGCCGCCGACGGAGGACTACTGGTGGCCCGAGGCTGCGCCGCTGACCGGGGTTTCGTCATGAGTTCCTTGCATCGGAAGCCGGCACAGCCTCATGACAGACGTCGAATCGGCGCACAGCGCGCAATCTGGTGGGCACTCGCCGTCGTGCTGGCTGCGCTCCCGCTCGCCCTGGCGGCTGGGCGCAGCAACGCGGCCGCGGCGCGGACGTCGGTGGCGCCGGTGCTGACCTGTCCCGCTGGCATGGCGCTCGACAGCGCCGGCGGAATGTGCCTCACCGTGCGCACCGAGACCGTGGCGCGTTCGATGGGCTGCCCCGCCGGCTGGAACAGCATCGCCGGACCCGGCGGCAGCTTGCTGTGCCAGCGTCGCACCGAGCGCCGTGTGGACACCGGGCGAACCCAGCGGGTGTACAGCCACACGACGACTTCGGATGTGTGGATACGTACGGGTACCGAGCAGGTGCAGACCGGCACGCGGCGAGTCTGGGTGCCGCCGCGCACTGTCGTGTACCCGCTCGTCCCGCCGGTGCGTGTGCAAGTGGGCACCCGGACGGTGAGGACTCAGGTCACCATGCCCGGTCCGCCCGTCAACTACGAGGTCTCGTACAAGGTGAAGGTCACGCGCAGCCGGCAGGTGCGGCGTTGCGCCTTCGATCCATTTGCGGGCGAGATGTGCTGGAACGAGAGCGTCACCGAGACCTCCACCGAGACGCGCACACGTTCGGTGTGCTGCACGCCCGGTCCGGACATCGTCCAGACCGTCACCCGTGAGGTTCCCGTATACGAGTGGCAGACGACCTTTGCCTCCACCGAGCCCGGCCGCTGGGACACTGAGCCGGTGTACGCCGAGCGCGAGACCGGCTACTGGCACACGGTCGAGTCGGTGCACTACACCACCGAGCCGATCTACGAGACCAAGGTCGAATTGCAGACGCAGCCGGCGACGCTGGCCCCGTGTGCCGTCGGCTGGCAGCAGGCGGGAGGCCAGTGTTCGCGAACGGTCATCGGCGCCCCGTCCGCATCGCCGACCCAGCAGTGCCCATCGGGCTCGGTGCCGCGTTACGGCGATGCGCTGGGCGGCAGCGGTCCGTCAGAGCTGACCTGCCAATCGTCAGCGCCTGGCTCGAAGCCCGATACCGGCACCGAGCAGGAAGACAGCGGCGGCCCCGACGACAGCCCCGATGACGCGCGGCCGCTGCACCATCTCGCCGGCGAGAGCGACGAGCGGCTGGCCGAGCTGGGCATCCACCGCTGTGCAAACGGGCTGCTCTCGTACCAGCCCTGCGACGAGCTGCCGGGCCGCAGCTGGGACAGTGATCCCGACATCTGCGACGGCATCGAGGGCACGACCTACCGCTCAGACCACGGCGGAAGCTGCGTCACCGCGAGCGATCTGCTCAACAAGTGCACGACGCCCGGCGATTGCGAAGAGACCACCATCCGCACCTATTGCCCCGCAATCGGAGAGCTGGCGGACACCCAGATACAGGAACACGCTCACCCAGATCGCGGCGCGGAGACCTACCGAGTGTGCATCTTCGACTGCTCGAGCTTCGGCGCCTTGCCGCCTTACGTTCAGACGCGCATCAACGGCTCCTACGACTACGCCTGCCTCCCTGCGCCGGAACCCGATGAAGAGCCCTCTCCGACCACCACGACCTCCACGACCACCACGATCGTCACGACCACCACGACGGCGCTCGGCGACGACGATGGCGGCGGCGGGGATAGTCCGGTCGGCGGCGGCGACGATCCGCCCGACACCACCACGGCCACGACGCAGCCGACGACGACCACTGCTGCTCCCGTCCCGCAGTGCCCGGCTTTGCCGCCGCTGCCGTTGAGCGCAGCCGATGCAGCGGCTCTGGCCTGGGAATCGCATGTGCGCCCGGCGAGCGCGGCCCGGTCCCCCCAGGCTGACATGCCCGGCGAGGGCCGGTTCTTGCAGGTGGCTCCTGGACACGGCTGGATGCGCGCGCACCGCGCCGTGCAGATCAGCGATGCGAGCTGCACATGGACGGCGACGCACGTGCGCACTGCCTGGTCGCAGTTGCGGCCGTGGGTCGCCGCCGAGCGCCGGCTGATCGAGGCCGAGCCCGGCGCGAGGCACGTGGCGGGCCGCTGGGATGCACTGAGCGCGGACCAGCAGCAGCTCCTGCGCCAGTGGCACCGATCTGGCGCGACTCCCGCAGAGGTCACCTGTGCGACCGCCGATGCAGCCGGGGCCATGGCATCGTCGCGTTGCGGCTGGCTGCTCGGCCGCCCCGCAGCGTATGGGTGGCGTTTCGAGGTGTGCTTCGAAGCGACACCGGTACCGGGACAGCGTGGCGCCGGTTGGCACGGATCAACCCCCAACGGCAGATGTTGGGTGACGCTCGGCTCGGGAGTGGACTGGATCCGCGCGGTGAGCGACTATGCGGATGGTCGGGTGACCCTCACGCAGAGCGGGGTCCGGCCGTGACCATGTCGGCCAGACCCGGCTTCGGGCCCGACGACCAGGCGCCCGCCCTGCCAGGCGGGCAGCGCGTCGGCATCGAGCCGTGGCGGCTTGGCGTTGCCGCGGTCATCGTCGCCGTCGTGGTGGCGGCGATCTGGCTGTGGGGTCGCCCACACCGGGAGCCGCCACCAGCGCTGGTGGCGGCGACGTCTGAGGCATGGCTCGCGGGTCAGCCACCGGGCGCGTTCGAGGTCGTAGGGGTTCCGCAGGCTCTCGTCGGCCGGTTCGTGGACCCTGATTCGATCGCAGGCAACGTCGTGGCCTTCGACGTCCCGGCGGGAACCTTCGTGACGCCAGCCCTGCTGGGTCCGCTTGGCGCTGCCGTCGGCGCAAACACTGCCATCCGCCTGAGCGCCGACACGTCCGCGTGGCCGGAGCCCGGCCCGCGGGCTGGCAGCCGTGCCGTCGTGGCCGGCGTATTGGGCGGCTGCGCACTCGACGTGACCACCCTGGCAGGCGGCGCGGACGGGAGCATCGTGGTGCATGTCGACGCAGCCGGCGCCGCGCGCTACGCGCGCGCTGTCGAGCTGGACGGGCTTGTCGTGTGGCCGGCGCCGCCCGACGGCTGGCCCCTGTGCAGATCGACATCTGTCGCGGGCACGGTGCCGTCGACGTTCGGCAGCGAATCGCCACATGGACTCGGCAGCAAGGCAGCGTCGGGATTCGGCGGTGACGCTGCAACGGGACGTGGCAACCAGACGTCGCCGACGCAGTTCGGCGAGTCGGCGGGCGGCTGAGACATGCTGCTCGTGCTGTGCGATGGCGCTATGAGTGCCACAGCGCGCGATTGGGCGCGCGATGCGTTGCGGGCCGGGTTGTCGGCCGTTGCGGGTCAGGTTTGGCTCGCCACCGACATCGTGTCCATGCCTCGCCCCGACGAGGCGGAGGAGACCTGCGTGGTGTGGCTGACCAGCAGTTCCGAACCCGATGCCATCGCCGCTGCGGCTGCGGCTTGCAGCGAAGTGGTGCTGCTCCTCGGGGCTCCCGCAGCTCGTGCCGCAGCCAGTGCAGTCGGCGGCCCTCACGCGGCGCAGGCTTGGCATGCCGCAGCCTCAGGCGGAGTGACGCGCACAGCGGTGTGGCTGCCGACGGCAAGCGGCGGGCGCGGTGATCCCACCGGCGAGCTGTCCGCGGCACTGGCTGCGAACCGCGTAGTGCGCATCAAGCGGCTGGGCGCTCGCGGCGGGTACCGGAAGCTCTACCGGCTCGGTCGCTCGCTGGCTTCGTCGGCATGCGCCCCGCAGCGACTCGACCGCACTGACGGCGCTGTGCGGCGGCGCACCGCGGCTCGCGCCGCCACCGACGCGCTCTCGGAACTGCTGGACGAGCCCGACGTCGAGGAATTCCAGATACGCGGCGGGGAGTCGATGCTCGTGCAGTACGCAGACGGCCGGGTGGAGCGACGGCCGTCGCCGTTCGCAGCGGACAACGATCTCATCGAGGCAGTGCGCTTCCTGGCGAGCTACTCCGGCGATCGCCCGCAGCGGTTCGACGAGCTGGATCCCCGGCTGGACGTTCGCGTCGGCGACCGCTGGCGGCTGCACGCCGAGGCATTCGTCACGAGCCCGCCCAACGTCGTGCTCCGCTCGAACATGGCAGGTCGGATGCGCCTCGACGACTTGGGCATCGCCTCGGACGAGCTCGGCAGCGTGCTCATCGAGGCCATTGCAGGCAGGGTGCGGGCCAACGTGGTGGTCGCGGCCGCGATGGGCGGGGGCAAGACCACGCTGTGCCAGGCGCTGCTCGCGGCGGTGCCCGACCACGAGCGCATCGACACCATCGAGGACACGCCGGAGCTGCGGCTGGCGGAGTACGGCATCCACCCCAACACCTACGAGCGGCTGACCCGCGACGCCAACCAGGACGGCCACGGCCGTCATTCGATGGCCGACCACATCCGCGATGCCAAACGGGCGAACGCCGCCAAGCTGGTGGTGGGGGAGATCCGCGGCGAGGGCTGCGAGGCGCTGCTGGATGCCATGTCCTCGGGCCTGGACGGCTGCCTGGTGACGCTCCACTCCCAGCCCGGCAAGGGCGTGCTGGAGAAGCTCGTGGCGTACGCCTGCTCCGAGGGCGCCGAGCCCGACTACGCGCGCCGCCAGATCGCTGCTGCGGTGGACCTGTGCGTGTGGATGGGCCGCAACGACGCAGGCGAGCGGGTGGTGGCTGACGTCACTCAGCTCACCGGCATCGACGATCTCACCGGGGTCATCTCGACGACCTGCCTGTGGGCGTTGCGACCAGGTGACCGCTGGGCGACCGCGGCCGGCCGCCCCGCCGGCCGCATGGCCGAGGTGTACGCGTCCGCCGGCCTGCCTGAAGCAGGCGGCGATGCCGAACTGCCGACCGCGTACTCGCAGATCGTCGACGCACCCACGACATCAGACGGCGGCAGCGCGGTGCCGGCTGCCGACTGGCCTGAAGCAGTCGAGCCGATACGGTCACCAAGGTCGGCGCAGGCGCCCGCGGCGTGCCAAGGGGACGAACTGCCCGCGGGCTCACACCCGCTCGCAGATGCGTCGTTGCCGAGGCATGAGCCGACGGAGCCGCGGCCGGGCCTGGCGCAGGCGGCGGAACCGCTGTTCGTCGCGCCATCGCCAGGCGAGGAGCCGCGGCACGACGTGCTGTGGGATCCCGGGCCGCTGGTCCCGGTCGACGACCCGCCGCCGTACGAGCCGCTTGTGGCCGAGGAGACAGCGTGCTGAAGTTCGCGGCGCTGGGTGTGGCGGGCTGCGCAGCCGCGCTGTGGCCGCTGTTCGGCACGGCGCGCCGGCAGGCAGCGCACGGCGACGAGTCGCCGCGCTGGCCCCTGCTGGCGACGGGCGCCGCGGCACTCGTCGTCGGTCTGGCCTTCGGGCCGACGGCGGCCGGCCTCGCCGGCGCGGTGGTCGGCATCGGCGCGTGGTGCGCAGCCTGCATCGTCCGCAGCCGTCGACGAGTCGATGCAGCAGAGTCGGTGGCGCAGTTCGCCGCGATCCTCGCCAACCAGGCTCAGGTCTCGCGTACGGTTGTCGACGCGCTCGAGACCTCAGGGCCGTTGGCCACCGGACCGATAGCGCACACCGCGGCGAGGCTCGTAGCGGAATGTCGCAGCGTCGGGGTCGAGGCGGCGGCGCAGCGGTTCGCAGCGGGCGCTGACGGCGCAGTCGCAGCCTGGCTGGCCGATGTCGTCGCCGTTGCCGCGGCGAGCGGCGGCCAATGGGCGCCGATCCTGGGTGTGCTCGAAGCCGAAGCTGCGGAAGCCGCCGCGACGGCACGTCACTTCCACCGTCACGTTGCCGCCAACCTGCCCCAGCTCGGGCTTGCAGCAGCCCTCGGCGCCGCTGTTGCGCTCGGCAGCGCGCTGGTCAGCCCCGAGGCGTGGGCATGGCTGTCGGGAGCGCAGGGCCAGCGCGTCGGGCTCGCTGCTGTCGTCGTCGCTGTGGCGATCAGTGCACGGCCGCTGAGCGCGGCGTGGGAGATGCTCCGGTGACAGTGCCGTCCCGAAGCCCGGCGCCGACATGCGGGGAGACGCTCCGATGAGCGCACAGTCTCCTCTCGGGGAGTCATCGGCGTGGAGGTCGCTCCGATGAGCGTGCCGTGGCCCCCTGCGGGCGCGCTCGGCATGTGGCTGATGGCCGGCACCGGCGCGTGCGCCGCGATCGGGCTGCTGGCGTCGAGCGAGCGCCGTCGCCGGAACCGCCGTCGGCTCACGGCACTGGGCTGGAGCCCGGCGCGTCTTGCGAGCCTGACGGCGATCGTGGCGGTGTGCACGCTCGCCGTGGGCTTTGTCGCCGCCGGCCGGCTGTCGCCGAGCGAGGGGGCCTCGCCAGCGACGGCTCTGGCGTGGGCGCTGCTGGCCGGCGTCGTGGCGGGGTGGGCCGTGCCGGGCCTGATGGCGGTAGCGGTGCTGGCCGGTCACCGGCGCCGCGCCGACGGGGCAGTGCTGCTGTGGCTGCGCCGCATACGTCTCTTCGTCGCTGCGGGCCGCCCGATCAACGTGGCAGTGCTCGATGCGGCCGAGCGCGTCACCGATCCCGCATTCGCGCCCGCGGCCGGGGCAGTCAACGCGGCAGTGATCGGCGGGCGCGACCCGCTGGTCGCGGTGGCAGCGCAACTGGGAGATTCGCCGACGGCATCGCTGTTGCGCACCGTGGACGCCGCTGAGCGCTCGGGCGCCGCGGCGTCGGAGTTGCTTGACCGTGTCCTGGACCGCGTCGTGCGAGCCATGGACGACCGCCGCCGCGAGTCGATCGATCGCCTCGCCCGCTCGGTCGGCACGGCGGCCTCGCTGCTCGCAGTGGTGGCCTCCGCCGTCGTCATGGTGACCGTCGTCATGACGCTGCCGACGGTGTGAGCACGGCGCTCCCCTCCGATCCCGACGACCCCAACGATCCCGATCGCCCGCAGGAGCGGGCAAGGAGCACACACATGGATTCACCAGTCACCAAGCTGATCTTCATCGCCGCCGCCGTCGCCGCCTCAGTGCTGGTGGTGACGGTCATGTGGACCACCCTCAGCAGCAATGCCCCCCAAACGGGTGACACAGTCGACTACGGCAAGATCACGACCAAGGAACTCTGCGACGCCGTCCACGGCACAGGCCCCTCCGGCACCTCCAAGTGGACGAACAATGCCTGCACGCCCTAGGCACCGCTAGGCAGCGGTGCCCCTCACTTCACACACCTCGGTCGGTGGGTCCCTATGGACAGTTCGCTCTCGATCCTGCGCTTGTTCAGCGTGCTGGTGGTGTTCATGGCGCTGGTGATCTCGCTGTTCGCCAGCCAGGTCGGCGCAGCCGCCGCACAGGGAGCGGCGGACGCCGCGGCTATCGCCGTCATCGATCTGGTGCCGCCGACTTGGGATTGCACCGAAGCAGATCTCCCAGTCGACGCCTCGGCCACGGCGGCCCGGGTCGCGGCGGAACGCGCTGCACAGCTCGCTGCTGTCCAGCCCACCGCCGTCGAAGTGCATGCCGACCCGACGTGCTCAGTCATCGTGTCGGTGCGGGTCTCCTCCGCGGGCTGGCTCGGCATGGGCGAGGCGCTC
Source organism: Acidimicrobiia bacterium (assembly GCA_022826045.1). Lineage (GTDB taxonomy): Bacteria > Actinomycetota > Acidimicrobiia > Acidimicrobiales > Poriferisodalaceae > Poriferisodalis. The sequence goes on along the minus strand of JAJDVQ010000018.1, from coordinate 40,854 downwards.
GGCGTGGCCTGTCGCCGTCCGCCGTCCGCTGAGGGCGCAGCACTGTGGGCACCGGTGGCGCCGCCGTGCTGACCATCGCCTCGCTCTGTGCGTGGCGGTTGCCGTGCTGCGCAAATCGTCGCCGGTCCTCGCGGCAGCCGAAGAAACCGGCGGCGGATCGCCCAGGCGCTCGCGGGAGGCACGGCCATGGATGAGGCCGTCGGCATGCTCAGCGCCGCAGCCGTGCTCGTATTCGGCATCTGGCTGGTGGACTACTCCGGCGACGCCACTCGTGCGTCGGGATCGATCCGAGCGGCGAGCACCGAAGCGGCGCACTATGCCGCCAGCGCAGTCGCATCGCCACCAGCCACCGCCACGAGTTCCGAGATCGACCGGCTCGCCACAGGCATCGCCGAGCGTGTCGTCGGCGCTGCTGCTATCGCCGACTGCGACACGACCGATCAGCGCTTCAGCGCCACCGCTGCAGTCCACCGCCTTCCCGCCAATACCGCACCTGCTGCCGTGACGGTCGACGTGACCTGCCCGCTCGCGGTGTCACCGCTGTTCAACGACGTGGTCAGCACCCGCGTCGCGGTGCCAGTTCTGCCCGCGCCCACCCGCTAGCGATGAGCACGACGCCCATCGTCCGTACCGCCCGGCTCGGCACCCCGGCGCTCGACGGCAGGCGAGCGGCATGAGCACGCCTTTGGTCGCGCTGGCGCTCGCAGCGATGTGCGCACTGTTCAGCGCCGCTGCCGCCGACACAGCGCAGGTCATGAGCCTGCGGAACCAGGCCGCCGACGAGGCCCGTCGGGTCGCGATCAGCACGCTCGACTCGTGTGCCGTCAGCGACGATCCCAACCGGCGCTGCGTGCCGCCCCCGGGCTGCGCCGCTCCGGCCTGTGCGGTCTGCCGGCGCGGCGACGCCGTTCAATCTGACGTATCGCTGGACTGGTCGCCCGTGATGCTGCGGGGCCTCACCCCCGCCCACGGCCGCTACGCACTCAACCTTGAAGCGCTCGATGCGGCCGACCTGGCCGGTGCCGCCCTGCCCGCCTGCGCCTGAGCGAGTTCCACACCGTGAGACCGTGATCCCGAACATCGCAGCGAGCGCCTTCAAGCACGGCATCTCCGAGGAGGACATCATGCATGCGTATCGCAACCCAATCTGGGCGTACTTACAAGGCGACCGTGTGCTGCTGGTCGGCGGCGACTGGAGCGGGAACCTCTTGGAGATCGGTATCGAGGAAGACGCGGGGCACGACGTCATCATCCATGCGATGCCAGCGCGGGGTAAGTTCTTGCCATGAGCGCCGCTCGTCGTCCAGTCGCCGAGATCCTCGCGGAGGCTGATGAGATCGCGGCTTGGTTCGAGAACCTCGATCCCTCCCAAATGCAGCAGGTCCCTGTCTCGGAGTACTTGCTCAGGCGCGCAGCGCGGGCCAGAGCGCAGTGCGAACGCGAAGTCGAAAGCGCAGTCCGCAAGGCGCGCGCCGACGGTGCCACATGGTGTCGAATCGGAGGGATTCTGGGCCTAAACGAGCAGGAGGCACGCGAGACATACGGTCTCGTCGAAGCCCGTTAGTCCGGGGTGGGCAACCTCGGCCCACTCGAATTCTTACGACTTGCTGCCGCGCGAACCGGAAATGGCGCGCCGGGTCGCGGGAGGCCCGCGCTAGGGTGCGGTTCTGACCGTGAAGCGGGTCCGGTGAGGCTCGTACGGACAGGAAGGACCTGCGCGTGGCAGACCGTGAGCGACGCATGACGCCCCCCTATGGGGGCGTTTTCGTTGCCCGGACCACCATTCTCGACTCCAGCGGGGTCCATCGGGCGCTCACCCGCATCAGCCACGAGATCATCGAGCGCAACGAGGGCCTCGACAACGTCGTCGCAGTGGGCCTGCAGACCGGCGGCGTGCAGATCGCCCTGCGGATCGTGCGCCTGCTGTTCGAGATCGACGGCACCGACGTGCCCTTCGGCACGCTCGACGTGGCGATGCACCGCGACGACATCGGCCTGCGCCCCGTCATGGCCGAAGCCGTCACCGACATCCCCTTCGAGCTCGACGGCATGACGGTGGTGCTGGTCGACGACGTGCTCTACACCGGACGCACCATCCGCGCCGCGCTCGATGCCCTCAACGACTTCGGGCGGCCCCGGGCGGTGCAGCTCGCCGTGGTGATCGACCGCGGTCACCGCGAGCTGCCCATCCGCCCCGACTTCGTCGGCAAGAACCTGCCCACCAGCCGCGAGGAGATGGTGGACGTCACGCTCGAAGGCGTGCTGCTGGGGGAGATGCGCAAGTGAGCGTGCACCTGCTGACGCTGGGCGAACTCGGCACCGAGGGCATCTCGGAGCTGCTGTCGCTCACCGACCGGTTCGTCGAGGTGGGCCAGCGGCCGATCCCCAAGGTGCCTGCACTGCGCGGCCGCACGGTGGCCACGCTGTTCTTCGAGGAGTCCACCCGCACCCGGCTGGCATTCGAGACCGCCGCCAAGCGACTGTCGGCCGACGTGCTCAACTTCTCTGCGGCCTCGTCGTCGCTGGCCAAGGGCGAATCGCTGCGCGACACCTTCGAGACCGTTCAGGCCATGGGCATCCATGCCGCCGTAGTGCGCCACCGCAGCGCCGGCGTGCCTGCACAGATCGCTCGGTGGGCCGACGACGGCGTGTCGATCCTCAACGGCGGTGACGGCTGGCACGCCCATCCCACCCAGGGCCTGCAGGATGCCTACACCCTGTGGCGCCACTTCCACCCGATGGCCGACGGCCAGCCGGGCGCCGACGTCGCCGATGAGCCCACGCTGGCCGGACGCCTGATCGGCATCGTCGGCGACATCGTGCACAGTCGCGTCGCCCGCAGCGAGATCGAGGCCTACACCGCACTCGGGGCCAGCATCGTGCTGGTCGCGCCTCCCACGCTGCTGCCCGTCCAGCCTCGAGAGTGGATCGACGGCTGGCTCCCGCCCGATGCGGCCAAACGAGTCGAGATCTCCCACGACTTCGACGATGTGCTCGACGACCTCGACGCGGTCGGGCTGCTGCGCTGCCAGCGCGAGCGCATGATCGACGGCCTGATCGGCTCCATCCCTGAGTACGTGGCCCGCTATGGCCTGACCTTCGAGCGGGCAGGCCGACTCGGCCGTGCGGTCGTCACCCATCCGGGTCCCATGAACCGCGGCATCGAGATCGCGGGGGACACCATCGAGGATCTTGCTGCCGAAGACCGCCTGCTCGTCACCCGACAGGTCACCCATGGCGTCGCCGTCCGCATGGCGGTGCTGTTCCGCCTCATCGGATCGGGCACGGCGCTGGGAGCAGACGACAGTGGCTGAGGTCGAAGCACACTCGGACGAGTCCGCCCAGCGGCCGATGCTGGCGATCACCGGCGGCGAGATCGTCGAGCGCGGCCACCGTCGGCGCGCCGACATCGCGGTGATCGACGGGCGCATCGTCAGCGTTCACGAATCGGGCCGCCTCCTGGGCGGCAGCCCTGACGACCTGGACCCCTCGCAACAAGAGGAGCCCGCTGAGGCTGCACGCTCCGGCGAAGGGAGGTTCACGCACATCGACGAGATCGATGCCACCGGATGCGTCATCGCGTCGGGGTTCGTGGACCTGTGCGCGCGCGTTGCGGAGCCGCTCGCACTCGACGGCGGCGTCATGCAGATCACTGCCATGGCGGCGGCCATGGGGGGCTACACGGCACTCGTCGCGCAGCCCGACACCGACCCGCCGCTGGATCGGCTCGGCCAGCTCGCCGAGATGCGGCGCCTCGCAGCGACCGCGCCGAGCTGCCACGTCGTCGCCGCGGCGACGGTCACCGCCGCACGAGCGGGCACGCAGCTCGCACCGATGGCCGAGCTTGCCGACGCCGGCGTCCGCTGGTTCACCGATGCGGGCCCGCTGGCCGACTGGGGCCTGCTGTGCAGGGCGCTGCTGTACGCGGCGCCGCTGGGGGCGACTGTCGCGGTGCGCCCGTCCGGCGCCGCGCTCGGCATGGCGGCGCCGATGCACGAAGGCGCAGTCTCGGCGCGGATGGGCGTCGCGGGCGAGCCTGCCGACGCCGAATGTGCCGCAGCAGCTGCCGCGATCAGCGCCGCCCGCCGCACCCGCGGCCGCCTGCACCTCGACCGCATCAGCGCATCCGGCAGCGTCGAGCTGGTGCGTGTCGCCAAGGCGGACGGCCTCGACGTCTCCGCATCGGTCACCGCCGAGCATCTCCTGTTCGTCGACGCCGACGCAGCCGGCTTCGACACGCTCATGCGCGCTGAGCCGCCGTACCGCACCGCCGCCGACCGCGAGGCGCTGGTGGCCGGCGTGAACGACCGCACCATCGACGCAGTGGTCAGCGCCCACACGCCGCTGCCGCCGCACGACAAGGACCTGCCCTTCGAGGAGGCACCGCCCGGATTCGCGTCGCTGGAGACCTGCGCCGCGATCGTGCTGGGCCACCCTGACATCGAGATGGAAACGGCGCTCGACGCCCTGTCGTGGCGGCCCGCCGAGCTGGCCGGTGTCACACGTCTGGGCGGCGGGCCGATCGAGCCGGGACACCCGGCCAACCTCGTGGTGATCGATCTCGACCGGCCGTGGACGCAGATCACCCAGCGCAAGTCGTTCGCCCGGCTCTCGCCGCACCATCGGCGCCGCATGAGTGCGCAGGTCGTCGAGACCGTTGCCGCGGGCACTCGTGCGATCGGCGCCGGTACCGTCGCTGCGCCCTTCCCAGGAATCGCCCGATGACCCAAGACGCTCCCAGCCCCGGCGCCCCCGCTGCGGGCGCACTCGTGCTCGCCGACGGCACCACCTTCGAAGGCGAGATGATCGGCGCGCCCCTCGATCCTGCGGGCGGCATCGCATCAATCGGCATGGCATCGGGCGAGGTCGTGTTCAACACCGTGATGACCGGCTACCAGGAAGTCATCACCGACCCGTCGTATGCGGGCCAGATCATCGCGTTCACCTATCCCCACATCGGCAACTACGGCACCACACCGACCGATGCCGAATCCCGCCGGCCGTTCTGCCGGGGCATCGTCGTCCGCGACCTCGCCCGCCGCCGCTCCAGCTGGCGCGCCGACAGCGATCTCGACGCCTATCTCGCCCGTCACGGCCTCGCCGGCATAGCGGGTGTCGACACGCGCCGGCTGACCCGCCATGTCCGCGACTACGGCGCAATGCCGGGCGCGTTCGGGCCGACCCCCGACGACGGCGCGCTCGAACGCCTGAGCACCGCAGCCCGAGCCGAACCCGGCACAGCGGGCGTCGACCTCGTCAGCGAGGTCACCACCGCCGAGCCGTACACGGCCGGCGACGGACCGTGGCGGGTCGTGGCCTACGACCTGGGCATCAAGCGCGCCATCGCCGCCAACCTCGGGCGCATCGCCACCGTCGAGGTGGTGCCGGCGCACACGTCTGCAGCAGACGTGCTGGCCCGCGAGCCCCACGGCGTGTTCCTCTCCAACGGCCCGGGCGACCCCGAGATGGCCGGCAGCGTCGTCGACGCGCTCGGCGACCTGCTCGACCGAGTGCCGATCTTCGGCATCTGCCTCGGCCAGCAGGTGCTCGGCCTCGCGCTCGGCGGCCGCTCCTACAAGCTGCCCTTCGGGCATCACGGGGGCAACGTGCCAGTGCGCGAGGAGGCCACCGGCCGCGTCGAGATCACCAGCCAGAACCACAACTTCGCCATCGAGTCGGGTTCGGTGCCCGGCGTGGACGAGACCCACATCTGCCTCAACGACAGGTCGCTGGAGGGCTTCGCCTGCCGTGACGTGCCCGCGTTCGCCGTGCAGTACCACCCTGAGGCCAGCCCCGGCCCGCACGACTCGCGCTACCTCTTCGACCGTTTCGACGACCTCATGGCGCAGTTCTGGGCCCGAACCCCCAACGGCGCCGGACTCGGGGCCGCCGGCAGTCACGGCAAGGCCCGCTGATGCCGCGCCGCACCGACATCAGCTCGATCCTGATCATCGGCTCGGGGCCCATCGTGATCGGGCAGGCATGCGAGTTCGACTACTCGGGCACTCAGGCCTGCCGCGTGCTGCGCGAGGAGGGCTACCGGGTGATCCTGGCCAACTCGAACCCGGCCACGATCATGACCGACCCCGAGTTCGCCGACGCCACCTATGTCGAGCCGCTCGACGCGGCAGTGCTCGAGGCGATCATCGCCCGCGAGCGACCCGATGCCCTGCTGCCGACGCTGGGCGGGCAGACCGCGCTCAACCTGGCCACCGAGCTCAGCCGCAGCGGCGTGCTCGACCGCTACGGCGTCGAGATGATCGGCGCCTCCGAGAACGCCATCGCCACCGCGGAGGACCGCGACAGGTTCCGCCAGGCGATGACCGAGATCGGCTTGCGCTGCGCCCGCTCGGCCATCGCTCGCACCATGGACGAGGCCCGCGAGGCCATCGACGAGATCGGATTGCCCGTCATCATCCGTCCCGCGTACATCCTGGGCGGCGAGGGGACCGGCTTCGCCAACACTGCCGACGAGTTCGACGCCGCTGCAGCCAAAGGCCTCGACGCCAGCCCGATCAGCGAGATCCTCATCGAGCAGTCCGTGCAGGGCTGGAAGGAATTCGAGCTCGAGGTGATGCGCGACCACGCCGACAACTGCGTGGTGATCTGCGCGATCGAGAACTTCGACGCGATGGGCGTGCACACCGGCGACTCGATCACCGTCGCGCCCACCCAGACGCTGTCCGACGTGGAGTACCAGCAGATGCGCGATGCGGCGTTCGCCTGCATGCGCCGCATCGGCGTCGAGACCGGCGGCTCGAATGTGCAGTTCGCCGTGAGCCCTGTTGACGGCACCCAGATCATCATCGAGATGAACCCCCGGGTCAGCCGCAGCTCTGCGCTCGCGTCGAAGGCCACCGGGTTCCCGATTGCCAAGATCGCCGCCCGCCTCGCCGTCGGCTACACGCTGGACGAGATCACCAACGACATCACCGGCGAGACCCCCGCCAGCTTCGAGCCGACCATCGACTACGTGGTCACCAAGATCCCTCGCTGGGCGTTCGAGAAACTGCCCGGCGCAGCACCTGTGCTCGGCCCGCAGATGCAGTCGGTGGGCGAGGTGATGGCGATCGGCCGCACCTTCGGCGAGAGCCTGCAGAAGGCGCTGCGCAGCGGGGAGCAGGGTCGGTTCGGGCTCAATGCCGATGCCGGCGAGACCCAGTACGCCGATCGCGCTACCGCCGAGCTGGCAGATGCGATCCGCACCCCGACGCCTGAGCGCATCTTCGAGATCGGCGAGCTGCTGCGGCGTGGCGTCGAGGTGGACGAGATCAGCGCCGTCACTGGCATCGATCCGTGGTTCGTCGACCAGATGCAGGCCATCACCGACGAGCGCGCAGCCCTCGAAGCGATCGGCGGGCCGGCTGGCATGGATCGTCGCGCCTGGAAGCGCGCCAAGCAGCTCGGCTTCGCCGACGCTCAGCTTGCCTGGCTGTGGGACATCAGCGAGGCCGCGGTGCGCGCTGCCCGCCTCGACGCCGGCGTGCGCGCCGCGTTCAAGACAGTGGACACGTGCGCGGCGGAGTTCGACGCACGCACGCCGTACCACTACTCCACCTACGAGGACGAGGACGAGATCCGCCCCGGCACCCGGCCTCGCATGGTCATCCTGGGCTCGGGTCCCAACCGCATCGGCCAGGGCATCGAGTTCGACTACTGCTGCGTGCACGCCAGCTTCGCCCTGCGCGATGCCGGCTACGAGACCGTGATGGTCAACTGCAATCCCGAGACGGTCTCCACCGACTACGACACCTCCGACCGGCTGTACTTCGAGCCGCTGACGGCCGAGGACGTCCTCAACATCATCGATGCCGAGGATCCGGTCGGGGTCATCGTGAGCCTCGGCGGCCAGACGCCGCTGAAGCTGGCGGCTGAGTTGCCCCCTGCGCTGGTGTGCGGCACCCCGGCCGACTCGATCGACCTCGCCGAGGACCGCGAGCGCTGGAATGCTCTCTGCGAGCGCCTGTCGATCCCACAGCCGCCCGGCGGCACCGCGGCCGGACCGGCCGAAGCCGCCGCCATCTGCGACGAGATCGGCTTTCCTGCCCTGGTGCGCCCCAGCTACGTGCTCGGCGGCCGGGCCATGACGGTGGTCTATGGCCACGACGAGCTGAGCGCGGCCATGGCCGAGCTCGCCCGCTTCTCGACACTCGGCCGTGAGGGCGGCCTGTCGGCTGAGCGTCCTGTGCTGGTGGACCGCTTCCTCGAAGACGCCATCGAGGTCGATGTGGACTCGCTGCGTGACCGCACCGGGGCCTGGATGCTCGGCGGCATCATGGAGCACGTCGAGCAGGCGGGTGTGCACTCGGGCGACAGCGCCTGTGCCATCCCCCCGCCGAGCCTCAGCGTCGAGACCCAGCAGACAATCGTCAGCTCCACCCAGCGCCTGGCCCAGGCGCTCGGCGTCGTCGGGCTGCTGAATGTGCAGTACGCGGTGAAGGCCGGCGAGGTGTTCGTGATCGAGGCCAACCCGCGGGCCTCGCGCACCGTGCCGTTCGTCGCGAAGGCCACCGGCGTGTCGCTCGCGAAGGCTGCGTCCCGGGTGATGGCAGGCGAGACGCTCGACGATCTGGTGGCTGACGGGTCGCTGCCCCGGTGGTCACGCAACAGCCAGCTGCCCGCACCCGGCTCGGCAAGAGGTGTCGGCAGCGGCGGAGTCGGTCCGCGACACGTCGCCGTCAAGGAAGCTGTGCTGCCGTTCGGCCGGTTCCCTGCGGTGGACACCGTCCTCGGCCCCGAGATGCGCTCGACCGGCGAGGTCATGGGCATCGATGTGTCCTTCGGGCTGGCGTTCGCAAAGAGCCAGATCGCCGTCGGCGATGCCCTGCCCACCAGCGGGACCGTGCTGCTGACCTTGGCCGACCGCGACAAGCCCGAAGGGCTGGAGGCGGCCCGAGCGCTTGCCGAGCTGGGCTTCGACATCGCGGCGACGGCCGGCACGGCGAGCTACCTGCGAGACAACGGCGTCGGCGTCGCGACCGAGGTGGCGAAGCTGTCGACCGATGGTCGCGAGACCTCGCCCGGAGAGGACTCGGTGCAGCTCATCGCGGCCGGGCGCATCCACTTGGTGGTCAACACGCCCCGCGGGCGAGGCGCCCAGATCGACGGCCGGCACATCCGGGCAGCGGCGCGCACCCACCGCATCCCGTGCTTCACCACAGTGGCTGCCGCCCGGGCAGCCGCCACGGGTCTGCGCGAGTGGCTGGCCAGCGACCTCGCTGTGCGCCCGCTGCAGGAATTCCACGCAGAACATGATGCGTCGATGCGGCGCGGTGATGTCTGATTCTCTGGGGCCCGACAGCACCGGGCGTGGCGCCCGGCGACGACTCGGCGGCGCTGCGCAGCGGCCCGACGTCGACACGACCGTGCAGATCGGCAGCGTGCAGCTTGCCAACCCGGTGATGACGGCGTCGGGCACCGCCGGCTACGGCGCCGAAGTCGGCGCGTACATGGACCTCGCGTCGCTGGGAGCGTTCGTCACCAAGTCGCTGTCGCCGTTCCCGTGGGACGGCAATCCCGCGCCGCGGGTGGTGGGCACCTCAGCAGGGATGCTCAACGCAGTCGGGCTGCAGAATCCTGGCGTCGAAGCGTGGCGCGAGAGCGAATTGCCGCGCTTGGCTCGCACGGGCGCCCGCGTCGTAGCCAGCATCTGGGGTCGCACGGTGGCTGACTACGCCGCAGCCGCCGAGTCGCTCGCCGGCGCCGGGCTGACCGCGCTGGAAGCGAACGTGAGCTGCCCGAACCTCGAGGGTCGGGGCGAGATGTTCGCCTGTGACCCGGTGGCGACTGCCGAGGCGGTCAGCGCCTCAGCCGCCGCGGGCGTGCCGGTGTGGGCGAAGCTCACCCCGAACGTGACCGATCTCGTCGAGATTGCCGCCGCAGCGCTCGAAGCCGGGGCCGAGGCTCTCACGCTCATCAACACGGTCTTCGGCATGTCGATCGACCCCGTCACCGCGCAGCCCACGCTCGGCATCGGCGGAGGAGGGCTGTCGGGCCCGGCAATCCGGCCCGTGGCCGTCAGGGCTGTCTACGACGTCCGTGCTGCGCTCGGCGAGGTGCCGATCGTCGGCGTCGGCGGCATCGCCAAGGGGTCCCACGCCGCGGAGCTCATGGCAGCGGGCGCGAGTGCCACCCAAGTCGGCACCGCGTCGTTCTACGACCCCAGGGCGCCCCGCAAGGTGCTCGACGGGCTGCGCAGCTGGTGCCGTCGGCACGGCATCGGCACGGCCGCCGAGCTGACTGGTCGCGCCCATCAGTCGGGCGTTGCATCCGGCGCTGCCGCCGACCCGACGACTGAACCGGCGACTGAACCATCCGGCGACTGAGCCGTGCCGCGATGAGCCGTCCGCCAACCGCCCCAGGGGAGACCAGTTGAACCCGCCAACAGCCACTGCGACAGCATCGACGCTCCACAAAGCCCCAGCGAGGGACCACTTGGCGCTCGCGCTCGATGTGCCCGACCGCACAGCGGCCATGGCACTCGTCGAACGCTTCGGCGCCGACTTCGGGGTCATGAAGGTCGGCCTCGAGCTGTTCATCGCCGAAGGCCCGGCACTCGTGCGCGACATCGTGGCGACAGGCAGCCGGGTGTTCTTGGACCTCAAGCTGCACGACATACCGAACACCGTGGAGCACGCGGCGCGCCGCGTCGGCTCGCTGGGCGTCTGGCTGCTCACCCTGCACACCCAAGGCGGGCCCGACATGGTGGCCGCCGGTGCCCGAGGGCTGCGAGAAGGCGCCGCTGATGCACGCTCGAGCGCTGCGACCCGGAGTCCCGAGCCGGTCGCGCTCGGGGTCACTGTGCTGACCTCCGACGCGGAGGCGTCGCCCGGGCTGCTGGCTGAGCGCGCTGCGCTGGCACGCGAGGGGGGCTGCGGGGGCCTCGTGTGCGCCGCGCCGGACTTGCCCACGGTCTCGGCTGCCGCGCCGGGGCTGCTGCGGGTTGTCCCGGGCATCCGGCCCGTCGGCGCATCGGCCGGCGATCAACGCCGTGTCGCCACGCCGACGGCTGCGCTTGCTGCAGGCGCCGATGTCCTGGTCATCGGCCGGGCGGTCACGGCGGCTGCCGATCCGCACGCGGCCGCTGCGGCCGTCGTCGCGGAGGTGACTGCCGAACTGGCCGGCGACTGACTCACCTCGCATCGCTCGGGATCGCCGCCATTTCCCGGAACCGCCCTGCATCGCCCAGAGTCGCCCAAATGTGCCGGTGAATCGGGCGGGGTGTCACTCAGCGCTACGAGAGGCGTAGCTACACTGCACGGCAATGAGTCCGCTGCCTGAACTCAGTGACGAGCAGCGTGCCGAGGCGCTGGCCAAGGCAAAGGAAGCCCGCGAGGTCCGCGCAAACGTCAAGCATCGGTTGAAGATGGGCTTGCTCAGCTTCGACGATCTGCTGGCCGAAGCCGACAGCATCCCCAATGTGGGGCAGCTGAAGGCACTTGCCGCCCTGGAGTCGATGCCAGGTCTCGGCAAGGTGAAGGCCCGCAGGCTCATGTCCGAGATTGGCATCGCCGACAACCGGCGGCTGCGCGGTCTCGGCGAGACGCAACGACGCCGTCTGAGCGAGCACTTCGCACAGGATTCCGCCTCCGGCGCGTGACTGCCGTCGCATGACCAGCCCAGCGCCCGGCGGCGCTGCGAGTGATGGCGCGCCTGGGCGCGCACAAGGTGATGGCGCGCCTGGGCGCGCACCGGGCGACAGCGAGGCGTGGGGCGTCACGCTGTATGTCGTGTGCGGGCCCGGGGGGGCCGGCAAGGGCACGATCGTCGCGGAGCTGGTGGCCCGCGATCCCAGCTTGCTGCTGAGCAGGTCGTGGACGACGCGCGCCCGCCGTGTCGGCGAGCCGGCGGAGGCCTACACGTTCGTCACCGCCGATGAGTTCGATGCCCGGATCGCTTCGGGGGGCTTTCTGGAGTGGGCCGACTTCTTCGAGTACCGCTACGGCACGCCGATGCCGCCGCCTGATCTGGATCGAGACCTCGTGCTCGAGATCGACGTCCAAGGGGCGGTGTCGGTGCGCAATCGCGACCCGTCCGCCTTGGTGATCATGGTGCTTCCGCCGAGCCGGGACGAGCAAGAGCGCCGCATGCGCCGCAGGGGCGACCCTGACGCCGATGTGGCTCGCCGGCTCGCCAAGGCTGACGAGGAGCTGCCGGTGGGGTACCGCATGGCCGACCTCATCGTGGTGAACCGGGACATCTCGAGCACCGTGACCGAGATTGCCGCCTTCGTGGACCGCACGCGCACGCATCGTCCCGACCACGCCCCGTAGCCCTGCTGGTCCCGGCAGCCCAGATCCATCTCGACGGGCAGCCTTCTCGGTAGCCTGCACACTGCGATGACAGAGTCAACCGACACCATGATCACCCCGGGTCTCGAGGACCTGCTGTCCAAGGTCGACTCCAAGTTCACCTTGGTGAGCCTTGCGGCCATGAGGTCCCGGCAGATCAACTCGTACTACAACCAGCTCGACGGCGGCATCGGCTCGGTCGTGCCCCCGCAGGTGGCATCGGTGGCCCGCAAGCCGCTGTCGATCGCCTTCGAGGAGATCGAGGCCGACAAGATCACCTTCGAGCGCTTCGATCCCGAGGAGCGCGCCCGGCTCGAGGCCGAAGCGCTCGCTGCAGCCGAGGCCGACGCGGCCATGCTCGAGGTGGTCCCCGACCTCGAGGCCTGAGGCTGAGAATCCCTCCGCCCCTGCCGTGATCTGACCGTGGGGCGTACCCTTTCGCGGCAGTGACGGACTCTGCCGATCAATCCGAGACTGGCCCCCGCAGCGCAGCATCGCCGTTTGCCGGGCGCCGCGTGGTGCTCGGCGTCAGCGGCGGCATCGCCGCGTACAAGGCCATCATCCTGTGCCGGCTGATGATGGATGCCGGTGCGCACGTCGTGCCGGTGATGACCGCGGCGGCGCAGCGCTTCGTCGGCAGGGCCACGTTCGACGCCTTGGCCAGCGAGCGTGTGCAGACCTCGATTTTCGGTGATGACGATCCGATCCCGCACACCACGCTGGGCCAGACGGCCGATGCGGTGGTCGTGGCGCCCGCCACGGCGCGGGTCATCGGCAGCTACGCCGCAGGCATCTCCGACGGACTGCTGACCGCCACGCTGCTCGCCACACGAGCGCCGGTGGTGGTGTGTCCGGCCATGCACACCGAGATGTGGGAGCACGACGCCGTGCAGCACAACATTGACGTGCTGCACGGTCGGGGAGTGCACATCGTGGTGCCCGAAGCGGGCCGGCTCGCCGGCGGGGACGTCGGCACGGGCCGCCTCGCCGAGCCGTCCACGATCTTCGCGTCCGTCGAAGCGGTGCTTGCCGAGCTGCCCGAACCCGACCCTGCCCGTCAGCCCCCGCAGCCGCGCCGCGACTTCGCCGGCGTCAGCGTGACCGTCAGCGCCGGCGGCACCCGCGAGGCCATCGACCCGGTTCGCTTCATCGGCAACCGGTCTTCGGGCAAGCAGGGCTACGCCATCGCCACCGCTGCCCGGGATCGCGGCGCCGAGGTCACGCTGGTGACGAGCGCCCCGCTGTCGCCGCCCGAGGGCGTGCGGGAAGTACGCGTCGAGTCGGCAGCCGAGATGGAGGCCGCTGTGACGGCGCACGCGGACGCCGACGTGATCGTCATGGCAGCGGCAGTGGCCGACTTCCGGCCTGCCGACGTCGTTGCGCAGAAGATCAAGAAGGGCGATGCAGACCGCGGCGCCGAAGCGCCGGTCATCGTGCTCGAGCACACCCAGGACATCCTCGCCGGTCTCGGGGCCGCAAAGCCGGCGGGCCAGGTGCTGGTCGGCTTCGCAGCCGAGACTGCTGATGTGCTCGACAACGCCGCTCAGAAGCTGGCTCGCAAGAACCTCGACGTCATGGTGGCCAACGACGTCTCGGCGGCAGGTGCGGGATTCGCCCATGACACCAACATCGTGACGATCCTGCTGGCCGACGGCACCGTGCGGCCGCTGCCGATCTGCTCCAAGCGTGAGGTCGCCGACGCGGTGCTCGACACCGTCGCCGAGTTGCGCCGGTAGCTCCTGGCGCCAGCGTGCCTTCTGCTGCGCCGCGACCTCGTTCGTCTAGCCTTGCCGCGCTGGTGGAACGTCGGCCGCGACAGGCCGCGACAGCCGACAGAGCACGACCGAATCGGGAGCCGCGTTGAATCAGTGGACCTTCACCTCAGAATCGGTGACCGAGGGCCATCCGGACAAGATGGCCGACCAGATCTCCGACGCCATCCTCGACGCGCTGATCGCAGATGATGACCGAGCACGGGTCGCGGTGGAGACGTTGGTCACGACCGGTCTCGTCGTCGTGGCGGGCGAGGTGTCCACCGAGGCCTACGTCGACATACCCAGGGTCGTGCGGGACACCATCATCGGAATCGGCTACGACCACGGCGAGCTGGGCTTCGACGGCAACACCTGCGGCGTCATGATCGCCCTCGACGAGCAGTCCCCGGAGATCACCGAGGGCGTCTTCGGCGGCAACGATCAGGGCGCCGGCGACCAGGGGATGATGTTCGGCTACGCCTGCCGGGAAACCGATGCGCTCATGCCGCTGCCGATCTATGTGGCCCACCGCATGGCCGAGCAGCTCACCGAGGCGCGCCGGTCGGGCTGCATCCCCTACCTGCGCCCAGACGGCAAGACCCAGGTGAGCTTCGAGTACCGCGACGGCGAGCCGGCCGCGCTCCGGACAGTCGTCGTCTCCGCCCAGCACCGGGACGGGATCGAGATCGACGCCATGATGCGTCCCGACCTGCTCGAGCATGTCATCGGCCCCACCCTGCCCGCCGCCTTCGCTGAGCACGAGTTCGAGATGCTCGTGAACCCATCCGGCAGCTTCGTGAGCGGCGGGCCCGTCGCCGACGCCGGGCTCACCGGTCGCAAGATCATCGTCGACACCTACGGCGGTTACGCCCGTCACGGAGGCGGCGCATTCAGCGGCAAGGACCCCTCCAAGGTGGATCGCTCGGCGGCATACGGTGCACGCTGGGTTGCGAAGAACATCGTGGCTGCCGGAGCCGCAGACCGCTGCGAGATGCAGGTGGCCTATGCCATCGGGCGCGCTGACCCGGTCTCGGTCTTGGTGGAGACGTTCGGCACTGCCCACGTCGACCCGGACGCCATCTCGTCGGCGGTGTCCGAAGTGTTCGATCTGCGACCCGCGGCGCTCGTCGCCGAACTGAACCTGCGACGCCCCATCTACAAGGCGACAGCGGCCTACGGGCATTTCGGCCGTGTGCCCAGCGGCGACACGTTCCCGTGGGAGCAGATCAACCGCGTCGGCGATCTCAAGTCCGCACTGGGTCTGTAGCCGACGGGCGCGACTGCGCCGCATCCAAGCACGACGAGTTCCCGCATGGGCTGCGGGGTTGTGAAAGCGACGGTCGGCGCCCAACCGGGGCGGGGCAGACTGCAACGATGCAGCAGGCGTTGCAGGTGCTGGTCGACGAGCCGGCCATCGACCGCGAATTCACGTACCTGCTGCCGCCGGAACTTGCCGCAGGTCGTGTGCCGGTCAGCGTCGGCACCATCGTGCGGGTGGTGCTCAACCGCCGCCGCCTGCGTGGCTGGGTGACCGAGCTCGATGCACCGGCGCCCACCGGCTTGAAGCTGGCGCCGATGAGTGGCGTCGTCGGCGTGGGACCGCCGCCGCATGTGGTCGACCTGGCGAGATGGGCCGCGTGGCGATGGGCAGGCACCCGGGCTCACTTCCTGCGCACGGCGAGCCCGGATCGCGTCGTCAAGGGCCTGCCGGCGAGCCGTCCGGTGAATCTGCCGAACGCCGTGTCCGACGAGGGGGCCGGCACTCCCGAATGGATGAGAGATGCCTTCGGCGCCGGTGCTGATGAGATTCGCAGCGAGCCGCAGTGCCCTGCCGACCAGTCCGAACTGTCAGCAGCGGCCGACGCCGAGCCTGCAGCGGATTCAGTCGTCCGCTCGGCCGGTGCCGACAGGTTGCCGACCGTCGTGCGTCTTGGACCGTGCGCCGACGAATGGCCGCTGGTCGTCGAAGCAATGCGCCACGGCCGCTCGCTGGTGCTCGTGCCTACGGTGGCCTGGGCGGCCAGGCTCGCGGGTCGACTGCGCCAGGCAGGCGTGTCAACGGCGCTGTTCCCGCGTGACTGGGCAGGTGCAGCTTCAGCTCATGCTGTCGTCGGCACACGCGCCGGGGCATGGGCCCCGTGCGGCCGGCTCGATGTCGTCGTCGTGCTTGACGAACACGACGAGGCGTACCAGCAAGAGGCGGCGCCCACGTGGAATGCACGTGATGTGGCGGTCGAGCGGGCCCGCCGCGACGGCGCGCGCTGCCTGCTGGTGGGACCGATGCCCTCGCCGGACGCACTCACGCTCGGCGGGCGCGCTGCGGCAGGCCCAGATGCCGACCCGGAGCCGGACATTGGCCCGGACTCGGGCGTGGGCTCGGTTGCGATGGCGGCGTCGGCAGTCATCGCCGCTGCGAGGCCCGATGAGCGGGAGGCGTGGCCGCGAGTGCAGATAGCGGACCGGCGCCAGGACGATCCTGCGACGGGGGAGTGGTGCGGCGAAGCCCTCGCCGAGCTGCTGCGCAGCGACGGCACCGTGGTGTGCGTGCTGAACCGTGCCGGCCGGGCGCGTCTCGCCTACTGCGCCTCGTGCGGCGAGCTGGCGCGCTCGGGCCTCACCGGCCGTGCTCTGCGGCTGGAAAAGCAGCAGTTCGCCGACCCCGACAGCGGTGATGTCCGCCCCGCCGTGTGCGAATTCTGCGGAGCTACGAGGTTCCGCCGCGCCCGGGTCGGCGTCAAGGGCGTTGCGGACGAGATGGAACGCTTGGCCCGCCGTCCCGTCACACAGGTGGTCGGCGGTGCGGCGCCGGATGCAGCTGTCGTTGGCACCGGTCCAGGCGCTTCCGACGGTCACGGGACGCCGGCGGCGCTCTGCATCGGTACAGAGGCAGTGCTGCACCGGGTGCCCTCGGCGGACGCAGTGGCGTTCATCGACTTCGATCAGGAACTCACGGCGCCCCGCTACCGGGCGGGTGAGGAGGCCTTCGCACTGCTCGTGCGCGCGGCACGACTGGTAGGCCCACGCTCGGGCGGCGGCACCATCTTGGTGCAGACCCGGCTGCCCGCTCATCCGGTCCTGGCGGCGACGGCTGGGGCCGATCCCAGCGACTGGCTGCGTGCGGAGGCTCAGCGCCGTGCGGAGATGCGCCAGCCTCCTGCTGCGACGTGGGCGCTGGTGTCGGGTACCGCGGCCCCCGGCTACATCGACAACCTGTCTGCGGGCTTGAATGCCAGCGCGCTCGACATCGCGGGACCAGCCGACGGAACGTGGCGCATCCGCAGCGGCGACCGTGTCGCGATGCTGGACGCTCTGTCGGCTGCCGGGCGGCCGTCCGGGAGGCTGCGTGTCGCAGTCGATCCGCTGCGCGCCTGACAGGAAGCTCCGGTCAATCGGCCAGCCCGACACGCCGCAACCGTCTCCCGGTCGTGCTGGCCGCGTCTGCGCGCTCGCGCTCACGGGCCGCGCGCGGGCGCGCCGGTAGCCTCCCAAGCCCATGGCAAGCGCGTACGAGATCCGGCTGATGGGCGACCCGGTGCTGCGCCAGCGCGCCGCCGAGATCACCGACATCGACGGCCGGGTGGCGCGCATGGTCGACGACATGCTGCCGGCCATGTACGCCGCCGAGGGCATCGGCCTCGCCGCTCCCCAAGTGGGCATCCAGCGCCGCCTGTTCATCTTCGACCTCTACGAGGGCGACGGCCCCCAGACGCTCATCAACCCCGAGATCGTCGAGAGCGACGGCGAGTGGACCTACACCGAAGGATGTCTGTCGGTGCCCGGTCTGACCTTCGAGATCGTCCGTCCGAAAGAGGTGCACATCGTCGGACGCGACCTCGACGGCAACGAGGTCAGCCTCGAGGCCGATGAGCTGCTGGCCCGCCTCTTCCAGCACGAGCTGGATCACCTCGACGGCGTGCTGCTCGTCGACCGCCTCGAAAAGGCCGATCGCAAGGAGGCGCTGCGAGACTGGCGAGTCCAGCTCGCGCAGCTGCAATCCGGCGCCAACGGACCGGCCGACAGCGGCCCGGTCCCGCTCGTGGGCCGCAATGCCGCAGACGGCTGAGCACTCCCTGGCTATCGCTCGCGACCCGCAAGCGGCGGCATCGCCACAGCCGCGATGAGCCGGCGGGACGAGCATCGCCTCACTGATGCAGGCCCGCAGCAGCGTCGCTCAGCACCGGGAGCGACCGTCACCTTCGATCACAGCGCGGCCCGTTCATGACCTCGCCGCACTTGCCGCTGCCGCCAGCACAGCCACGCCGGATCGCCTTCGCGGGCGCTCCGGATGACGCCGTGCCTGCACTGCAGGCGCTCGCCGAAGCTGGGTTTGAGATCCCTGTCGTGGTGACGGGCGCTCCGCGCCGGCGCAGCCGCCGCGGCAGCGACACCCCGAGCCCGGTTGCCGCTGCCGCCCAAGAGCTGGGCCTGCCCGTCAGCCACGATCCGGCCGACCTCGCGGGCTGCAATGCCGACTGCGCGGTTGTGGTGGCCTACGGGCGGCTCATCGGCGAGGACTTGCTTGCTGTCACACCCATGCTCAACCTGCACTTCTCGCTGCTGCCGCGCTGGCGCGGCGCAGCTCCGGTCGAACGGGCGCTGCTGGCCGGCGACGACCGCACGGGCGTGTCCCTCATGGCGCTGGAACCCGCGCTCGACGCGGGACCGGTCTACTGGCGCCATGAAGTGCCCATCAGCCCGGCCGGCACCGCAGCAGACCTTCGTCGGCGCCTCGCACACGACGGCGCCCAGCACCTCGCGAGTTCGCTCACCGCGGGCCTCGGCACGCCCCGACCGCAATCGGGCGAGCCGACCTACGCCCGCAAGCTGACTCCGGCGGACCGCCAGATCGACTGGTCCCATGCGGCGGCTCTCATTGACCGGCAGATCCGGGTCGGCGGCGCGTGGACCACGCTCGACGGCGAGCGCTTCATCGTCCGAGAGGCGACCCCGATGTCAGGAGAGGCTGAAGTGCCGCCCGGGACGCTGGTCGACGATGCGGCCGCGACGGGCGACGGCCTGATCCTCCTGCGCACCGTCCAGCCGTCAGGCCGAGCAGCGCTCGATGCCCGGGATTGGCTGCGCGGCGCTCGTCTGCCGGCCGGCACCCGCTTCGGCTGACTGCTCTTGGCGGCGTGGCCACGGGGTCGCAGTGCAGGCCGGTCTGGGCAATCAAGGCCCTGCCGCCATCCTCCCGAGTCGGTCGGCTCGCTGCCCCATCTCGTAGCGTGGTCGGATGCGCATCGGGCTGATCTCGGACACGCACATTCCTGAGGCGGCGCCCGAGCTGTGGCCCGAGGCGTACGCCGCCATGCAGGGCTGCGATGCGATCCTGCACGCGGGCGACATCTACGACATCTCCGTGGTCGACCGGCTCAACGAGATCGCGCCCACCTGGGCTGCCCGTGGCAACGGCGACGACGGCTCGTCGGGCCGCGACGTGCAGCCAGATCATCCGCTGCTGGCCAACGCATGGGCGCATACGTTCGGCGGCGTGCGGGTCGGCCTCACCCACCACCTGCCGGTGCCCGAGCTGTCGTTCTACTCAGTGGCAGATGCGGTTGAACGACACTTCGGCGCCGACGAGCGGCTCGACGTGTGCGTCTACGGCGACACGCACGTCCACCGCATCGACACCCTGTCGGGCGTGCTGTGCGTCAATCCCGGCTCGCCCACGTTCCCCCGCAATCTCAGCGCCCAGCTCGGCACCGTCGGCTATCTCGACATCACCGACGGCGTCGCCACACCATCGCTGTGGCAGCTCACCCCCGACGGCCTCGAACCCACCGAATCCTGGGACTACGTCTGAACTCGTCACGCGCTGCCGGTTCGCCGATTCGGCGACACCTGCCTCGTGTGCCTGTGCCGCCTACAGTGCGCCGCGTTGCTGCACAGGCTCGATCAAGGGGAGTGGCAGTGTCTGAGAATCCGGTAGGCGACAAGGACGCATGGCTGGCAGCCACCGCTGAACAGCCGATCGACGCCGACGAGGAGATCGTCGATCCGCATCACCACCTGTGGGACTTTCCTGCTGGCACCTACCTCGTGCCCGAACTTCACGAAGACACCGGCGCCGGGCACAACGTCACCCAGACCGTCTTCGTGGAGTGCGCTGCGGGCTACTACACGAGCGGGCCTGAGCACATGCGCCCGGTGGGCGAGACGGAGTTCGTCCGGGAGCAGGCGGCGATCTCAGCCGAAGCCGACGGGGCCACGATCTCGGCCATCGTCAGCTTCGCCGACCTGACGCTGGGCAATGCCGTCGAGGAGGTGCTGGCGGCCCACGACGAGGCCGGCGAGGGGCTCTTCCGAGGCATCCGCCACGCTAACGCCTGGGACGGCAGCGACCAGATCCGCGAGAGCCACACCAAGCCGCCGCCCGAGCTGCTCGCCGACCCGGATTTCCGGGCTGGCTACGCGACGCTGGGCCGGATGGGCTTCAGCTTCGACGGCTGGATGTTCCACACGCAGGTCAGCGAGCTGGTCGACCTCGCTCATGCAGTGCCCGACACGCCCGTCGTGCTCGACCACCTCGGCGGTCCGCTGGGCATCGGCCCCTATGCCGACCGCCGCGACGAGGTGCGTGCCGTGGTGCGCCCGGCGCTCGAAGCGCTTGCCCGCCACCCGCAGGTCACCGTCAAGGTGGGCGGGATCGGCATGAGCATCTACGGCGTGGGCTTCAAGCGACTCCCGCAGGCGCCGTCGTCGGAGCACGTCGCCGCCACCTGGAGCGACGACATCCGCCACTGCATCGAGACCTTCGGCCCCGACCGCTGCATGTTCGAGAGCAACTTCCCGGTGGACAAGCAGGGCTGCTCGTACACCGTGCTGTTCAACGCCTTCCAGCGGATCTGCGACGAGGCGGGCTACACCCCTGCCGAGCGCGCCGACTTGTTCGCCGGCACAGCGCGTCGCTTCTACCGCGTCGACCCGCCTGCGTAACTCAGCGAGCTAGGTCAGGCCGACCCCTTCGTGGGGCAGCGTGGCCCACTGGGTGTCGTCGTGCCCGTACAGCAGGCGGCAGCCTCCCTCGTCGCGCAGCGACTTGAGGTGACGCATCGATTCGAGCTGCATGTCGTGGTCGTAGCCGAACGGCGGCAGCAGCATCCGGTCGAGTACGTCCTCCCAGTAGACGCAGTCGCCGGTCAGCACCACGGGACCGCTGTCGAGCTCCACCCGCAGTGACTGGTGGCCGGCGGTATGCCCCGGCGTCGGGATGCAGGTGACCGAGCCGTCACCGAACACATCATGGGGGCCTTCGATGAGCAAGAGATCGTGCCCGAGGTCGAAGTCCTCGGGCTTGTACACCTCGTACTCGATGAGCTTGGGGTGATGCCCCGACTCCCACTCGGCTCGCTGGCAGATCAGCCGCGCATTGGGCAGCAGCTCGGTGCCGCCGCAGTGATCGAAGTGCAGGTGACTGAAGACGGCGAATGTCAGCTCGGCCGGATCCACATCGACGCTCTCGAGCCGGGCCGAGACTTCATCGCCAGCGGAGTAGTCCGCCGTGAACGACTTCGCCAGCAGCGGATACCGCGCACCCACGCCTTCCTGCACCTGGGGGTGCATGCCGGTGTCGAACACCAGCGTCTGGCCGCTGGGGTGGCGCACCAGCCAGCTCGGGATCGGCAGCCGCACGTTGCCGGGCGCGTCCTTGATCACCGACGCAGTCGGCGTCGACAGCCAGCCGCACTCGAGCGGCACCAGTGAGAGTTGCGTCATGTGACTGCCTCCGTCGGAAGTCGCCCAGGCCGCGCCACGGCTCGAGAGCCGCCGCTGGCTGCTCGTGGCTAGGCGCCCAGCCCGTGGTGCAGAGCGCTGTGGTCGGGATAGTCGGGATCGCGACGGTCCATCTGGGCACGGAAGGCCTCGCCCATGTCGTCGGTGTCGAACATGGCCGCGTTCCATGTGGCGATGTACTCGAGGCCGTCCGCCACCGAGTGATCGCGGCTGTAGTTCATGGTCTGCTTGGTGCCCCAGATCGCCATCGGGCTCTTGGAGGCGATCTGTGCCGCCACCTCGGCCACGGCGTCCATCATCGAGTCGTGGTCGTCGTAGACCGCGTTGACGAAGCCCCGGTCCAGCGCCTCTGCGGCGCCCATGCGCCGTCCCGTGAAGGCGAGCTCGCGCACGACGCCCTCGGGCACCAGCTTGGGCATGCGCTGCAGCGTTCCGACATCGGCGGTCATGCCGATGTTGATCTCCTGGATGCTGAAGAACGCATCGCTGGTGGCATAGCGCAGGTCGCACGCCGAGACCATGTCGACACCGCCGCCCACGCACGCGCCTTGGATGGCGGCAATGACCGGCAGCCGGCTGTTCTCCAGCGCGTTCATGGTGGTCTGCGCCCGCAGCACGCCGGTGCGGAATTGCGCCCGCCGGCGGCTGCCGTGCGCACGATCGGGGGATCTGTCGGCGCTGGCTGACCCGCCGGACACGTCGAAGCTGCCGAACACCGACAGATCCATGCCAGAGCAGAAGTGGCGGCCGACGGCCGACAGCACCACGACACGCGCGTCGGTGCCGGCGGAGATGCCGTCGATGATGCTCGGCAGCTCGGTCCAGAACTCGGCGATCATCGAGTTGGCCTTCTCGGGTCGCTTCAGGACCATGTGGGCGACGTGATCGCGCACCTCCACGTCGAAGCAGGTGTACTCGGACTCGCTCATCGCGCCTTCCCCTCGTCATGGGACTGCCCGCTTGTGCAGGACAGTCCGCCATAGTCAAGCGCAACGGCGGCCTCGCCGGGCGATCTGGCATCGGGCTGGCGGCACCGCCGACTACGGCGAGCACACAGATGAGATCCTCGCCGAGCTCGGCTACGACGACGAGCAGATCCTCGAGCTCAAGATCGCCGACGCCGTCTGGTAGCGCCTGCCTGTAGCCAGGCCAGGGCTAGAGCATCACGCCCATCACGAGCGCGGCGAGGCCGCACAGCAGCGACACGCCGGCTGCTGCACCCCGCTTGGCCGCGTTGTCGCCGGCGTTCTGATGCACCAGCGCGCCGATGCCGGAGATGAGCACGAGCAGCATCTTGATGCCCAGCAGCATCGACCAGCCGGTGCTCGTCTCGGAGCTGGGAATGGCGAGCATGCCCCACAGCCCGGTCACGACTGCGATGCCGAAGGCGGGCCACGCCACCCGTGAGAAGGCCTTCGCCGCTACCTTGCCCGAACCAGGGAACGCCCGCCCCACCACGGGCACGACGGCCCCGACGACGATCTGGCCGCCGATCCACACGGTCACCGCCAGCACGTGCAGCACGACACGGAGGGTGTCGACGTCGAACATGACAGTGCGAACTTCGCTCATCGGGGGTCCTCGCTGCTCTCGTTTGGAATAGTCAGGATCGTTCGCCGATCAGCTCCGCCATGTTGTCGGCGAGGAACCGGTCGAGCACCCCGCCCTCGAAGCCTTCCAGCGGCGCGTTGAAGCGGCCCAACGGGTTCCGACCGCCCTTCATGTGGGGATAGTCGCCCGAGAACATGTACAGGTTCTCGAAACAGGTGCGGTCGCTCGCGTCGGCCATAGGCGCAGGCTAGTGAGCGGTGACGCGGAGGGCAGCGGCTCGACGAGTTCAGGGGCGACCGACATCGCCATCCGGATTGCGAAGCCGCCACCGATTCGTGCGGCTGCGGCGATTCTCGCTGGTGGGCTCGACTTCGCCGTCCTGTTCCATGCGGCGCAGCCACAGCAGCACTCCCGCCCTGGTCATCTCGAGTTCCTCGGCGAGGCCGCGCGTCGGCTGCGCTCCAGCTGCAAGCAGTGCCCTGATCTCGGGCCGCCGGTCTCGGCGAACACGTGGCGACTTGCCGCCGGAGTCCAGGCGGGGCTGCGCCAGGCGGTCAAGCTCGTCGTGAAGCACCCAAATGGTCCATCGCCTGTCATTCGTCTTGGCGACGAGCTCCGCGCTGGCGAGGCCAGTCAATTCACGGGTCGCCGTCTGGGCGTCGCAGCCGGTCAGCGATCGGTACTGCTGATTGGTGATGGTCCGGTTCCTATGCAGGAACGCAAGCCCGAGTCGTTGTCGATCATTGAGCAGGGAGGTGTCCATCGCCGACAGCCATGCCACGGCATCGTCATCGAGCAGCCCGTGATTCTTGATGGTCATCCGGAACTCACGCACGACATCGGTGATCTTCGGGGGCTCCATCCCGGCGCGGCGCAGCGATGCAGCCATGGCAAGCAGGCCTGATCCTCGATTCTCGCAAACGGTCCGCGCGGTCGTCTCGATTTCGACGTCTTCCAAGAGCTTCGCCAGGCGGGCGTTTCGCGAGGAGGAAACCGATTCTGCAAAGAGGTCTTGGCGCGAGATGGGTCCATGCAATCCGCCGGGGCTGGAGACCTCGAGCCGGTCGGGGAAGAGCTCCATGCGGACCTGCGTGCCGTGGGCCAGAGGGTGGTAGTCGCGGTGCATGAGCGCATTGGCGATGAGCTCCCGAACTGCCTCCTCCGGGTATTCCCACCTGTCTTCGCGACCGATGCCGACGACGATCGATCTGCGCTTCATGTTGCGTCGAAGTGCTGCGAGCGAATCCGCGACCATGCGCGGAATCGGGCCGTCGATCGTCTGGTTGTCGAGGAATCGGGTTCCGTTGCTGAGCGGCTCTCCAGAAGCTGTCGGATAGGCGACGAATGTCACGTTGAGCTGCGGAAGGAACTGCTGCGGGTAGGTGCCGAGCGCGAGCAGTCCAGCGACGGTCACACCCTGGTCGCTCCCGCGGTCGACGAGCACGCCCAGCATTCGGAGGATCTCATCATCGGTCGCGTCTGCGAATGGCCGACCACGTGTTGACCGCATGCGATCCGCCAGTGACGCGACGAGCGCTGAGTCGAGGTCGTCACGGCTCGCTCCCGTGACGATCGCCACGTCATCGTCGGGTTGACCTCTGGAGGCGCGCAGGATGTGGACTTCGTAGGTGGACAGTCGGCGATCGCCGTCGAACGTCCTGATGAACGAGCCGTTCTCGATCCCGCGGGTCTTGATGAAGCATGGTTTCTGGGTCGGCGGGAGTTCATCGATCTCGGCTGCGACGACAGCCTTGCCGTCGACTTGGACAATGTCGATTTCCGGCCGGATCTGCGGTTCGAGTTGTTGGGAGCAGGCGGATGCAAGGTCTGCGGCGAGTTTCTTGGCGTCGACGTCCAGCGCGGTGAAGCCGGTCGCTTCTTCCAGGCCCAGAATGATGAGGCCGCCGTGGGTGTTGCAGAATGCCGAGACGGTCTCGGTAATCGACTTGGGCAGTCCGCCTTGCGCCGATTTCACTTCGACTGTGCTGAGGTCGGTCCCGACCAGGCGCAGCCTGGGCAGTTCCTCGTTCACGCTTGCTGCGATGTCCGGCAATATGCATCCTCTTGAAATTTGCCAGATCATAGCTTGCAACTTGCCAGATCGTATCTCCTAACTTTCATGTGAATGCTGGGAGATGCGGCGGGCATGAGGCTCGCAGTCCCTCCGGTCACCGTCGGTAGCCTGCCGCGATGGCCACCGATCACGGGGCGCACCGGCATCAGCACCACCAGCAACCTCACGCGCAGCCTCACACGTCAGAGGACGAACACCGGCTCGTGGCGAAGGTGCTGACGGTCTCTGACGGCGTGATCGCAGGGACCCGCGAGGACCGCAGCGGCGAAGCGCTGGCCGCAACGCTCGCCGCCGCCGGATACGAGGTCGTCGAACGCCGAGTCGTCGCCGACGGCATCGACACGGTTTCTGAGGCGCTGGCAGAGATGTCAGCCGGATTCGAGGGATTGATCGTGTCGACGGGCGGCACCGGCTTCACGGTGCGAGATCTCACACCCGAGGGCACCCGCGCCGTGATCGAGCGCGAGGCGCCCGGCTTGGCCGAGGCCATGCGGCTGGTGAACCCGCTGGGCCGGCTGTCGCGAGGCGTCGCAGGCATCATCGGCCGCACGATCGTGCTGAACACGCCCGGCTCCACCAAGGGCTGCGTGGAGTGCTTCGAGGCCGTGGCCGACGTGCTGCCCCACGCTCTGGCCCTGCTGGCGGGCGAACGGCTGCACTGATGCCTGGCCGGCGCGCTCAGTCGAGGTCTGGCCGCGCGACCACGCCGCCCGCCCGCGCCTCGATGCCTCGGACCGCCGCAGCGGAAGCGGCGGCGCGAGCGGCGACCGCCGAGCAGGAGTCGCTGCACGATCCGTTGATGGACGCCATCGCTGCGACGGATGAAGGGGCGATGTTGCGTGCCGTCGAGCTGGGCGAGCACGTGCGCGGCACTACAGCGCCGAATCCGTGGGTCGGCGCAGTGCTGGTCACCCACGACGGTCAGGCATTCGACGGCGCCACCGAGCCGCCGCCGGGACGCCACGCCGAGATCGTGGCCCTCGATGCCGCTCGCAGCGCCGGTGCCGATCCGGCCGGAGCGACCCTGTACACCACGCTGGAACCCTGCTCGCACACTGGCCGCACGGCGCCGTGCATCGACGCGATCATCGCCGCGGGCATCAGCCGGGTCGTGGTCGGCGTGACCGACCCCGACCTCCATGTGGCCGGCAGCGGAATCGACGCGTTGCGGGCCGCGGGCATCGAGGTCGACGTCGGGGTTGCCGCCGGCGCCGTCGCGCACTCGCTGCGCCCGTACCTGCACCAGCGCCAGACAGGTCGTCCGTGGGTCGTGCTGAAGCTTGCCGCCACCCTCGACGGCCGCACAGCAGCGCCCGACGGCACGTCGCGATGGATCACCTCGCCAGATGCGCGCGCCGACGCTCACGGGCTGCGTGCACGCTGCGACGCCGTGCTGGTGGGCGCCGGCACCGTGCGCGCCGATGATCCGTCGCTCACCGTTCGCGAGCTTCCGCCCGCCGATCCCCACCGCCCACTGCTCGACTTGCGCGAGGCAGGTGACGAGCCAGCAGATGTGCCGTTCGCGTGCACGGCCGCTGACCGGCTCGATCCGCGCCGCTTCGTGCTCGGCATGGCGCCGGCGGAAGCCAAGGTGCAGCCATGCATGGAAGTCAGCGGAGCGCTGCGGTCTGTGGTGCCGCGCCTGGCCGACGACGGCGTCGTCGAGCTGCTGGTGGAAGGCGGTGCCAACGTCGCGGGGGAGCTGCACCGAGATGGCCTCGTCGACGAATACGTCGTCTACCTCGCACCGGCGCTTGCGGGCGGCGACGACGGGCTGCCGATGCTGACGGGTCCGGGCGCGTCGACGATCGCCGAGTTCTGGCGCGGCGGGTTCGCCGATCTGCGCCGAGTCGGCCCAGATCTCCGCATCACCATGTTCCCGGCTGAGCCGGACAGCTCCTGACGCGCGGGGCAGTTCGAACGCGATCTCGCCGGGGCTACGGCTTCGCCATTCAGCTCGGCCGCCTGGCTCGGCGAGCCCCGGCGGGCGCACCAGCAGGCTTCCGCCGGTACCGTTCGATACCGGCCTGCGGCGAACAGACCGGGCAGACAGGGCAGCTCGTTTCTCCTGGAAGGAAGGGCGATGTACACAGGTCTCGTCGAAGAACTCGGCAGCTTCGCGGGCCGCAACGGCGAGCGCTACCGATTCAACGCCGCCCTGGTGCTGTCCGACGCTGCCATCGACGATTCCATCTCGGTGAACGGATGCTGCCTGACTGTGGTCGAGATGGGCGACGGATGGTGGGAAGCCGATGTCAGCACCGAGACCGAGAAGCGAACGGCTCTGGGCTCGCTGGCCGAAGGCGACCCCGTGAATCTTGAGCGCTGCATGCGCTACGCCGACCGGCTCGGCGGGCACCTCGTGCAAGGTCACGTCGACGGGGTGGCGACGATCACCCGAGGCGGCCCGGATCTGCGCGTCTCCGTCGGCCCGGAGGGCGGTCTGCGCCGGTACCTGGTCGAGAAGGGCTCCGTGACCCTCAACGGCATCAGCCTGACCTGCTTCGACATCGACGACGACGGCGAGGGCGGCTGCGAGTTCTCAGTGGCGCTCATACCTCACACCATGGCGATGACCACCATGGGGACGGCCCAGCCCGGCGACCTCGTCAACCTCGAAGTCGACGTCCTCGCTCGCTACGTCGAACGCCTGCTCGGCGAGCGCGACGCGACCCAGCCGCAGAACCCTCCAGGGGCCTGAGCGCGGCAGCGGCACGGTGTCACTCGCCGCCCCAGCGCTCCGACAGGCAGAATGGTGCCCCAGCAGACCACGAACGAGCCCGGCATGACCGTCCCCGACCCAGCCGAACACACTTCAGGGGGCTCGCCGTTCGCGGCGATTCCCGATGCGATCGCGGCGATCGGGCGCGGCGAGATCGTGGTGGTGGTCGACGACGAGGACCGCGAGAACGAGGGCGATCTCATCATGGCGGCCGAGCACGCCACGCCCGAGACGATGGCGTTCTTCGTGCGCTACACGTCGGGTGTCATCTGCGCCCCCCTGATGGGGGAGCGCCTCGACGAGCTGGCGCTGCCGCTCATGGTGACGGTCAACACCGAGTCCATGCGCACGGCCTACACCGTCACGGTCGATGCCGCCGAGGGCACCTCGACCGGGATCTCGGCGGCGGATCGCTCACTCACGCTCAACCTGCTTGCCGACCCGAAGTCGAGCGCGAACGACTTCAACCGTCCCGGCCACGTGCTGCCGCTGCGCTACCGGCCCGGCGGCGTGCTCAAGCGGGCAGGCCACACCGAGGCGGCCGTGGATCTGGCCCGACTGGCCGGCTGCCATCCCGCGGGCGTGCTCTGCGAAGTCGTCAACGACGACGGGACCATGGCCCGGGTGCCCGACCTGATCGAATTCTGCGCGCAGCACGGCCTGCTGCTCATCTCGATTGCCGACCTCATCCGTTACCGGCGCGTCAACGAACGCCTGGTCGACCCGATCTCGGCGGCCCGCATCCCCACCATCTACGGCGAGTTCACCGGACACGTCTTCCGCGATTTCGACGACACCGAGCACTTGGCGCTGACGTACGGATCTGTGATGGGCGCAGAGCCCGTGCTGGTGCGAGTGCACAGCGAATGCCTGACCGGCGACATATTGGCGTCGATGCGCTGCGACTGCGGCTCGCAGCTGCACGGCGCCCTCGAGGCCATCGCCGAGGCAGGTGCCGGCGTGCTCGTCTACCTGCGGGGCCACGAAGGCCGCGGCATCGGCATCGGCCACAAGATCGCTGCGTACTCGCTGCAGGACCGCGGCCGCGACACGGTCGACGCCAACCTGGAACTGGGCTTGCCGGTCGACAGCCGCGAGTACGGCATCGGGGCGCAGATCCTGGCGGAGCTCGGCGTGCAGCGGATGCGGCTGATGACCAACAACCCCAACAAGATCGGCGGGCTGTCCGGCTACGGGCTCGAAGTGGTCGAGCGAGTGCCGACGTCGTCGAATGCGAATCCCTTCAACCGTGCCTACCTGCGCACCAAGAAGATGCGCCTCGGCCACCTCATGGACGACGAGACAGAAGGCGCAGCCAGCGCTGACGACGAACTCGAAGAAGCACCTCCGCTCGCCGACTGATGCCCAGTCGTCTCGACGGCAGACGATCCACGAGCGGTTTGGCGACGCTTGGCTGGCTGTTGCTGACGGCGGCGGTGGCAGGGTTTGCGGGCACGGCGGTGGTGGTGGTGCAGTCGGTGGTGCGTGACGTAGGCGTCGACGCGGGGAGTTTCAGCGCGCGGTTCCGGGCGGCGCGCATCGCGGCCGACGGCGTGACGCGGGAGTGGCGTTCGCATGATCCCGTTGATCAGTTCGAGGCTGACTCGCTGAATCGGCGTTACGGCGAGCGCTGTGCCCGGCTGGGGATCACCTACGCCGATACCGAGGCGTTGCCGTTGTGGAAGCCGGGTGTGCTGGATTCGGGAGGCGGCTGGTTCGAGGTGCACAAGCTGCCGGTGTGCAGTCTGCGCAATGTCCGAGGCGAGCGTGAGCGGTTCGGGTCGTCGCAGCAGGCCCCTGAGGAGTCGCCGCTTGGGCGGCCCGGTTGGTTGCTGGTGGAGTGATGGGGGGTCAGGGTCTGCGTCGGCAGATGGCCTGCGGTTTGCCGGTGGCGGCGGCGTGTTGGTCGGCTTTGTTGAGTTCGGCGACGGTGGGGGGTGTGGCGTCGGTGGCGCCGGTGGGTTTCACGAACACGGCTTCGATGTCGAGGTTGGTGTCGCTGTAGAGGATTTCGAGACGTTCGCAGCGTGCGGTGAAGTACAGCTCCCATCGCTGCCACGTATTGAATCGAGCATCGTCGGGTGACGCGGTGCGTGCTTCGCGGATGACGGTGTCAGCGGCGACGTTGGCGGCTGTCTCGCGAGCGCTGCTGCCGCCGAGTTGCTCGGCCGTGTCGTCCACCACGTTCTGGACGAGCACGACGGCGAGTGCGGCGAGCCCGGCGACGGCAGCCACGATGAGCAGCCATTCCAGGGTGGTGAGGCCTGCTTCGTTGCGGCGGCTGGTGCGGTGGGTCATGGGGGTGTTCCTTTGGTTGGGTTGGGGGCGGGTCATGGGATCGGTCCGACGGTGGCGAGGCGTGTCCCTAGGGCGAATGCGGTGCCTAGGGCGAGCGCTGGCGCGCAACGGACGGTGGCGCCTCGACCTCTGCGCAGCGTGGTGATGAGAGCGCGGGGCCATGCGGCTATTGCACCTGCCGCCAATGCCCACCATGGCCAAGCGGGTCCCCACCAACTGAGCAGCAGACTGCTGACGATGATGAGCCGGATGTCGCCGTAGCCGATGGCGTCTGGGCGGATGCGGTAGGCGATCTCGGTGACCGCAACGACGGCGGCCGTGCCGGCGAGAGCGCGCAAGCACCGGCCGGGTTCGCCGAGTGCCAGGGCCGAGCAGCACGGCGACCGCGATGCCGGCAGCCCAGCAGGCTCGTCGGCTGATGATGGCGCTGCGCAGGTCTGTCCACGTTGCGTGCGCCGCTAGCAGCGACCACGCTCCCGTAGCGGCCCAGACCCCGATGGGTGCGCTCACGACGCTTCGCCTTCATCGTCAGGCGTCTTGCCGTCGGGGTTGTCCGGTGTCTTGCCGTCGGGCGTGGGTACCTGCGTGAGCACAGCGACATGGGCGCCGTGTCCGTGCAGCGTGCGGGTGCCGAACAGTCCGCGGACCGGGGCCGTGGCACCGTCGGTTTGACAGGTCACATGGGTGGTGACGACGAGCACCTGCTGGGCCGTGCCTGTGGTGGATTGCCCGGCGGTCAGGTCGGCGGCTGTCGCGGTGACGAATCCGGCGCGCCCAGGGGCGGGCCGGGGGTCGCCCAGGCAGAGGTAGTCCAGGCCGGACCGGGCGCCGAGCACGGCTTCGGCCATGAGTTCGCGACGTAACTCGCTGCGGGTGCTCTCACCAGACTCGCCGTCGGAGGGTCCGTTCGTCGGGCCGTCGTTGCAGCACAGCGCGGCCGCCACCGCAGCTTCCTGCGCCGCGAGGCTCGTGACGAGTTCGGCGCGGGCGCTACGACCCGCCCACAGGATGAACAGCACTCCCAAGGCGAGCATCGGCGTCAGTGCCATCAGCTCCAACGACGATGTCGAGCCGTGCTCGCCCCTGTTCGTTCGACGCCGCCGCACGGGCTCGGGCTCCTTGCTGCGCGGCGGGCGTTCGGGTCGAGAGCGGGCCGGTGTCAGCAAGCGCATCGGGGGCTCAACTGCCGAATCCGGTGCGTGTGGGGAGCGACTCTGCGAGCTGTCTCGCCTCGTTGCCGCCAGCGGGCTGAGCATCGAGCGGCACGATGTCGAGCAGGCTGCCGCAGGCTGGCTCGGCCATCGTCCCGCTGGCTGCGGGGAGCGGAATGGTCCCGACGGCCTCCGCTGCGATCCTCAGCCCCTGGGGCCATGCCTGCGATGCAGCCCAATCGGTCGTGGCCCAGTCGGCAGCGAGACCGAGATGGACGGCATCGGCAACGATGGCTCGGCCTCCGGCGTGGCACGGCAGACTGACCGCGTGGTTGCCGTCGGGGGTCATCGTGGTCGGCGCAGACGCTGCGTACGCGCTGCTGTAGAAGCCAGTGACGGTGTTGGCATCGAAGCCGCGTGCCGACAGCCCTTCGAGCACCGACTCCGTCAGCGCTTCGCAGGCTCGCTGGAACTCCGGCTCCAGCGCAGCGAGATCACCGGCCGAGGCATTCGTGCTGGAGGCGACGCAATCGCCGAAGAACCAGTCGAGGGCTCCGTGATCACGGGCTTGGGCGTCGCGCCACGCAACGGCGAGCGATGCAAGATTCTTCGCGGCGACATCAGCCGCCGACTCGGCTGCGAGTCGCCGCGGCACGGCGGCGGCGGCCACGGCCGCGAGCAGGCAGACCGGCACCATGAGCATGACCAGCAGGGTCACTGCGCCCCCGACCTCGTCACGGCGGCGCCGCGCCAGCGCCGACTGCGGGGCTCGCGCCCTCACCGGCAGCGCCTTCGCGATCGGCCCGACGAGCGTGGCGAGGTGCTGCCGATGCTGATCCTGTGGCCCGCGATGGTGGTGCTGCTGCTGATCCTCGCGGCCCAGGCGTTCCTGGTTGCGGGCGCGAGGGCGCAGGCCGACGCGGCAGCCTCGGAAGGTCTGCGCGCTGTCTGGGAGACGGTCGGCGACGCCGGTCTCGCGTACGCCGATGACGGCAGCGCGTACACCGGTGCCGAACCGCACCCGCGTGCTGCTGCGATGTCGGCTGCGGCGCATGACGCGGTCGCGCGAGCGGCATCGGGCAGCGCCGGAGGGTGGCGCTGGTGGACGCTGGGAGCGGTGACGGTGTTCAGCGACTGGTGCCATAGCGGTGCCGACGCTGGCTCGCGGCCGGGTGCGGGTGAACAGGGCTGGGTCCGCGTCATGGTGTCAGGCGACGTATTCGGGCCCTTCAGCGCGCTCTGGCCGGGCCGGCTGGACCAGGTCCACGCCGCAGCTGCCGGCCCCGCCGTGCTCGTGCCCCTGACGGCCTCCGAGTCGACTGACGTCAACGGCGGGAGCCTGCCGTCGGTACCCGCCGATCTGCCCGAGTGCTGAGTTGCCGTCATGGCGAGTGATGGCCGATCTGGCACACCCAGCGGCCGCCGGTGAGCGCTGGGGTCTGGGTTCCGTCGTCGGGTGCCGCCGATGCGGGGGTCGGGATCTCGACGGGCACGGTGAGCCATACCCAATTGGCGGACTCGACGACATCGGGGTAGGCGGTTTCGACCGATTCGCACCGCTGGGCCAGTGCAGTCAGAGCAGCCTGGGCAACGGCTGTGCGTTCCGGATCGCCGGATGAGGTCTCCAGCGCGATCAGCGCAGCAACCGCTTCGTCGGAGACGCGTGCCGCGGTGATGCCGGCGTCGATGAGCCTCGCGTCTGCGTCGTCGCCGATCGCAGTGGCGTCATCGATGAGACCCTGGAACCCCACGGCCATGACTGCGGCGAATCCGCCCGCGGCTGCGATGACGAGCAGCCATTCCAGCGTCGCGAGCCCTGCTGCATCACGGCTCGGACCGGCCCGCGGCCCGCGGGGGAACCCGGCGTGGTGCGCACTCGGAGCGTCGACGAGCTGCGGCATCGCTCAGGGAGCGCGCGTGATGATGCCGCCGGTGAGCGACACGAACGGCGGGTAGATGAGGATTGCCGCGAGCGCCAGCGCTACAGCGGTGGCGGGCAGGACGATGATCTGGTTGCGGCGCTCAGCGGCCTCGCGTTCGCGCTGCATCGTGTCGCGCCACAGGTTGTCGGCAGCGGCCAGCACGGCGTCTGCCGTGCGAGTGCCGCGGCGCGCAGCGAGTCCGAATGCGCCGACGGCTTGGGTGAGGCTCGTCAGGCCGTAGCGCTCGGTCAGCTTGCTCAAGCCATCGGAGGCCGGGCGGCGTTCATTCTGGGCGCTCGCAAGATGCCGATGCAACAGCCGCCATGTCGGCCGCCGGCCGGCTTGGGCTGCGGTCAGCATTGCGTTGGCCGGCTCGGCGCCCGCAGCAACTTGCTGCGCGGCGAGCACGATCCACAGCCGGACGACTTGGTCGAGCTCGGCGCGGGCGCGCCTGGCCGCGTCACGTACGCCTTGGTAGGGCACCAGCCAGCCCGCCAACGCGCACAGCGCAACGGTGACGATGGCCGCGGTGGCCGTGCTGGTTCGCCATGCGGCGGCAACAGCACCCACTGCCAGCCCCGCGGCCGCGCCGGCGGTGCGCTGCGCAAAGTAGGCCCGAGGGGTCACCCCGGCGAGCAGCAGATCGGCGGCCCGGCCGGGCCTCGGCTCGGGGAGCAGTTCCCACATGTTCACGGACGCGGTCCGCAACGACCTGCGGGCCGATGTTCCGGTGAGCGCTGCGATCACCAGCGCAGCCCCGCAGGCGAAGCCCGCGCCGCCGAGCACTGCTGCGATGAAAGCGCTCACAGCGGATCAGGGGCGCGCTTGGCGCGTTTGGGGGCGACCAGCACCGACGACTCGGCGCGGACCACCGAATGACGAACCAAGAACGCCGTGGCGCCGAGCAGCACGAACGCGATGAGCAGCAGCACCGCCTGGCCGGTGGGGGTGCGGTAGGGCTCGAAGTAGGCAGGGTTGTTGCGGTACATCAGCGTCACGACACCGCCCGCCAGCGCGAGCAGCGCGATGGTTTGCGTCCACAGCTGCACGACCGCCTCGGTACGAGCACGGTGCAATGCCACGAAGTCGCCTATACGCCCGGCGAGGTCGCTGAGCGGCCCAGCCAGCGGCCCGCCCGATGACGCTGCTATGGCCAGCCCCGCAGCCACTTCGGGCTCCCACACCCGCCCGAGCCCGGCGAGTTCGTCGGTGGCCGCACGCAGGCCGGTGAGCCGGGCAGTGCGGGCGACGCGGTTCACGGTGGCAGCGATCTGCGGTGGGGCGTGCTCGGTGCTAGCCGCCAGCGCATCGCCGAGCCCTGCGCCGGAGCGGGCCAACTCCGCGATCTGGCGGGTCCAGGTCTGCCATGCCAGCGCCTCGGCGGTCTGGCGGCGCCGCCGGGCCGGCGCGGCGATGAACGGAGGGAGCAGCATTCCCAGCCCCCCGGCGAGCACGGCCATGCCCCACAGCCCGGTCGCCCACCAGCCGCCGCCGACACCGGCGGCAGTGGCGGCCGCCTGAATAGCCCACAGCCGCGCGAACTCGGCACCATCCAGAGGCGGCACATCGCGCCGCAGCGCAGACATGAAAGGCAGGGAGATGAGCTTTCCCGAGGCGGCACTTGCTGCGGGCGCACCGCGCAATGGCTTGCGTCGCAACGCCGCCGCGACCAGAGCGGCGCTGGCGGCGAACAGCATGCCGAAGCCCACGATGCCGCCCGTCACAAGTCGGCATCCCCGGACCACGTCGCGGCGTCGATGCCGCCTTCGACGAGGCGCTCGACAAGCTCAGGGCTCTGTGGACGACCGACCCGCTCGAGCGGGCCGGTGCGCTGGCGTCGCGCGTAGATGTCGTGAGTCTCGAACCGGCCCTCGGGTGCACCGAGCACCTCGGTGATCTGGCGGACGCCGCGGAATCCCGTATGGGGGTCGCTTCCCATGTGCACGACGAGATGGACCACGTCGGCTGCTTCGGCGATCAGCGCGGACTGCGCACCCGCCAGGCCCGATCCCATGCAGTAGCGCACGAGGCGAGCGAGCGCCTGGCGGGGCGACGAGGCGTGGATGGTGGCCATCGAGCCGTCCGAGCCGGTGCCGCACGCGGACAGGAACGTGGCTGCTTCGGGGCCGCGCAGCTCCCCGACGATCACTCGGTCGGCGCCTGAGCGCAGCGAACGGCGGGCGAGTTCTTCCATAGTGATCTCGCCCTCGCCGTCGCTGTTCGGCTCGCGGGTCTCCGCGGCGAACGTGTACGGGTGCTT
The DNA here is from genome assembly GCA_022826045.1 of Acidimicrobiia bacterium. GTDB lineage: Bacteria > Actinomycetota > Acidimicrobiia > Acidimicrobiales > Poriferisodalaceae > Poriferisodalis. Next base: position 5,095 of record JAJDVQ010000018.1, on the reverse strand, counting down.
CTCATCGAGGAACAGCTCGAAGGTCTGTTCCAGCGTGCACACGATCTCGTGCGGTCCGATCTCGCCCAGCAACGCCCGCAGCAGCGTGGTCTTGCCCGACCCCAATGCGCCGCAGATGAGCACATTGGCCGGGGCAGGAGGGCGCACCGCCGCAGCGAGAAGGTCTGCTGCATCGGCGCTCAGCGATCCACCGCCGACCAAGTCGTCGAGACGGATCAGCCGGTGGCGGTGGCACCTGACGGTGAGATACGGGATGCCGCACACTTCCATGGCCGCGAATACCCGCTCGCCGGTGCGCAGACGCAGGTCCAGCAGCGGCGCTGAGGCGTCGAAGCGCCGCCCGGTCTGCCCGTGCGTGACTGCCAGGTGAGCGATGAACCGGACCATCTCGTCGGCATCGGCGAATGGCGGCTCTGCCATCCGCTCCTGACGGCCTCCCGACAGGCCCAGCACGCCCAGATTGGGCCCGAACAGCCAGATGTTCTCCACGTCGTCGCGGCGCAGGAAGCCCTCCAGCGGGCCGGTGCCCAGCAGCTCCTCGAGCCGGTTGTCAAGCCACGACGTGTCGTCGTCGCTCAGCGATTCGCCGCGTTCGTTGAGCGCCTCGGCTTCGCGCGTCCGGGTGATGTCTGCGGCGATTTGCCTGCATGCGTCGGCGACTACGGGCAGCGGATCGGTCGCGTCCAGCCGGTAGCTCTGCACTTCGGCGAGCACTTCGTTCCAGATGGACGCTGCCAAGGTCACGTGACGGCTCCTGCGGGCGATCTGCCCGGCGCCCGGTCGACGGTGGCAGCCTCAGCAGTCGCAGGGGTGCATTGCGTCGCTGCCAGGCCGTTGGTGCCGACGCGGAGAGCGGCCTGCTCATCTGCGTGATCGGCCATGGCTGCCAGACGCGCGGCGACGTCGGCGAGTGCTTTCAGCAGCACCCTGTCGCGAGGTCTCGGCCGTGCGCCCAGCAGTACCGCTGGGCGTGCCCGTTCGATGCCGCCGATGAGCGGCGCGCTCATGCCCGTCGTGAGCGAATCGGCCGCCAAGCGAAGCGGTGCAGCCGCGTCGGCCTCTGCGATGAGCAGCCTGATCTCGGGGTCGGGCGCGAATCGCGGCCCGAATGCGGCCAGCACGGCGCGAAGCCCACACGGAGGTGTTGTGCCCGGCGCCACGGCCAGTGCGAGGCATTGCGACGCAACGCGACTCAGACGCACATATGAAGGTGCTGCCGCCCCGGGCATCGACACGATGACTGCCCACCGGTCTGCCAGCTCTGCCAGCTTCCGGGCCCGGTCGGCCAGCCAAGCAGCGGCCTGATGTGCGCCGTAGGGATGTGTCGGTGCACCCAGCAGATGCAGCGAGCCGCCGCCGCTTGTAGGCAGCAGCCAGCAATGTTGTGCCACGGTCTCGGCACTGAGCGATGCGCGCGAGGCGATCAGCGAGGGCAGACCCCGCTGCGCTGGGTCCAGCGCCAAACGAGTGGCGGCGCCGATGCGCTGGCTGAGGCCCGAGCCGTGAGCATCGGCATCTACCAGCAGCACATCCCGGCCGACGCGAGCCCATGAGCGGGCGATGGCCACCGCCGCAGTCCCGGCATCGAGTCCAGGCACCGTCAGGCTTGCGTCATCGGCATCGCAGACGGTCAGCATCAGCTCTGTTCCCATGCCTGCTGCCATTCCTCGTCGAGGCTGCGGGCGGTGGCGTCGGTGTCGGTGCCCTCGGGAACCCGGAGCACCATGGGCGCTGCACCGAGCCGTTGAGGCAGCGATTTCCACCACACCCATTCGGCGGGCTGAGCCCAGATGCCCAGCACGCCGTCCTCGTAGTGCTCCAGCCGCACGGCGCGCAGCACCGAGCGAGGCCGTCCGCCGCCAGCGCTGCCCTGCGGCGCTCCCGGGTCGATCAACAGCGCAAGATCGCCTTCGGCGATGCCCGAAGGCGCCAAGCTCAAGTCGAGCGGCGTCAGCACTTCGAGTTCACCGGGCGCTGCATGTTCACGCCATCCGGCGCCGAACGGCTGCAGCGCCGCGGCGTCTTGTTCATAAGAGGCCGCCCACAGCTTGTCGAGGTCGGCGGCCAGCGCTGCGGCGTCGCCTCCCAACGGCACCGGCAGCACCATCGGCGGCGCACCCAGCTCCGCGGGCAGCGCCCGCCACCACACCCACTCCGCGGGTGGCACGAAAAGCCGCATCGCGGAGCCATCGAATGCCACGAGTTCGAGCGAACGGATCACCGACCGTGGGCGCCCCGCCCGCTCATGCGATGGCGCAACACCGGGATCGACCAGCAGCACCACATCGCCCTCGTACACGCCAGACGGCGACAGGCTGGTGTTGAGCGGCACCACCACCTCGAGCGCATCCCCGAACGCACCGATCGACGGCTCGATCAGTGCGTGGGCACCCACCAGCGACCCGGCGGGCAGGGCGTGCTCGACAGCGAGCCCGACCAGCGCGTCCGTCGCAGTGGGCGTCCACACGATGTGCGGGACGTCTTCCAGCAGCACCTCGGCCGACGCGAGATCGGCCGCACTGAGCACATGGCCTTCGGGGAGGTCTCGGGCAGTCACCACCACTGCGATGCGCTCATCGAAGGCCGCAGCGGTCGCCCAGAACCCGGCAACGCTCGCTGTCATCAGTGCCAGCCCGCTGAGCCCTACAAGGGAGCGTTTTGCTGCGCGTGACAGCCGACGGCGCGTCCGCGGCGGGGTCGCCGCCTCGGTGTCTTCCGTCGATGCGGCGGACGCCGCCGCAGCCTCACTCACGCGGCACAGCCGCCGTCGGGACACAGCGGCAGCTATGCCCAGGAAAGACTGGGTTGTTGACAGTGGTGCTGTCGGGGGTTACGTTGCGCCGCTCATGAACCGCACCGCCGCCGCGAACGTCCGTATCCGGGGGGGGGGGGGGCAGTAGCAGCGATTCCTCGCCCCGCCGCGGCGCCCGCGCGCGGCGCGACGGCCGGCTGGGCTGGGCCGCTCGGCTGCTGGTGGCGACGCTCGTCGCGGTCTCGGTGGTGTCGGGGGTGGGGGCGGTGCCGTGGGTGGAGCGTGCCGATGCCGACGGCGACGGTGCCGAAGAGCTCGGGGTGGGGTGGAGCAGCTTTGCGGGCGAGGCGGGGGCTGCTGGGTCGCAGGGGGCGGCGGGGCTGAGTTGCCCGGCGGGGATGGTGCTCGACGGGGGGCTGTGCAAGACCCCCAAGGTCGAGCACGCCGCGGCCGATCTCGTGTGCCCGCAGGCCGACGACGGCTATGTGCTGGTCACGGCGCTGGGGGAGCTGGGGCCGTCTCATAGCTGTCAGAAGACGGTACCGGCGCACTGCGCCGGCGGCAAGACGCTGCACGAGGGCCAGTGCCGCACCGTCACCGTCGAGCAGCGCGACGCGAAATGGAAGTGCAGCCAGGGCACGCTGGTGTCGACGTTCTTGGATCCCGGCTACAGCTATTCGTGCCGCATCACGGTCGATCCGCCGCAGTGCACTGTCGAGGGCGAGAGCTATCGCACGACGCCGACTGCGGGCTGCTACGAGCAGGTCGCCTATCACGAGACGCAGGGCTACACGTGGGAGTGCAGCACCGGTGTGCTGCAGGTCGACTCGGGCGACCACGGCACGGCCTATTCGTGCAAGATCGCCCTGGCCAGCCCGACCTGCCCGGAAGGCGAGACGTACCGCAACGGCCGCTGCGAGACCCAGCAGACCTACTACCGCACCCGCGGCTACACGTGGACGTGCAGCGTCGGCACCAGGGTGGCCACGTCCGGCGATCACGGCACTTCCTATTCGTGCCGGATCACGCTGAGCCCGCCCACGTGCCCGAACGGGGAGACGTACCGCAACGGCCGCTGCGAGACCCAGGAGACCTACTACCGCACCCGCGGCTACACGTGGACGTGCAGCGAGGGCACCAGGGTGGCCACGTCGGGCGATCACGGCACTTCCTATTCGTGCCGGATCACGCTCAGCCCGCCGACGTGCCCGAGCGGGGAGACCTATCGCAGCGGCGGCTGCTATGAGCAGGAGTCCTATTACGGCTCGCGGCCGCTGCGGTACTCGTGCCCGTCGGGGTACACGCTCAAGACCTCGGGTCTGTCGCGTTCGTGCACGAAGAAAGAGACGTACCGCAAAAGGAGGTGCAGCTACGACCCGTTCGCGGGCCAGCAGTGCTGGTGGGAGACCCTCACCCGCACGCTGACCGCGGCGGCGGTCGAGTCGTGCCCGGCCGGCTACAGCCCTGACGGGGTCGGCTGCACCGCCGACAGGCCCACAACCAGATGGAAGCCAACCGGCAGCACCCCGACCCGCTACCGGTACACGCCGGCGGCCAGGTCATGCCCGTCGGGCTGGTCGCCGTCAGGGCCGGTGTGCCAGTCCGACAGCCCCTCCACACGCTGGAAGCGCACCGCCAGCACCCCCACCCGCTACCGGTACACGCCAGCTGCGAAATCGTGCCCGGCAGGCTGGTCCGACAACGGCGCCCTGTGCGAGTCCGACACAGCGTCCACACGCTGGAAAGCCACCGCCAGCACCCCCACCCGGCACCGCTACGACCCCGCTGCCAAGTCATGCCCCGCGGGCTGGTCCGACAACGGCATCCAGTGTGAGTCCGACATCGCGAAGCAGCGATGGGACCGCACCGCCAGCGTGCCGGTCACGAGCCGCACCGCCGACGCGGTCCGGTTCTGCGACACCGGCTTCTCGTGGAACGACAGCAGCGGCAAGTGCGAGAAAACCCTCTACAGCGACCCCACCGCACCGCTCACCAAGCTGGTCGGCCAACCGCCCACGCAGTCGTGCCCTGACGGCTGGGACCCCGCAGGCGGCGGGCAGTGCAGCCGCACCACCCTGGGCGATCCGACCCGGACGCCGACCGGCGCGGCGTGCGTGGATCACCTCGGCATCCTCAAAGCGGGAACGGTCACGCGTTCGGGCACGCTGGGGGCGGGCTGTGTGTCGCTGCGCGAGGGCGACAAGCAGTCCCCCCACTGGGCGCGACGGTTCTCGCTGAGCGTCGCCGCCGCGTCCAAGGCCACCCTCGTTGCGTCGTCGTCGGCCGCGGACACGTTCCTGTACGTCCTTTCCGGCAGCGGGTCCGACGTCACCGAGGAAGGCT